>JAJDAK010000071.1 GCA_029261895.1 Deltaproteobacteria bacterium
CTCGATACCTACCCGCCGATGAGCGATCAACTCCAGCGCGCGGAGATTCCGGTCTATAAAGGTTTTGCGGCCGAGCACGTGTTGCAAGAACGCCCCGACCTTGTGGTGATTGGCAACGCAGTGCGGCGGGACAACCCGGAAGTGAAGGCCGTCATCGACCACGAGCTGCCGTACATATCGTTTCCCGATGCGGTGCATCACTTTTTTATCCGCGCCAAGCACAGCATCGTCATCACAGGTACGCATGGGAAGACAACCTGTACCAGCATAGTGGGTTGGATTTTGACTCATGCCGGATTGGATCCGAGCGTTCTTATTGGGGGCGTGGCGCAGAATTTGGGTTGTAGCTTTCGCCTCGGGGCAGGCGATCACTTCGTGATCGAAGGCGATGAATACGACACCGCATTTTTCGATAAGACACCGAAGTTTCTACATTACGATGCGCGAAGTGTGTTGTTTACATCCTGCGAGTTCGATCATGCGGATATTTATGAGTCCATCGAAGAGATCAAAGCTGAATTTCGCAGCTTGATCGAATCGCTGCCGCCAGATGGTCGCGTTGTTGCCGCGACCGACGCGCCGCATGTGCGGGCGGTGCTTCAAAGTGCGCGTGTTCCCGTTGAAGGATACGGCTTCCAAGAAGACGCGATGTGGCGCGCAACTGATGTCGCGTTTGACGACAACGGCACAAGTTTTACGATTTGGCGAAACTCCGAGCGAGTCGGCCAGGTTGTGATGCCGCTCTTCGGTCGTCACAACGTCGAGAATGTTCTGGGCGCGACAGCGCTTTGCCACGATATCGGCGTTGGAGCAGACCAAGTTGCGGCTGCGATGGCCGAGTTTCAGGGTGTCCGCCGCCGCCAAGAGATCCGCGGTGAGGAAGCGGATTGCGTGGTGATTGATGACTTTGCCCACCATCCGACAGCGGTACGTGAAACGCTTTCCGGGATGCGTTCGAGATTCCACGACCGCTCCATCTGGGCGATTTTCGAGCCGCGTACCAATACGAGTCGAAGGCGTTTCTTCGAAGATGAATTCGTGGATGCGCTTTCCGGCGCTGATCATGTGATTATTGCCGGTGTGTATCGCCCTGATCAGATTCCCACCGACGAACGCATGCGGCCGGAACGCGTGATCGATGCGTTGAAAGCGCGCGGTGTTGACGCGGTCTACATCCCTGAGGTGGATGAGATTATTGAGCACGTGGTTGCTAACCGCACCGGATCGGATGCCGCGCTGATCATGTCCAACGGCAGTTTCGGTGGAATCTGGGACCGACTACTTGCACGCCTGCGAGCCGTTTAGAGGAATCGATGGCGGATCTTCAAGCGACGGAGCTACGGCGAGGGACCACGATTATTCATGATCGTGTGCCATATCGCGTATTGGAATTCGAACACCGAACGCCCGGCAATAAGCGCGGTTTTGTCCAAACCAAACTTCGAAATCTCTTAGACGGAAGCCAACGCTCGGTCAAGTTTTCAGCCAGTGACTTCTTGGAGCGTGCCGTTATCGATATACGCGAAATGGATTTCTTGTATTCCGAAGGCAAGAACGCGGTCGTGATGGACGCCGAAAACTATGAGCAGCTCACACTCGAAGAGGAACTGGTCGCTGACGCACTTCCGTGGCTTGCGGATGGTATGCGGATACTCGTAGAGATACTCGAGCAGCGCCCGATCGGTGTACAGCTGCCGAAGGTGGTCGAGATCAATGTGCGGGAAGCCGAGGCCGTGGTGAAAGGACAAACCGCTGCAAAGTCGAACAAGCCCGCAGTTTTAGAGAACGGCGTGACGATTCAAGTCCCGCCGTTCATCAACTCCGGTGATCGCATTCGCGTCGACGCTGGCGAGCTCAAGTACATCGAGCGCTGTAAATAAGCTCAGGCGAGGCCGATTCGAATCAGCTCAATCGCCCAAACTGTCATAATTCCGTACTGCACCAAGAAGAATCCAAAGCGAATCGTGATGGCGGGATCGGCCGTCGAAACCAAATGAGTGATCGACTGCGCCACGCGTGCCGCAATGACCCAAAGCGCGAGAGGATCCGTCACCGTTTGGTGGCCCGAGCTTTGCGCTGCGAGCACGAGCACCGCGAAGATCGGTAATCCCTCGTAGCAATTCGCATGCGCTCGAGCGAGACGCTGTGCAAGCAGCGAATCTCCTTCTGCCGTCGGGCGAAAGCTATTGGCTGCCCGCTTGCCGGAAAGAATAAGCGGTAGCCGAAACGCGGGAATCAACAACACGAGCAGCATCGTCCAAGCCGCAAAGAGAACCAGTGCTAAGAGTGATGGGCTCATTTAGCTCTCCATTGGCTTAAGCAGCTGCATCGCGCTTTCGGTCGCGATCAAGCGTGAATCTACGAGCGCGGCCGTACGATGAAACGAACAAGCCAAATACTCGGGATTGGACACCATCGAGAGAAAAGCTTTCTTCGATGGATACTCGACGAGTACCGCGTCATCCCATTCCTCGGCTTCCGGTCCGATGACCGTCGAAGAGCATGCACCCAACCAAATCGGGCGCCCACCGACCTCCGCCACTTTCTGTAGCGCCACCGCGCTGTAACGCTGATACGCTTCTCGTCCACTGCAGGCTTCGGCACCGGAGTCAGCCGCGTAGGCGGCCTGCTCTCGATAGCGAAGCAAGTTGATCATCACGATGGGTGTTGAGTCGTCCGCGTTGGAAGCGAAGGTTTGAATTTGCTCCACCTTGGGTTCGATATGGCTCATGAGTTCTCCAGTTGTCTCACGATTGAGGTCATTGATCGATTGAAATGTATTTGGGACTTGATCGGATTCTATCTATCCAAGATTGGATCCTTGGATAGCGGTCTAATTCGAAACCACCTTCGTGAGCGACATGGGTGTACGCATAGAGCGCGATATCCGCCACCGTGTAACGATCACCCACGAAGAAGCTACGCGTCGCCAGGTGGGTCTCCATCACATCCAATGCGTGATAACCCTGACGCATTCGTTCGCTGAGTTCATCTCGATGTTCATCGAGCGTACGCGAAAATACCCAAAATCTCACAACCGCGATATAGGGTTCGTGGCTGTATTGTTCAAAAAACATCCACTGCAAGATCTGCGCACGTTCCCAGGGATCCTTTGGCAGGAGCGACGAATCTTCGGCGAGATGGAAAAGGATCGCATTCGATTCGGCTAGCGTCCTGCCATCGGGCCACTCAACGACGGGCACGCGATGGTTCAGATTCTTGGCAAGGAACGTCTTGCTGCGCGTTTCACCCTTCAAGATATCCATCGGAATCAGCTCATGGGCAATGTCGAGTTCTGCCAGCAACAATCGAACCTTATAGCAATTGCCCGACTCCGAAAAATCGTACAGACGTATCATAGAGACTCGATCTCTTGGATCAACGTAATCTCATGAATACGTTCGCCCGATGGTGTTCGCATTCCGGGTATCAGAACGGGATCGCGGAATTTTCTAAACCCCATTCGTTCAAAGAACGGCACACCGTTCGGGTTTTCTAAGAGCGTGCTGAGATGGCAGCCGGGCGAGCCTAGTGATCGCAGCTTGTTGAGCCAGGCCCGTATTAGCGCAGCGCCGGCTCCACGTCCTCGAACTTCTGGCATCAGGTTGATGTGAAGATGGGCGGGGTAGCGTGCGTCGCGAAGTTCCCCTTCGGGTAGCCGGTGTTGTCGAATCAAGTCGGCGATCGAACGCCAAAAAAATCCAGCCGTGCCTGGACGGAACAACAGCGCGTGTCGCCAGAGCTGCTTTTGCACCATTTCCGACGGAGACGGCGCGCGTGCGGTATCGACGCATCCCAGGAGATACCCCACGATACGCCCGCGATACTCTGCAACGAATGTCGACTCGGGTTCTTGGTCGGTGTAATAGGCCGTCCAAACTTCCATGAAGCTATCTCTATGCTGCCAATAGAAATCGGGTGGGTCACCCATGTAGCCCGTTAGGTAACAGATCTCTCGAACCGAAGGTCGGTCCTCGGAGCGATATGGGCGGATCTTGATTTCATCCACTATGAGCGATCTCGTACCGCTCGTCGCATTGCAGAAGACTTATGGCCTCGGGTCACCCAAAGCTTCCACTCCTCAGGATCGAGAGTGTCCTTGCCCGCGAGGAAATTTTCTAAGTATGGGAAGTCGTCATAGCCCCAGAAAATCTCGTCACCAACTCGCATCGAAGGCACACCAAACGCGCCGTGAGCAATCGCATCGTCCGTCTGCTGCCGCAACTTCTGTTTGGTTTCAGTGGATAACGCGGCTTCGACCCATTCCCGTCCTGGGGCGCCGATGTTGTCGATGATCCGGGCAACGACTTCAGGCTCGCTAACGTGAAGACCATCGCTCCAAACCGCACGGAAGAGTGCGTCGATCAGTTGGTTTCGCTGCAAGTCTGGCATGGAGAGCGAACACACACGAAGCGAGAGCAGTGGATTGAATGGATGAAAGGCAGGGGGACGTAAGCGCAGGCCGAGCATATTGGCTTTGCGCAGATTGTTCCGCGCCATCCAGAGCGCCTTGCGAGGGATTTCCGCGGGTCCGAGTTGGCCGTACGCCTCTAGAAATCCCGCAAAGAGTGTCGGGACGGGCTCAATCTCGATTCCGTACGTGGCGCGCAGACGAGGCAGCTCCGCCCACGCCAAGTACGCATTTGACGAAATGAAATCGAAGTAAAACTGGAGCGTTGCCGGTCGTTCAGCCACGCTTGATTCGATTCAAACTTTGCAGACGGTATTCGCTAAACGCGATCTCGGTCGCGCGGTCCACCGCCGCTCCGAGGCTGGCGCTCGCGCGCTTCACTGACACGAATGGGACGACCGCTTAGCTCTTTACCATTCGCTCCATCAATCGCTTGATTGGCGGAATCGCCTTCCATTTCCACGAACCCAAATCCGCGAGATCGTCCAGTGTCACGATCCGTGATGATCGTTACCGACTGAACTTCTCCGTACGTCGAAAAAAACTCGCGGATTTCGTCCTCGCTTGCAGACCAGGGAAGATTCCCCACATAGATCTTGGCCAAAACATGTACCTCATGTTGACGCCATGCCGGCTACGCCAGCATGGCTGCTTTACAAGCCTCAATTGTACCACCAGGCACGGAGCTCGAGTACAGCGATATCTTAATCGGCGTAGCGCGACGGTGTAGTTGGGAAGAACGTGTTTCAATCGTGAAAATTTCAGCTGGCGCAGAATCGCCGATTTCGATGTTAGTTCGGTGGGTTCGGTGGTTTCACTTCTGCCACCAGAGGCGGAAAACCAAGAGATGACCGAACAGCGCCGCCTGAACCAGAAATGTTGGCAGCCAAATGTACGGCGGGTACGCGATAAATGTATTGGCGGGTTCGTTCATGAACATGCGAAGTGGGCTTGGCGTCGAAAGAATCGCGATGGCCACGATATTGATCAGCAAACCCAAACCAAGAATGTTCCACGCGAGTACGATTCGCCGCGGTAGAGTGGCCGTGCGCGCGACGGTGATCGCAATTCCGATCGCGAGCAGACCCGATAGGATATCGAAGTTACGGCCCTCGAACGTCATTTGAATCGGCACGATGCCTTCCAGGTACATCGCCCAAAGAAACCATTCGACCGGTACACGAAAGCTTTGGTAGGCGATCAATCGGGACGCCGGGAGCCGTTCGATCAATCGCGAGCCGATCGACGAAAATGCGATAGAGAACGTTGCGGCAGTGAAACCGGTGACGATGAAGACGAAATTCGGTGGCCGTCCTGTGAAATCCCGCAGAAATTCGGAGGCTGCGATGACGAAGCCCATGCCAAGCCATGCTGCTAAGCCGACCACGCCCCAGAGTGCGGCGCGGCGTTCTCGACCATATGCCTGGTAGATCGCGAACACGCCAGTGATGAAGACGCTCACAACGATGGCATAGAACAGGAACTGTGTCGGAACGGATACGTTCGGCATGTACAAGGTCGCTATCGCCGCCTATTCCTCGACGTGATGGTGGGGATCTGTCTCGATGCCTTTAAGAATAATCTTGCGGATCTTGGGATCAGGATGAGACTTCGCAATCCGTTTCACATCGGGATCATCTTTGGTCGCGCCTTGCGCGAACATCAGAAACAGGGCGCGGGCCTGTGATTCGTAGCTCGCAGCATTCATCACGATGGTGCCGAGGGTCTGCCGCACTTCGGGTGTTTTCTTTGCCAGCAATACTTCAGCGGTCGCGGTTGCAACTTCACCGTCGTCGCTCACGAAGGTTCGTTCCAACGCCGCCAGTGCGTCGGGGCCACGCTGTCGGCCGAGCGCGCGAACTGCGGCGAGGCGAACGCCGCGATCGCGATCCGTCTCGGCAACGGACTCGAGCTGCCCCACGGCACTGTCGTCCTCAAGCGATCCCAGTTGATCCACCGCGATTCGTCGTACGTCGGGTTCCGGGTCGCTGAGTAGCAACGCTGCATCCCGTAGCGTGGGTGGGCTTCCCAGATTTGCCAGCGCTTCGATGCGTGCGGCTGCAAGTTTCGATCCAGCAGGGCGATAATGCTGAACCAACGTTTTCGCCTCAGATTTTCCGGTTTGACCTAGGAAGCGCAGCAGCTGAGCACGCGTCTCTTCGTCGAGCTTCACGTTCTTGAGCGCTACCCCGAGCAGGTTCCAGTCTTCGGCTTCGAGCTCCACACCCGCGAGTAGCTGCAGTGCGTCCTCGACGAATCGCGAAATGCCGGAACGTAGCTCCGCGCGAATCCAAATATCGCGTTGCAGGTTGCTCGAAGCCGCTTGTCGAATCAATGCGATCGCAGCTTCATCTTGCTCCGCGGAAACGGCAGCCGCTCCAAGCGGTCCGCCGACAAGCTCCTGGTGATCGCCCTGTGGCAGTGCGCTTCGAATCAACGATTGGGTTGGGGCCGGCCGCAGAAAAAACAACCTTCGCTCGCCGGTCTGCAGCAGCGGATCGCGGCCTTTCAGTTGTTCCAGAATCGTTAGGGTGTTGGCCGCACCTTGGGGTGTGTGGTGTACATCTACGTGGTAGAGCTGAAACCGACCACCTCCGTATGTTTCGGAGTTCGTAACCGTACCGATCGCGATCAATGGCGAGCGCTCAACGAGCTCCGCAATAAAACGGGGCTCGTCAGCGGCCCCGAATGCTGGGACCGCGACGAGCCAAAGAAGCAGCAAGCGTGTTACGGACATGAACCCTGGAACAGCAATCCCGGCGGATCATAAACACCGTTCCCGTCCACATCGATGAAGAGCGGATTGGTAAACGCCAAGGCGGTTGCGCCCAGGTCACCGGCATCGCAGGACTTTAGATCTGCCAAAGTTAGATTGACGTTCGGATCCAGGCTCTGTGCCACGATTGGGAAGAGCGGGCACGAGATATCGTCGATGCCGCGTACCAGCGCGATGACCCAGGTGTCTTCGGTCAGTCCCGCCAACGCCAACGTGCTGGTCGCTTCGAGGCGTGCCTTGCCGTTGACCGGCACCGATGACACTGTGAATTCCACGCCGTCGGTCTGAACGACATCGGGACAGATGCGATAGAGCGGATTCAGACCGGCGCGACCGTTGGGATCCACAATCGTCTCACTGTTGATGTAGTACTCGACCATATCGAACTCGGCCCAATCCGGACTCTGGATATCGATCGTCACGGTTGCCGAACCACCTGTGGCTTTCACCAGTGTGGGTTCACCGAGACCCAAGCCACCGAACACATTCGGGTCGCCCTCGATGCCAACGTCAAGGAAGACCGAGTTCGTGCCAAAGCTATTGCCCGAGTTTAAACCATCCGCGACGTCCTGGCCGGTAATCGCACCCGCGTCATCTGTTGCGGAAGCGATGAAGGTCCGTGGATACCCGGCTTGCACCGCGAAGAGCGCATGCGTATCGGAATCCGCGATACCTCGATGAACGCTTCCCTGGTTCAAGAGGTTGAACCAGTTGCCCGCGTTCTCACCCAGAAAGTTGCCGAAAATCTGTCCGCGGCCGGTTTCGATCCAGACTTCAAGGTTGTCGAAGTCTTCGTCCCAATAGTTCGGAATATTGGGATCGAGTCGTACGATCGAGCCGTCGCCGTTGCTCACTGGAGGCGTCACGCCCGTATCGAATTGCAGGGCCGAGTCGAAGAAGCTCGCAACGTGGTGAATCATCACCATCTGGTCTCCTGGGTCGGCTTCCGCTGCAGCATAGATCTCGCCGGGTGTAAGGCCGAATGCGCCAAAGACTGGGAAGTCAAAGCCCGGGGGCTCCGCTCGTCCCCAGTCCACTGCACCGCCGTTGACCTGGTTGGGATCCACGGTGCGCGGGAACGCGCCAAAGTGACCGTAGTCAAACGGGGTGATCTCGTTTCCTGGCGATACCGAAATCAAATCCGTCACACCCAACGCAGTGAGTTCCGGTGTGAAGTCAGAAACAAACTCATGATCCGACGGCGTGAAGAAATCCATGCCTACCGCGAGCATGCTAATGATGCGCTCATTGCGCGTAACAGCGGAGTCGACGCTGTCGAAGGAATGCACGTGAAAGTCGCCTGAGATGTATCCGGTCGAATCCACCACCCGTGCGACATCCGCTGCGATCGGATGTGTCACACCACTCGACACCGTGAGGTCCGAAGTAAATGCTGAGTACTCCGTACCGTGTGAAACCACGAATCGGTAGTCACCCGGTTCCATAGCGAAGCTTCCAACGCCGCTGTGGTCGACAAAGATCGTACGCGCGAGACCGTAGGGCAGCGGGTCCTTCGTAACGTCGCCGAAGATACCAGTTTCGTTAGCAATCAACCCAAGCACAAGTTGCGAGTTGCCTGGGTCGGGGCTTGGGTCGAAACCAACCACCGAGACCTGACCTGCGATTGGGCTGCTATTCGCATCCACAATCGAAACATCGATTGTTGCCGGCGCGGTGAGGGTGAAGTTCTGGGTAATCGAAGCCCCATCCGTCACGACAATGAGCCCCGGATCCGGCGAACCAAAGAGGTGCCCGTCCTTGTTCGCGCGAAGCTCGTAGTCTTCTACGGGCAACGTTCCTGAGAAATTACCATTCGGGTCGGTACGGAACTGCGAGACGACATTCTCCGCCGTTCCAGGTCCGCTCGCTGCGGACAGTGTCATCGCGGTGATCTCAACGTCCTCCACCGGTGCTCCGCCCAATGTGACTTTTCCGCTCACGGTTCCTGTGGTGACCCCATTGATGCGATTTCGCTCATCGAGAACCGATGCCACATCGCCGTCACCCACCGCGATGTAACGCGTTACCGTTACACTGCTGCCTGCAGGTACGTTGAAGTTTGGCCCCTGTGCACCGATGACCGAAAGAACCGCAGATCGCCCGAGCAGGCTGACCTGCACGCCATTGGTGTTAAAGAACGTCGTGTTCGGGGTTTCCACGAAGTACGCATACGAGACGCCGCCCTTTTCGGCGCCACCTTGGCTGTATGCGACAAAGTCACAAATCGTAGGGGCGTCGCACTGTTCGCTTGTGGTGACCAGCGGTTCGCCTACCCCATACCCCGAATGGAATGGTTCCTGTGCCAGGCTACTGAGGAAGTCACCGAGGAAGAGATCGATATCCGCACCGCTCGTATTCGTTACGGTCGTTTCGATCGTCAGGGTGGGAACGCCGCGCGGCAGAATGTAGTCGGTCGTGATCGTTACCGGTTGGTCCGTATCGTCCAATGGGGCCGGGAACGGAAAGCCAAAGTCCGCGATCACTGAACTTGCGTTAATTCGATCCAATAGGTCGTCGGGACCGGTGGCGCGGACGACTGCGGCGGAGCCGTCGCTGCCATCATTGAGCACCACGACGCTTGTGTAGTTGGCGCTGTTCTCAAGGTTGACCAGCAAAGACACCTCTTCGAAGAGGTCCTTGCCGGGCGCACCGCCACGTTGGAGGTCTGCGTCAATCAGATTACCGCCGTACTGTCCCACACCGGAAGAAAAGTTTCGCCCCGGTTTCTGAATGATGAAACGCGCTTTTTCATTCTCGAGCAAATAGTCACCGACGCGCCCGCGTGCCAAGAGACCACCGATCAAGTCGTTGGGGTCGATGATCAAGCTCGCGGTTGAGCTTTCAAGGCCACTCTCGCAGCTTTCGTTATCGACGCCGTCATCGACGATGTCACAGTCGCGATTCAGTCCGTCTGCGGTATTGATCGCCGTGCAGGTCAGGCATTGAAGTTGGGTTATCAGACACGCGTGTGTGCCTTCGATGCTTGGGTCGCTGCACGCAGGAAACGCGATATCTAGCGCGACGCCTTTCGCATCGCATTGATTCGTGAGGTCTTTCCTGACCTTGTCGAGTTTGGGCAGGGCGACGAGGTCACATGCTTTCGCAATCGTTCCCTTGGGGTCGTCGAGGATGCAGCTTTCGAGCTCCACGCCTGAGTCCGCACCGGCTTTCAGCGCTTTCTTCTTACACTTGTTGAATTCGTTGAGTTGCTTGTCCTGACACTTCTTTACCGTCTTCGCGATCTTCTGCTGGCACTTGGATGCGTTTTTGTCGGCGACCTCAGTGAACAACGCGCTATTGGGGTCGGCTCCAAAAAGTACGGCAGTGACACCGCGTTCCTTTTCGATTGCGGCGTTGTTAACTGTGTTGGGATCGGTCACGGCGAAACTGGCAAGATTGCCCCCGCCGCATTTGGAAAGGAAATCCAATTTCGTTTTGTTCTTGGCGCTGAGGATCTTTCCCTTGGGGTCGGCTTCGAAGCAGAGACCGGGGCCGGTGATTTTACCTTTGGCGTAATCCTTGATGCAGCGGTCGATCTCAACCGCAATGCGCTTGGCGACTTTGCGCAGGTTCAGGTTATTCGTGTTGATGCACTTTTGTTGACCGGTCGTCGCGGCGGATGCGGCCCCACCGGAGATCAACAGTGAAATCGCTAGAACCCATACTCTCACCCAGGCGTGCGCCATGCTCTGTCTCCCATTTGCGCACGGCCACGACAATATTCGCCGTTCATTTCGGGTATCGTCGTCGGCCAAGCGCTATGAGTGCAAGTAGACCCAGCTTGACTTGGCGAGGTCAAGAGTAAACTGCTGAGATTACAGTTCTGCTAGAAAAAAGAACTAGTGAACGGTGCGATCCGATGGCGCTGGAATCGGCACGATTTCCTGCGGGTCTTGTTGGAACTTTCGCCCCATACGAAGAAGAAGCAGTCCGAGAGCCAGAATAAGCGCCGTCAACACGCCGAGCTCATCGACACTGGTGATGGGCTGATGTAATAGCCCCACGAACGCTGCCATGAACAGCGTCACGAAGGCGCCGATGATCAACGCGAATCGCCCCAGGTGAATGAAAAGTTTCGGCGTCGTGGCCTGCATTTGCATCGCGCGACCCATCAAAGAATCGATCTCGGCTTCGTGTTCGCTGAAGTGATTGAGCGAGGCGCTCATCTTTTCCACGGTCACTTGGCAGCGAGGTCCGCAGGCCAGGCCGCCCGCTAGCTCAGCCGCGCATTGCCGGCAGACGCCTTTACCGCATCCTCGGCAAAGTCCCGCCGCCATGCGTCCCTCGTGGGCAAAACATTCCATCGAAACTTGATTCGGTGGCAGCCTATTTCGACTTGAGTGGCGACAACGCCCGATATGGCTCCGCTTGCGCTAGATCCGACGACTGACTTCAAGCGCGCAGAGATAGAGGGCAGGGTAAGCGGCCGCCCAGGCAAAGGCGAAGCGATTCAAGCCGAAGACGTAAACGTTGCCCAGGTGGAAAAGCGCCGCGAGTGAAATGTAGATGAGGCAGATTCTTGGGCTCATCAACGCGAGCGGGAAACTACACTCGAATAGGATGACGGCCCAATTCACGGCGCGACCTACAACGCGCTGTTCCAGAATGTCTTTGAGCCAGGGGTGAATCGAGTATGCGGCGTAGGTGACGAATCCTTGCAGCGCCTTCCCACTCCTCCAGGTTCGATGCTTTAGTTTCACGATGCCAGCAATGAAGTACGACAACACCAATTGCACCGCGATGTAGGCCATGCCGGCGAGTACCACGACCGAGCTCGAGGGTCGCATGAGCGCGAGCGTCAATCCCACGAGTACGACCAATGTCATCGAGTCGCTACCGCCGTTGAAGCTGCCACGCCAACGAAGGGCGATGAGGGTCGTTGTGCCGATCAATATCAAGGACCAAATGACATGGGGCATGATGACGATGCACGAGGCTGCGATTAGTCGCAGCCACAATACAGCTACGAAGTTTGGATAGCGGAGTAAACCATCGGCGACCTGGCGCACGATTCCGGGAAGCTCATCGAAATCGTTCCGCAAAATCGGCCAACTCCAAACCGAGGCATCTTGAAAGGTGCCGCGAAGCAGGAGTAACTCGATCGTTTGAAACATGACCGCAGCGGCGACAATGCTCGTCGTTAGTGAAACGGCGTCGAACATTTACGCGTTGAACTCAGGCGAGAGGAGTACGTCCTCGCCCTCGGGGTGTTCGAAAGATCGCGCGATGATTTTGAATTGGTAGGCCGTGTGTGGGGCGTTCGAATGAGCTCTCACCACCGTAGCGACCCAGTGTTTGATCAGGCAATACGGGACAGTTTCTTCGATCGGGTTCGTATCGTTTATGAGTGGCAGCTCGTTTACGAGTTGCTGAACAACCGACGCCTGCGCGAGGTAAGCGTTACCGGCAGGATTGACCAGAAGGGAATGCCAGTTTCGGCTCGGTCGCTGAAAGCACGGTCGCCACACGTCATCGGTGAGGTCTGACGAGATGAGGCGGTACACCAGTTCGGGGACTTCACCGAAGTCATCGAAGAAACGCCAAGACGGAAAGAACGCGCGAAATAGGTCGACGGCCCGCATATGGATCTAATGTGGATTACTCGGAGGCGATGAACAACAGCGAAACGAACTGTGCTGCCGAGAGTGCGAGTAGGAGATAGAGGCCGAGTAGAAACATGCCTTCGGAAGGTGCCCATGGAAATCCGACACAATTTGACAGCTGCACCGCGTGGCTGAGATTGGCCGCCAACCAAAATATCGGTGTCGGAAGTTTCATACCTTCGGTCTTCCGCAGTGATCGTTCCTGGACCACCGAAAGCACGATAAAGCCCGCAGCAAACACCAAATAAATACCGCTACAAACTCTCCAAAGCAGCGGCTCTGGAACGTGTAGTCGGTGCAACACGAACGCCAGCATGGCGAGTAAGGCAGCACCGAGCGAGTTGGCGACCATGAAGCGCATGATGTACGCGTTTTCCGGTGGCAAAACACCTTCGCGGCGCCCCAGGATCATTACTAGCGACGCGAAACCCGCTAGCGCGAGCGCAAACTCACCGAATCCGACGATGTGTTCGATGCCGAACCCCTATTGTCCTGGAGATCGTTCGAATGCAGGAACACCCGGGGGGAGTTGGTGAAAGTCCTGCTTATCTACTGTGTAGATCACCATCTCGGACTTTCCGAAAGCACTCGGATCATCCAGCGTGCCTACTTTGATGATACTGACACCAGGCAGAGCCGGTGACTTCGAAACGATATGTGTGCCGCAATCCGCACAGAATTCACGCGTGACCGGATTGTCCAGGTCGGAGCGTTGGAACGCTTTGGGTGCAGACTTTGTATAACTGAACCCGGCTTCGGGCATCGCAATAATGATGTTCGAATTGCCGCCACTGATGTACTGACATTCACGACAAAGACACTCGCCCTTGAAGACCGGGTCTCCGGCCGCGGTAAATCGAATTTCGCCGCAATAACAACCGCCTTCGAGTTCCATGGATTCTCCTCCCGCTTAGATAGAGGGATTCTATCACGCAGGCACAGGATTCGAATCCAAGTTTTGTTTGGAACCTGCCGATAGGGGACAGCATCGCCAATGGTATTGGGGGGAGAACATGATGTTTCGAATGCTGATGATTCTTGGCTGTGTAGCGTTTGGATTCGTGGGGACTGTGGATGCAGATCCTGCCGTTAAGGGGAGTAAGCCCCAGGTGGAGATTCCAGCGAATCTAACGCCGGAGCAGCGAAAGCAGGTCGAAGAGACGCTCAAACAACTCGAGGCAGCTATGGCGGCGGCGGAGTCGAACGAAACCCAACCCGCACCAACGGATGCGGAGGTCGAGCAGGTAACCGGTAAGTTGCAGGGCATGACCGGGGAACTCTGCACCCGCTGCCAGAGTGATTCGACTTGTCCCCCTGACCTCAAAGCAAGCTGTGGTCAATTGAAGTAACGTCTACGGCTAGAGCACAGCGCGCCAGGCTTCAAGCTTGGCGTCAAACCTGAGTTGTGCGTGTGCCGGGCTCGTCGAAGGCAAGCGCAACCGCGGCACCGCTGCTTGCGCCTCGGTGAGCGTCGGCAATACGTGTTTCAAATACACGTCTTCTGACTTAGCGCCGTTGAAGTAGATCGCCGAAATCTGCGAATGCTCATCAAAGAAGCGCTTGAAGTCATTCGGCATAATCGATGAAGCTACGATATCGGAATCAAGGCTCGATTCGCGCGTGCAAGCCGCGAGTACATCCCATACCGCGATTCCTTCACGCATAAGTGCATCGCAACGCTCGCGGTAACCCGCAGATCCATCAAACTCAAATATTTCGCCCATGATGCGCCAGAAAGCGTTCTGCGGGTGCGCGTAGTACTCGTTTTCTTGCAGAGATCGCTTACTCGGCATGCTGCCTAGAACGAGGCGGGTGGCGCTGGCGAGTGCAATCGGTGGAAAGCCGTGAATATGTGCCAAGGCGCTACTTCGCGGGCAGCGAGCGCGCGAAGTCGACGCCCCGATCAATCCAAGCTTCGAGCTGTTTCTTGGTTCGAATTCCGTCTACGCCCACGTACACCATGCCCTTCATGGGTCGGCCGGTAAAATCCATCGCGCGCGCGTGACTTCGCGCGAGACTTTTCTCGTACGCATCGGGGCCAACGCGGACCATCAATTCATCATCGACGACGCCGCAACACATATTCCGGTTGACGAGAAACGTGAGGCCTCCGAACATTTTCTTTTCCGAGACACCGCGCCGACCTTTGAGTAACACACGGATTCGCTCCGCTAGTTTTTCATCGTATGCCATCTACGCCCCGAATTACTTTTCCGCAATTGACTTAAGATTGCCGAGGCCGGTCTCAAAGTCCGGACCCAGCATGTTGTCCATACTGATGAAGATTCCCATCACTTTCGAAACAAAGGAATTCGGTCCGCGCATGGACCAGGTTACGTTGGTCGAAACACCAACGCTCTCCAACATGAATTCCGCGGTGTTATGCGCTTCAAACGGTTTGATGAAATCAAGTTTCGTCACAATGGTGGAAGGTGGAATCGATTCTATGATTTCCATGCGCCCTTTGCCGACCTCCTTATTGCCTTCCCATTCGTATATCGCGCCCTTCCCTTCAGAAGAGCCGCTGTGGGTGCGGGCCATCGCGGGGTCCTTTTTCTCCCATGGTGACCAGGCATCCCACCGCTGTAGGTTGTTGATCAACGGAAATATCTGTTCGGGGTACGCCTGGATCGTGATCGAACGCTCGACCCGGAATGTATCTGGCAATGTCGTCGCGTAAGCGAGCACGCCTACGATTCCCAACACGGCGATGCCTGCGATTCCCTTTAACATTGACCCTCCCATACTGAGTCTCGAATTGGTCCAGCAGGAATTCTAGCAGCCGAGCCTTAGCGAATACTATTCGAACGCCACTGGCGCCAGACCGCCACGGCGTACGCGAGCAGAAGGACCGGCAGAGCGATGAAGCAAAGCATCGAGAAGAAGAACAGGAATTCGTAGGCCTCGTCGTTGGTCGTCCCTCCTTCTTCGCGTAACCCTGCCATTAGGTCGAAAACCACCTGTTCCAGATTCAGCAGTGAAAGCACAACGACCACGAGTGCGAGAGGCAGCAGTAAGGCCGCGACAAGCACGCCTCCCGATAATCCGGTTTGACGCGAGAGATAACGGCTCAGCATTGCTACTCGCCAGACCGCGATCGTGATCAGAAACCAAACGTTCGCGCTGCGCGCCACGTTAAAGGAAAAGAAGCGCTCCACAGGCACCGCATAAAGGAGCGCGGGTAACGCGGTAAGTGAGACAAACGTGTAGAGGTGAGTGAGAGACCAATTAGATGGACGCAGCGGCCAAAGAATCAGGTAGAGAAAAAGCCCGAGTGCGAACGTGACGCAGAGTGAGCCGAGCCCCAGTGATTGGATGAGATACGGATCCGGATGGTCCCAGTATCGCCCGATACCCGCTGCCCATGTGACGAGCAGACCGTAGACGAGGTGGCGGTGGTTCAGGCGCTCGAGGTCGCCCGCGGTGAATCGAAGCGATAGCACTCGAAACTGTGCCTGTGGAATCGTTAGCATCAGGTCTGATTTGCGCATGGCTCCATCGCTGGGTTTATCGTGCGCTCGATCGCATACCGAGTCGTGCGCCGGCAAGGCTAATGATCTGATGTATCACGGTGACGAATGCGATCGACCAGAGTACGCGTGAGACTGTTGCTGTAACCCATGGCAGAACGACGATCCATGCGCCGAGTAGGAAATCGACCTGATCGAAGACGTAGAAAATAACCGCGCTTGGGCCCGCCGCCGGTGCACCCGGTTGAATGCCGATCTGGCGTTTTAGGAAACTGTTCAGGAGTTCGCTGACCATCGCTGCCGCGCCAATGCCAAAGCCCAAGCAGGCGAGGCCGGCGGTTGAGAAATCTCGAAGCTCTGGTACCTGGAGCGCAGGCCACGCGCCCTGCAGCGCGTAGCCACCCGCAGCACCGAGTGCTCCAAGAACCACACCACGATAGGTTTTATTCGCACCGAACAATGGCTGGCCGCGGAACTTTGCCCCGCGGTCGATCGGAACAAGCAGTGCCCGGAACCAACCGAGCTTGATACTAATTCCATGGAGGATGAGCCCGAAGAAAAGTGGGCCGAACAATGCTGCAGCGAAAGCGAAGTCATGCATGATTGAGCGCGTAGTATGCGGCTTTCTCCGCATGAATCTCCGCGGTATCAAAGAGAAGCGTGGAGACGTCTGTCGGCCGCAGCAAAAGCCCGACCTCGGTGCAGCCAAGAATCATTCCTTCGCACCCACGCGCGACGAGGTCCTCGACCACTCGGCGATACTCGTTTCGCGATGCGTCCAACACCTGTCCCCGACAGAGCTCGTCGTAGATTATACGATGCACGAGTTTGCGGTCTGACTCCTGAGGAACGATGATGTTGAGCCCGTATCCTTCAAGACGCTCGCGGTAGAATGTTTCTTCCATCGTAAACGAGGTGCCAAGAAGACCGACATTTCCGATTCCTGCCGACAATATCCGTTCGGCCGTAGCATCGGCAATGTGTAAGAGAGGAATCGAAGCCGCGGCCTCGATCTGCGAAACCACTTTGTGCATCGTGTTGGAGCAGAGCACAAGAAACTCAGCCCCCGCGCGTTCAAGACAGCCTGCGGCCTTGGCGAGCAACTCACCCGACTCATCCCATCGATCCGCTTGCTGCAACTTTTCGATTTCATGAAAATCGACACTGTAAAGCAGAATTTTCGCGGAATGTAGCCCCCCGAGATCGTTCGCGACGATACGATTGATCGTCTGATAGTAGGGAACGGTGGATTCCCAACTCATTCCCCCAAGTAGACCGATCGTTTTCAATGGTTGCTCCCGGCGTCTACTTTACGCGCCCAACGTTTTGACCAGGCGTCCAACGGAACGAGTGCGTCAGTCAATTGCTGGCCAATACGCGTGAGAGTGTAGCCGTCATCGCTTCTCTCTACGATTGCGGCATCACGGAGCTCCCGCACGCGCGCGTTGAGTACGGCGGGTGAAATCTCGTCGCACGCTTCCTGAAGTGAGCGGAAAGTATGCGCGCCACCGCGAAGTTCCCAAAGGATCCGCAAAGCCCAGCGCCGCCCCAAGAGATCCAGGGCAGCCATGATGGGCCGCCCCGTCTTCGAGCCTCGCACGCGATATCCGGGCCGAGGTGTGCTCATGGCATCATCCTTGTGCTATGAAATAGATAGCGGTAGTATGCTATGGAAATAATAGCACATGGAGAACAACGATGGAACGTATGAAGCCCCTGAGTCCGCCGTATGACGCGAATGTCGCGGATAATCTCGCTGCGATGATGCCGCCTGGCGTCGAGCCCCTATTGCTCTTTCGCACTTTGGCCCACAACCCGCGGATCCTTGGGAAAATCCGCGCGGGGAACCTTCTCGATCGTGGGTCGATCGAGAAGGTAGATCGCGAACTCGCGATCCTCCGCACCTGCGCACGCTGTGGCTCTGAGTACGAATGGGGTGTCCATGTTGCGGTATTTGCGCGCCGATACGGAATCCCCGACGAGAAGATATCGGGAACCGCCCAATGGGATTGGCAAGATTCACGCTGGTCGCAAAGGGAGCGCGCCATATTGCGCCTGGTTGATGAATTGAACGACACCGCGTCAGTGGGTGATGAACTCTGGGGCGAGCTCGAGTCTAGCTTCAGTAGCGATCAAATCGTTGAGCTGCTTGTTCTTGTTGGCTTCTATCACACGATTTCGTTTGTCACGAACGGGTTGCGTGTGCAGCTAGAAGCCGGAGCAGCACGTTTTCCAGAGGCTGAGTAGCGCTATCGTTGTTTCACGACCAGAGAACATTCCGGAAGATATTGGCCCAAATCGCAAATGCCGAGAGGCCACTTAGCACGTACGGGCCCACGCGCCGTTTGGGGTCGTTCTTCACCAGAATGATCGCGGTATGGACGATTCGAAGTCCCACGAACGTCCATGCAAGCACGATGCTGGCTTGGTCGACGGACTCCGTGACAAGCGCCAGGATGCAGCCGAGATAGAACAGAATAGGGAGCTCAAACTGGTTGCTGAAGTGATGATGGATATCGACGATCCTATCGGAGGGCCGCGGACCTTGGCCGACGCGAAAATACTCGGGAGGAATTTCACCGCGCAAACCGCCCGCGACGCGTACATATCCAAGGAGCGACCAGACCAAGAACAAAAAGAAGCTGTAAGCACACATGGGCGCAACAATGGATGCCATCATGGTCACTGTGTTTCCACGGTTATAGACGAGCGTACGGAATTCGCAATGAAGCAGTGCTCGTGTGCCAGCTCGTGCAGTTTGTCGAGTTCCTCAGCAGATGGAGTCGCCGCACCACCGAACTCGATCTTCGGTCGCAGCGTGACCCGCGTGATGCTCAGCTTCCCGTCCGCGTTCTTTTCCATGATTCCGATCGCATGATCGGTGTACCGATCGATCACGAGTCGCTTTCGGGCGGCGACGGCAAGAAAAGTAAGCATGTGGCAACTCGAAAGCGCAGCGACGAACGCTTCCTCAGGATCCACCCGATCGGCATCGCCCTTGTAATCGGGTGCCGCCGATGCTGCAACTTCAATCCCCGAGTCAAATTCCCAGTCATGTGCGCGATTGTAGGATTCGTGTGCGAAGTCTGTTGATTCGCGGCTCCAGCGAATGGTCGCAACATGTTCTGACATGATTATGTTTCCTTGTGAGTTCTAATTATGCGTCATCGAAAAATTCGACTTCACCATTCTCGAGCGAGTATTCAGCACCCACGACGACGAGTCCATCGTCTTGGATGAGCCGTTTCAGGATTTCAGAATCGTGTCGTAGATGATCTACCGACGCGTCGACGTTCGCACGAACAGCGTGTTGTATGAGCAGATCGGTGTCTTGCGCCATGTCGGTGTGCATCAAGGCTTCTACTGAAGGCCGGACTCGATCGACGATCGAACGCAGGTTGGGTGATTGGTCTTTGGCCGGCTGCTGAAGCTCTTCCAACGTGGTCAGAATCGCCCCGCAATCTGAATGTCCTAGGACGATAACGAGCCGTGTTCCGAATCGGGTGGCTGCGAATTCCACACTGCCCACTTGTGAGGGCGCGACAATATTTCCGGCAACGCGAATCACAAAGAGATCGCCGAGTCCTTGATCGAATACGATCTCGGCTGGCACGCGCGAATCGGAGCATCCAAGAATGATCGCGAAGGGCTCTTGCACCTGGGGCAAAGCGCCTGGTCCTGGATGACTTAATCCAGCGGTGTCTTTCCGTGTGCCTGAGATGAACCTCTGGTTTCCATCGCGGAGTCGTTCCAGGGCTTCGGGGGCGGATACGGTCGGGCGCTTAGGCTTTTGCATCGCGCTAAGTTTAGCAACCCTCGCGCGTGGATGTGAATGATCGCTACGAGTCGCTACGACCGCGGCTGAGCGGGAGCGCGACATCAGTGATGAGTTCTTCGGGAGGGACTTCTGCCGGGTCGTTGGCGTAAAACTCCCAGACGGGCCCAAGTGCTTCGTGGCCCCGCTCCTGGATCCATGCGAAGGCGGCGTGGTGCGCAAGGCCGAGTGTTTCGTAGGGTCCCGTATGCGTGAGGCATGCGAACGAGCCAGCCGGCAGCTCCACGAGTTTCGCCCTGTGGAGCTCGGTCGGTTCCGCCGTGAACCCCGAGCAGGCATGCACATCGATCCGATCCGTATCATCACTGAATTCGTTGATCGCGAGTACCGGGTCGAGAAACTCGACGCCAGCTCGCTTAAGTTCGTCCATCAACGCATAGATGAGTTCCGTGGTATCTGGGATGAGGCGACTGGAATCAGTCGTGCCACTGATTCTTGCGACGTTTCGCTTAGGGTGTTCACGTATTTCGATCTGGTATGGAGACAGTCCGCCGGATTGTGCGATGTGGCGTAGCGAAAGCAAAGTTTTCTGGCGTGCAGCCACCTCAGCTTCGATACGCGTGGTTTCGGCCTCGACAAGCGCTTTTAAGTCTCCAGGTGCGGCAGCGAGCGCGTTGCGAATCACAGCCAACGGAAGGTCCAACGAGCGCAGCATTCCAATCATGATTGCGTCACGTGCCTGGTCCCGGCCGTAATAGCGATACTTGGAGCCCGGATCGACGAACTCGGGTTTAAGTAACCCGAGTTCGTCGTAGTGGCGTAACGCTTTCACGCTCAGGCGACAGCTGCGGGCGAAACGCCCGATCGGCATCAAGTTGCGGTTGGCCATATCGAAAGCTTAACCGATCGCGTAGTTGTCTGTGAACTCGGCCGCCGCCGGAATGACCTTGACGACATCCAGCAACAATCCTGTCGGATCTTGCGTAATGAAGTGACGCTGCCCCCACGCTTCGTCACGAAGACCCAGAACAATGGGCAGATTCATGCCAATAGCGCGGGTGTGAATTTCGTCCACATTGTCCAACTCAATCGTGATGAGTACTCCGGCAGCAGCGTTTTGGTGAGCTTTAGGAACACTCGGGTGAGCGCGCTGCACGAACGCAATCTCGACCAACGGATTGCTCGGCGCTTGTAGTTGAACAAACCAGTCTGCTTCGAATACTGGCTTGAGTCCCAGCAGTTCTTGATAAAAGACGCTGCAAGCAGCGACGTCCTCAGTGCAGATCACAGGGTACAAACTATTCATCGGAGACCTCCTATCCCGCCTTTCGTGGCGGTCGCAATAGGATCGGGTCTCCCCCGGTGGGAGAGTCAAGGCCACCCGCGCGAGAGGGGGCGGGCGCATGATCAACTCATATGGAGGGATCGTTCGAGTCGCGCGTCATCCCGATCACTCGCTGAATCGCCAGCTTCGATTGATCCACCGCTTCGGTGGGGCTCACATGCCCTCCCGGCACGACAACCGTTTCAATGCCGGGTGCTTGACCGACGTAGTCGGTTTCGCCAGCGATCGCGAGCGCCGGAACTTTGAGGTCATTCAAAAGCGGCGCCGCGTCTTCGGCGTTCAAGATCACGGCGTCGATGACCCGTGAAATTTCTTTCGCCAGGCGTTTGCGGAGTCTTGCTTGCAACGCAGTGGAAAGCTCGGGTCGCTCCCGAAGCAGGGATTCTGAATACAAAGACTTTGCTGCTTGCGCACCGTAGAAATTTTGAAATCCGACCATGAGTTTTTGCAATCTAAAACCCAATCGACCCAATCCAGTCGACGCCTGAAATGGCATGTTGAATAGCGCTAAGCCGGCAAAGCGTGATGGATGTGTACTCGCGGCGCGTAGCGCCGTCATGCTGCCCCATGATTGACCCACCGCGATGCACTGCCGAATTCCAAGTTCGTCGAGAATCGCAATGAGCATCCCCGCACAATCTTCCAGGCTCCAGTCGTGCCCCACATTGCTGCTATTCCCGTGGGCAGGCATGTCGATGTAGACATGAGTTCTGCCGGTGAACTTACTGTCGTACTCGGCCCACAAACTGCGATCGAGAAACACTCCGTGCATGAAAACCAGCGGGGGACCTGTTCCGGCTTCGTCAACACTCAGAGAAATTTCACCCAGCTGAGTTATTACGCTTCTTTCGTGCACCGAACGAGCCTCCTTGACCTGGTTTCTATTCTACCGCGTTGTCTTGCTCGAAGCTGAGTGCGATCTCGCGAGCACGATCCGCTAACTCGGGAGCACCCATAATTTCAACTTGAGCGACGTCCCACATTTGGAACAGACCGTCACGTCGTCTTCGAACTCAGCCACGATGTCGTACTTGACCAAGTCTGGGCACTCGTCGTTGGGACAGTGTTTCATTGAGGAGTTCCTCTTAAGCGTCCTCGTGGCTCAAGCCACGATAAGTACCCCAGAGAAAAAGTGCTGAAGTCGCGATGAGGGCGAGAACGGAAACGACGAAGCATGCAAAGACGAATACGTGAAGTGGTGGTCCATCTTCCGAGAGGCCGCGCGCACCAATGTTCGCACCGAGTATGAGGGCTGCCGGAAAGACGTAAGCCGTTCCAATCAGCGCTCGAACGAGAAATGAATTGAGCCGTTGTGAAAGCGCGATGTGATTCCTGGCCGCACCGATTGCGACGTAAATAATTCCGCCTAGTACAAGCGAGGTGTGGGCTACGCGCCATGCACGTTCAGCATCCGCTCCCCAGTTTTCAACGATCGCGTTTGCGAAAATGAAACCCACAAGATTTCCAATGAAAAGAAGTAAGGCGCCGTGAAAGATCAGAAGCCCGGCTTGTTTATGTGTCACTGCTGTTTCTCCTCGTACAAGGTTCGGTGGCCTCTCAGCGACCGTTATTCGCGTGTGAGGTACTCCCGCCAGGGGGTCCAGTAGTATTTCTCCCAACCCTGACTGACTCCAGCAAAATCTTTGTCGACCACGTTGACTTGCACTAGCTCAATTCGGCCGCCGTCACCCTGCGGCAAGAATGAGAGAATGAGCGTCGAGTCGATATTGTCGGCGCTCCAGTGCGGCGAACGCCATGACTGAACGATCAAGCGTTTGGGAACGACTTGTAAAATGGTTCCGGTAAGAACGTTGTCGAAAGCATTGAAGGCCGCACCAGGTTGATCTGAGATGGTGACGGGTGATCCGGTGAAAGCGGCGTGTTCGGCCGGGTCGAGGTACATGTCGAAGAGACGGTCCGGTGAAGCGGGTAAAGAAGCGGCGAGCTGAATCGTGCGAGCCATTCAATCCTCCTGTCCAGAATGATTGTACCAGCTGGAAGAAAGGATACGGTGACCGAATACCGCCAGCTCACCCAAGTCTTTCGCGCTTGAATCATACGAGGACGAAATCAATGAGGAGACGTGGAAATGAACCTTCGAGTGCAGGGAATCTCAACCGATGAAGTCATCAAATTCCGAGAAGGCGGGTTCGACGCGAGCGGCCAACTTGCGCAGCAGTATGTATCAAACTGGTTGGGTGGTCCGTGTCGTCACTGCCTTGGCCTCATCGCAGAGGGTGAGATGAAACTTGTTCTTTCGTACCGACCATTTGAATCACCACAGCCGTATGCAGAAACAGGACCGATCTTTCTGCATAGAGATTCCTGCGAGAGGTATGACGGCGAGAAGCTCCCGGATTGGTTTTCACTTCTCGACCCTGCAGTGGTGCGCGGATATAGCGATGACCATTGGATTCGCTACGACACGGGCAATGTGGTCCCGGGGTCTGAAATCACATCGGCATGTCAATCGATTCTGAGCGATCGATCGGTTGCTTACGTTCATATCCGATCCAAGTTCAACTGCTTCCAGTGTCGCGTTGACCGGGTTGCTGCGGCCGATGAATAAACTCCAATCGGTTGCCGCTGGGTTCCCGAATCATCATGTGCTTTGTCGGTCCACCCGAGAGAGGTTCGGGAGCGAACTCAATTCGAACTCCAGAAATATTTTTAAGGCGTTCGTGCAACGCGTCTAGCGCCTTGAAGCTCTCAACCTTAAACGCAAGATGATGGAGCCCGACATTCCGTTTTCTATCAAACGGGATGGCTTCGTTCGGGTCGGTAGCGCGCCAGAGCGTCACGATAACGTCGCCATTTGTCAGAAATACAGAGGGGTAATCATTGTCATGCCGAATGAGGGTGAAACCAAGGGCGTCTGTGAAGAAAGTTTCTGAGGCTTGGAGATCTGTGACGGTCAAGCCCACGTGGTCGACCGCACCTACGGCCGACTCTGAGGCCACCGATGGGGTCGCTACCAGCAAAAGAAACATGGAATGGATCAATAGGGTCTTCACGAAGGTACCTCATCTATTGTTTTGGCCAGGGTCGTGACATCAGCCAATGGTGTCTGAGACGGCTTAGAAGAGTTTCAAATTCACGCCTCGAACATGCTGCTGATGTCGCCGAAACTTACTGCCTGATCGGCGAACGTAAACGTTCCGTGATCGCGCATCTCTTCGGCGGCACGAAGGAAAGCGCCCAGAGCAGCGCGAGATAGCGCGCTACCGACGCTTACGCGCTTCACGCCAATTTCCGAAAGCGTTGCAAGACTGAGCTTTGCGCCCGCCAAACCCATCACAACGTTCACGGGCCGATCCACGGCTTTGACGATTGCCGCGATGTCACTGCGATCTTTGATGCCAGGCGCATAGAGAACGTCGGCACCCGCATCCTGGTATGCCTGGAGCCGCTTGATCGTGTCTTCTAAGTCGGGCCGCCCGACTAAGTAGTTTTCCGAACGCGCTGTGAGTGTGAAAGGGAACGAAAGTAGTCGCGCCGCTTCGGAAGCCGCTCGGATTCTTTCCACTGCGAGACCATGATCGTAGATCGGATCATCCGCTCGGCCTGTGGAATCCTCTATCGATCCGCCAACCAGGCCAGTTTCTGCCGCGAGGCGAATCGTTTCGGCTACCGCGTTGGGGCTATCACCGAAACCGTTTTCGAGATCACCACTCACCGGTAGCTCCGTCGCGGCGACGATCGTGCTGATGTGTTGCATCATCTCGTCGCGTCCGATCTCGCCGTCTTTCTTTCCATGAGAAAATGCGTAACCCGCGCTCGTTGTCGCGAGTGCTTCAAATCCCAGATGCGCGAGCAGCCGCGCCGTGCCGATGTCCCAGGGATTGGGAATCACGAACGCAACATCTCTTTGGTGGAGATCGCGAAAGTTGCTGCCTTTTTTCTGATTCTTCATGGGATGTCTACCTAACGGGTTTCATTCTCGATTGTGCTGAGCAAGTCGAGTTCTGTATTCGATGCACTAATTTGTTCGAAGAAGCTTAGCCGATCCCAATAGGATACGGCTTCAACCGATTTGCTGCCGCATAAAAGATTGCGATTGATTCCACGCCACGTGACTTTTTTGCCGCGAATGGTTCCTTTCATTTCCCACTCGATGAAAATATGACCATCGCGTTCGGCCCAATGGAGAATGTCGAGAGTAACGTCCGGAATCGCCTTGCGCGTGCCTTCGACAATCCGCTGGGCGCCTTCAACATCGACAGGCTCCACGTTTCCCGGTGGCAACAGTGTTCCCTCAGGATGAAAGACGGCACGAAGATCGGGAGGACTCTTTCTCCAGTTGTCGAGGTAGGCTTCGATGAACGCAAGGTTGTCTTTTTCGGTCATGGTTGTCTCCGCAGCGGAACGAACCGCTGGCTAGCGTGTATTCTACTCACCGCCATCTTCCGGCTTCATGCAGACGGGTGGGCCGTCTTGAACGCGGAACCATTTACGCGTTTGGCCCAGCAGTTCGAAACCGACGTAGCCGCGAAGCGACAAGCGATAGGGACTCTCGAGTTGAATGGTAAGGCGAAAAGTACGGCCGCTTCCGGGGTCGTAGATCGAACCGTCGCCCCAGCTTCCTGGTTTCCCGGCCGTCGGTTTCAATCCTTCCAGCAGCTTGATCCCAATGATCGGCCGATCGCGCAGTTCTTCTTCCGGGTTCTTTTCGTCG
>JAJDAK010000072.1 GCA_029261895.1 Deltaproteobacteria bacterium
GTTAAAAAGTTGCACCTTTTTGCCCTGGCAAAAAGGTGCAACTTTTTAACCAACGTCCCCATTAATTGCAGGTTTCAATGACCGTCCCCATTAATTGCAGGTTCTTGGGCCTCTAGCCAAATCGGATAGCGCCGATAGGAAGTACGGTTTTGAACTTGGTGGTCCCCCGCTAAGGCGAGTCTGTGCAAGCGCGGGTGATGTTGTTAATGGAAGATGCGGGGGCGTTCACCCGCATACGTAGCGATTTAGAGAGCGCCGGATATCGCGTGGATGGTGGTGTCGGTTACGACGTTACGATACTCGCAGACTTCCTCGATTCCAACGGTCCGCCTGCGGCATTGATGCTCGAAATTCTGCATCAAGAAGACAGCGCGCGCGCCGCGCTCGACTGGGCGGTGCGACGGATGCCCGATGTGAACACGATCGTCCTCTGTGCGGAAGACGATTTCGATACCGGTGTCAGCGCGCTCAACCGTGGTGCTGATGATTTTGTCAGAGGCCCTTACGACGCGCGCGAGCTCTGCATCAAGTTGGAACGCGGTATCGAACGCAAGCAGATTCGGCGCGAGGTCAACGCGTTGCGTGGCGCGTATTCGAGCTCCGCGGCGATTGAACGCCTGAGTGGCGACAGTGCTTCGATTCGACAGGTACGCGAACAGATCCAGCGTGTTGCAACGGGACGTGCGACGGTCTTGGTTACTGGTGAAACGGGTACGGGCAAGGAACTGGTAGCTACGGCGATTCATGAAGCTTCGCCGCGGCGCAAGCAGCCACTGATTAAAGTGAATTGCGCCGCGATTCCGGAGTCACTGCTGGAGAGTGAGCTCTTTGGCCACGAACGCGGTGCGTTCACGGGTGCGGATCAACGACGCTATGGCCGCTTCGAAGAAGCCAACGGCGGAACCCTATTTCTCGATGAAGTGGGTGATATGAGCTTGCCAACCCAGGCGAAAGTACTTCGGGCGTTGCAGGAACAGGAGTTTCAACGCGTTGGCGGCACACGCGCGGTGCGCGTGGATGTACGGGTGATCGCTGCGACCAATCATGACCTCGCGGGGTTGATTGCGCGCGGTCTATTTCGTCAAGATCTGTTCTATCGATTGAATGTCATTTCGATGCACCTGCCACCACTCAGGGCTCGTTCCGATGATGTTGAAGCGATCGCGGGTAACCTTCTGGCGGAACTCAATCGCGGCCAGGGCCGTCCGAAGCACGGCCTGAGACCGGCCGCGATCGACCAGTTGCGCGGCTACCCATGGCCGGGCAACGTACGCGAACTACGCAACGTGCTGGAGCGTGCCGTGCTGATGGGGGACGACGATTGGATCGGTCCCGAGGACCTGACTTGGGATCGGGCCGCTCGCGATACCCGCATCGAGGCGCCTGGGGAGATTCGTTTGCCGCGTAGCGGTGTCGATTACCGCGAGGTGGAGAAATCGCTGATCCTGCAGGCACTGGAGCGCACAGGTTGGGTGCAAAAAGACGCCGCATCTTTGCTACGTATGAGTCGTCGAAAATTGAACTACCGCATTCAGCGCCTGGGTATTACCCATTCAGGCTGGCGGAAAAACCGCACACCACTGAAGCCACAGGCTGAGGAAGACTCTGACGTATGCTAGAGCTTGTCATCACGACCGAATGTTGGTCGGACCGATGCCGGAGGATAGGAATGCGAATTGTAGGAATACTTTGTCTAGTCGCCATGGTTTTGGCGTGCACTTCGGAAGAAGAGCGCGCGCACCAGCATCGTGAGCGTGCGAACGAATATTATGCCAATGAGGAGTGGAGCGAAGCCAAGATTGAATTTCTCAATCTGCTTCAACTCAATCCCGATGATTCGCAGTCGCATTACCGAATGGCGGAGACACTTTGGAATCTCGGCGATTATGCTGAAGGACTCTGGCAGTACAAAGAAGCCGTTCGCTTAGAGCCGGACAATATCGAGTACCGGCTCAAGCAGGCGAATCAGGAGTTTCTCGCGCGCCGTTATGACGTCGTCCGAGAGGCGGTTGACGAAGTCTTAAAACGCGACTCAGAAAACCTGGAGGCGCTCAATTTGCGCGCGAAGGTTTCCTACTTCGATGGGGAGCTCGAGGCACAGCTCGCCGATCTCGACCGCGTGCTCATTCTGGCCCCCAAGAATGTGGACGCATTAAAACTCAAGTCGCAAGCGCTGTTCCGACAAGGTGATAGAGACGGCGCGGAGCTACTGTTGAAACGTTTAATCGAAGTGGATCCGAGTCGAGACAACTACCTCGGGTTGGGAAACTTCTATGCGACTGCGGATCAGATGGACGAAGCGCTGGCACAGTACCAGGCAGCGGTCGAAGTTGCGGAGCTCGGTGGCGATCGAACACTCGCGCGGATGTTTCTGGCGAACTTCCACCTGCTTTCCAAAGATCCAAATTCCGCCGAAGCGCAGCTGCTCTTAGCGCGAGAAGAAGAGCCCGATAATCCAGAGATCCTGCAGAACCTCGCGCGTTTCTATGCGCGAAGCGGTCAAATCGAGCGCGCCGAGAAAATGCTCGAGGAGCGTGCGTCGAAGCTTCCCGACGATCCTGCACCCCTGTTGATTCTTGCTGAGTTTCATCGTCGCGTTGGGAATATCGACAAAGCCCATGAGACGATAGAACGCGCCTTGAAGGTCGACCCACAGTCCGAACGCGCACGCTTGACGCGTGCTTCGTACGTGATTGAACGCAGCGGCGGTACGCCTGAAGCGATGGAAGAAGCACGCACCGTGGTGCAGAAAATTCTGGAAGAGAATCCGAGTAGCGTGCTGGGTCTATTTACGGAAGCCAAGTTCTTGCTGGTGGAAGGTCAACTTGATGAGTCAGCCTCGCGCTTGCGACAGGTACTTCAGGAGCAACCCAACGCGAACGCGCATGTTCTGCTGGGCACCATCTATATAAAACAAGCGCAGAGTGAGCTGGCGCGAAGTGAGTTCCTGCAAGCGTTGCAATTGGATGCGGATAATCCGTTTGCGCGTAGCCAACTCGCGGCTCTGTATCTGCAGCAGGGTGAGCGCGAGCTCGCTGCACAAGAAGCCCGGGCCGCGCTGGAAAGTCGACCCGGCGATGTACGCATGTGGTTGATCCTCGCCGATGCGCTTGCGGGTCTTGGTCGTACCGACGACGCGCTCAGCGCACTCAATGGTATCACGCTGAAGGATGACGCGTCGGATTCGGTTCGACTCACGCTTAGCGAAGGGTATTTGCGTCTAGATCAATTCGAACGCGCGCGCGAAATTTTAACGAGTCTAGACGACCATGCGTCCAAGCCGGAATTGATTCGACAGCTCGCATTGATCGATGTGCAGGAGAAGAAAATCGAAGCTTCATTGGCGCGTTTGGACGAGGGAATCAAGGCGCATCCCGATAGCGCGCTCCTCTATGCGCTCCGCGGTGATATTCGAGGCGGTCTGCGACGCAATGGCGAGATCATGTTGATGAAAGAAGCGGAATCCGATCTCAATACCGCCATCGAAAAAGATCCGGATCTGATTAATTCGTATATTAGCTTGGCAAAGCTGTATCGCTTGACGAACCGCAATGAAGACGCCGCTGCGACCTATCGACGCGCGATTGAAAAGCTGCCGAGCGTTCCATCGCTGCATTTGGAGATCGCACAGATCTACGAGATCCTAGGTGACAAGTCGAAAGCACGTGAGTCGTACGAAACCACATTACGTCTCGATCAGGAGAGCGCGGTGGCGATGAACAACTTGGCGTGGATTCTGGCCGACTCAGATAGCGCCAAAGCAGAGGATCTCGATCGTGCGCTCGTGCTCGCACAGGATGCGAAGGAGCGCATGCCACAAAGCCCTGAGGTGGCAGATACGCTCGGTTGGGTGCTTTACCGGAAAAACATTCCCACGGCCGCCATCTCGCTGTTTCGCGAAGCGATTGAAGGCTACCCAGCAGGTTCCGCGATTCGGGCCACCGTGCGTTACCACTTGGCGCAGACGTACGAACTCAACGGCGAGTTGGACCGCGCGCTCGAAGAACTGAAGCGCTCGTTGGATGAAGCGGCCGAGTTCGGCAGCCGTGCTGAGGCCGAAAAAATGCTCGCGCGACTTCAGGCGGGCTAGATCTGTCTCTTGCTCGCAAGTGATACGCATATGATGCGCACGCACTTCGCCAGATAGCGACCCGCGTTCTCGAAGCAGCACATGTGAGATACGTCACAGCTCGGGCCCATGGAAAAACGCGCTAAGGATGGGCGTTTGGAATGCCGATTTGCGTGGGCAGATGAAGGGGAATTTCATGCCCGGGCACCGACTTCTAATCTTGATATTGACCGTTCTGGTTCTTCCGACCATTGCGTTCGCACAAGGTGCAGGTGTGACACCTGATGGCGAGAAAGGCCGCCTGCACAAAGTAGTTACCGGCGACACGCTCTGGGACATTACCGACACCTACTTGGGTACGCCTTGGATCTGGCCGTCGATCTGGAAAGAAAACGACGACATTAGTAATCCACATCGCATTTACCCAGGTGATTTGATCTGGATCACTGAAGGTCGAATGCGCAAGGTAACGGCCGAGGAGGCCGTCGAGCTGCTCGCTATGCAAGAGTCTGGTATGGGGCCGAGCGATGTGCCCGCTGCGGCCGAGGGCATGAGTTCTGGCGATGAAGATTTGGAGCCACCCGATCCTTTTGCCGCGCTAGATCTTGGATCAACCGCTGTGGAGCGCACGCTCCTCTACCCCGGTCTGCATCGATACAGCTTTGTTTCTGAGGACGAGTACCGCGCGTCCGGTGCCGTTTTGGGCAGCCACAACGAGCAGTACTGGTCTTCGCAGGGCCAGCGCACCATCGTGAGCATCGGGGAAGGTTCCGCGCATATCGGTGATTCGTTCACGATCTATCGTGTGCGCAAGCGTGTGCGTCACCCAAAGACCTCAGAGCCGCTTGGCTACTTCGTTCAGGTTCTTGGTCGCGCAGAGATCGCAGAGCTCCACCCCGAATCCGCCTATGCGCTGATTTTGGATTCGTACGTTGAGGTAGAGCCTGGGGACCGCATGATTCCGTACGCAGAACTCCCCATGGAATTCAAACAAAACCATAACAATGACCCCATCGATGGTCATGTGATCGCCGTGCAGCCATACCGACAGTACATCGGAGAAGGCGACGTGGTGATTTTGAACCGTGGCGTCGAAGATGGAGTGGTGACCGGTCGTGAGTTCGTCGTTTACCGACCTGGTAAAGAAGTTCGCGATCCGGTGACGACTGCGAAGGTCCTCGTACCGGACGATATCCTCGGTCGTATTTTTATTCTGCGCTCTTCGCCGGAAACCGCTGTCGCGCTCGTGCGTCAATCGGCCACCGAGATTCAAATCGGGGAATCGTTTCGGCAAATGCCCTAGGCGGGCTGATCGCTTTCCTCTGAGAGAGTCGCAGTAATCTGCAGCAGCTCGCCCTCGGGAGCGGGGCCGTCTTTGATCTCGACGGCATCGGGATCGACGTTGCCGGCGCGGAGAACGTCATCGAGTACCGATGCGAGCGCGTTGCGACTTTCTTCGGGTCCAACGACTTCGAGTTTGACCACAGGCCAGCGCAAACTCTTCTTGGCTTGGGTCTTAGCCGCGCGGATCTTGCGCAGCGCCTCGATGGCGACGCTGTAGACATCGCCTGGATCCGCATCGATCTTGGCGAGCTCGCTCGCATCCGGCCAGGCGCTGGTGTGGACAAATTCATCACGACCTGAACCCGCGAAACGCCATGACCAGACTTCTTCGGTGACGAAGGGCATGAATGGTGCGAAGAGCTTCAAGAAGCTCCGAAGTGCAATCTGGAGGGACGTTGTTGCAGATTTCCGCGCGGGTGAATCTTCCTCTTGATAGGAGCGCATCTTCACCAGCTCAAGGTAATCGTCGCAGAAACTCCAAAAGGTCTCTTCGCTCGATTGTAGCGCCGTCGCGTAGTCAAATTTTTCGAATGAACGCGTGGCATTTTGAATGAGATCTCGAAGGCGCACGATAAACGCGCGATCAATCGGCTCCTGGATGGCTGCGATATCGGGTGCGATGGTGGTTTCGCCGACGCGATCCAATTGCATCAATGTGAAGCGGCTCGCGTTAAAGACCTTGGTTGCGAGGCGCCGCCCAATTTTGAAAACCTTGGGGTCAAATGCGGTATCGGTTCCGAGTCTCGCGCGTGCCGCCCAATAGCGGATCGCGTCGGAGGAGTACTCCTCGAGCAGATCATTGGGTGTAACCACATTACCCTTGGACTTGCTCATCTTCTTGCGGTCGGGATCGAGAATCCAACCGCTGATCGTGACGTGCCGCCACGGGATTTCTTTTTCGTGCATCCACGCTTTGACGATCGTGTAAAACGCCCACGTGCGTATGATCTCGTGTGATTGCGGTCGCACGTCCATGGGGAAAAGACGCTGATGGCGTTCGGGTTCGAGCCCCCAATGGCTCATGATTTGCGGCGTGAGCGATGATGTAGCCCAAGTGTCCATGATGTCGGGGTCACCCATGAAACCGTCCGGTTTCCCGCGTTGGTCTTCACGATAGCCCGGTGGTAAATCGGATAATGGATCCACGGGTAGCGCGTCGGCGGCGGCCACAATTGGATTGGCGTAGTCGGGTTCAGCATCGCCATTGAGCGGATACCAAACTGGAAACGGTACGCCGGAGTAACGCTGTCGACCGACACACCAGTCCTGGTTCAATCCATCGACCCAGTTTTCATAGCGCACGCGCATCGATGCGGGATGCCACTCGATCTTGCGCCCTTGCTCAATCAGCTCCTGCTTGAAATCCAAAATACGAATGAACCACTGACGGGTGGGTATGAGCTCAAGCGGTCGATCCCCCCTCTCGTAGAACTTCACCGGATGTTGAATGGGCTTGGGCTCGCCAACGAGGGCTGCGCCCGATCCACGAACCGCTGTGCCGTCCTCCGCCAACATCTCGGCGATCTTCTTGCGTGCTTGGTTTACGAAGAGCCCCTCGATCTGCGCATGGTTTCTATTGGCCGTTTCGGCATCCAGGCTTTCGAACGGGTCTTCACCGTAGATGGCCGCGCAAATACGACCGTCGCGACCGAGCAATTGCTTGGTGGGCAGGTCGGAGTGTTTCCAATACTCCACGTCCATCAAGTCACCGAAAGTACAGACCATTAAAATCCCGGTGCCTTTTTCCGGGTCGGCATGGTCGGCGGCGAGAATGGGCACGGGAGCGTGGTAGAGCGGCGTGATGGCGCGTTTACCGAAGAGATGTTGGTAACGCGTGTCGTCGGGGTGCGCGACCACCGCAATGCAGGCGCCGAGTAGTTCGGGACGCGTGGTCGAAATGGTGAGTTCGTCCCCGTCTTCAATCGCGAAACGAATGTCGTGGTACGCGCCGCCCTTCTCTCGATCTTCGATTTCCGCCTGCGCGACCGCAGTTTTGAAATCGATGTCCCACATGGTGGGCGCCAAGTTCTGGTAGGCGTAGCCTTTGCTCAAGAGATCCAAGAACGAAAGCTGGGAAAGTCGACGACAGTGCGCATCGATGGTGGCGTAGGTCTGATTCCAGTCGACGCTCAGGCCGAGCTGACGCCAGAGATCCTCGAAAGCTTTCTCGTCTTCTTCGGTGATGATGCTGCAGGCTTCAACAAAGTTCTTGCGCGAGATTTCCTCGACCGGATCTTTCTTGCCTTTGTCACGACGTGGCTGCCAATCCGGGTCGTAACTCAGACTGGGATTGGGTCGGACGCCGAAGATGTTTTGTACACGTCGCTCCGTGGGCAAGCCGTTGTCATCCCAACCCATCGGGTACGCGATGTTCTTCCCCTGCATTCGTTGGAAACGCACGAGCACGTCTTGGTGGGTGTAACTGAAGACGTGACCGATATGTAAAGACCCCGACACCGTCGGTGGTGGGGTGTCGACGACAAAGGTTTCCTCACGCGGCCGCTCGGGGTCCCAGGCATGGATTCGCGCGTCGTCCCAGCGTTTCATCCAGCGCGCTTCGGTTTCTAGGTGATCGTATTTCTCTGGGATCTCTCCCATGCTGAACTCCTTTACCAGAGGCCCGTGTGCCCGGTCTCATAGACAAAACCCGCAAGCAGAAGATTGGTGGTGCCGTGCGCGATGATGCAGGAAAGCAAATCCTTGCGCAGAACCCAAAGTCCCGACATTAAAAGTCCGTACGCGACCGCAGCGGGCCAGGCGGCAAAATCATGTCCCGCCATGAAGGCCAAGGTCGAAATCGCAATTGCAAGCGCAGTCCAGCTGCCCGGAGCGACGTCGTTGATCGACCGCCGATCGAGTGCTTCGCCGAGTGGATCGTCGGCACCCGCTACACGCGCCTGGTCCCATTGGAACGCAACGCGCAATATGTACCCGCGCATGACGAGTTCCTCGAAGATCGGCACGATGAATCCAGAGGCGATGGCGCGCGCCAAAGTGGATTCAGCGGACCATGTCGGTCCGGCGGTACCCGAGAACGGCAGGAGCAGGACGATCCAAAGCCCTAAACCCAGCGTCCCAGCGCCCAACCCCACGAGACAGGACATGCCCCACGACCTGGGTCCGAGAATCGACACATAGCGACGCCAAGCCCAAGCGAGTGTGATCCCGGTGCTGGCTGCGCGAAACCAATAGTTTTCCGCCTGGCCGAGCCAAGTCTCTGGCACGAAGCCAAAGCCCACGTAGATGAGGTACGGCACCAAGTATGGGAGCAGTAACTCCCGGTTTACGGTCGCTCTTTCGGTCATGGGTTCGCTATTCTAGCGCCTCACCCCCGCGGGTCCCGTTCGAGACCCAGTTGAAAGATCGTAAAGAACCGACGTCATTAGAAGCTGAGCGCTCGCGTTTGCTTGGCCTTCGTATTCTGCATTTCGAAGAACCCGAGTTTCCGGCGGAGTTGCGCCAGATTCCGGACCCACCGGTCGCTCTGTATCTGAGGGGCGAGTTGCCGCCGGCGCCGCGTCTCGCCATCGTCGGTGCCCGCCGTGCCACGTCACGTGGACGGGCGGCAGCGCGCCAGTTGGCCGCACACGCTGCAGCCGCGGGGGTGGGAATCGTCAGCGGGCTTGCGTATGGCATTGATGCGGCGGCCCACCAGGGCTGTTTAGATGTCGCGGGCCGTTCGGCGGCGATCTTTGCTTCGGGCTTGGATCTGCCGTCACCAAGTGGAAATCTCAGCCTTGCAGAAGCGATTCTTCGCACTCGCGGTGGCTGGCTCAGTGAGTATCCGCCCGGTGAAACCGCGCTCCCGTATCGCTTTCCGGAACGCAATCGCTTGATCAGCGGCATGAGTGACGCGGTTCTGGTGATTGAGGCGCATGCCGCGAGCGGCACGCTGTGGACCGTTCGCCACGCCTTGGATCAGGGTCGCGACGTGTTGGTGGTTCCGGGAGCGTTTGGGAGCGAGGCTAGTCTTGGCTCGAATCGGCTGATTCGAGACGGCGCGATTCCGATTGTCGAACCTGGAGACCTGCTCGCCTGGCTGGGCCGGCCATCTGCCCCAGCACCGCCCGCGCCCGAAGAACCCCTGGAGCCAGATGCCGTGCGGATCTTGGGATGGCTTGCGGATCAGCCGCTGGATGCCGACACGCTCGCTCGGCGGCTGAACTGTTCTCATGCCCGCCTCTCCACATTGCTTCTGGATCTGGAACTACGCGGCCAGCTGCGCCAGCAGGGGACATCGGTGACACGGGTCCCGCCGGGGCCGGTTCGCTCGGCTCGATAACCGCTATGCTTGCGCCCATGCAGCAGCAGGTATCGGTGATCGGTGGCGGCTTGGCGGGATGCGAGGCTGCGTGGCAACTGGCAGAACGCGGCGTCGCGGTTCGCCTCTACGAGATGCGCCCGGAGCGCATGACCCCCGCCCATACCTCTGAGAATCTCGCCGAATTGGTCTGTTCCAATAGCCTGCGTTCCGATGCCGTGCACAATGCCGTGGGTTTGCTGCACGAAGAGTTGCGTCGCCTGGGCTCGCTGGTGCTCAGGGTCGCGGATGCGAATCAGGTACCCGCGGGTAAAGCGCTGGCGGTGGATCGGACACGTTTCGCTGCGGCGATTACTGCCGCGATCGAAGCGCATCCGCGAATCGAATTGGTGCGTAAGGAGATTACCGACTTCGGCAATGAACCGACGATCGTTGCGACGGGACCCCTGACTTCGAACGGTCTCGCCGAACGTTTGGGGGGGCTCTGCGGAGACAGCCTGTATTTCTACGATTCAATTTCGCCGACCGTGTATGCGGATAGTTTAGATCTCAACAAGATCTTCCGTGCATCGCGATGGGAAGACGGAGAGGGCGACTACCTCAACATTCCACTCGATCGCGAACAGTACTACGCATTCGTTGAAGAACTCGCACGTGCAGAAAAAGTGCCGCTACATCGATTCGAGGCGGCCAAGTATTTCGAGGCGTGCCTGCCTGTCGAGGTGATGGTTGCGCGCGGTCGTGAAACACTTTCGTTTGGACCCATGAAACCCGTCGGCTTGAGGGATCCACGCGGCGGCGACGCGCCGTACGCGGTGATGCAGTTGCGCCAAGAAGATCGCGCGGGCACGCTTTACAATATGGTGGGGTTTCAAACGCGAATGCGCATCGGTGAGCAGAAGCGCATCTTTCGCACGTTGCCCGGCATGGAGAACGTGGTCTTTGCGCGCTTCGGTTCTGTGCACAGAAATACGTTCATCAAGGCGCCACTACTTCTGAACGAATGGTTGGAACACGTCGAGAGACCTGACCTCTACTTTGCGGGACAGATTGCCGGTGTGGAAGGCTACGTGGAATCGACGGCGCTCGGATTGCTCGCCGGGATTTTTGTCGCGTTTCGTGCTTCCGATCGTGTGCCCCCGCGCCCCGCGGAAACCACCGCGCTGGCCGCGTTACTGCGTCACCTGCGCGAGGGGAACCTGAAATCGTTTCAACCGATGAATATCAACTACGGTTTGTTCCCGCCGCTCGAGGGGCAGACACGTCGTACGCCCAAGCGTGAACGCAACGAGAAGATGTCGGAGCGTGCGCTCTTGGATCTGGAGGCGTTTCGCGACCAAGTCCGGCCAGGAATACCGTGACGAAGAAAGACGCCAAAGCGATTGACGCTTTTGTCGACTATCTACGCGTGGAACGTGGCTATTCGGCGCATACGTTGCGCGCCTATCGACATGAAGTCGAACGCCTCGCCGAGAGTGACGATTGTGAGCGCGCGCGTGGACTGGACCAAATGGATTCGCTTGCGCTGCGTTCCTATCTTGCGTCGTTTCATCGCCAACACCGGGCGTCGACACGAAACCGTCGGCTATCGGCGCTGCGCGCGTTCTATCAGTTTCGTCTACGCACGGACGTGATCGCGCGTGACCCAAGCGAAGGTATTCCTTCGCCGAAGCAGGAGCGACGCTTGCCGTCACCCCTCAGTCCCACGGAATGCGAAGCATTGATCGAGAGCAAGGACGAAAACCGTGTCCCGATGTTGCAGCTGCGGGATCGTGCGCTCTTCGATTTTCTCTACAGCACGGGGCTGCGCGTCGGCGAACTGGTTCCACTGGATGTTCGCGATATCGATACACATCGTTCCGAGGTGCGGGTGCGAGGGAAGGGTGATAAGGAACGCGTCGTACCGTTGCCGCGCCAGGCCCGAGCATCGCTTGATGATTACCTGGGTGCGCGACCCCAAGCTGGAATTCTGGCGGAGCCTTTGTTCCTCAACGCGCGCGGAGGTCGCCTCACCGATCGCGGTGTGCGGACGCTGCTGCGCCGTCGTCTGCTTGTGGCGGGGGTAAAACGCTCCGCGTCGCCCCATAGTCTCCGCCATAGTTACGCGACCCATCTTTTGGATGCGGACGTCGATCTGCGCTCGATTCAGGAACTCTTGGGTCATGAACGCCTGTCGACGACGCAGCGCTACACTCATATTTCGGCTGAACGCTTGGCCCGCGTCTACCGTCAAACCCATCCGCGGGCAAAAGGGGAATAGATGATAACGCATAGCACGACGGTGATTGCCGTGCGCCGCGACGGCGTGGTTGCAATGGCGGCCGATGGTCAGGTGACTTTCGGCGAGAGCGTGATGAAAACCCGCGCCAGAAAAGTTCAACGCCTACGCGGTGGCAGTATATTGGTTGGCTTTGCGGGTTCGACCGCAGATGCGATCGCATTGGTGGAAAGGTTCGAGGCGAAACTCGAAGAGTTTGGCGGTATTTTACGCCGTGCGGCGGTAGAGTTGGCCAAAGACTGGCGCATGGATCGAAGCATGCGACAGCTACAAGCGTTGATGCTTGTTGCTGATCGCACGGAAACGCTACTGCTTTCCGGTAATGGCGATGTGATCGAGCCCGACGATGAAGTCGCTGCGATCGGTTCCGGCGGCACGCAGGCGTTGGCGGCGGCTCGAGCGTTGCTGCGGGCAACAAAATGGTCGTCCAAGCAAGTCGTTGAAGAAGCGATGAACATCGCCGCAGATATTTGTCTGTATACCAATCACGAGATTGTCGTTGAGGAGTTAGAGAGTTGAGGTCCTTTACACCACGCGAGGTTGTATCTGAGCTCGACCATTACATCGTGGGTCAACCAGACGCGAAACGTGCGGTTGCGATCGCATTGCGCAATCGCTGGCGCCGCCAACAGGTCGAAGGTGACCTGCGCGACGAAATTCAACCCAAGAACATCTTGATGATCGGTCCCACCGGCGTGGGGAAGACCGAAATCGCGCGCCGGCTCGCAAAACTAGCCGACGCGCCGTTTATCAAGGTTGAAGCATCTAAATTTACCGAGGTTGGCTACGTGGGCCGCGATGTCGAATCCATCATTCGCGATTTAACGGAGCTCGCGGTGAAACTCGTACGTGATGAGGAAGTGGAAAAGATCAGAACTTCGGCCGCACGGATCGCGGAAGAACGCTTGCTCGACGCGCTGTTTCCAGCACCCACCGATAGCGGCGCGGGTGAGAGCACCACGCGCGAGCGCCTGCGCAATAAGCTACGTGCCGGAGAACTGGAAGACCGCGAAGTTGAAATTGAGACGTCAGATCGCTCCACACCGACGGTGGAGATTTTTTCACCGCAAGGAATCGAGGAGATGGGTTTCTCGCTCAAGGACATGCTCGGCAATATGATGCCGCGTAAGACCAAGCAGCGGAGAATTACTGTCGCACAAGCGCGCGAGATTTTGGTCGATGAGGAGGCCGATCGAATGCTTGATCCCGACGCTGTGCGCGAGCTTGCAGTCCAACGTGTCGAGTCTTCCGGGATTGTTTTTTTGGATGAGATCGATAAGATCGCGCGCCGCGAAGCCCAAGGTGCGGATGTTTCGCGCGAAGGCGTGCAGCGAGATCTGCTGCCCGTGATCGAAGGCTGTAGCGTGCAGACCAAGCACGGCATGGTGCATACCGATCATGTTCTTTTCATTGCGGCCGGCGCTTTCCACGTGTCGAGACCTTCGGATCTGATTCCTGAGTTGCAGGGGCGTTTTCCGATTCGGGTCGAATTAGAAGACCTGGATGAGGCCGCCTTCGTGCGCATTTTGGAGGAACCCGATAACGCACTGGTGAAGCAGTATCAGGCGCTGCTGCTGACCGAGGGCGTGACCTTGGAGTTTAAGCCCGATGCGATCGCAGAAATCGCTCGAATTGCCGCGGAAGTGAATCGAACGACCGAGAATATCGGTGCCCGCCGGTTGCATACGGTGCTCGAGCGGCTTCTAGACGATCTGCTCTTCGACGCACCGGATCGTGGCGGCGAGACGGTCGTGCTGGATGGCGCCCAGGTTCGAGACAAGCTCGGAAATATCGCAGGTGACGAGAACCTGTCTCGTTTCGTACTCTGAGTGGCTATGAAAGAGCTGATTGAAAAAGCCGGGGTTCTGGTCGAGGCATTGCCGTACATCAGGGCCTTCTACGAGAAAACCATCGTCATCAAATACGGCGGCGCCGCGATGACGGATCACGAGCTCAAAGCGAGTTTCGCCACCGATGTGACGCTGCTGCGCTACATCGGGCTGCGCCCGGTTATCGTGCACGGTGGTGGCCCACAGATCGGCGAGATGCTGAAGCGACTGGGCAAGGAAACCGAATTTGTGGACGGCATTCGCGTCACGGATGACGAGACCATGGAAGTGGTCGAGATGGTGCTGGGGGGCCGCGTGAATCCCGAGATTGTCGGATTGATTGAACGCGCGGGCGGTCGTGCGATCGGTCTTACGGGCAAGGATTCAGGTCTGATGCGTGTGCGGCAGCGAAGCGACTCCAAGGGCACGAACTTTGGGAATGTCGGAACGCCGGAGGCCATCGATCCCAGCGTTTTGATCACGATGACTCAGAGCGGTCACATCCCCGTCATTGCGCCGATTGGTTACGACGAAAACGGACGTACTTTCAATGTGAATGCGGATGAAGCCGCTGGCCAAATCGCAATGGCGTTAAACGCCGAGAAGCTGATCTTACTCACCGATGTAGACGGTATTCTCAACCGTGACGGTGAATTGATCACGCGGATCAAGGCGCAGTATGCACATGAGCTGATCGAGGATGGGACGGTTCAAGGCGGCATGATCCCAAAGCTCGAATGCTGCATGAACGCTTGCAGCGGTTCCGTGCGCTCGGCGCATATTATCGATGGTCGAATTCCCCATGCACTGTTGTTGGAGATTTTTACTGACGGTGGTGTGGGTACTTGGATTCAATCGGAGCGGCTGTGACGTTACCGAAAGATTTTATTTCCCTTGCCGATTGGTCGTCCGATGCGTTGCACTCCATGCTGGAACGCGCGCGTGAACTCAAACGACTGCGTGCCAATCGAACGCCGACACCCACATTGCAAGGGCGGTCCGTGCTGCTCTATTTTGAAAAGCCAAGTTTGCGAACGCACGTCACCTTCGAAATCGGTGTTGCGGAACTCGGCGCGAACGCGATCTATCTGCCTGCGACACAGGTGAAGATCGGCGAACGTGAGCCGATCGAAGACGTTGGCCGAAACCTGAGTTGCTGGTGTGATGCGATCGTCGCGCGTACCTACAGTCATGGCTTGGTTGTTGATCTTGCGGCAAATTCATCGGTACCCGTCATCAACGCGCTCACGGATGCGCTTCACCCCTGCCAAGCGATGGCGGATGCGTTGACGATGATGGAGCACGGTGAGCTCCGCAAAGATCGGCTGGTGTACATCGGAGACGGCAACAACGTCGCGCATTCGCTGATTCACCTGGCGGGGTCCCTGGGCATGAAACTCACGATCTGTACGCCACCCGACTATGCGCCCGATGCGGAAGTGATGCGCAACGGCTCCCGCTTGGCCGCGACGACCGGCGGCGAGATTCGGCTTGAGACCGATCCTGCAGCGTCGATGAAGGATGCAGCATTCGTCTACACCGACGTCTGGGCGAGTATGGGACAGGAGGGTGAAGCTGCGGCACGCCGCGAAATATTTGCGCCATATCAGGTCAACGCTGAACTCTTGTCGCGCGCGCCCACGGGCGTTCGCGTGCTCCATTGTCTGCCTGCGCATCGTGGCGAGGAAATCAGCGCAGAGGTCTTCGAGTCGAGTGCTTCCGTGGTCTTCCAGCAGGCCGAGAACCGCCTCCATGCGCAAAAAGCGATTCTGGAAACCCTGCTCCTCGCCTAGCGACATTCACGTCCATATCTGCCTTTTGGCCTCAGCTTTTGCCGTCTGATTTCCGATTAACTTGGCGGCGTAGGGCGAATTGCGCATGAGCACCATGGACGACCCGAATTGCGAACAGGTAGAACTCGGTATTTCGCCGGAATTCCAGGCGGAAATCCAGACCCTTGCGCGCAAGTTGCCGTCGCTCGACTATTTTGAGCTGCTCGGCATAGAGCGCGATGCTGAAAATGACGGGGTTCGCGACGGCTTCGTTCGCCTCTCCAAGACTTACCATCCCGATCGTTACTTTCGCTTGGAGCTCGGTCCGTACCAGGACCTGCTCAAGGAAATTTACAAACGCGTTGTCGAGGCACACGAAGTTCTACGCGATCCGAAGCTGCGATCCGAGTATGCAAAGACGCTCGACGCCAGGAAGCCCGCAGGTCCGTCGCTGCGTGCACGCTCTGGTCTGCGCTCACCACATTCAGGGTTAGACGGTTTGCGTCGTCAGCTGATCGGAACCGCGGAACGCGGTTCACGGCACTTCGAACGCGCGCAAGCATTGGCCGAGCAGAGAGATTGGGTCGGGGCCGCGGCCGAGATTCGGCTTGCGGTAACGTTCGCCCCGTCGGTCGCAGAGTATCGCGAGACGTTGGGTGAGTATGTGAGCCGCGCGCATGTATCCCAGCTGGAGGAGAAACGCGCGAAAGCCCGCCGTCTGCTTAAGCGTGGGGACGTCGCGGCAGCGGCAGTGCTACTGGAAGAAGCTTGGTTGTTGGTGCCGACCGAACCGGAGCTTGCGTGCGAGGTTAGCGAGTTGGTGTTTCAACTCGGTGGTCACTGGGAAAAGGCGTGTGAGTTTGCACAGCACGCGGTTTCGTTGGATGAAAAGAATCCGCGTTATCGCAAGGCATTGGCACGCGCTTACAAGGCCCTCGGAACGCTGGATGACGCGCAGCGTGAGTTCCAGCGCGCTTGGGAATTGGACCCCATGGACAAAGAAGTTCAAGCCGAACTGAGACGACTGTAGGGAGCGGAAAGGCGTATGGCGCGAATTATCGGAATTGATCTAGGAACAACGAACTCTTGCGTAGCAACCCTGGAGGATGGCCAACTGGTCGTCATCCCAAACACCGGTGGCTACAAGACGACGCCTTCGATGATGGCGGTTACCGATAACGGTAAGCGCCTGGTCGGACATCTTGCGAAACGCCAGGCGATCACAAATTCCAAAAATACGGTCTTCGCTGCGAAGCGTTTGATTGGTCGTGGATTTGATTCTGCGGAGATTCAGCGTGCGCAGGCTTTGTTGCCGTACGAAATTGTCGAAGGCCCAAACAACGACGCGCGTGTTCGTATCAATGAGCGGGATTACACCATTCCTGAAATTTCCGCTGTTGTGTTGAGGGAAATGAAGCGTGTGGCCGAGGAGCATTTCGGCGAGAAGATCGAACAGGCGGTGATTACCGTTCCCGCGTACTTCAACGACGCCCAGCGCCAAACCACCAAAGACGCCGCGCAGATCGCAGGCCTGGATGTGCTGCGGATGATCAACGAGCCGACCTCCGCTGCGTTGTCATACGGATTCGGTCGTGCGGATACCGGGAAGTTTGCGGTTTACGACCTGGGCGGCGGCACCTTTGATATTTCCATTCTGCAAATGAATGATGGTGTGATTGAAGTTCTGGCTACGGAGGGGGATACCTATCTCGGGGGTGAAGACTTTGATCGCCACATCGTAGAGCACTTGGTGCAGGCGTTCTGGGACGATAACGGTCTATTGCTTGAGAACGACACGATGGCGATTCAACGTCTCAAGGACGCTGCTGAGAAAGCCAAGTGCGAACTCTCCGAACTGACTTCGACCGAAATTAACCTACCGTTTATCGCGAACGACGCTGCCGATCAGCCGCTCCATCTTTCGACGGTGCTGGAGCGCAATACGCTGAATGAACTCATCGGCCCTTTATTGGAACGCACGCGAAAAATCTGTGAATCCGCATTGAATGAAGCGGGTGTTTCTGCCAGCGAAATCGATCAGGTGATTCTTGTCGGAGGTCAGACGCGCACACCGTTGGTGCAGGAAATGGTCGCCGAAATATTTGGTCAAGTACCCAGTAAGGGCGTGAATCCCGATGAAGCCGTCGCGACGGGTGCGGCGATTCAAGCCTCGATGCTCGGCGCCGGCGAAGCGGGGCCATTGCTTGTCGACGTTACACCGCTGAGCTTGGGGATCGCGACGGCAGGCGGCAACTTCGCACGCATTATCGAACGAAATTCGACGATTCCAACGGCGCGCCAAGAAATTTTTACGACCACGCGCGATAACCAAAAGGCCGTTAAGATCAAAGTGCTTCAGGGCGAGAGCGATAAGGCCTGCGAGAACGATCTATTGGGTGAGTTTGTGTTGACGGGTGTGCGCACAGCGCCGAAGGGTGAACCTGAAATCGAAGTCACATTCGATATCGATGCCAGCGGGATCGTGAGTGTTGCGGCTCACGATATTGAAACCGATCAGGAACAGTCTATTCAGGTCAACCCGCGCGGAACGCTGACGCCGGACGAAGTCAAGAAACTCGCGGACGAATACGCGGACGATGACATCGAGCTAAAGGACTGATCGTGTGCCCGACAGCCGATGAAGAAGTAAGGCGCCTGTTGCGACAAGGCCTGACCCATTACGGGTTTGCCGAGGTCGATAAGGCGATCGAGTGTTGGGAGGCTGCCCAACGTTTGGATCCTGGAAACCAGGCGGCAAGGGACTATCTCGAAAACGCGTACGATGAAGTCGGTGAAACCAGTAAAAGCGCCGATCCTTCGCTGAGCCAAACGAATGCCGACTCCGCACCCAGTATTCGTGTGCTCACCGACAAAGACGATACACCGGCTGCAGAATTCGAACTGAATCTAGAGGAAGGCGACCCCGATACTTTGGTCGCAGCAGCGCTTCATGCCTATAAGAACGGCGACCTGGACGAGGCGTGGCAGCAGCTGCAGGTTGCGTCGGACCAAGACCCGGATCGGTTGGACGTTCAAGGCTATATCCAGCTCGTCCGCCAACAGCGCGCGAAACAATGGGCCAAGGACATCGGCGATCAGGATCGCACTCTCGGGCTGAAGTGTTCCATGGGCGAGCTGATGAATATGCGGATGAAACCCGACGAAGGCTTCGTGTTGTCGCAGATCGACGGGACGCTAACGATCGCGGAGGTGCTGAGTCTGGGCACCTTCGACCGTGTCCGAATGCTCGAAATCATCGCCAAGTTTATTTCCGAGGGGATCGTGGAATAACGCGGCTCGGCTTTTCGGATCGCTCCGAAATGCCTAGAATGCCGCGCCATGTCAGACCCCAAGCGAATCGTGCTCGCCTACAGCGGCGGGCTGGACACTTCAGTCATCCTGCGCTGGCTGATCGAGACCCACGGCTACGAGGTGATCGCCTACGTGGCCGACGTCGGCCAGGAAGAGGACTTGGAAGAGGTCGTGAAGAAAGCCTACGCGACCGGTGCCAAGGACTGCATCGTGAGCGACCTTCGTGAGGAGTTCGTTCGTGATTATGTCTTCTTCGCCATCTCGTCCGGAGCGATCTATCAGGGCACGTATCTGCTAGGCACCTCGCTTGCGCGGCCGATCATCGCCAAGGACCAGGTGCGCGTTGCCCGAGAAACCGGTGCGGCCGCGGTGTCGCATGGCTGCACGGGCAAGGGCAATGACCAGATGCGCTTTGAGCTCGCGTTCCAGGCGCTTGCTCCTGAGTTGAAGATCGTCGCGCCCTGGCGGGAGTGGGATCTGGGTGGACGCAGTGAATTGATCGCGTACGCGGAGAAGTATTCGATTCCCATTACAGCGACGCTAAAGAAGCCGTATTCGATCGACCGTAATCTCTTTCACATCAGCTACGAGGGCGGCGTGCTCGAAGACCCTTGGCGGGAACCGGACGCGCAGATGTTTGAATGGACGCGTGCCGCGGAAGACACGCCCGACCATCCCGTAGAACTCGTGGTTGAATTCGCAAATGGGCACCCGGTTGCGATCGACGGCGAAAAACTCGGCCCGATCGCGTTACTACAGCGGCTCAATGCGACCGCAGCGGAGCACGGCGTGGGACGCGTCGACATCGTGGAAGACCGCGCCGTTGGGATGAAGTCCCGGGGCGTATACGAGACCCCCGGGGGTACCGTTTTGCATCTTGCGCATCGCGCGCTTGAATCGATTACGGTCGATCGGGAGGTCGTGCTTGAGCGGGACCGGCTGATGCCCAGGATCGCTCAGCTGATCTACAACGGTTTTTGGTTTTCACCAGAGTTCGAAGTACTCAAAGCTGCGATCGACAAGAGCCAGGAGCCGGTCAACGGTGAAGTTCGACTCAAACTCTACAAAGGTTCGGCCTGGGTGGTTGGACGGCGCTCACCGCAATCCCTGTATCGTGAGGACATCGCGACTTTTGAGGCGGACGAGAGCTACAACCAGCAGGACGCGGGCGGTTTTATTCGCTTGAACGCACTCCGGCTCAAGCTTCGATCTGATCGCTAGCGCACCTTCGCTGAATTTTCGTAACGGGTTTCTAACTCAGAACTCCTTCTAAGCTGGAATATCTTTCATCTGTGGAAAGCGTTCGCTGTACACATCCACCTTTAGCAGCATCCACATAACGCAAACAGTTGCCGGTTCGGAATCAACCGGAGTCTTGCGCCGTAGGAAAAGTTTTTCCTATGCGAAAACTACTGGACTTTTTAGCCATTTGTGAGCGTGCCGCTTTGTGCGTGACCGTTGAATTCCAGCCAACTTGACACTGGTCATCTCCCCGTAATAGAAGAACCTTCCGGCCTTTTCATAGGTCGGATTCTGGACCTGTGGATCCCTGGGGTTTCGGACCGGATTGGATTGCAGGTCTCGGTTGTTGGTCTCGACGCTGTGCACAGGGTCGAGGGCGAGAGGAGAGACATTGGGTACGGTTCACCGAACGGGATTGGCCCGCATATTGGGGTTTGTCGCAGGCGTCCTCATTTTTGCGGGTTGTTCAGAGCATCATTTCGAAGATCCCTACGCTGAGGGTGAGATCGCGGTACCGGATGATCTCTATGCCGCCGCAGCCGTAGGCAAGAATCACTTCTGGGCTTCCGGTTACTTTGGTTCGATCTATCGAACCACCGACGCCGGTGCCAGCTGGAAGAAGCTTGATACGGATACCGACAAACCGATTTACGGCATCAGTTTCGCGGACGAGAAAATCGGTTGGGCCGTTGGTCAACGCGGTTTCATTGTTCGCACGCAAGACGGCGGGATGACCTGGGAGCATCAGTTTACGCCCCGCAAACCGGCGCGCCATATGTTTGCGGTGCACGCGATTGATACGCAGAACGTTTGGGCGGTCAGCGATTGGGGCGGAATCTACAAAACCACGAACGGTGGTGAGTCTTGGGAAGACCTGAGTTTCACCGTAGATGACACGCACCCTACCTTTAAGTACCTCAACGAAGCTGAGCTTGCGGCGTACGAGCGGGGTGAGAAGGTCTACGACGACGTCTACCTGAACGACATCTACTTCACCGATCTGCAGCATGGGTGGATCGCTGCTGAGTACGGTCTGATCTTTCGCACGAGTGACGGTGGTCAGACCTGGGAAAAGGGCAAGGTTCAAGGCGACGTCAACTTCCCCGAGGTCAACTTCCCTTCGATGGAGAGCAAGGTCCCTCGGGATCTCTGGGACGCACTCTTTGAAGCCGCCGAGCTGCTGGTGGAAAAGCAGTACCTTCGGGTTCGAATCGAAGGCTTCATGACGGCCGCGGAATACGCCACACGCGGCGATACATTTCTGGCGGATGAACGCGCGGAGAAGATCCGCGACTTCCTCGAAGGTGAAGGCGTAACGCAGGACCGCCTACGCGTACTGAATCCGACGCCATTCGATGAAGAGAGCGTCGACATGAACGCGTTCCGCGCGAAGAAGTTTTCAAGTCGCCGCTACGCGAAGATCAACGTGATCGAAACGCCTTTCCTCTTCGACGTGAAATTCAAAGACAGTCAGAACGGTGTCATCACTGGCCTTGGCGGCGTGGTGCTCACGAGCGCCGACGGCGGCGCCACCTGGCAGTACGCCGAAACCGACAGCCACCTGGCATTCTTTTCCGGCGCGTTCGCAAAGGACCGGATGATCGTAGTTGGTGACCGAGGCCAACAGCGTGCGCGCACGACCGGGGGATGGGCAGAATACGATGTGGCGAAATTCCCTGAAACGTTTGGCTACATGCGCGACGTGGTCTTCGGTGATGAGAATCATGGCTGGATCGTGGGCGCGGAGGGTTTCATCCTGCGCTCCTCGAATGGCGGGGATTCGTGGGAACAGGTGAAGGTGACGGGTCGACAAAGCGCGTCCAACGCTGACGCTGAAACGGGAGAATAGGCGCGATGTCTGATCAAGAAAACAGCAACGTAGAAGAGAACCTGCCGGAATCCGCGTTCTCGATGAAGTTTGCGCGCCTCATCATGCGATATCGCTTCGCGACGCTGATGATGAAGCTCACCATCACGATGTTCTTCTCACTGCCGCTCATCAACGCGATTCTGTATAACGCCACGTTTGATCCGGCGACAGGCGAGGGCAAGCACCTGCCCGGTCTCGAGACCCGCTTCAAGATTGATAGCAGTCTGCGGGACACTTACCCCGAACATCCGTTCATTCATGCGCAGGATAAGTTCACCGGCCGCTTTGGCACTGCGAGCCAAGTTGCGGTCGCGGTGGTGAAGATGGATCCCGAAACCGGCGAGCTGGATCAGAACGGCGATATCTACGACACGGAATTCCTGGAGAAGGTGAAGCGGATCACCAATGCGGTGGATGAAGCGCCGTTCATCAACCACTACCAGGTACGCAGCATTGCGCATATGAACACGCGCATCATCAACATCCAGCCTGATGGCGGCATCGATCCCGAAATTCTGATGGAGGAAATTCCTGAGGACGACGAGGATCTCGATTTACTGCGGCAACGCATTCATGAGAATCCGGGTTTGATCTACGGCTTCTTGGTTTCGTCGCGTGGCGAATACACCGACAAGGCGATTCAAATCATCGGCGGTTTCATTACGCATCGGCTCGATAACCGCGAAGCGTACGAAAACCTTTTCAACTACATGCAGAATCTCAAGGCTGAGGAAGAAGCCGACGGTACTGCGAAGGTCTACATCACGGGCCAGCCGATGGCCGTGGGTTGGACCTATGTGCACGCATTTGAAATCACGATGTTCCTGCTGCTGACCATCGTGATGAGTTTCTTCCTGCTCTGGGCGTACTTCCGTCGTCTGCACGGGATCGCGATTCCGATGGTTGCGGGTCTTTCGACCGCGATCTGGGGCATGGGGTTCACGGCTTGGCTCGGCATCAACATGGATCCATTGATCCTGGTGGTGCCACTGCTCATTACCGCGCGTGCGATCTCGCACACCATGCAAATGTCTGAGCGCTTCTTTGAAGATTATGAAATGGAAGTGCACGGTCGCGAGCGCGACAAGGGTCGCCAGCTGACGGAAGAAGAAATTACCGATGCCAAGGTCGAAACCGCGACCACCGCGATGGCGAAGCTGATGATGCCCGGCATGCTTGGTATCATCACCGATGCCGCGGGCCTTCTGGTGATTCTGCTTACGTCGATTCAGCAGATGCGAAATCTCGCGATCTTCGGATCGTTCTGGGTGCTCGCCATCTTCTTTAACGTGATTCTCTTTCACCCGATCCAAATCGCCTACATGCCACCGCCGCATGAAGCGGAGCACTACACACCCAAATGGATCGTTTACCTATTGACCCTCGCGGGTCGAATCTCGACCGGCATGCGAAGCAAGTACGTGCTGGTGGGACTGTCGGCGGTCTTCCTCGTTGGTGCGACCTACTACGTGCTCTTCAACGCGAAGATCGGCGATACGAAGGCGGGTTTCCCAATCTTCTGGCCGGATCATGAGTTCAACATTTCCACCGGCAAAGTTGCATCGCTCTTCGGTGGTGTGGACCAATTCACGATCTTCATCGATGGCGATCAGAACAACGCCAGCTCAGACGGCACCGTGCTGCAGAACATGGAATTGATGCAGCGCCACATGCGCAAGTTTGCATCGCCAGGCATTCCGAATGAACCGGTTGACCTCTCTCTGATCAACATCATCAAGACCTATTGGGCGGTCAACCACAACGGCGATCCCAAATGGGCGTTTGTTCCCGACAGTGGCGGTACCGTGGGCGGGATCATCTTTCAGTTACAGCAGCGCGGTGCACCCGGTGCGCTGCGGCCGTTCCTGACCGATGATTCTGAAGACGCCAATATCCAATTCTTCTTCAAGAACCACACGGGCGAGACCATCACCGAAGCCGTTCATTGGGCGCGCGACTTCATCGACACACACCCGATGGGTCGTATGAACATCCGCCTGAACGAAGATAAGGGCGGCCCGCTCGACGTGGTCTACTACATGTTGGGGCCGGTGCTCTTCCCGCGCAACGCGGAGATGAGTATTCGTGTCGCGGACATCGATTCGGATACCCAGGAAATTCTCGGGTATCAGACGGAGACCTCCAGGAAGGTTGGCGAATGGGTTGAGCCGCTCGACGAAGCTGAGGTCGAGAAGACGATTGTTGGCGAGCTCGTGCAGATGGCACCTCGCAAAGTCGAGAGTCCGGGTCGTGATACGCATCTCGATGATGACCTGGGGATTCCGCGTAAAACCATGGAACGCATCGCACGAAACCTTTCGCAGGAATTCGACTTCCGAATCGAAACCGCGACCCAGAGTGCAGCGAATGTTTCGATGGGTTGGTTGACGATTGGCGATATCGTCGATCACGTAGTGGAACGTAGTGAGTACTACGTGGTTGAGGAATGGGACGCCACCGAGCGCGGCATTAAAGCGCAATCCATTCGATACTGCCGAAGCTATTGCCCGTATGAACTTTGGGTCAAGAACGAGAAGTTCAAGGATCGTTCTTGGAATCCGCAGCAGACGGGCAGCTGGACCCGCGGCTCAGAATTCGTGCTCGCGGGCGGTTACATGGGTGTGCTTGCGGCAACCAATGAAGAAGTCGAACGCGGACACGTCGCGAACATCCTGCTGATCTTCGTGGTTGTGTTTGTGTTCGTGGGTCTGAGTTATCGCTCCGCTTCCGCTGGTATGGTGATTGTGTTCTCACTCGCGATGGGCACGGTGATCTCACTCTTCTACATGGCGCTTCGCGGCACGGGTTTGAACGTGAATACCTTGCCCGTTCAATCGGTGGGTGTGGGGATCGGGGTTGATTACGCCCTCTATGTTACGGATCGAATCCGGCAGGAATACAGCTGGTGCGGCGATCTCGACGAGGGCATTCGCCGGGCGATTCGCACGACTGGGATGGCGGTGAGCTTTACGGCCACGACATTGATCGCCGGAATTGGTGCCTGGATGTTGAGCGAGCTCCGCTTCCAAGCCGAGATGGCGCAACTTCTGTGCATCTTGATGTTTGTGAACATGCTGGGAGCAATACTTTTGGTTCCCGCGCTGTTCTCGATTTTGCGACCAACATTCTTTGCAGCGTCACTTAGTGGTTCCGCTGAGCAACCTAACGAGGAAGTAGAAGAAGGTCAGACTATGATGACGGGAACCGCCTAGTTGAAATAACTCAGGTGGATAGCCGTTGTTTTTGCGTACGGAAGAAGTGGGTTTACGACTGTTATGACGAGTTCGGGTTGCGGGCTGAATGGATTCGGGAGAAAGAGGGAAAGATGCATATGATCGGCAAACGACTCGCAAAGTCAGCATGGGCTTGGGTGCTCGGGTTTGTTCTCTTGGGATCCGTTCTTGGGATCGCCCCAGAAGCGGAGGCTGCGAAAGTCTCCCTCCCTGGTGAGCGCACCGCAGAGTTTCACGGATTCTACGAATTGCGACTCGAGTTCCTTGGCGCGGATGCACCCTTCAACGGAAACGGTCTCACCTTTTCACAGTTTCGACACGTGCTCGATGTTGAAGCCGATATTGATATTTTCCCTGAAGGCATCGGACCCTTCGATATGGTGGTTGCGTTCACCCGCTTCCTCGTCACCTACGAATGCATCTACGATCGTGCCTGCGATATTTTCAACTCCGCCGACAATTATGGTTCGAACCCAGGGGGTCGCACGCCGAATCGGTTGCCGCGCAATCTGATTGAAGCGGATAGCCAAGATATCGCTCCGCCATTCGCTGCAGGTTTATTTCCGCTGAAGTACCGACCGGGTTCCTTGGTTCCAGCGGTCGAGCAACTGAACTCCAGTGGGCGGTTCCGCAACTGCATCAACGACCCGGGCGTGGCGCAGAACCCGAGTGTGATTCTCGGTATTTTCTGCAATATCCACGACCGTTCGCCGAACGATGGCCCGATTGATGAGTTTGCGGACTTAACCCGTGACTTCAACCGTGCGGGTCATTTCAATCGGCGCTTCAAGTTTCAGCTACTAAACGGCGCACGAGCCTCCATTGGTGAAGAACGTTTCACAGAGCTTTCCGGGTTATTGAACGATACATCCACGAGTTTAGATGCACGTCAAACGGGGCGTTACCGGGGTCTTTTAGGCGCGGCAGCGGTCGAAACCGACGCGACCAAGAAGGCCGCACTCGAAGCCGAAGCTGCAACTTTGATCGCTGGCACGTTCGATGCTGCGATTCCAGAACTGATTGAGACACGTCCGGATCCAAGCATCTTCCAGACCATCGCTGCGGAGCGACAACCCACGTTCCTCACCGCTCTCTGGGGAGCAACCCAGCTCGCGGATTTCACGGTCCCGTACCTTGCCAGCATCGATACTCGAATTGTACCGATCGACCCGTTTGGAGGGGCCCCACTCGATATCATCGATGAGAACTCAGCAGGGCTAACGGATACGTTGGCGAAGGTTAGCGACGACGTTCCCCCTGGTATCGACCCAGTTGACTTCGGTCGCGGCCGCGTACCGTTTTTCGTCGGCGGTGATGGGATTCGCAATACCTCGGATGACCTTCCTTTTCAAGTTCCCTCACTCATCGCGTCAGCGGAACTTAAGCTGCTCGCGCCAGCAAGCGAAACCTTTATGGAAACGGGCGCCGCTACCGGATTGCCGTTCTTTACTACCGTCGTGAACCATGTGGTGGATGGTGCTGACGTGGAGTTCTTTGGTGTGGCGGACCCGATGGTTGCGACCGAAGAAGGTTGCGAAGTCCTCTTTCCGGGCGCGGGCAACGATCTCTCTGATGGCAAGTGCATCCACCCCGACTCGAAGTTGGACGTCTCGCGTGAAGCGTTTGAACGTGGCTGTGGCACGGTGACCTCAACTTTCCGCGCGGTAGGGATCAATGCCGACGACGATTGCATCATGATGAACATCCTGAGTGGTGGACCGGGAACGGGTTCAATTGGCGAAGCTGAAACGCCAGTCGCGCTGATCAATAGCTTATCGGATCGTCGCTTGCGGCCCGCCGGTGTTGAGATGGAACCGATCGATGCGACGGACTTCAAACTCTATGCTGAGCGTGGCGGAAAAGTGCTTCCTGCACGCCCACGGAATGCAACCAACAGCTTGTTCTTCAATAGTCCGGGTTTGGATCGCACGCTGCGTAAGTACCATCATGTGGTCTCCGCCCTCGACCTTGATAAGAGTACCGACGAGCTCCAATGGGGGCACGGTGCGAACGAAGAGGATGAACGCGAATTCAAGGAAGGCTTTATCGAATTCGAAATGTTCGATAGCCAGCTCTATGGCAAGACCGGAAAGATCACTCAAATCTGGGGTAAGACGGAGTTATTCCGCAACCAGGATCGCGTAAACCCGCTTGATCTCGGTAACGGTGTCATCACCAACTTAGAAGAGGCGCGCATCGGCCAATGGGGACTCGACCTGGTTCTGTCGCCCGAAAAGTGGATGCGGGTCGGTCCCTGGGAAGATCTTCGTCTTGAGTTCCTGGTGATCTTCGATGACTTCCAGCCGGTAGATCTTGGAAAATGCGGCGAGAACTCAGCACTCGCATTGGTCTGTTTGAAGTCGTTCGGTGCGATGGCGAACGGACTCGTGGGCTTAGGACTTGCGGGTGAAATCAATCCATCCGAGCAGTACGGCGGCTTCAAGGCCTGGGACTACGGCGTACGTGTGGAAGGTCGTTGGGACCGTGTGACCTTCGCCGTGACGAACTTCTGGGGCTGGGATGATTTCCCGATCCTTGAGTTGGTGAATCAGTACGAACGACGCGTAGACCCCATCACGGGCGCACCGGTAAACGCGCAAGGTCCGCTGGTCTGCCAGTACCGGAGTGCGGATGGCTCACCGACGGGGGACGTGGCTTCATCGGTTGGTCCTAACGGGATCGCGGGGGATAGTGACGATATCCTGCCAAGCGTCGGGAACTGCCTCTTGATGGACAATGTGTCAGGTTCAAGCCGTCAGGCACCGCGCGCGCCATCAGTCGTGGCGCTGAATCACTTTGCAAACCAAACGTTGTTTCACACGATATGTACGATCACGTTTGATCCTGATCGTGGGTTCTGCCTCTTGGATCAGCTTAACCACCCGGCGTTCCAGGCTTTCGTGGCCGATATTTTGGTGGGGGATTTTCTCACTGGCAAGTTGGCGATTTCTGGCTCTGACAGCATTCGGACGACTGCTGATCCGTTTACGAATATCAATCTAGAAACCGTATTCACCTCAGTGGGTGCGCTGGACTGGGATTCGCTCTCCACGCCGCAGAAGGCGATGTTTGGTTGCGGTCCGGCATTCCATACCCCGTGCGATCGCCAAGATGGTGGACGATTCGACTCGGATGACGGAGCGATTCTCGACTCGCTGGATAGAACCGTGGGGCAGCTTTCCGGTGGCGTCGACTTGCTGAACGCCGATGGTGAGTTCGTGATGGCGGATAACTCGATCGTCAAGTTTACGAGCCCCGGTCACTTGGTCAGCTTGCGCAACAACCCCGATGGTACCCAGCGCTTTGAAGCGGGGGTCACCCACGGTGGTTACACGCCGCAGATGATGCTTGACGGAGGTATTGAGCTGCGGAACGCGATTCTAAAGGCCCAGCAAGAAGGCACATCCATGGGGATCGGTGAGGATGATGAAATGCCGGTGGGTCCGACCGATCATTTCGTTGAGCCAATGCCTTGGATGGCCGATCCGAATTGGTTGGACGAGGGTGTGATTCTCTACCAGGTAGCGAATCCGACTGAGTTGGATCCACGTTGCCACCAGTATCCAGCTGATGATCCGCGGAGTGATTTCTTTGACCCCACGGGCAATTTCTCGCTCTGTTTCGACGGGCAGGGTAATCCCAAGACGGTCCTCAACAAGGTCGACGATCCGAACAACCCGTTGAACGTTTTGCGTGAGGATATGGTCAAGGGCCTCGGTGAGTACGGCGAATACTGCGGCAACGCGTACGGCGGCGATATCAAATTTAATGCCGGTTGCACGGATCCGGAATTCATTAGCGCGAACTTTGAGCGTTTCCTGATCATCCGCGAAATCGTGGGTGCGGACCAAGTCTTCGAGCCACCCGAAACCGTGATCGAACTTAACGCGATGCTGGCCGATGATTTCTCACTGGTCCGTGGCGGCGATCCGATCTCCGGGCCGGATGGCATCTTCAGCTACAACCTCCACACTGGATTTGGCGAAGACGTCAATCCTCTTCGCTACTCCGCCGGTGAGAATGACGTCATCGCGGTACGGGTTGAGGCTGCTGTGAAGGTTGTTGATGTGGACGACATCGTGAACTACGACCCCGCGTCTTGTCCTGATGCCACGTGTTTCGCGCGCGTCGGCACTGCCGCCAATGGCGACGATCTCGTAAATGCGATTCCTCTCGTGGTGACATTGGGTGGCTTTGGTTCCAAGAAAATCAACTTCATGAAGCTCTGTTATAAAGATGCGGAGACCTGCGCACGTCTTCTGGCAGGCGATCCAGTGCTGATCGATGGATTGCCTCTCCGCCTAGACACCCTCATAGATCGAGAGGTGGGCCAAGACTTGGATAAAGACGGTCAGCTTGACCTCGATCTGGACAAAGATGGCGTAGTTGATTTCCTCGATGACTTCTCTGCTGGCGGCCATATCTCGGACGATAATATTCTCTGCGGAAGTGGTCTGCCGGGCGATGTGCTGCAGGAAGCCGTGCAGTTCCAGGGATATAACGACGAACAGCGCTCACTCTTTGCCACGCGGTTCCCCGACGGTCTACCACCGCGCTCCCCGACCTTCTGCTCGGACCTCGTGGGTCTTCTTTCCGCCACGGGCTTCACCTTGCCGACCAAGCGAGCCGGTGGCGATGGCACCTACGGTCGCCGCGACTTTATCTGGCACGGCGGTCGTCAGGTCGCGCTCTCGTACCAGAAGAACAACGTACTCGGCTTCGCGCTTGACTTTGCGGAAGACCGAACCAAGACCAGTTGGGGCATCGAATTCACTTGGACCGCGGACAAACTCTTCAACGACACGTTGGAGTTCAGTGGTCTGCATGAATCGGATGATTTCGTGATGTCGGTCTCGGTAGATCGCCCTACATTTTTCAACTTCCTGAACCCGAATCGAACGTTCTTCCTGAACTTCCAGTTCTTCGTACGTTATCTATCGGACTTCAACGGCAGTAGTAGTGGAAAAGATGGGATGTTTGGCGTCGCGAACGGTGAGTTTAGTGGCTTGGGGGTGTTCACGTTCTTTACGGGTTACTTCCAAGATCGGCTGATGCCACGTGCGAGCTTTGTGCTTGATCCGACCAATAATAACGGTGCGGTGCTGGGCCAGCTACTGTATCGCTGGAACGAATCGTTTTCAACGACGTTGAAGGTGAACCACTTCTTTGGTCATACCGTGCAAGGCCAGGAACGTACGTTCCCGATCGCATTGTTGCGGACGCCGGATCAAACATCAGAGTCGTCTACGCTAACGCGTCTCTTCAACCCGGTGCGCAACCGCGACTCGTTACTGATGATTATTCGCTGGACGTATTAGACCCCGGGCGAGTCTCAGGGTAAGCTCGGGGCGTGTCGATTCGTATCGCAGTACTGCTCTCAGGTTCGGGGACGACGTTCGAAAACCTATTGGAGCGATCCGAGGCCGGTGAGCTGGATATCGAGGTGGTGACCACCATCTCGTCGAGACCCCGTGTTCGAGGTTTGGAACGCGCGGAGCGACGCGGGATTCCGACCCACGTCGTGGAACGCCGTCAGTTCGCGGATGATCGCTCCTTCAACGACGCGCTGCACAAAGTACTCGCACCCTACGAAGCCGACCTGCTCGTACTGGCTGGGTTCGTATCGCGCCTCGAGCTTCGCGGCTTCAGCGGACGCACCCTCAACATTCATCCCGCGCTGATCCCGGCGTTTTCTGGCAAGGGTTACTACGGCGATCGTGTTCATCGGGCCGTACTGGAATCTGGCGTCAAGCTGACCGGTGCCACGGTGCATTTTTGCGATGATGAATACGATACCGGGCCCATCGTGCTGCAGGCGACCGTACCTGTCCACGATGACGACGATGTCGCGAGTCTTGCAGCGCGTGTCCAAGCGCTTGAACGCGCGCTCTATCCGCAAGCGATCCGGCTCTTTGCGGAGGGTCGATTGCAGGTCGAGGGGCGCCGCGTCCGTATTCTACCTCCTCGTTAAGCTTCCCCGGCCATAGGCCGATCTCCGGCAAAGGGGCGGCTTAACTTGGGGACACCTGGCGGATGAAAAAGCGAATTCTCGTCGTTGACGATGACCGCCTGATTCGCGAGATGGCGGGTGACGCCTTAGAACTCGAGGGCTTCCGCGTGACCAAGGCCGCCTCCGGGCATGCTGCGCTCGAATCTTTCGAAGCGAACGGTGCGTTCGACATCGTGATCACCGATCTCAGCATGCGCGAGATGGATGGTTTAGAACTGACCGAAGAGATTAAGCGTCGCCATCCAATGACAGACGTGATCGTGCTTACCGCGTATGCGTCACTCGAGAGCGCGCTACAAGCGATGCGACTGGGCGCATCCGACTACCTGCGCAAACCCGTCAATGCGGCGGAAATCGTCTACGGTGTGAAACGAACCATTCTGCGTCGACGCTTGATGACGGAGAACGAGAGCCTCCGCGCGCATATCCAAGCTTTCGAAGCTTCGCGAACCCTTTCGGCATGCACCGAGACATCCGATGTCTTGCCGCTTACGCTTGATATTGTATTGCAGATTGTCGGACGTTCGCGCGGCGTGGGCCGCTTTCAGCATGATGACTCGAGCACGTCGGATGGCGTTTACTTGCGCGGCTTCGACGGTGAAGAAGGTTTCCAGCTGCGCCAGGAAATCGAACGCGGCAAGCTCTTTGATCCCTCCACGCTGGACCCCGCCATGCCAGGCTGCTCGTTGGGCCTGCAAGAGGCGCTGGCGCGCGAGGGCCTCGATGACGAAAATATGCTCGCGCTGCCATTATGTGCCGAAGGGCGTGTCACTGGGGGCATCTGGGTTTTCTCAGATGGCCGTCCGTTTGAAGAAGACGAACTGCGGCGTGTTGACCTGGTGATGACGCAAGGCGAACTCGCGTTGATCAACGCGGAACGATTCCTTCAGGCGCGTGAAAAAGCGTTCATCGATGATGTGACCGACCTCTACAACGCGCGTTATCTCTTGGCGGCGCTCGACCGCGAAGTGAGTCGTGCGGATCGTGCGGGACTCGAGATCTCCGTTCTCTTCCTGGATATGGATCGATTTAAGAATGTTAACGATCGCTATGGCCATCTTGTCGGCTCGCAAGTGCTCCGCGAGTTTGGGCAGCTTCTCCACCAGTCCGTGCGCTCGATCGACACTGTGGGCCGTTACGGGGGCGACGAGTTTTCGATTCTGTTGGTCGATACCGGGATCGAGGAAGCCATGCAGGTTGCGAGTCGAATTCGAGAAATGACTCAAAACCAGCCGTTTGGCACCGAGCGGGGCCTTCGATTGTCGCTCACGGTCAGTATCGGTGTGGCCACGTTCCCTCTGCATGGCCGCAGTCGGGAAGAACTGCTCGATCGCGCCGACAAAGCCATGTACCTGGGCAAATCGCTGGGTAGGAACCAGGTTTGCTCGGCCGATGAACTCAGCATCCAGGGGTCTGATTCGAACCTTTGACCCGAGACGGGAGCCCTGGTAGCCTCCCGCACGACCGGTCCCGGGGCGTCGAAACGAGCCCCCCGTCGACGGAGGAGTCGTTGAAGCCATTGGATCCATTGGGCGATCTGCGCCGTACCCATCTCTGCGGAGACATTCGTGCTGAGCAGATCGGTGAAGAAATTATTCTCTGCGGATGGGTGCATCGGCGCCGAGATCATGGCGGTGTGATCTTTATCGATCTCCGTGATCACGCTGGCTTGGCCCAGGTCGTATTCAAACCCGATACCTCAAGCGAAGTTCATTCGACCGCCGAGAGTGTTCGATCCGAGTATGTGATCGCAGTTCGTGGCGAGCTCATTCCTCGCGAAGCCGATTCGCTCAATCCAAATCTTCCTACCGGGGAGGTGGAGGTGCTCGCGTCGGAAGTGCGAATTCTTAACACGGCCACGACACCGCCATTCGCGATTGAAAATGAGGTCGAGGTTGACGACGCCGTTCGCATGCGCCACCGAATTCATGATCTGCGCCGGCCCGTGATGCAAGAAAATCTGCGCTTGCGTCACCGACTGCTTCAAAGTACGCGGAACGTGTGTTCGGATTTGGGTTTGGTCGAAGTCGAAACGCCGATACTCGCACGGGCTACACCCGAGGGTGCCCGAGACTTCTTGGTCCCCAGTCGGGTGCATCCGGGAGAGTTCTACGCGCTGCCGCAATCACCGCAGATCATGAAGCAAATGCTCATGGTCGCCGGTTTCGACGGCTATTTTCAGATCGCGCGCTGTTTTCGTGACGAAGATCAGCGCGCTGATCGACAGCTCGAGTTTACGCAGCTCGATCTAGAAATGGCCTTTGTCGGCGTCGACGACGTGCTCGAGCGTCTCGAAGAAATTACCGCTCGCGCGTTCAAAGACGTGCTCGGCGTTGAACTACCACGACCGTTCCCCCGCCGTGATTATCGGGATGTGATGGCACGTTACGGCAGTGACAAACCGGATACGCGCATCGGTCTCGAACTGGTGGACCTCTCGGACATCGTCGCGCAGAGTGATTTTAAGGTTTTCTCGGGTGCGATTCGTTCCGGCGGAGTGGTTCGTGCGTTGCCGATTCCTGATGCGGCTGAGATCGGTCGTGGTGACCTCGACCGGCTCGTCGCCCAGGTACAGGAATGGGGCGCGAAGGGTTTGGCCTGGGTGCGTGTGATGGAGGACGGCTCTTGGCAGTCGCCGATCGCGAAGTTTCTTTCAGAAGCGGAACGCGAGGGCATCCAATCACGCGCGAACCTAAAACCCGGTGACTTGATTCTCTTCGCTGCAGACCGCGCCGGCCTGGCCAACGATGTTTTGGGTCGCCTGCGCCTCCAACTTGGTGAGCGGCTGGGTCGTACCGACGGGCGTGACTGGGACGTACTCTTCGTCGTGGATTTCCCGCTCTTCGAAGAGGATGAAAAGGGCAAACTCACGTATTCCCATATGCCATTTGTTGCGCCGAACGAAGAGGACATCGAGTCCCTCGATAAAGATCCGATCCAGGTCCGCGGCACGCACTATGACTTGGTGATTAACGGTATGGAAATCGGCTCGGGCAGCTTGCGTAATCATCGCGTCGATCTGCAGTTGAAGATTTTGGATCTTCTGGGCTATTCCGAGGCTGAATCGCGAAAACGGTTTGGTTTCATGCTCGAGGCACTCGAAGCGGGTGCGCCTCCGCATGGCGGGTTCGCTTTCGGGTTGGATCGGCTCTGCATGATGATGACGGGTGGTGAGAGTCTACGTGAGGTGATCGCATTTCCGAAAACTCAGCGCGCCCAGGATCTGTTCATGCATTCGCCGAGTGAAGTGGACGGCGACCAATTGCGCGAGCTCGGCTTACGCGTGCGTGCAAAGAAGGGCCCGGACGGGGAATGAGAGCCTGGATCGCCGGCTGGTTTTGCGTCGGCATCGCGAGCACCGTGTTCGCACAGAGCCCAACGCTGCAGCACACGGTCGAGGAAGGCGAAACTCTCTGGTCGATCGCCGCGCGGTCGGATATCTACGCCGACCCCTACCTATGGCCCGTAATCTACAAGTTCAACCGCGATCAAATTCAGGATCCAAAAGTCCTGTATCCCGGTCAGGTGTTACAGATCCCGATTCAGATCGACGAGAAGACCAAAGCAACCGCCCGAAGAGAGGCCCATCCGGAGCGCGCGGTCGATGAGTAGTCGACGTAATAATGACGTGCAGAAAGCATCGGAGAGCCTGTGAAGATCAAAGCAGCCATTGCTTGGGAGGCCGCAAAGCCGCTCGAGATTGACGAAGTCGAGCTCGACGGACCGCGCGCAGGTGAGTGTCTGATTCGTCTTGCAGCAACGGGTGTCTGTCATACCGACGCCTACACGCTATCGGGTCGCGATCCGGAAGGGCTCTTCCCCGCCGTGCTGGGGCACGAAGGCGCGGGTGTTGTGGAGGAGGTCGGGCCGGGTGTCCAAGGCTTAGAGCCGGGTGATCATGTGATTCCGCTCTACACCGCCGAATGTCGGAGTTGCAAGTTTTGCCTTTCAGGAAAGACGAATCTCTGTGGTGCGGTTCGGGCGACACAGGGACAGGGCTTGATGCCCGATGGTACGAGCCGCCTATCTAAGGACGGCAGGATGCTTCATCACTTCATGGGAACGTCGACGTTTGCCGAGTACACCGTGGTCCCCGAGGTTTCGTTGGCGAAGATTCGCAAGGACGCGCCGCTCGACAAGGTTTGTCTCCTGGGTTGTGGCATCACCACTGGCATCGGTGCCGTGATCAACACCGCGCAAGTTGAGCCCGGATCGAATGTAGCGATCTTTGGCCTCGGTGCGGTCGGGCTTTCCGCAATTCAGGGCGCCGTGCTGGCAAATGCGGAGCGCATTATCGCGGTGGACGTGAATCCGGGGAAGTTTGATTTCGCAAAACAGCTGGGTGCTACCGATGTACTCAACCCAGCGGAGCATGACGATATTGCGGCGACGATCGTCGATATCACCGATGGTGGTGTGGACTACTCTTTCGAATGCGTCGGAAACGTCGAACTGATGGGGCAGGCGCTTGCGTGTACGCATAAGGGATGGGGCGAAGCGATCATCGTCGGTGTGGCGGGTGCTGGTGAAGAAATTCACGCACGGCCTTTCCTCTTGGTGACCGGGCGGTCGTGGCGCGGAAGCGCGTTCGGCGGCGTGCGCGGGCGGAGCGAACTACCCGGCTATGTGGATCGTTATATGAACGGTGGAATCAAGATCGATGAATTCGTCAGTGGCGAGATGCCTCTCGACGATATCAATCGTGCCTTTGAACTAATGCACGCCGGTGAAGCGATCCGAACCGTGATCGTCTACTAGTCCCGCGCAGGACTCAGAGTAACGCGGTGACGTCGGCCAAAATCTTTTCATTTGAATGCTTGAGGCCCATGTAGTGCTTATCGATGTTCCCCTCGGGATCGATCAGGAACGTGATGACCGTGTGGTCGATATTTCCGTTCGGCTGACGGATGCTACCCACGCGATACCGCTTGAGCATCGCGGCGACTTCCTCTTCCGGTCCGGTTAGGAAGTACCAGTTCTCGAGATTAGCGCCGTGGGTTTTTGCATAGCGACGCAGTACTGCGGGTGTGTCGAATGTCGGGTCTAGCGATACGGAAACGAAACGCGTTCGTGCCGCGACTTCGCGTGACATTGCGGCTTGTAGTTCAGCGTGCGCGGTCGTCACAATCGGACAGGGACCCGCGCAGCGCGTGAAGATGAAATCGAGCAGCACAATTGAACCGCGCAGGTCGCGAAGCGAGAGCGGTTCATTCATATGACTCGTCAATGTGAAATCAGGCGCCGCACCGAATTCAAACTTGAGCGAACTCGCGCTGGTTCCCGAGCTTCCGACATCGGGGGAATCCGAATCAAGCACGCGCAGTGATTCGATCGTCAACATCGTGCCATCGCGAGTCAGGTCGAACTGAACTTTCATGCCTGGTTCGACGTCCTCGAGCAGGTCGGGAGACTCAACATCAAAGCTCATCGTCATCGCGGGCATGAACCCTGGAATTTCTTCATGCGCAATTTTGATCTGCTGATCTTCAATGTTGACGGCTTGGACGATGCCCGTCACTTCGTACGCTTCTTTCGATGAAATTCCGCATGCCGTTAGTACAGAGATCATGCTCAGGCAAAAGAGTCGTTGCATACCCACCTCCTCGGATCAGGAGCATACCCGGATGGGCTACATTCCTCGAGATGCGCGGCGCAAATAACGACAGCCAGCGATACTGGAATGAGGTCGCGGGGGCGGGATGGGCACGCCAGGCCGAGGTGGTGGATCGCCTCTTCGCCGACCCGACGCAGCGCGCACTGGATACGATTGACTGGTCGCAGGTGCGCAGCGTGGTCGATCTGGCCTGCGGTTGCGGCGGTCTTGCGTTGGCGGCTGCCCAGCGAACCTCGTCGCCAATATGGGGCATGGATTTCTCGGAGCCGATGCTGGAATGTGCGCGTCAGCGAGCGCGTGCAGCAGGTTTGAAGCAGCTGGAGTTTCGTGTGGCTGAGCTACAGACCGCCGGCTTCGACCACGAGTCGGATCTCGTGTTGAGCCGATTTGGTCTGAGCTTTTTCGAGGATCCGCCACTCGCGTTCCGAAACCTTGGAACGGCTCTACGGCGGGGCGGCGTACTCGCATTCCTCACCTGGACGCCGGTCGAGGAGAATCCGTTGTTTTCGCTCTTCGCCCAAGTGATGGATCGCTACATGGATAAGCCACCGCAACTGGGCTCGGGACCCGGCCCGTTTGGCTTGGCCGATCTCGAGCAGACCCGGGCACTGCTCGAAGGAGCTGGTTTCGACACACCCGAGGTTGAGCGGTACGCGTTCGACCTGATTTATCCGTCCCCGGCAGTGGCCTGGTCGACGCAGAGTGATCTCTCGGGCCGCCTTGGGGCCTTTGTGGCGGCTCAAAGCCCGGAAATTCGTGGGGAGATCACCCAAATCGTCAAAACCGCGCTCAACCCCTACGCAGATGCTTCGGGCCAGGTCGCGATTCCGGCCGCCACTTGGTGGATTAAGGCTCAGAGGAGCTGATCTGGTGTAAGCTGACGGTCTGTCAGATTTATAGAGGGATCGCGAAATGCTCCTAAACGGCGTGCGAGTGATCGAAATGGGCATCTGGGTCGCTGGACCCGCGGCGGGCGGGATTCTCGCCGACTGGGGTGCCGATGTGGTTAAAATCGAACCGCCCGAGGGTGACCCCATGCGCGACGCATTGGGCAAGATCGGTGGTGTGGCGCTGCCGAGCAATCCACCTTTCGCGCTCGACAACCGCGCGAAACGCTCAGTGGTCGTGGATGCGCGAACCGCGGAGGGGCGTGAGTTGATCCATCGCCTGATTGCCGACGCGGATATTTTTCTCACCAACTACAGGCGTGAAGCGCTGGAACGCATGGGTGTGGATTTTAAAACACTCTCCGAACTGAACCCCGGATTAGTCTACTGCAGCGTCAGCGGCTACGGGCTTGAAGGTCCGGATCGGGACCGCCCGGGTTATGACATCGGTTCGTTCTGGGCTCGCGGGGGTATCGCACATCTGCTGACAACACCCGGCAGCGATCCGGTTCCGAGTCGCGGGGGATTCGGGGATCATGTAACCGCGGTGACGGCGACCGCGGGAATTCTGGCTGCGCTGCACCATCGCGAGAAGACCGGTGAGGGGCAGCTGGTTGAAGCGTCGCTGCTGCGGACGGCTACCTACACGCTGGGTTGGGATTATTCGATGCAAAGTGAATTGGGTTTTGCGCTGCCAGCGATGTCGCGTAGTCGATCGTTCATGCCGACGACGCTCTGTTATAAATGCGGTGATGACCGTTGGATTTGGTTGATCGGTGTCGAGATGGAACGCCATTGGCCCATTCTTTTGAAAGCACTCGGCCGCGAGGACTTGGCCGAAGACGAGCGCTTCGAAAACGCGCGGGCGCGGGCGCAACATACCGAGGAATTGATTGGCACGTTGGATGCTGAGTTCATCAAACGTTCGCGCGATGAATGGGCCAAACGTTTCGATGAGGTAGACCTTTGGTGGGCACCGATCCAGACCCCGGCTGAAGTCCTCGAAGATCCGCAGGCGCTCGCGGCCGGTTCATTTGTGGATGTGCCGAACGCGGATGGCAGTGGGACGACGCGAAAGGTGAGCGGCCCCATTCGCTTCAGCGGAAGCGCGGGTCGTACCGACGCACCGATTCCTGAATTGGGCCAGCACACCGACGACATTTTACGCGGCGCGGGTCTCGACGACGCGACCATTCAAGAGCTCCGCGATAAAGGCGCCATCCGCTAACCGCAATTAGTGGGGATGCAATTAATGGGGACGTTGGATGTAAATGCAAATAATTGGGTCGTTGGGTTAAATATTTGAAAGATTTTTGAGGGGGCAAAGGGGGGAGAGTGTTTAAA
>JAJDAK010000073.1 GCA_029261895.1 Deltaproteobacteria bacterium
ACCATCACGCACCTCCCCGCCACGTACGCAAGGAGTGGGGACGTTCGGTGATGCAATTCAGGGGGACGGCCCTTAACAAGTGGCATGTCTTGGCCAACGGCCAAGACATGCAACTTTTTAAGGACCGTCCCCATTAATTGCATCAACTAACGTCCCCACTCATTGCATACGTGTCGTCGAGGTACGTGATGATCTCGTCTGATTCGAAAATTTCGACGCCGGTATTGGGATCGATCAGGTATGGCACCTGCATCTTTCCCGAGCGGGCGATGAAGCCCTCACGTTTGGCACTGCCCGCTGCCACGTTGTGGAGCAGGTACGGAATCTCGAGCGTGCAAAGCTTTTCCCGAACAAGCCGGCAGTAGCCTGAAACCTCAAACCCGTAGAGTTCGAGCGGCTCCGCGGGTTGTCGAGCGGGTTGATAGAACGTGCCGGCACCCACGCGAAACCCAGATGCGAGCATTGAACTCAGGTCCGTCAGAATCCCCGCGCCCAGGGTGAGGGGCACATTGCCATCTCCATAACGTTCAAAGAGGTAGCGAACGATGTCGTCGGATTCGTACATTTCCTTGCCCGTATTCTGGTCTATTAGGTAGGGGAACATTTCCTTACCGCCGCGGTCAGCGAGCTCATGTCGAAAACGCGGACCGTTTTGCGGACAAGGATAGATGTAAGCGTCGAGGTCGAGAATACTGAGCGCTTCGCGGACCTTGCGGCAGTACGGGCAGTTCTCGAACTCGTAGACGACAAGGGGTTGCTGGGGTCGTGTGTCCAGTTCTCCCACGGCAAACCCTGCGCCGACGCGCGCGATCGAAGCGGCGAACGCAGTGGTGACATCAAACGTGCGACGGATCATGACTTGACGCGAGAAAAGTGTGGCGGTCGCTTCTCGAGAAAGGACTGTACACCTTCCTTGAAGTCCGCAGTATCGAAAGTACCCACCATCAGGCGTACGGCCTTCGAATGGGCTTCGTCCAGACCTTCGTGTTGAGCCTGGTAAACCTGTTGCTTCATCGTCTTCACGCATGCGGGTGCTGCATTGGCCGCAAGATCTCGAGCATATTCACCTACAAACTTCATGAGCTCATCGTGGGGCAGCACACGATTGACCAATCCCATCCGTTCGGCTTCGGCGGCATCAATCTTTCGACCCGAAAAGAGTAGGTCATTCGCATGCGCGATGCCGACTAAGCGCGGCAGAATCCATGCGCTTCCCCACTCGGCGATTAAGCCGCGGCGTGCAAATGCGGTCGTGAATACCGCGCGATCGGATGCAAATCGCATATCGCAGAACGCGGCGATGGGCACCGCCATGCCGGCGCATGGCCCGTTGATCGCGGCGATGATGGGTTTACGAATTGAAAGTAGGTAGGAGTAATGCCCGCGAAAGGCTTCGCCCATTTCCGGGTCGCCAGGATCTGCCGCGAGATCGTTGCCAAGCGCACGTTCGTGTTGTCCAGCGCTGATTTCGGAGAGCATGGTTAGATCGGCACCGCCGCAGAAACCCCGCCCTGCGCCTGTAAGGATGATTGCGACAACATTGTCATCGCGCTCCGCTTGGTCAAATGCATGACGAACTTCGTCTCCCATGCGGTCGGTCCACGCGTTCAGTCGGTCTGGACGGTTAAGTGTGATCGTGGCGATGGGATTATCGACGCTGTAGAGAATATCTTGGTACATGGGGGCCTTTCTAGCGCAGTCCGCGCGAGATCATGGCTTCGGCGATTTGAATCGCATTCGTGGCTGCGCCTTTGCGCAAGTTGTCGGATACCTGCCAAATCCAAAGTCGATCGCTACCTATGTCCTTGCGAATGCGACCGACCAGGACCTCGTCGCGATCGACGACGTCTGCGGGTGTCGGAAAAATATTATTCGCGGGGTCATCCATAACCTCAACACCGGGGAATGCTGAGAGCGCTTCGCGCGCAGCGGCGGCGCTGAGCGGTGTCTCGGTCTCGATCAAAATACTTGCTGAATGTCCCACGGGAACCGGAACCCGGACGCAGGTCATCGATACGTCTAAGCTGCTCATGCCTAGAATTTTTCGGGTTTCGTGCAGCAGTTTGACCTCTTCCGTTGAATAGCCGTCATCTCGAAACGACTCGCAAAGCGGAACCACATTGTCCGCGATCTGTGCCGCATAAACTTTGGGAACCGCCGGCTGACCGCTGCGGAGCGCGGCTTTCTGTTCTTCGAGTTCGTCGAGTCCAGGCTTCCCGGTGCCACCCACGGCCTGTAGCGTGGTGACGATCACTTGCCGCAGCCCAGCCGCACGCCGAATCGGTTCGAGTGCCATCACGAATCCGATCGTGGTGCAGTTGGGGCAGGAGATAATCCCCTGATGTTTCTCCAACGCATCGGCGTTGATCTCGGGAACAACCAGTGGAACGTCATCGTTTAATCGCCAGGTGCTCGACTTATCGATAACGATCGCACCACGCTTTGCCGCTTCGGGCGCGAGATCCTTCGATAGCGAACCGGTCGCGGCGAAGAAGACGAAATCCGCACCGTCGAAAGCGCTGGGTTCAGCGAGTTGTACCGGGACGTCCTTGCCTGCAAATCGAATCGTGGATCCGACAGAGCGCTCGCTCGCGAGCGGTCGCAATTCTCCAATGGGAAAATCCCGTTCTGCCAATAGGGTAAGGAGGACTTCACCCACCGCACCGGTGGCTCCCACGACAGCGACAACAAATGATCGTTCAGACATTGCGATACCCTATAAGACGAGGCCGGCGATAGCACCCGTGAGAAAAGACGCGATTGAGCCCGCCAGGACCGCGCGCAGACCGTCGCGCGCGATGTCGGATCGCCGATCTGGAGCGATCCCTCCGAGCCCACCTATTAGGATCGCAAGCGAGCCGAAATTTGCAAAGCCACAAAGTGCGTAGCTCGCTATCACGACGGATTCGGGCGCGAGAGTCGCTTTGACGTCCGCCAGCATCTGGTACGCCAGGAACTCATTGAGCACGGTTTTTACGCCCAGCAGCTGCCCTACGGTCGCCGCATCAGCGATCGGTACGCCGAGGCAGAAGGCTAATGGCGCGAGGCCCCAGCCCAGAATTCGACCGAAGCTCAGGTCCGGCGCGCCCAACTCGCCACCGATCCAGCCGAGTCCGCTATCCAGCAGGTAGATCAGCGCGACGAACGCGATCAGCATCGCGCCGACATTCAGCGCAAGTTTCAAGCCGTCGCCGGCTCCGCGGGCCGCGGCATCGATCAGGTTTACCGTCTCACGCTCCAGATGGAGCTCGGCGCCGCCAAGTGTGGCCGGTTCAGCGTCTTCCGGAACCATGATCTTCGCAATGGCAACGGCCGCGGGCGCCGACATGAAACTCGCGGCAATCAAATGCCCCGCGAACTCTGGCCCCACCAGCCCCATGTACGCGACGAGTACGGAGCCTGCGACGGTCGCCAGGCCAGCGGTCATCACAAGGAAAAGCTCGCTTCGGGTGAGTCCTTGCACGTACGGGCGAATCAACAGCGGCGACTCTGTCATGCTTAGAAAGATATTGCCGATGGTCGCCAACGCTTCCGCACCGCTGATTTGAAACACGCGGCGCATGCCGTGCGCCAGCCAGTTAACGATGCGTTGTAGGATACCAAGGTGGTAGAGCACGGCAAAAACGCTGCTCATGAAAATAATCACGGGCAAGACCCGGATTGCGAACACATAGGGCAGGCGGACAGCGGTGCCGTCGCCGCCGAGCACGGTTTCTGGCCAACGTCCGAACATGAACTCAATTCCCGCGTCGGCCGACTGAATGAACGCAGCCGCGAGTTGATTCGCGAAGCCAAAAAACGCGCGTCCCGGTTCGGTCTTAAGCACGATCAGCGCGATGATCGCTTGGAGCAGCATACCCACACCGACAGGCAGCCAACGAATGGCACGCCGATTCGTAGAGGCGAGCCACGCAATCAGCAAAAGAACAGCAATGCCCACGAAACCCATCATTTAAGAAACGCTTGTTGTAGTGCTCGGGTTGCAGACTCAGGGTCGTCTGTATCTGCGATCGCTGAGATCACCGCAGCAGCCACCGCGCCGGTACGACGTATATGTGCCATGTTCCGCAAGCCGATTCCGCCGATAGCAACGACGGGATGATGCGCCTCGCGAACCGCCCGCTCAAGCATTCTGAGACCGCGCGCGTCATATGCCGATGTTTTGGACTCCGAGCGAAAGATCGGACCGAAGGCAATGTAGTCCACGGGTCGATTCCGACTCTCACGAACTTGATTGAGGTCATGGGTTGAGAGTCCAACCAGGAGTCGTTGTCGTAACTCGATCGGAATATGTTCGGGCGGCAAGTCGTCCTGCCCTAGGTGCACGCCGTCGGCGCCCGCAAGATCGGCGAGGTCGATACGATCGTTAACAAGCAGCAGAGCGCCAAAATCATGCGCGCGCTTGCTTGCCCAGCGCGCGAGCTCCAGGCATTCCCGATCGGTAGATCGTTTCGCGCGCAGTTGAACCACACGCGCACCGCCGCTGAGTGAAGACTCGACGATGGCCTTTGGGTCATGTCGCCAACGCGGGTCGTCGTCGGCCAGCGGGTACACGCCGAAGAGCTTCTGTAGGCGGAGGTCGTTCACGCGGGTTCCGAGTACGCCTCTGGCACAGTGATCTCAAGCTCCGTCATCTTTTTCCGCAATGTATTGCGGTTGATGCCCAAGAGTTTCGCAGCCTGGATCTGGTTGCCGCCCGAACGCTGCAAGCTCCTTTGGATGACCACACGCTCGAGCCTTTCGATCAGTGTCCAGTACGCGCCTTTCTCCTCGCAATCGCGAACGCCGTCGAACATATCGACGAGTTCGTTCTCGACCAAGTGGGTCCACTCAGAATTGGACGGTCGTGCACGATCGAAGGCATTGTCGATCTCCTCCGGTGCAATCACCTCGCCGGATGCCAAAACCAATGCGCGCTTGATGACATTTTCAAGCTCGCGTACGTTGCCCGGCCAGCCGTGTTTGCGTAGGCGTTCCATCGTTTCTGCCGTTGGCCAGCGTTCCGCAACGCCCAGCTCCTTCGCGAAACGTTTTACAAAGTGTTGTGTGAGAGGTTCGATGTCCTCGGGTCGTTCACGAAGCGGTGCGATTTCGATCGGCACTACGTTGAGGCGAAAATAGAGATCGTCGCGGAAACGCTTTTCCGCGATGGCGCTTTCGAGGTCTTGATGAGTCGCGGCGAGAATACGGACATCAATGCGTACGGACTTCTTGCCCCCGAGCGGCGTTACCTCGCGCTCCTGTAGCACGCGTAGGAGTTTCGACTGAAGGGAAAGTGGGAGATCGCCGATTTCATCGAGCAACAGCGTTCCGCCTTCAGCCTCGCGAAACCTTCCCGCGCGGGCCTCGACTGCTCCGGTGAACGCACCCCGCTCGTGACCGAAGAGTTCGGCTTCGATCAGCTCCGATGGAATGGCCGACATGTTTACTGCTACAAACGGGTAGTCTCTTCGACGACTGTGATAGTGAATCGCGCTCGCTACCAATTCCTTCCCGGTACCGCTCTCGCCACGAATCAACACACTTGCATCACTTGCCGCCACGCGCCCGATAGTCTTGAACATATCGACCATGGATGCGCTTGTGCCGACCAAGCGCTCACCGCTGCGGAATGCGTCACCCACCTGTCGCCGAAGTACGCTGACCTCGTCGCGAAGTGCGCGCAACCGAATCGCTTTTGCAACCAAGGCTTCGACCTGGGCGAGGTCGAAAGGCTTCGTGAGGTAATCAAACGCGCCGCGTTTCATCGCTTCCACCGCGGATTCAAACGTATTCTTCGCAGTCATGATCACGACGACCGGAGCGTCCGGTCCCGAACTCTGTACTTCGTCGAGAAGTTCTAAGCCAGACGCGCCTGGCATCACGATATCGAAGAATGCGAAGTCGAATGTTTCCCGGGCAAGAATCTCACGAGCTTCAGCGCCATCCATGACTTCTTGTACTTCATGTCCTGCAGCTTCGAGTGCTTCGCGCAGCACGAAGCGGATGGAACGCTCATCATCAGCAATTAGTATTCGACTCATTTTGTTCTCCGCAGCGGTAGGAGTACACGCATCTGCATGCCTCCTTCGTTTAAACGTCTGGCGATCAACTGGCCGCCGTGGCGCACAGTCCAGTGCTGGGCGATCGCGAGTCCCAGTCCGGTGCCCTGCTGTCGGCGGGTAAAGAACGGCGTGAAGATATAAGGCATATCTTCCTCAGGGATTCCCGGGCCGGTGTCTTCAATATCGATGCGAATCATTTGTGTAGGCGTCGCGGCTTCGGGCGTCATGTGAAAGCTGGATTCGATGCGTGTGCGTACCGTGAGCGTTCCTTTGAACTCCATCGCCTGTACCGCGTTGCGAATCAAATTGATGAAAATCTGTGTGAGCCGATCCCGATCGCATTCAAGCTCCGGCAAGCTCGGGTCGAATTCTCGATTGATCTCAATACTGCCCCATTCGCTCGAGCGACTTTGTAGCTCGAGGACGGCGTCGAGAATTTCATAGATATTCGCGGACGCTGGACGCAGGTCACCGCCATGGGTAAGTTCCGCGAGATCATCCAGTAGGCGACGGATGCGATCGGTTTCCGCACGAATCAAGTCGGGATAACGCTGTAGATCCGGGTCTTCAAGTTTTCCGCTAAGAAGTTGCGCAGCACCGCGAATACCGCCCAACGGATTGCGAATCTCATGCGCCACGCCAGCCGCGAGCTGCGCGAAAAGTTCTGAACGCGTGCGTTGGTTCATCAGCTCTTCTAGCTCAGAGCCGATGGTTCGATCGTCTAAAGTCACGACGATGCCGCGGAGCTGATCGCCATCATAAATCGGCGCAGCCGTTACGTTGACACGCTGAACCCTGCTGTGAATCCGGTCCGCGATCGCGAGATCGCGAATCGAAACGTCACTGCCGTGTTCGAGTGAATCGCGAATGATCGGAACCAGTGGATGCTGAGGTCCCAGATATTCCGCGATCGGGCGCGTTTTAGCCAAGGTAGACGATAGACCCAGAATTTTACTGGCAGCGTTGTTGAGAAACTCGGTTTGGCCAGTTTCATCGAATGCCAGAATGCCGATGCGTAGCGAGTTGATCACCGCGTCGATTCGGGGGGGCCAATTCATCATGCCGCGCTCCGGAAAAACTCATCCGCATGATCTACGACCCATTCGAGGTCCGTACTTCGATTGATACGATCGCGGAAGTCGCTCGCGCCGGGAATTCCTGTCGAGTACGCGCAAAGATACTTCTTTAGCATGTGGACGGTGGAGCGCGGATCGTCGAAGTAGCGAATCATCGAGTCTACGTGACGATGTACCAGCGCAAGACGCTCGTCGGGAGAGGGCCGAGGAATTGGACGCCCTTCGGCGAGCTCGACGATCTGCGAGAAGATCCAGGGGTTGCCCATGGCGCCGCGGCCGATCATGACACCCGCAGCCCCGGTATCGTTCAGCATGTCGATCGCGTGCTGGGCCTCCGTGATGTCTCCGTTCGCAAAGACGGGAATGCGCACCGCCTCGACGACTTCACGAATACGCTTGTGATCCGCATGCCCAGAATAAAATTGAGAACGCGTGCGACCGTGCACGCTGACAAAATCCGCACCTTCCGCTTCGGAAACACGCGCGACTTCCGGTGCAGTGATTTGTTCCAGGTTCCATCCCAGGCGCATCTTCACGGAGAGCACGCCGTTGGGAATTGCGCGGCGCATGGCGGAAACGATCGGCGCAACTTGCTCGGGCTCTTTCATCAGCGCGGATCCCGCACCGTTGCGAATGAACTTCTTTACCGGGCAACCCAGGTTCAGGTCGATGAATACAGCACCCCGATCCACCAACTGTTTCGTCGCTTCGGCCAGCGCATCGATGTCGCGGCCAAAGAGCTGGTACGCAATGGGGGCTTCTTGCGGCGAGCTATCGACCAAGCGCCAACTCTTCGGTCCGCCGTTCACCAATCCCTTGGCAGAAACGGTTTCAGTAAACACCAGCGCCGCACCGGCTTCGCGCGCGATGAGGCGAAAAGGAAGGTTGGTCACGCCGGCCATCGGTGCCAAGATGAGGTTGCGCTCCAGGCGGTGGCCGCGAAACTCCAACGGGCGGAGCAGGGGTTGTGATTTAGGTGTCGACTGTTCCATCGTCTTGGTCAGGTTGTCCCGACCGGGCAGGGGCGGGTAGGTTGAATTGCCTAGATATTAGGCAGTCTAGCAGGAATCAAGAATGAGCCAAAGGGGTCCTAGACAGAGCGTCGAGATGGCGGCGGCGCGTACGCTGATTCTTGATGAAATTCAGCCACTTGGCGCTGAGAACCAGGCCCTGCGTGGCGCCGTGGGACGGGTCCTTGCGGAGGAACTTCGAGCCTCACGATCGATTCCACCGTTGGATAACTCGGCCATGGACGGGTTCGCCGTCCGGGCCGAGGACATCGCTACGGTACCCGTGACTCTTCGCGTGGTGGAGGACTTGCCGGCGGGTCGCTGGACCGATCGAAAGATTGGACCGGGTGAAGCGGCGCGGATCATGACCGGTGCCGCGATACCGGATGGCGCGGATACCGTTGTGATGATTGAAGACACAGAACCGACGACGACCCAAGTGCGAGTCAATCGCAGCTTGCCGTTCGGGGCGAATATTCGTCGCGCGGGTTCGGATGTTTCGCCCGGCGCGTTGGTCGCGACTGCGGGCACGCTGATCAATCCCTCACTCGTGGGCATGATTGCTGCGTTGGGCCGCACATCGGTTTCCGTGATTTCGCGTCCACGGGTTGCGGTCCTTGCGACCGGTGACGAGCTCGTCGAGCCGGATCAGCTCGAAGACGACGGTCGCATCGTCACCTCGAATAGTTACACGTTATGCGCAACGCTCGAACGCATGGGCATCGAGCCGATCTATTTGGGCATTGCCAAAGACGAACCAGAAATCATTCGTGATGCTTTTCTTCGCGGGCTCCGTGCGGACGTCGTGGTTTCCACCGGTGGTGTTTCCGTGGGCGATCGCGACTGGATCAAACAGGTACTCGCCGACCTTGGCGGTGAGCTACGACTTTGGCGCGTCAAGATGAAGCCGGGTGCTCCCCTCGCGTTTGTGACCATCGATGGCCGGCCGGTTTTTGGGTTGCCGGGTAATCCTGTTTCGTCGCTCGTCACCTTTGAACAGTTCGTGCGTCCCGCGTTACTTAAAATGATGGGCCATCGAGCGCTCTATCGCCCCGTCGAACCCGTGGTATTGGATGATGTGTACGACAAACCCACGGGGCGCATGCATTTCGTGCGCGTCATGTTGGATCGCCAGCCCGATGGCCTTCATGCCAGGCTCACCGGAGACCAGAGTTCGGGTGTTTTGCTTTCGATGGTTCAAGCCGACGGATTGGCGATCGTTTCAGCTGAGACCACGCACCTGCCAGCGGGCACGACGGTTCCGGTACAGATTCTGAGTCGCGAAGATCTCTGTGACGATCCCGGCTTTAATTAGTCACGTTGAAGCCGCGATCCTTGTTGGCGGCGCGTCGACGCGCATGGGTCGCGACAAGGCTACGCTTCAACTCGACGGTGTCAGTCTCGTCGAGCATGTCGCGAAGAGTTTGACGCAGGCGGTTCAAGTGGTTCGGGTTGTGGGTCGCGCCGATTCGGCGACGCCCACCGATTTGCCCCGCGTGTTGGATACGCACGAAACCCGTGCTCCGATGGTGGGTTTGTACGCCGCGCTGAATGCTTGCGAAGCGAGCGCGTTGCTTCTGGTTGCCTGTGATTTACCGTTTATTCGGCCGGAACTCGTGATCGGTCTACTGGGTCTTGTGCCCATCGAAAGTGAGTTCGATGCGGTTGTCCCGCGGAGTGCTCAAGGTGCGGAGCCACTCTTGGCTGTCTATCGGCCCAGAACATTGTCGAAAATCGAAGCGCGTATCAACGCTGGGCGGCTATCGCTGAACCGGCTCCTGAACGACCTAAACACACTCTGGGTCGATGTCGAAGACCTGCGCAGTTTTGATCCCGAGTTGGATTCGTTTCGAAATTTAAATCAACCCGAAGATTTGCCGTAAGGCCATGACGTGTTAGTGACCTAGGTATTTCTTTATCGATGCTTTGAGTTCATCTGCGTTGACCGACCCACCACCGAAGCGGATCCGGTCCAGTGTCGTCAATAGTTCGACACCAGCCGAATCATCGATTTGCTGGGCGATTTCATCGGTCGAAAGCGCTTCCACACTCTGCCCGTGCCTCACAAACATCTCGGCCTTTATCGTCTGTATGAGCAAAGGTGAGAATTCATCGGATCCCTCCACTGTCAACGCCTTTTCAAACAATAGTCTCGGAATCCGACGTCCGTCGCGAGATGCATCACTTCTGTTCCACCAGCGAAGCAGTAGGACGATGGTCAGTAAACCCACGGCCGCCGCGATCCAAGTCCAGCCGATCCAAAGGTTCTTTGCTGCTGCAGTGGCCGACTCATTTCTCGTGGTTGCCGGTGCGACCGACGCAGACACCACCTGAACCGTGAGCGGTAAGGAGCGCGCGATCTTATACCGCGCATCATCGGGGTCGAAGTACGGCAATACGAGTGCCGGAATCGCTAATTCACCTTCCGATTGAGGAACCAAATCGAAGTCAAAAGTTTTGCGGACGGTGATACGGCCATCCAGTTCTCCGGTTACGACTCGCGGTTTCACGGGGAAGACTTCGGCTTTGCCGGCGAAGATCGTTTCGAGCCCTGCAAAGTTCAAATCCCAAAGGTTTGCCGCGCCATGGGCTTCAACACGCAAGCGAAATGATCGACCGATGGCTACAGAGGTTTCATGAACCGTGGTTTCAAGTTTGGGTTGGCCCACAATGCCTCGAAAGGTCGCCGGTCGACCCTCCTTGGGTAGCGGAAGAACGGTTAAGCGAGGAGGATCCAATGGCTGCTGCACCTCCATGCCATCGGCGTCGGTATACCTGAGTTCGATGCGCGGCAGTTCGAGTTTTCCGCCGCGCGTTGGGAAGAGGCCGCGCCGAAATACCGTGGTCCGCCACATTACTTTAGATGTGTCGTATTTGGGCTCGGTCGCGTGGATGGGAAAAGTCTCGACCCAAAAACCTTCGAACACGGGAAATTCGACCGTCGGCTTCTCTCGCGGCTCATGCGTTACGCTGACTTCGATCCGTGCCTGCTGATGGTGATAAACCTGCATCGGAACCACGCGAACATCGGCTTCGAGGCCCCATGCAGCGCTTGATATCAACAGAGTGAGTACGGCGAAATAGTTCACCAACGCTGACCTCCGCGTTCGACAGGCGTCTGCGCCTGAAGCTGTTTTGCGAGCGGTTCGCGGATCTCTTCGTCCATCGACTGCATCCAGCGCAGCGCTTCGGCTTCGGAGATTGAAGCTTCGCGTTCGCCCGCCGCTGCTTGGCCTGCTGCAGACTGCGTCTCGTCTTCGCTTGGCAGCTTTTGCTCTGTCGGTGGCATTTCGATCGGTGGTTCCTCTGCAGCCGAATATTTTGACGCCCACTCATAGTTATACTTCGCGGCAACGGAGTTGGGCTCTTCAAGCATTGCGGTCCAAAATGCGTCCTTCGCCTCCTGATAGCGCTGTCGTTGTAACAGTGTATTGCCAAGATTAAAATTCGCGACGAAACGGTGCTCACGGTCGCTCGGATTAAGGTGACGCAGCGTATCGAGATAGGCCGAAGTGGCGGGCTCCCAGCGTTTCAAGCGGTAGAGCGCATTCCCGACGCGGATTTTTGAAGGCGTATCGGGCTCCGACATGCGCTCCGCTGCGCGATACTTCGATAGTGCGTCACCGGGTTTCCCGGCGCCGAAGAAGAGATCTCCCTCATGAATCGGCGAGGCGGGGCAGGCGGTCAGCATCACCGCAGCAATGGGTACCAGGCGCGGAAGCCAGCCCCCAGGAATCGAACCCATCGCGGCACCGAGCTCGAGTAGGAGAAGCAGTAATAGAATCCCGATCGTAAGCGTAAGCTGGTGGTTTCGAGACGAATGCGAAACGGCAAGTTCGGTCTCTCGCGTGATCAATTGAGCCGCGTCAATTCCGTCCGTTTCCATCGTCAGTGTTCCACCGCTGATTTCAGCGATCGAACGCAGTGAGGCATCTTCGCGACGACTGAAAACATTCCGTCCCCGGTCGTCGGTCACGTTCTTAAGTGTGGTGCCGCTTGTGTTTCCCAACCCGATCAGTGCCAAGTGAATGCCGGCGGTACGGACTGCTGCCGCGGCGGTGACGATATCTCCGCCCGCGTGCTCACCGTCGCTAAAAAGAACCAGCGTGCGCGTACGACTGGAGCGCGCGTCAAAGGTCTGGATGGAATGTCGCAACGCACGCGCCAAATCCGACCCCGCGTGTGAATGGAGTTCGCTGTCGAGCGCAGCCAAGTAATTTCGGATGGCATCATGGTCGTAGGTCAGCGGCGCCAGCGTGAATGCACTTCCTGCAAAACCTACCAAACCCACGCGCTGGCCCTCCGTATGATCCATGAGATGTTCTGCAGCTCGTATCGCGCGTCGTAAGCGTGAAGGTGCCACGTCGTCCGCATCCATACTTGCGGAAAGGTCCATTGCGAGTACCAGGTCGCTCTCGTCATCACTGAACTCTTCGGGGATCTGTCCCGCGATCGATCCTCCGAGCAGGAATACGAGCAACGCAGCGCAACCAAGAACGGTGCGAATGGCACGCCTCGCGCCGTCGGGATCCGTGCCGAGCCAAGCGTGCATCTGTCGATTCGAACGCAAGGCGGAGTAAATGAGCAGCACGGCTGCCGCGCACACGGCGGTAATCCAAGGTTGCATCATGGGAGTCGTCTCGCGATGCCATGCGTGAACAGCGTTTCTAGCAGGTAACCCACAAGGGCAAGTGCGATGAATGAAGGGACCAATGACGCACGGCGAAATCGCGTTCCGTCGGCGCGTGGCGAAGGCTCCAGCCGATCGATTTGTTCTGCCACGCCCTTTAGATCGGTGGGCTTGCGTGCATGGAAGAAGCTGCCGCCCGTAAGCTCAGCAAGTGTTTCCAGTGCGTCTTGATCAAGGTCAACTTTTTCGAAGCGCAACGGTGTACCCGGTGTGTCGGTCGCGAATGGCACCGGGCCTTGGCTTCCAATCCCGATGGTATGAATGCGTACGTGATGCAAGGCTGCGATTCGCGCGGCGGTTTCGGGTGTGAGTTTTCCCGCGTTGTGGCGCCCGTCGGTGACAACCACAAGAACGCGTTCGCCATCGAATTCTTCCGCGTTGCCGAGTTCTTTTGCGTTGGGCACGAGGCGTTTGACCGCGATGCCCACGGCTTCACCGAGAGCGGTCGAATCGCCCGCAATGCCTGTTTGGACGCGTTGTACGGCCTGGATCAAGAAGTCTTGGTCTACCGTGAGTGGACATTGGGTGTAGGCGTGTTCGCCGAACACGATCAAGCCCACGCGATCGTTCGGGCGCGCACGAATAAAGTCTGCAACCACACGCTTCGCGAGTTCGAGACGTGTCACCCGGCGTCCATCAATGTCTGCGTCAAGCGCCCGCATGCTACCGGAGGCATCGAGAGCGATGACCAAGTCGATGCCACTGCCGTTCGCCGAGGACTCGGAAATTAGCCCCACGGGTCGAGCCAGTGTCAACGCGACCAGCATCAATACGGTCACGCGCAGCATCAGCCCAAGCAGCCATGCGATATCGGTCCGCGAACTGACCGTCGCGGAATCAAAATCGGGAACCGCGACGCTCCGTGGCCCCGCGATGATTCCAAGTACAAAGGCGAAGCCGCCGATCGCGATCGCGACACCGATGCCAAGCGGGGCATCGAACGCCCAGCGTGACCATTCAACGTTCTCGAACATCTTCCCAATACCTCTGAAGTTCGTGTTCGATTGCATCGACTCGGGTCGGCGCTGATTGCTGGGCAAAGCGCTCGGTTTCAAGCCGTACGAGCACGTCTATGAGAATCATGTATGTTGCGTTCGTTGCGGCCGGCGCATGCTTGAGTTCCAACGGCGTCATGCATGTGACCGATTCAAACGTGGACGCTGCGATATAACCCCAAGTGATTTCCGATAGCATGTTTGCGCGCGCGCGAGCTTCGGCAGAGTCGAGGCCACCTATGCGTCTGAGGCGCTCGAGTGAGAGGTTGGCGAGTCGATGGAGGTTGGGCCGAAGCGACTTTTGACGATCGCGTAGAGCTGCGACCCCGAGCCATGCAAGGCCCAGTAAACCGGTGATGACCGCGCCCGCGGTCCCCAGCCAGCGCCAAGATCGAATCGGTGGCGCGGGCTGAATATCAAAAAACGTTTCGCGTTCAGGAAAGGTTTCCAGCGTAGACCGTACTTCAATATTGGAAGTTTCGATCTGCAGTCGATGAATATCTCCGTTTGGATCGATCGCTGGAATCTGCAGCTTCGGGATTTCAAGCTGTCCAATTGCGCTTGGACGCAATGTCCAATGGATCATATGGCGTAAGCCTGACCCGTCGCGAAGTACTGGATCGATCTCCAATGACTCGGTGTAGAAGTCAACAGACCGTAGCGGCGAAGCCGGCTTCTCAACGACGTATCCACCCGGTGTTAAGACGTCGATCTCTATGTTTACGACATCGCCGACCCGCGCGATCTGGGGCTGGACCTCAGTTTGAAGGATGGGTGCCGTTGGGGCATCGACTGTCGGTCCGCACGCGACCAACATCACCGCGAAGGTCGATACAAATCGTACCCTCAAGCCCTGACTCCAGACCGGTTGGCAAAAAAACGTCGTAGCGACGCGACTAAATGCGGACCGTTCTCGATGTCGGCGACTTCTGCGCCTAATGCCAGTAACTGTTGAGCCTTGTGCTGCATCTTCTCCGGCGAGCGAACAGCTGAAGCGCGCATCAGTCTATTTCGTCCTCCCTCTAGCGTTTGCACACGAACCGGAGGTTGGCCCGCAGGAAGTCGATCCGCTTGATCTGTGATTCGCAGCGCGATGAATTCATGTTTCCGTGCACATCTTCGAAAAGTCGGACTCGATGGTTCGAAAAGAAAATCACTGACCAAAAGCACGATACTGTGGTGTGGGAGTTTCTGGTACGCCCACCGGAGTGCGTTTTCGGCTGCGGTGTGCTTCGAGTCATGCTTGCGTGCGAGTGCTTGGAACACGCGTTCCAACTGAGCGGTTCCATTTCCAGGCATGACCGTTTCGTGTACGTCGTCGCTGAACGTTGCGAGCGCGACGCGATCGTGGTTTCGAATCGCCGCGGTGGCGATCGCAGATGCGACACGCCTGGCTGCTTGTGCTTTCGTTTCTTCGCCGAAGCCGAACTCAAGTGAGCTCGACACGTCGACCAGCAACGCGATCATGAGGTCTCGCTCCTCGCGCATGGTTTTGACGATCGGCCGACCCTGGCGAGCGGTTGCATTCCATTCGATCCAGCGCAAATCATCGCCGGGAACATAGTCTCGCAGTTCCTCAAAGATCAGACCCCGACCGCGAAATGCACTCGCGTAGCTGCCCGCTAACGATGAGGTCACGTCCCGTCGCGCGCGGATCCGCAACGCGTGCGCATCTCGCAGCGCAGTGGATTTCACGGGGTTGGAACCTGAGAGAGGAGCTCGCGAATCAGCGAATCGGGTTCCATGCCATCCGCTTCCGCTTCGTACGTTAGCTTAACGCGATGTCGCAATACGTCCGCCGCGACCGCCTTAATGTCTTCGGGCAATGCGAACTCACGCTGTTTCAACAGCGCACGTGCGCGCGCCGCCTCAATCAGGTGAATCGACGCGCGAGGTGATGCGCCGAGCAATACGCTGTCGGGTTGACGGCTCTGGTGCACCAGCGCGACCGCATACTCCACCAGGCTGGCTTCGACGTGAATCGCGCGAGCGGCTTCACGTAGGCGCTCGATCTGATCGGCCTGAACCACGCTGCGAGGCTCGGCCGGTTCCAATGACTGGGTTCGTCGCCGCACAATTTCCGCTTCCGCGTCAGCACTCGGATAGTCGACACGAAGCTTAAACATGAATCGATCCAGCTGAGCTTCGGGCAGCGGATACACGCCCTCTTGCTCGATGGGGTTCTGGGTCGCCATGACGAGGAACGGCCCAGGAAGCGGCAGCGTTTCGCCCACGAGCGTGACCTGGCGCTCCTCCATCGCTTCGAGCAACGCGCTTTGTACTTTGGCGGGGGCGCGATTGATTTCATCGGCGAGGATCACCTGTTCGAAGATCGGACCTCGATGAACACGAAACGCTTGAGTTGCAGGGTCATAAACTTGGGTGCCAAGCAAATCTGCGGGGAGCAAGTCCGGTGTAAACTGGATGCGTCGAAAACCGAGACCGAGCGTCCGCGCAAAGGTGCGGACGGCGGTTGTTTTCGCGAGACCCGGAAATCCTTCGACCAAGACGTGTCCGTCACAGATCAATGCGCAGAGTAGACCGTCGATCAGACCGTGCTGCCCGACGACCACACGACCGATCTCCTTCCGAATCGCTTCGATGGATGTGTTTACACTCATCGGTCTATGGTACCAAAGCGCGTGCTAACGTTTGCGCGCTTTCTTGAGTAGCAATGTCGTTCGTACGCCGGGAATCTGGCGAAGATGCACGAATCGACCACCGGCATCCTCGATGGCGATTTGCTCAGGGATGCGCTGTTTGCGGTATTCTCCACCTTTGCAGACGACGTCGGGTCGAATGAATCGGATCAGGCGCCCGCCATCTTTCTCGCCAAAGAGCACAACATGGTCGACACAAGCCAACGCCGCGATCAGTTCCGCACGCTGTCGCTCGCCTACCAGGGGGCGGCCGGGTCCTTTGAGTTCGCGGACGCGCTTATCACGGTTAATGCCGATCACGAGCAGGTCTCCCAAGCCGCGGGCTTGTTCGAAGCTGCGCAGATGCCCGACATGAAGTAGGTCGTAGCAACCGCTGGTGAAGACAACGGTATGTCCCTTGGCCTGCGCGCGCGCGATCCTCCGTCGAGATGCTTCACGACTGAGGATTGAATCACGGGCTCGGCTGATTCTTCGACTCATCTTTCTTCTCTGTCTCCCCAAGGATGATTCTACGAAACTGACGCACGCCGCCGCTAATGACGCGGCCTGTCCACCCGGTCGCGTTCTGAATCATTTCCGGTGGCAGCAATCTAGCACTTGGATCTCGCCACGGGCCTTCGATCTTGAAGTACACGGTGAGCAGGCTCTTGTTCTTTCCGAGTACGACGTCCCGAAGAATAGGCAGCTGATTGATCACACGATCGACCGTCTGTAGGAAAAGTAGGGCGATCGTCATATCCGTTGGTAAGTCGTCATCCCTGATGTTGATCTCGCCCGCGGCCACCAGACGTAGCTCGGGACCTTCGAGGAAGAAATTTTCGGTACGGAATACGCCGTCTTTGATCGTAAAATCGCCGGCCAATTTGTCATAGGGGAGTGGTTGCCCGAATAAGCCACGAAGCCCTTGAAGTGACGGTAAACGCGCCAGGACCAACATTGCGGGCGCCCCTTGCAATGATCCATCTCTCAGATCTGCGTGTAGTTTGACTTCGCCGTGGTCCAAAAATTCCGAGCCGGGTTCGAGTCGTCCCGCCAGCGTGCCGTTGGCTGCGGTCTTCCCCTTGAGTGCACCGTCATCCAATTTGAGCCGCAGTCCAACGTAGTTGGCATCGACATCTTGCGCTTGGATAGAAATACCGACGGGCGCGTGATTTTCCTTATCGAGAGAAACGAAGCCCGACGCCTTGACTTCACCGCCACCCGCCTGACCGACAACGTTTTCAAAGCGAAGGGTTTCGCGCATCGCCACTAAGTCCGTTTCTATATTCTCGAGCTTCCAGTCACCGAAGCTTGCTTGATCGATGTGAATCCGCCCCCCTGCCCAGCGATCGGTCGGAAGGTCGCCCGGGGTTGCGACCCCATCGAGGTAGGTGATCTGTACGGTGATCTCATTCTTGCGGTGTTCCCATACGGCATGCAGTTTCGCCGGTGCACCACCCAGAACGCCCTCTGCATTTTCGATATGAACCTGGCCTTCCGGGAAACGGAGACGGCCGCTCGCGTTGCGAAACGGTAGTAGAAAAGCATGGTAGCCGAGGTAAAAGTCCCAAAAACGTACGACGGGAGACGGCGCTTTCTCTCCGTCTTCATCGTCGTTCGCAAAAGACGCGAATGCGGATCCGAGGCCAGGAATCTCGACGCCTGGGCCCGCGGGGCGGCCACGTTCCTCCGCTGGCAGATGCGCAAGTACCGAAAGCCCGTCGATACTAATGTCGAGGTTGGGGAGTGGTTTGCCTTCACGACTCATGGATACGTTGCGGGCGCGTATCAGATCACCCCCGATATCGAACATCGCATCGATGTTCTCAATCGGCGGTTTATTGGGATCCTTACTGTAAAACGCGTTGCGAACTTCTGCGTGCACCTTGAACTCATGAGGTGCGAGTTTGTGATTGAGCGCCACGGCATTGCCGATTCCCTCTAAGGGTAAATCCGCTTCAAGCCGAATCTTCTCAACCAACCCTTTCTTCAACGCCTTGTCGAGATCGCGCCAAGTCTGATGCCTTAACCCCATCAATCTGAGAACGTTCAGACGAGAGTAGGGGTGACCTAGGTTAAAGTTCGCGAGATCAAGCTTGAGGCCGAGGCGTTTCTTGCCACGCTTCTTAGCGACCGTAATGTCACCGCTGAGATTGATGTCGTCAATCTGCAGCGTTTCGGGTTCGATGTGAAGAGCGTCATCTTCCCAGCGAATGCGTCCGCGAAACTTCGTGTCCTGCGGGCGAATCGTTTTACCGATTCCTGGAATGAGTACCTCGAAACCGTCGATATCGAGGTCGAGCGTCGCACCGATCGTCTTCTCATTACGCGTTGCGCGAACGCGACCGTTGATCTTGCCTTGCCAGCCCTTTCCGGCTCGAAGCTTTGCTTTTGCGAGGTCGAGCTCCTGGAGCTGCAGGTCGAGCACGATATCCGCGATCGATCCTTCGAACACGCCCTGGGTTCGTCCCACCCGTTCTTCGTCGACAAGGATCTCAGCCGAGATTCGTCCTTCGAGATCCTGGGAGAGCGCGCTGCGTTCAACATCAATGTCGAGCTTCTGGACTTCAAAGCGTGTCTCTTCATGTCGCCAGATGACGCGTCCGTCGCGAACTTCCACGCTGATGGGTGGCAAGTCCGGCGGGCCTTTCCGCGCTTCACCACCCATCTTTAAGTCTGGGACTACCACGACGGGAGACTCGAACGACCAATCGAGCGGAATCAGTTGTCCGGTGAGGATGGCTGGCCAATGAAAGGCCGCAACCGCGAGTGGAGCACGCAGTAAGGGTTCGGTGTTGGGGTCGGTGGCGAGTCTGACTTCCAATTGACGTATGCGTACCCCGAGTTGGAAACCGGGCTCCAGCTCGATCGCGGCGAACTGCAGTTCAACCCCAAGTACCCGCCCCATGTTCTCCGATAAGAACTGCATGCCAGCTTCGGAACGCAGCACTAGATTCAAACCGACGATCAAAAGCAATGGTAGAAGCAGGAGCAGTAGCGCCAACAACCGCCAGACTCTCTGCTTTTTAGGCTTTGCCATCGTTCCCCATCATATCGGTCGCTGGCGCCAGCTGAACCCAGGTGCGGACATCACTCGGCGGCAGCTCTCATGCAGTCGTACACGCAACACCTTCGCAAATCATGCGCTCCTTCGCTGTGACTCAAGCGCGACACAGGCGCGAATTTCTCTCCTAAACGTGAGCTCACGCTAAAGAAAAGGTCGGGGGCCACCGAATCTTTGTGGTGAATAAGCAATAGGGCGCGTCCGGGAGGGAAAGCGCCGGATGCGGAAGGATCTCCACGGAATGGAGCACGGAAACGGACATCAGCCTGAGTACATGCAGGCGCA
>JAJDAK010000074.1 GCA_029261895.1 Deltaproteobacteria bacterium
TCCAGTAGCCGCGCTACGAAACGAAGCCGTTCATCCATCTTGTAACACTCCTTCCAGGGCACTTTGCTCTCCCTTGCAAAGACCCAAAAGTGTTACCCATGTGACCGGTTTGAACTGTTACCCCTCTCTCGGGAAGGGCACCGCACGACACCCTTTTCGAACAAAGGACCACTATAAACCGACGTTGTTGGATCGGACCGGTGGATGGCGAAACTACGCAGGATCTGGATAGTTCTCTGCCTCTCGTGGGCAGGCCTCAGCGAAGCGTCCTACGTCAACTTCGAAACCGTCCCGAGTCGGCCCTTGGCCCTGTCACCAGACGGCTCGACACTATTCGCGGTCAATACCCCGGACAATCGCCTCGAGATCTTTACGATCACAAACGAGGGCTTGCTCCACCAGGGCTCGGTCCCGGTCGGCCTAGAACCTGTCGCGGTCGCGATACGCACCGAAGCCGAAGTCTGGGTCGTTAACCACCTTTCCGATAGCGTGAGCATCGTCGATGTCTCCCAGTTTCCCCCAACCGTTTCCCGTGTCCTGCACGTCGGCGATGAGCCTTGGGATGTTGTCTTTGGCGGCACCCGCGCGGATCCCAATCAACCTTTTCCACGGGCCTTCATCAGTGCCGCACGGCGTGGCCAGAATCATCCCGAAAACCCCAAAGCGGATATCCATCGAAACGATTTGGGCCGCGCGGACGTTTGGATCTTTGACGCCGAAAACTTGGGAGCCGGCATCAGAGGAACTCCCGTAGAGATCGTGCGTTTGTTCGGTGATAAACCCCGACCCCTCGCTGCCTCAGCCGACGGGTCATCGATCTACGTCGGCATCTTCCACTCGGGCAATCAAACAACGGCCGTTCACAGGGGCGCAGTTTTTGCCGGCGGCGGGCCTCCCCCTCCTAACCAAAATACCAACGGCGACCCCGCGATCGACGTGAGTCTCATCGTGCGGCGCGATCCCAACGGCCGTTGGGTAGACGAGATCGATCGGGATTGGAGTGCCGATGTTCCGTTCGATCTCCCAGACCTGGACGTATTTCAGATCAATGCCGACGACCCTAACCAAATCAGCTCGTTCTCCAGTGTCGGCACGGTCATGTATGGGATGGCCGTTCACCCCACTGGCCGCGTCTACGTTGCGAATACCGAAGCTCGCAACGAAATCCGCTTTGAAGGCCCGGGAACCATCGGCACGACAGGGCGCGGCCATCACCATGAGGCGCAGGTCACCATCCTGGAAGCTCCGTCCATCATCACACCACGCCACTTGAACAAACATATCCCCTACGGCACGACACCCGTACCGGCCGGCATCAAGGAGGCGTCGCTTTCTACGCCTGTGGCAGTGAGTTTTTCGCCGGATAACTCAGAGCTATTCGTCGCGGCTTTAGGCTCGAATAAGGTTGGCGTTTTTTCGATCGCAGAACTCGATAGCAACAGCTTTGTGCCCGACCCCAACTCGCATATCGTGCTTCCGGGCGACGGTCCCGCGGGAATGGCGGTCGACGGCTCACGGCTACATCTCTACGTATTCACACGCTTCGATAACTCGATTCACACGATAGACCTTGTAACGCGTCAGGTCCTAGCCACCATCACGCTTTTCAACCCGGAACCGTCGGTTGTGACGGCGGGCCGACGCTTCCTTTACGACGCTGTGCTGACCTCGAGCAACGGTGAGGACTCATGCGGAACCTGTCACGTTTTCGGTGACAAGGACGATCTCGCTTGGGATTTGGGCAACCCGGACCAGCCGACGCTTGTTAACCCCAACCCTTTCAACCCGATGTCATTTCCTCCGAGCGAGATCAATTCCATGAAGGGGCCTATGACCACTCAGACTTTGCGTGGACTAGACAGCCACGGCCCGATGCATTGGCGCGGCGACCGCAGTGGCGGATTCGATCCCAATGGTGACCCACTGGACGAACTCGCGGCATTCAACGCGTTCGACGTCGCGTTCGAAGACCTGCTTGGGCGTGAGATCCCGATCGACCCCAACGATATGAACACCTTCAGTCGTTTCGCACTGACGATCGTTCCACCACCTAATCCTTTTCGTGCGCTTGACAATAGCTTGGATCCTAATGAGACCGCTGGAAAACTTTTGTTCGATACTTCTGACCAGCATTTCACATCCCCGAATACCTGTGCGGATTGTCACATGATCGATCGCAACCAGGGCTTCTTTGGCACTAACGCCGAATCCAGCAACGCCAGACAATCTAACGATTTCAAGATCCCGCATCTCCGAAACCTCTACGACAAATTGGGTATGTCGGGCCGGACTCGAAGCTCCACACAGTTCCAGGGAGACGTCATCCGCGGGTTTGGCTTTTCACACGACGGCAGCGAAGGGCGTGTCGCGGACTTCCTTACCGCCTCACTTCAGTTCGATTTTTTCTTTCCCACCGAAACCAAGCACCTAACCGACTTCCTCATGGTATTCGATAGCAACCTGTTTCCAATCGTCGGCCAGCAAGTGACGTTACGTTCTGACAGCCCACCCGAAACGCTAGCTCGAATAGATCTGATGAAGGCTCGACATGAAGCCGGAGAATGTGAGTTGATCGCGAAGGGTCGAATTCAAGGTCAGCTCCAAGGGTATCTACTGCAAGACCCAAACGGGCCGATGTATCTCACCGACAAGGGCCTCTCCGTCTCAGAAAATGTGCTCCTTTCTCTTGCCGGAAGCGTGGGGAATGAGCTGACATTTACCTGCACCTATCCAGGCGGCGGAACGCGAATGGGGCTGGATCGAAACGAGAACGGAACGCTGGATGGCAATGAGTGTGGCGACGTAAACGGCGACGGGCTCGTTGTGAAGGCCGACGCAGATTTACTAAAACTTTTTCTCGCCGGTGTGTCCGCGAGCGTACCCGTGCCAGAAAAGTGCAATCTGCACGGTCCTTCAGGGACGGGAACCGAAGACTGTGATCTCGCTGACTGGGTGGTCTCACTACGCACTGCTCGTGGTCTAGACCCTAACCCAGGCGCCGGTTGCCAGTAGCGTATTTTCGGAAGCCATGCAGTCCTTCAACTGGTGCCGCATAGGGGCCTTCGGGCGCTGAAAATCCGCGTGTCGGCGGTTCGATTCCGCCCTGCGCCACCACTTGAGTGCTTATGACATCACCGCCTTTAAATCCGTCATGAGATTCGCCATTTGAGCTTAGAAACAGCGACAAAGCAAATGGCAATAAAATACGCAACTTATTGATTTTATTGATTATTTCCATACTGCTAACCGGGTATGTCGGCATCAAATTAAATAAGAATTAGGCCCAAAAAGGCAGGTAGCGAGCATACTTCCGAGACCCGCCAGCCTCCGAGTCAAGTTTGATTAAGCTGGACTCCACTGTCGATGAAATTACTTGGGACACTGCAGAGGCTTTTCCTTCCTCGAGGTTGAATCTGGCGCGAAGCGTCTGGTTCGTCATCCGTTGAGACATAACCCACTTTAACGCGCAATGTTGATAGCAAGCACGGATCCGATCCTCTCGACTCATACGCTCGAACGGCCGTGGCCCATAGATCGTCGCGATCGTACTTCGATGCCCAACGCGCCACTCCGGCGCTGGCAATTGGTAAGTCTCAGCCATTGATACAACACGATCGACACCGCTACTCCGTTCCTCACAGATTCTCATGCGTCTCATAACGCTTGCGAGACGTTCGTTACGGGATCGATGTCCATCAATGAATCGTTCCACGGGAACCAGTGGCTCACCGGGATTGGTGAATTCTATTCGGTTGCGATAAACCTCCAGAATCACAGACGTTCCATCGATCGAAAAATCCTGATGGATAAGAGAATTCGCAACTAGCTCACGAACGACATCATCAGGTACCAGTTTTACCTGTTCCCGTAATGCATCTTCAACAATCTCATTTTGCGGAAGCTGGCTAACCACAAATTCGACAAGTCCCTGAAAACCGACGGCGTAGCCTTTGGTCCCAGACTGATCAAGCCGAGTATCAAGTTTGGATTCGCCTGTATAAACTACAACCCGAGGCGCCTTGCGAGCAATATCTGGAAATTCGTTCAGACGTCTAGCTAACAACAACGCGCCTAAACGGCGAACGCTATATTGATCCCTACCTTGCCTATCAACAAGACGTTCATCCACAAGACGGCTAATCACACTGGCTCGTTCAGCAGGGTATGGAAGTTCCAGCAGGTGAAAAAACGTTTGTGTATCGAGCAACTCAATTAATTCCTGATCACTAAGATCCGTCTTCGAATGTTCCTCCATCCAATCAGGTTTTCCTTCATCAAATATACTACGGAGACGATCTTCACTCATCGGAACAAGGGACTCGCCCGAGCGCATCAAGTACCGTCCGTCGAGCTCATAAGCCGTCCCACGTGGTCGCGAGGGAATATGAAATACAACGACTCGTCCACTGGAATGCTCGACTTCTTCGATGTCGACTCGAAAAGGCAGTTTGTCATACATTTTCTTTGACATCGCATGGGGGTCACGAAACGCTTTCGTGCCAACAACCAACCGCGGAGCCTTGTCCGTTACGCCAAGTACAAGTTGGCCACCGCCTTCATTCGCTATCGCTACGCAATACTCATATAGCTTCGTGTTATCAAACTGACTCTTCGCTTCCTTGAACTCCAGGTTCGGAACTTCTGAAGGCATGAGAAGCCACTTTTCAATCTGATCCGGTGTCGTAGACATGGACGTTCAGAAATACCACGATCCGAAAGAAAACTGAATTGGCGTAGCCCATTCAGGGCATCCATCGCGAGCCGGATATTGAGCACCTCTGGCAACATTCCAGCGGACCCGAATCCCAACAAACGCGAGAATTGTCAACTTATCTCGACTCAGAACCTATAAAACCCGTCATTTCCATTAAGAACGACCCAGCGAAAACCACAAGGCCATCAACGACACCGAGCTCATTGATACGAAACGTCGCACCTTCTACGGTTCGAGGCTCCTTGGGAGATTTCACAGATGGGCGTCGACGAGATTCGGCATTTAGCGGCCACGCTCTATTCTAGTCGCTCCGCTGTGGGGCACGCTGATCGCTACGCGATCGGCGGGGGGGTCCTTGCTTAACCGCTTGACCGTCTAGGAAAGCAGACAACTTTCATGAAGGCTCAACTTGGCTCAAACGTTTTCAGTATGTCTCGCCAACTAAGAATCCCGACTGGCTTCCGGTCGTCATCGACAACAGGGATGCAAGAAATATTGTGATGGTTGAAAATATGAATTGCGTCGGAGATTCCGGCGTTTTTGCTTATGGTTACGGGCTTCCTTGTCATGATTTGATGCACTCGTTTGTTCAGGCTTGCTGCGTCCCGCGCGGTTTCAGCGATAGTTCCAATGTTGGGGCTTAAGGCTTTGAGGAGATCTCGATCCGATAGCACGCCAAAGAGTTTTTCTGACTCAATGACGAGCAAATGATGGAAGCGCGTGTTATCAAAAATTTCCTTAACCACCTTCAGCGAATCATCTAACTCGACCGTGACCACGGTCTTGCTCATTATTTCTTCTACTCTCATGCCGTCTCCGCTGGTTTGTCCCATTCTTTGGTTGCAGTCATTCCCCACCGGGGCCGATAAGACATTACGAAAACCTACGGGAGAATAGAAGGCAATGAGAGCCAGCGGGGTGACAATCGCGTCATTCATGACCAGAGATATCATTTGCATCGATACCCAGGGCTCGCTGACCGAAGTCGCGCGGATTCTGGCATCAGGAATGGTCTCCTGCGTGGTGGTCGTTGACGAGGACGAGCCCGTCGGAATTGTCACAGAACGCGACCTGGCGCTCGTCGTGGCGGGTATCGTCGATCAACAAATCCTCGAAGGCACGCCGGTGTCCGAAGTCATGGGTACACCCATCATGACGGTGAAGGACTCGGAGACGCTGCTTGACGCCCTCGGACTGATTGATCGCGTGCAGATTCGCCACCTGCCAGTCGTGGATGAGATGGGGAAACTCGTCGGCGTCGTGACCCAGAGCGACCTGCTCGGGGCCTGCCGCGAACTTCTCAGCTAGTCCGGAGCGCACTTCGTTGTAATCACGGGGCATTTGGCCAGACGGACGACGCGTTCAGCCATGCTTCCGAGCACGAGGTGGGCCAGGCCCTTTCGACCATGCGTTCCCATGGCGATGAGATCCGCATCAACACGCTCGGCAACGTCTAGGATCACTCGATCGGGACTGCCATGATCGGAGACGTACTCGCACGATATCCCTTGGTCCTGCAGGTCAGTGAGCAGCTTCGCTAGACTCTCTTCTGCGTGAGCAGACAGTTTCTCCAAAACGGGCGCACCACGCTGCGCTACGAGCGCCTCGAGTTCGACCGGGATGTGGCAACCATGAACGAGTGTGATGTGCGCAGGCCCAAACTTTCCGGCAATGTCGGTTGCCAACGAAAGCGCGGCATCGGAGGGATCGGAAAAATCGATTGCAACCACGATGTTGCGGAACGTGAGTTTCTCCCCGACTGACTGTTCCGCTTTGACCGTCATAACCGGACACGGTGCCCTGGCGACGGTACGCCCAGCCACGCTACCTAGAAGTACGTGTTCAAGTCCCGATAGGCCTCGCGTTCCCATGACGATGAGATCAGCGTTGATCTTCTCCGCAACCCGTTCGATCGCATAGCCGGGCGTCTCTTCCATGAGGTGAGACTCCCCCTTGATACCCGCGGCCTCCAGCAACGCAGTCACCTTTTCCATTTTTCGCGCGGCTGCGTTTCGTGCCTGGTCCCAAAAATCTTGCGGGATTACGAACCCGCCGTATACCGCAAGTGGAATTGGAAGATGATACGTGTGTAGGACGTGAACTTTTGCGGCCGATCCCTGCGCGATCGCGATCGCATAATCAATCGCCCGCCGTGCGTGATCAGAAAAATCAGTCGGCACCAGAATGGTTTGAATATTCATATCGAATTTCCTTCTCGCGATTCAATCGTCCTCGATGGATGATGCTGCGGCGGGCAGATAGGCGTTCGCTGCACCGTGCTTATAGACAAGCTCCCCGCCGGAATGCCCCACAGGGATGGCGGCTCCAAGAATCACAATGGTAGCGAGCACACCGATCACTCGACCCACAGCACCGGCGCCACCTGGAAGCAGGCCCGTCCCGAGTACACCGAGCCCAATCGCTGCGAGCCACATAAATCGCTCGGCGGCCTCCTCATGCTCTTCGATGTAGTTTTCAGCAACAACCTCCTCTACCCGTTCTTCCTGGTCTTCGCCCGTTTCCAATGCAAACCAGGCTGAACCGACGAGCAGCCCCTGAAGCAACACAATCGCAATCCAAGTATGTGGTGGCACGAATCGTTTAGAGATCGCGACCGCGGCGATGAACGCAAACAACGGGATGATCACCGCCAGTGCGATGGGAAAATGTACGACTGCTGGGTGTAACGGTTCAGGCATTACTAACTCGGATCTGGCTGCGGGGTTTGGGGGCCGCTCGCAGGCATCTCAGGCCGCGCAATCAGTCCAGGATCGACCTGACCCGTAAGACTCCCAAGGAATGTAACAATCGCTTCAGCATCTGCATCCGAAAGCTCACGCCCGAGTTGATGCCATGCCATGAGCCGCACAGCATCTTCGAGTTTCTCGATGCTGCCATCGTGAAAATACGGTGCGGTTTTTACGACGTTGCGCAGCGATGGAACTTTGAAGAAATAACGATCTGCATCGCTGCCAGTGATTGAATGCCGCCCGGTGTCTTCGGTTTCGTAGAAGTGAACCAGACCCAATTTTTGATACAGCAGTCCCCCTACCGGCGGACCCATGTGGCAGGTCGTGCAACCCACATCGAGAAAAGCCTCGAGCCCGTCGAGTTCGGTATCGCTTAGAGCGCTGTCATCGCCCGTAACGAATGCATCGAAACGCGATGGTGTCACAAGCCGGCGCTCAAATGCACCAATCGCCCGAGCCATGTTATCGAATGTGACCGGGTCGGAATCCTCCAGGAATGCATTCTGAAAAAAAGCCACGTAGCCCGGAATCGATTTTAGAACCGCGACCGCATCCTGTGCGTCTGCCAACGCCATCTCAACGGGATTTAGGACAGGACCCTTTGCTTGCTCTTCTACATCGGCCGCGCAGCCGTCCCAAAATTGAGCGACATGAAGCGCCGCGTTGTAGACGGTCGGCGAATTCCGGTTACCACGTTGACCTCGATGCCCGGGCGACGTTGGTTCGTTATCCACCCCGAAGCGATCGAGCGCATGGCAAGAGTTGCACGAGACATCGTGATTCTTCGACAGCCTGGACTCGTAGTACAGCATACGACCGAGGCGCAGCTTAGCTTCAGTGATAGGATTGCTCTCGCTTGAAGCTTCAACCGGCAGCGCACCAAAAATCTGAGCCGCTCGAGCGCGCAGTGTTTCCCGCGACGTCGAGTCCGTTGCCGGAGGCGGAGCCACTCCGGCTGAATCGCTCGGTGGTTCTTCTCCCACGTATTGCGCAATCTTCTCGACAATCACAGGACTCGTAACACCCGTGCGGCGCCCAATAATCAGCGCGTCAGGAAACGACATACCATGCGTCTGAACGAGATGCGTAGTAAACCAAGCCGCAGCACGATTCCCAGATGAACAATGCAGAAGAATCCGCTCATCCGGGTTGGCTTTAATGAATGCTTCGATCTCGGCGAAGCTGGTTTCCGGAAACGGGCCCTGCTTGGGAATCCCTATATTGCGGTAGCCAAGACCCAGGCGCTCCACGACTTCCGATTCGTCCCACTCCCGCTCGCTGGATTCACGAAGGTCTAGGACGACCGTGACACCCGCTTCCTTTGCAGCCTCGAGCCCTGCTTCATCCGGCTGACCCGCGAACCAAAGATGGCGTACTCGCATCACGCTCGTTGCGGTTCCCCAGACCAGGGGACCCTCCACCTCTTCGAGACTGACCGGACCCTGCGGTTTGGCGCCACATGCTGCGAGAGTGACGACGATAAGGAAGCTCATTACCAACTTCAGGATCGGCCGCATTTCATGAATTACTTCGGATCGCATCGTCGAAACATTCCCTCCGCGTACGTATCGCTTTCTCACACTGCAGATTATATGCCGTTCGGACACGCAACAGGCTGACGGTTGTCGTGAAATCGGGCTGGGCCTATGAGACTCCGAACCCCGGATGCGAAGTATTTGAGGCATAAGGCCACGTCACCACCGAGAGAGAGGCACCTTATCTCGTTAAAAGTCGCGGTTTGAATGTAGAACCGGTGGGTACGGTGCTTGCTTAGGATCGAAGGATATTCGGGAATGATTCCGAGGATTATAAAGGCCTAATCGTAGTTGAACTCGCATTCACAAAAGATTCTCGTGGTCGATCGTGACTCCGACATTCGCAGCGTCATCGATGAGCTGTTAATGGACTACGGTTTCGAAGTACATCAAGCAGCCAACAGTCACGAGGCGTTTCTTCAACTTCGACAGCGGAGTTACCACGCCTTGCTCTGCCATGTGGAGTTGCTCAAGTCAGATGAAGGCCGGCTTCATCGGCTTTGTCGTGAGGTCCATCAAAGAATGCGCATCGTCGCGATGAGCGCATCTGGAGCCGTGGAACTAAATGGAGAGGCTGATGAAAAACTTGCGAAGCCCTTTTCACGGGCACAGCTTCTCGATGTATTAGGTCGAGACTATTCGGACCCGGACTGATCCGAACCCAAAACTTCCCGCACCTTGCGGAGCAAGTAGTTATTTTCGAAGGGCTTGCGAATAAATGGATCTTCTGCGCGTAGGTCACCGCGGTCGGCCAGAATTTGATCCGTATAGCCTGACATATAGAGCACTCGAAGCCGCGGGGTCCGAAATCGCAGCTCCTTGGCCAACGCAAATCCGTTCAATCCCGGCATGACGACATCCGTGATCAACAGATCGATTGCACCCGCGTGCTGTTGGGATCTCGCCAACGCGTCATCTGAATCAGCCGCAGCAATAACAACGTACCCCTCAGCCGCCAGGACTTCGGTAAAGAGCTCCCGTACAATCTCGTCATCTTCCACCAAAAGGATCGTTTCCCCAGTGCCTCGTGCGCTTGTGGACGTTTCCATCGGTGACACCATTACAGCCAACGGAGCTTCGATCTCAGGCAGAAACACCTTGAACGTCGATCCGAAACCGACTTCGCTTTCGACATCAATCACACCGCCATGGTCTCGCACAATTCCAAAGACCGTTGCGAGCCCGAGCCCGGTGCCTTTACCCGGATCTTTCGTTGTAAAGAACGGATCGAAGATTTTGGAACGGGTTTCTGGCGAAATACCCTCGCCTGTGTCGCGCACAATGAGTGCTATAAAATCACCGGGGGCAAGACCCAGACGATCGGCCTCCACCTGCGTCAACTGCTGCCTTGTCGTTTTCAAGAGGAGCCGCCCACCTTGTGCCATGGCATCGCCCGCATTGACAACGAGGTTCATCAAGATTTGCGCAACCTGGCTTTCATCCGCTCGAACGAAAAGCGCGTCCGAACTCAGATCGAGTTTCAACTCTACATCCTCGGGCAGCGTTCGCACAAAGAGCTCGCGGGCCTCACGTACAGCCTCGTTCAGATCAAATACGATCCGTTGCGTCACTTGCTTCCGGCTGAAACCCAAGAGTCTTGTCGTCAACGCCGTCGCGCGATCCGCCGCCTTGCGGATCCGCAAAGCGGTCCGAGCCAAACGGCTTCCCGATTCCAGATGATCCAGCAGAATCTCACTCGAGCCGCGAATCGACGTCAGCAGGTTGTTGAAGTCGTGCGCGATCCCACCCGCAAGAGTTCCAATCGCCTCCATTTTTTGGGATTGGAGCAGTTGTTGTGTCAGCGTCACTCGGTCGGTGATGTCCAACGTAATTGCAATGAATTCATCCGTGGTGCGACGGTACTGCAGATGAATTTCGACCGGGTACTCAGAACCGTCTTTACGCTGATGCACAGTCTTTAAGGTGAGCAAAGGAACCTGTCCACTATGCAGGGGAGCAATCATGCTCCGAAATCGATCCTCATCGAACTCGGGTTTAATACCGACGGGGGTGAGGGATACTAGCTCTTCCCATGAGTAGCCCAAATTCTCACGCCCCCCACGGTTTACGAGTTTAAATTTCAAGCTCGTACCGTCGAAGACGTACACTTCATTGATTGAGTCCTCGAGGATCGTTCCGAGTTGAACTGCGCGCGATTCAACAGCGTGCCGTTCAGTCAGGTCGTGCATGATCCCCATGAACAACCGGCTATCTTCCACCTGCGTTTGTCCAACCGAAAGACGCAGTGGAAAAATCGATCCGTCCTTGCGCCGGCCTTCGACTTCGCGACCGATGCCGATAATATGCGGATCGTCGGTGCGCAAGTAGCGTTCGAGATAGCCATCGTGTTCGTCCGCGTACGGCGGTGGCATGAGGATCTTCACGTTCTGACCGATGAGCTCTTTCTCACTGTATCCAAAGAGCCGCGTCGTTGCCGGATTAAGACCTTCGATAATCCCGCTTTGGTTGATCGTCACGATCGCATCGGGCGCCATATCGAGGATCGCGCGCATTCGATCGTCGATCGGCTGGAGCTTCATCGCTGCGTGATCCGAGGTCTCGTGGTTTCAACAACAACGTTATGCTCATCATCAATGATGTAAACGTCGACAAGACCCTCATCCAAGAGCCGCACAAAATCTTCGTTCATCGACCGGTCGTCAGGCATGGCCACTCCGAAACACACGAATGGAACTTTACCATCAATCATGAGAGGGCGTTCAATAGTATCGCGATGGCTGTTGCGGGCCGACGAAACCCAAATGAATGGTGAACTACCCAGTGAAACAGTTCACAAATCGATCCATTCGATGCTGGCTTTCGGCAGCGCTTCGCCGAGAAAAGCCGCGCCCACGCGAGCGAAGCGATCAGGATGATCTGTAACCAGGAACGTAGTGTTTCCACCAGACTTCGTAGCTCCCAGCGCCAAGCGTTCAAGTTCCTGCTGAGTCACTCCGGCGGCGGTCGAAGCCGAGTCCACCAACCTGAAGCCGCTACCAAGCGATCTCCGTATCGTGCTTTCGAAGAGAGCGAAATGAGTACAGCCTAAGATCACGGAGTCCGGTTGCCGACGTTCAGAGCGGCTTAGGGCTGACCCGAGATAATCGTCGGTGATCGCGTCCACGATCGCCCCCTGCACCCGCCCTTCTTCCGCGAGTGCTACGAAGAGTGTACACGCGATCTCTTCTACTATTGCGGATGAATCATGTTTACGAATCTCTACCGCATAGGCACCACGCGCAACCGTCCCTTCTGTAGCCAAGACCAAGTGTTTCTTTGCCTGACCACAAAGCAGTGCAGCAGCTGCTGCAGGCTCGATCACACCGAGAACCGGAAGAGGTGCAAACTCTTCGCGCAACACGTCCAACGTTAGTGCCGACACAGTATTACATGCGACCACGAGCATCTTGATCCGCCGCTCAACCAGCCGTGCTACGGCTTGTCGCGAATACTGTTGCACGGTGCGTGGACTCTTCGTGCCATAGGGCAAGCGTGCCGTATCACCCAAATACAGAAAAGACTCATTGGGAAGTAAGGTTCGGAGAGCCCGCACCACCCTGAGACCCCCCACCCCAGAATCGAACACGCCAATCGCAAGATCCTGGGACAACACATCTCCTTGGCACGACAAGTGCACCAACAGTCTGCCGAATCATACCCATTATGGAGCTTGGCTATGCGTGAGGTACAGGCGCAAGAACTGATGTCGGACTTTGCCGTCCGGACAGGTTTGACGGCCCCCATTCGGGCAGCCGAACGCTACCTGTGGACCGACAGTTTCGCCGTATGCAATTTCCTGGGAAGCTTCGAGCGGACCGGCGATGAGAAATATGAAGCGCTCGCACTTCGCCTGGTAGATCAAGTCCACGAAGTCTTAGGTCGTCATCGCGACGATGATTCACGAGGTGGTTGGATCAGCGGGCTCAATGATTCATCTGGCGTGCATCATCCGACATCGGGAGGACTGCGGATCGGCAAGCGGCTCCCCGAACGAGCCCCCGGCCAAAACTACGATGAGGCGCTCGAGTGGGATCGTGACGGACAGTACTTCCACTATCTGACGAAATGGATGCATGCACTCGCGCGAACGAGCGATATGACCCGCGACCCCACATATCGGTGCTGGGCGATGGAGTTGGCGAAAGCAGCACATCGGAGCTTCATCTATCGACCTGCTCCCGATGCGACACCACGTATGCACTGGAAGATGAGCATCGACCTCAGTCGTCCGCTCGTTCTCTCGATGGGCCATCATGACCCACTCGATGCATGGGTCACCTATCTGCAGCTTCAGATGAGCGAAGCGACCCTTGATCTTTCCAGCGAAATTTCTGACGCGGCACGGATCTGTGAAGGTCAGAATTGGGAAACCCAAGACCCCTTAGGTGTCGGTGGACTGCTCTTTGATGCGTTCAGGTTGATGCAGCTAGCCACGTCGGGTGCAATCAAAGACTTCCGTTCCATAGAAACGCTACTACAAGCAGCACTACCGGGGCTGGAGCACTTCGTACGCGAAGGCACGCTCGAAACCCCAGCCGACTTCCGACTCGCGTTTCGCGAATTGGGCCTTTGCATTGGCATTCGAGCCGTTCAGACCATCGACAGTCTTATCGCGTCGAGCGCTGACATATTTGCTTGTCCGATAGGCCTGCAGCTCACACTTGATTCACTGAAGTCATTCGAGCCCCTAGCAGAGCGCCTTGAAAATTTCTGGCTCAAGCCGTCGAGTCAAGCAAGTCGCAATTGGGAGCCACATCGGAATATCAACGAGGTGATGCTAGCCACAAGCTTGGATCCACATGGATATCTAGGCGCTTAGTCGCATATGAACGAGCAAGCCGAGAGCAACGCATGGGTGGCGAATCAACTCCGTGAGTTGGCCGCGCGACTTCAGCTCGAGGACGGTCTGTTTCGGCCGCGCGCGTATCGCCGTGCCGCGGACACGGTCGAACAACTCCATCAACCCATCGCCGAACTTTACGAAACGGGCGGTATGTCGAGGTTCGAAGAATTGCCGGGCATCGGCTCGCATATCGCACGCACGATCGTAGAGCTCTTCGAAAGCGGTAGCATCAGCCAGCTAGAACGACTTCGACAAAAAACGCCCGTAGATGTAGCAGAGCTGCTTGCTGTCGACGGTATCGGCCCCAAGACCCTAAAGATCCTTTGGGAACAGCTCCATATAAAGACGTTGAAGGATCTCGATGCTGCTCTGTGTAGCGAGCAGCTCCAAAAAATTTCTGGCTTCGGCCCGAAACGCGAAGAACGATTACGACGGGCATTGAGAATCTACCAGCGCGGAGCGACGCGAGTGCCGATCGAAGACGCTGTCACAATCGCAGCGCAGCTACGTAACAAGCTAGTCCGGCATCCCGCGGTCCGCAGCGCATCAGCCTTCGCTTGAATGAAGATATCGATGTTGACGTCCGGATCATCCCACCGGAAAGCTATGGGAGCGCGTTGTTGTATTTCACGGGCAATCGGTCCCATACATTGGGCTTGCGGCGAATGGCGTTGGCTCAGGGACTTCGGCTCAACGAATACGGACTGTTCCAACGCGGCCGGCGGGTCGCGGGCAAAACGGAAAAGGAAGTTTACGAAGCGCTATCGCTGTCCTACATCGAGCCAGAAAAACGGCACGGCCAAACTGAGATCCGTGATGCACTCGGAGCACGCCTCTCACGATAGGGCGAATCCGACACCAGATATCGCGGACCGACATGGCGTCGCTGTGGTCCTAAACCACAGAAGGGGCAGATCGCGCCATGCCGAAGCCCTTTCGTGGCGTCCGGTAGGATCACATCGACGGCATCATTCTTGAAACGGATTGGCGCATGGCTGACGTCGAACCTACTCAAGACCAACAAACTCCACAGCATCGCCAACCACCTGCTGGACTGCCGCATCCGGGACACTTTGGTTGGATTCTCATTGTGCTGGGCCTATGGACCTGGTTCTTTTACTCGGGCCTCTCGGGCCAAGAAACACTCTCCTACTCCGAGTTTAAGGATGCAGTCTCAGCGGGTCAGGTCGTGTCTTGTCAGGTCGGCGCAGAAAGGATTCGGGGTCTGGTTCGCCGCGACGGAACCTCCGCCAAGCGCCAGATATCGGGAGACAAATCCACCTCGATCATCGAGGTCGGATTCCAGACCGTCCGCGTCGACGATCCGAAGCTTTTTGATGATCTCCACGCAGCGGGTGTCGAGGTCACGGGTGTACGTCCAAGCATCTGGCCCCAGCTCATCCTTTCTTTGCTGCTTCCACTCGGTTTATTGGCACTGTTTTGGTTCTACATCCTGAAACGCGCGGGCGGTACCGGTCTTGGACAAACGGCAATGACCTTCGGCAAGAGCCGCGCACGGCTCGTGGCTGATCGTGACGTTAAAGTATCGTTTCGTGATGTAGCTGGGTGCGATGAAGCGAAGGCCGAGTTGGCAGAAGTCGTCGACTTTCTCCAGCACCCCGACCGTTTCACCAGCGTGGGTGCGAAAATTCCCAAGGGCGTTCTTCTTGTTGGGCCTCCGGGAACTGGGAAGACACTTCTCGCGCGTGCTGTCGCGGGTGAAGCGCGGGTGCCGTTCTTCTCGCTCAGCGGCAGTGATTTTGTCGAGATGTTTGTTGGCGTCGGCGCCGCGCGTGTCCGTGATCTCTTTCAGCAAGCCAAGCAACAAGCACCCTGTATCGTTTTCATCGACGAACTCGATGCGATCGGACGTGCCCGTGGAGTCCGCGTTAGCAATGTTAACGACGAACGCGAACACACCCTCAATCAACTTCTCGTTGAAATGGACGGCTTCGAGGACAACACCGGCGTAATCTTGCTCTCGGCAACCAATCGGCCCGACGTGCTCGACGCGGCCCTACTCCGACCGGGCCGTTTCGATCGACAGGTCGTTCTCGACTCTCCCGATGCCAAGGGCCGTCGAGAGATTCTCGAGGTGCATGCGCGCAACAAGCCGCTCGCGCCAGATGTAAATCTTGATGCCGTCGCCCGAGCCACACCTGGTTTTTCGGGGGCCGATTTGGCCAATGCGATCAACGAAGCAGCTCTGACTGCAGCGCGCCATGAATCCCACGAGATCAGCCAATCGGACCTCGAAGAAGCGGTCGAGAAAGTTGTCGCTGGCCCCGAGCGTAGGAGCCGTCGACTGGTTACGGATGAAAAACGCCGCGTGGCTTATCATGAAGCTGGACACGCCGTCGTCGCAAGCCTTTGCCCCGATGCGGATCCCGTCCACAAGATCAGCATCGTCCCACGGGGACGCGCAGCACTGGGCTACACGCTTCAGCTCCCAACGGGGGATCAGCACCTGCTGACCCGCAATGCGCTCTTTGATCGGATCCGCAGCTTACTTGGCGGGCGAGCGGCTGAGGAACTTATCCTAGGTGAGGTCAGCACCGGTGCTGAGAACGACCTCGAGCAAGCAACGAAGCTTGCGCGAAACATTGTTGCACGGTTCGGCATGGGAGATTCCGTTCAACTTCTCCACTGCGCTACCACCGAGTTGCTCGCCACCGACCCAGGAATGGTGGGCTATTCGATGCGCAATTGCAGCGAGCGCACAGCTGCACTTATCGATGAAGAGGCACAACAGATCCTGGACAAATGTTACGGCGACTCGAAGCGGATCCTCGAGCAACATAAAGATGCGCTCGAGCGTGTGTCTGCTGCCCTTTTCGAGCGGGAAACTTTGAACGAAGAAGATTTTCGCGCGCTTCTCATCGAACCCATACACGACCCGGCTTCACCTCCACCGACGCGACAGGAGATAACTACATGAATCACTATGTTTACCGCTGGAGTTTCGAGCCTCGTCCAGGGATGCATGCGGAGTTCGAAGTCGCTGCCACAAATATGATTGTGGCGCGACGTATCATTTCAGGGTTCATTGAAGCGCACGAGGGAGCGGATTGGATTTTCGAGTCCGTGCAGAGGAAGCCATCCGGTCGCGCTGCTGAGCAGGATCTCGCCGTTGTAGAAACGAGCTCGTTTCGCCGTGGCAACACCCGATCGTTCACCAAGCTACGATACAAGCTCTAAAACCCTCTTCCAATGGGCATCCTCTTACTGTTCGTCATCGGTCTGATCGGTCTGTGGCTGGGTACGGAGCTCACCGTACGCACGACCACGCAGTTAGCGCGGCGATAGGGTCTCTCTGAAGCTTTTATCGGGCTCACCATCCTCGCCATCGGAACAGATCTACCGGAGCTCATCGTTGCGGTGAGCGGTGCGGCGCATCAACTCCAGGGGGTCGACGCTTCCGGGGTAATTATTGGAAATGCAATTGGTAGCGCGATCGCACAAGGAAGCTCGGTACTTGGTGTTGCGGGGGTCGTCGGTCACCTCTGGCTCCCTCCGCGAATCATTCGCCGCGATGGTCTTGTCCTCTTGTTTTCGATTCTGCTCGTTGGCCTACTCGCGGCGAATGGAGAGCTGGAGCGGTTGGATGGCCCCATATTGCTCGTGGTGTACGGGGTGTATCTGGCGGGTTTAGTGCAGGGCGAAACCATACGTAGTCGGACGAAACCAACGGATCCCAAGATTCCGCGGACGGCGCTCACGATCATTGTCGGTCTCGTCACCGTTGCGTTTTCCGCAGAGCTCGTCGTGCGTAACGCACTTACGTTAGCTGAACGGTGGGACCTAACTCAGACCGCGGTTGGAACGTTGTTGATCGGTGTTGGAACAAGCCTACCGGAGCTGGCCCTTTCACTGGGCGCCGCGGCCAAAGGAAGGATCGGTTTGTCGGTTGGAAACATCATCGGGAGCAATATTTTCGACCTCCTGGTTCCGACAGGAGTGAGTAGCTTGATTCATCCCATACGAGTGGGGTGGGACACGCTCGCGATCGACCTGCCTTTCTTGGCACTCATCACCGTGGTAACGATCGCGCTCTTCTTGCGCCGACGGGGACTTCAGCGTTGGGAGGCTTTCACACTGATTGGGCTCTACCTGAGCTTCGCCGTCGGTCGCTTTGCCGTCGGTCTTCAAGCGTGAGGTATGCGAACATGAACAAACTCGCTTCGTTGAAGGGAATCCAAACCAGATGACGAGCCAGCAAAAATCCGAGCAGGAACCGCTCGCGGACCTAGCGGCCAGGATCGCGCATGACGTGGGAACTCCGATGACGGCGATCTTGGGCTACGCGGAGTTGATCGAAAAATCGATCGGCGATGACAAGAATCGAAAGCGGGCGCGGAATATCATTGATCAAGCCCATCGGGTCAATCAGCTCCTGCAGGAACTGCTGCGAACCTCACAAGCGGATCGCTAAAACCTGTGTACATATGTCACTAACTGTGTATTAAATACACAGATCCAGTCTCCGGATCGCCCAATAGGTCGGAGGTCTGCTGGCACGTTGCGTGCACTGATGCCCCAGTAAGATTGCACGTTGAACGCGACTGTGAATGACCTGCAATCAAGAAGAAGGGGAAACCATGCATGCCGAAGCAAGCGCCAAGTCGATACTCGTCGTCGATGATGACGCCGCGGTTCTAGAGTGCGTTGAGGATCTCCTCTCCGACGCGGGGTTCAAAGTTCAAATGTCGCGATCGGCAGGCGACGCCATCGCGTTGCTTCAGGACCAAGAATTCGACGCGGTCCTGTCCGACATCCAAATGCCCGACAAAGACGGATTCGAGTTGCTGACTGAGATTCGATCCTTACGGCCAGATATGGCCGTGGTGTTGATGACAGCCTATGGAACCATTCGTTCTGCGGTAGCGGCGATGCGTGCCGGAGCGCTCGATTACGTCACTAAACCGTTCGAATCAGATGAAATCTTTATGGCACTCGAGCGCGCGTTTGAGCGGCAGGCACTGGTGCAAGAAAATCGCCAACTGCGCCGTGCGGTTGACGGCATAACGTCATTCGGAGAGCTCGTCGGAAAGAGCCCCGCAATGAACGATATCTACGCGCTCATCCGCAAGATTTCCGATAACCAGAGCAATATTTTGATCACAGGCGAAAGCGGTACCGGGAAAGAAGTCGTTGCACGAACGATCCACTTTACGGGTACTCGCGCAACACAACCATTCGTTCCAATTAACTGTACGGCGATGCCCGAGGGCCTGCTAGAAAGCGAATTATTTGGACATGTGCGCGGCGCGTTCACCGGTGCACATACAACCAAAAAGGGACTGCTTGAAACTGCAGAAGGAGGCACCCTCTTTCTCGACGAGATCGGCGACATGCCCCAAAGTCTACAAAGCAAACTACTGCGCGTATTGCAGGACCGTGAAGTACGTCCTGTAGGTGGAAACGATAGTGTCAAGATAGATGTACGCATCATTGCCGCCACAAACCAAGACCTGCATCAGGCAATTGAAGAAGGAAATTTCCGCAAGGACCTCTACTACCGACTCAACGTAATTCCAGTCCCGATCCCACCACTTCGCGAACGTCCAGAGGATATTCCTGTTCTCGCGGAATCATTTCTCCGCAAACACTCGGATGACGTTCGTTACCGTTTCACAGAGCGAGCGGTTCGCAAGCTCATGCGTGCGCCCTGGCCCGGCAACGCGCGCGAGCTCGAAAACTGTATTGAACGCGCCATCGCGCTAGCCGATTCCCAGGAGATAACGGCAAACGATATTCTGCTTTCATCGAACGAGACCGTACATAGCCAAGGTAATATCCGCGACATCCTGGTCACGTTGGCACTGGAACACCGGCTATCGATGAAGGAACTCACGGATTCGTACGTCGATGCTGCACTCGAAGCAGCCCAGGGTCGAAAATCGGAGGCCGCTCGGATGTTGGGCATGAACCGCCGCACGCTGTACCGTCGCGAAGAGCGTGCCCATGAAGGCGCGAATGACGAAGATTGATCAGAGTCATAAACGCACGCAGCTCCAAGCCCGCTCGTGCGCTTTCGCCTTTTTGATCACTATCAGAAAACTTCGTCGCTAAGGTTAAATAGGCACGGTCTGTGCCCCGATCATGGCTCGAGCCTTGCATTACTAGTGGTTCAAGCCTGTAGATATCGGGCTGGTGAAAGGAAGCAACCATGGATCAACTATGGGAAGACCAAGAAGAAGTCCCATGCGTGGCATGCGGCAACCCTGTCTGTGGCATGGATCGTGGCTTCGCGTTCGGAACCGAAGGCGTGCTTTGCTGGAAATGCGCGGTCGCACGTGGGGGCGAATACGATGCAGCGGAGGATAACTGGACGACGACGCCGGACGTGGCGGGCCTCACCGTGCACCATGAGTGGGACGAATAAGTCTACGACGGGGCACTTAGCCTCAGGCGCGCGGTTCGCAGCGATTGGTTTTGCACTGACCCGACGTCTGGAGCGGCCTTGGCTAGCAGACCGCTTTGCGTTTCCAACACGCAAAGATCTCGATTCCAAACTCATAGGTGGCGCGGCACTTTATCATGTTATCGATCGCCGCTTGCATAAAGTGGTTGTTCACCATATTCCGTGTTCACGGAAGCAGGGATAAAGCTATTCAGGAGGCAACCAACGCTCGATCACAGTACATGCAGCGAGGTCGCCGGTCACATTCACTGCAGTACGGGCCATGTCGAGAATCCGATCCACCCCGAGCACCATTCCCAAACCTGTGACCGGCATCCCCATACTATGAAGAATCGAGGCCAGCACGACGATCCCCACACCTGGTGTACTCGGTGAGCCTATTGATGCGCCGATTGTAGTAACCACGAGCAGACCAAGCTGACCTCCAGATATATCAACGCCATAGGCCTGCAGTAAGAAGATGGCAGCCACAACCTGATAGAGCGCAGTACCATCCATATTGATGGTTGCCCCGAGTGGTACAACAAACTGCGAGACCGCAGCACGAACTCCTAGTTTGTCTTCGGCGGTCTTCATCGACAGCGGCATCACGGCAGCAGAGCTGGATGTGGAGAACGCAAGAAGTTGGACGCTGCGGATCGCTTTCAAAAACTGCAGCGGGTTTCGCTGCGCAACCAACATAACGATCAAGAGATAGAGACCCAGAAGCAGAAGAAGTCCGGCCAGAACCGTACCCATGTAGACGGATAGCCCGAGGATTGCATCGAATCCTACATCGATACAAAGCTGCGCCAGCAGGCCAAAGACCGCTGCGGGTGCGAGTAGCATGGCCCAACTCACAACCTTCATCGATAGTTCTTGCAAAGATGCGGTGAGTTCAACCACAACGAACGCGCGCTCGTGTGAAATCGACATCAGTGCGATACCAACCAAAATCGCCAACACCACGATTTGAAGCATTTGCTCTTCGAGCACGGCGTCCAACGGATTCGCTGGGATCAGACGCACAATGATCGATGGTAGAGGCTCGTCCGAGCCCGGGTCCAGAGAGGGAACATCGACCCCCGATGCCTCGTCCACCAGCGTCGACCCAATATCGATATAGCGACCCGGCTCGACCCAAAATGCCAGTACGGCACCGATCGCAACCGCCAAGACCGTGGTGCCTAGAAAATACGGAGCGATTCGAAACCCCATACGTCGAAGCTGACTGGGATCTCCGCTGGACGCGATGCCCAAAATAATCGAGCTCACCACCAACGGGATCATGATCATTTGGATCAGTGCGAGAAATACCTGTCCTGGTAAGGCGAGCCATCCGGAAACGACAGTCGCTGTCTGCTCCGAAAGCAATGCGAATCCGCTTGGAGAAAGTAATAAGCCGGTCGAAATTCCGACAACCATCGCAGTCAGAATCTGAGCCCACAGCCGCGTGCGGATTAGGATTTGAAGCCGGTCGACCAGAATCGATGGCGACGGCGCGATGCGCCAACTGCTTGGCGTCCGAGGCTGCGTCACGCTATGGGATGCTCATCATCTTTTTGTGGATCTGATTGCAACGGGTGTCGACATATTCCAAGGGCCTCCAGAGCACGGATCATACCAACGAAATACGCCACGAGCACCAGAGCGAGCGAGTGATTGGGGCGCTCAGCCCCAATTGTGTCGCAGTGTCTCGCTATGTGGTGATCACCCCTCCTATTCAAAGCGCATGCTCGCACGAAATCGCTAGCCCTGACGGCACGGTGCTTGCAAAAACCAACACGAGAATGAAATACTCTATCTGGTTCGGGAGACCCCCCAATGACCACCGCCTCCGCCGAGTCGATACTCTTTCACCCTCACTCTCTATGTGATCCGTTAGATGCCGATCGCATGGCACCGCGCGCCGAAGTGCCGCCGGCCAAAGCGACCTCCTTTCATGAAGTCCTTGCTTGTATCGACGGCTCGGAACTCGGGAGCGGTGTACTTCCCCACGCGCAACTCGTCGCGCAGGCGCTTGGCGCACGACTCACGCTTCTACGCGTGCTTGAGCGCGGCGCAGACGTCGGTGGTCCACAGGGCTCGCTGGAATGGGGAATCCTACGCCGAGAAGCACGGGCACACTTAGATCGGCTCGCAGCAGAACTACCAAAACTCGAAAAAGGCCTGCGTGCCGAACTGATTCAGGGTCGAGCCGCCGAGCAGATCTGTCGCTGGGCAGAGCAACATGCCATAGACCTCACAGTCCTGTGCAGCCATGGCGCGCGCGGTCTCACTGAATGGGACCTCGCGAGTACTGCCCGCAAGCTCATTGATCGTATTCCAGGTTCGCTCTTGTTAGTGCCTGCCGCTATTGCCATGCGCACGCAAGTACCCTCCTACCGACGTATTCTGGTGCCTTTGGACGGTTCGGCGCGTGCGGAAAGTGTAATTCCCGTGGCGCTACGCGTTGCCGCCGCACAAGACGCGAAAGTGTTTTTGGTCCACATTGTGCCGATCCCAGAGATGACGAGGATCGGACCGCTTGATGCCGAAGGCGTAGAGCTTGAACGCCGCGTCGTCGAACACAATCACCGCATCGCTACCGCATACCTGGATCGGATTCGTTCACGGCTCGATCAAGGATCCGCACGCATACGAACACGTGTCGTTCGCGACGGCAATATCCGCGCAAGACTTGAGCGCATGATTCGAGACGAAAGAATCGATCTTGTGGTGATGTCAGCTCATGGCTACAGCGGAAGAACTGATTGGCCATGTGGCAGTGTCACCGAGCATGCGGTCACGCACGCAACGACGCCAGTATTTGTAATCAGGGAACGCTCAAAACATCGCGCGCGACGGGACAATCCGCCCGGTACTCCATCCCTCAGTCGGCCGGAACAGTCGGACCCCCAGATGACGCAGTGACACATCCGGCGATGACGCCGGATGTGAGCGCGGATCTCCTCGACATTGCTGCAGGCGAGCTCGCCCGGCGACATGTGCTCACCGACGGTCCACCGAGTTCGGTGCAGAGTTGGTCACGCGTTACGGACATATCCGCTTGGCTCTTAAAAACACGCGCTGAGCTCGCGAATCCCGAACCCCAAGCCGCCAAAGCAGGCGAGTGGCTACTCGACAACGAGTACCTGGTCCATCGTGGAGTACTTCAGATCCAAGAGGATCTCCCTCAGGGTTTCTATCGACAACTGCCGGCGCTCGCAAGCACCAATGGAGATTCACCACCACGCGTGATTTCGCTAGCGCGCGAATTGCTGGAGGCATCACATCTCCAGCTTTCGTTGTCGACGGTGACACGGTTTGTCGAGTCCTATCAGAAGACCCTCACCCTCACGACGGCAGAACTTTGGGCGCTGCCCATCGCATTGCGGCTCGCGTGCCTCGAGGTGATCGTCACATCTATAGAGCGGTTGATCCCTGCATTGCCTGCTCCGTTCGAAGTACCCAGTGACTTCCGGCCGAATCTCGAGGACACGGAATGCGTGGCCCGATCCATAGGAAACCTCCGGATCATCTCCTCGATGTCATGGAGGGACTTTTTTCGGAACGCAAGTAGAGTCGAGGCGATCCTGCTGAAAGATCCAGCGGAGATTTATCCGCTCGTAGATTTTGATACCGCGGATCGATATCGAAACACGATCGAGACGTTATCCCGCGCCACTCAACATTCGGAAATCGAGGTCGCGGAACGTGTCCTTGCGTATGCGAAAAAATTCAGCGCACGCGACCCGCGTCGCGGCCATGTTGGCTTCTGGTTGATTGACGAGGGCCAACAAGAATTCGAACGTTCGCTCCAGTATCGGGTACCGAGATCGGTTCGGTTCCGACGATGGCTCTCCCGTCATCGTTCGACCGCATATGCTCTAGCCCTCGCGGGGTCAACGCTAACCGCACTGCTGCTTCCTGCCATCTACCTGGCTACGCTCAACACATCGCCGAATACCTGGGCTATCACACTGGTCGTCTCGGCGCTTCCCGCATCGGTACTTGGCATCACCGTTGTACATTGGCTTGTCACGCAAATCGTTCCACCACGCACGCTCCCCAAACTCGATTTCGAAATGGGGATACCACTCGCGTACAAGACGGCGGTTGTTATTCCAAGCCTCGCCGGTAGTCCCGAAGAAGTCGAGCAGCTGATCGAGCAACTCGAGGGACACTACCTCGGCAACCCGGAGACCGCGGTTGAGTTTGTATTACTGACTGACTTTCCGGATGCAGCAACGGAACATCAGCCCGACGACCCTACCATTCTCGAGGCTCTCACTTCTGGAGTTTTACGCCTAAACCGTCGCTACGCGGGCGCTGAGATCGGCCCCTTTCACGTGCTACACAGGCCGCGCTGTCATAACCCCTCCGAAAATTGCTGGATGGCTTGGGAAAGGAAGCGCGGCAAGCTTGAAGAATTCAACCGCTTCCTACGCGGTGATCCGAAACCGAGTTTTTCATTTCATGCAGGGCAAAAGGAACGCCTGCGCGGCATCCGTTTCGTTGTGACGCTGGATGCCGACACGATGCTTCCACGCGGAGCACTTCAAAAGCTCGTGGGCATCTTTGCTCATCCATTAAATACTGCGCAGTTCGACGCAACGGGTCGGGTGACAGCAGGATACACCGTCGTTCAACCGCGAATCGAGATCGATCCCGCAAGCGGCAATCGATCTCGCTTCACGCGACTTTTCGCGGGTGATACCTCGATTGACATCTACAGCCGAGCAGTTTCAGACGTCTATCAAGACCTATTCGGTGCCGGAATCTTTGTTGGCAAGGGGATCTACGACGTCGACAGTTTCCAGCGGAGCCTGGAAGGCCGCATACCCGAAAATGCACTTGCGAGCCATGACCTCTTTGAAGGAATCCACGGTCGTGCAGCATTGGCAACAGACGTTGTCCTCTATGAATCCTTTCCGCGTCGTTACCTCGAATTCACGCGACGCATGCATCGATGGATTCGGGGCGATTGGCAACTCCTGCCCTGGTTGCAAAAGCACGTCCCCGGATGCGGAGGTTCCCGCCTTCCGAACCGCCTGCTTGCGATCGATCGTTGGAAAATCTTAGACAATTTACGTCGAAGTCTTGTCGCGCCAGGACTCGTTCTCATGCTCGCCGCAGGTTGGCTGATGCTTCCGGGAAACCCCTGGTTATGGACACTTCTCGGTGTACTCGCACCCGCGGGACACCTCTTTACCGACTTGGTCACGGGCTTTGCCCGCGGTCGTCGTCGCAGCGCCGTCCGCAGCACATTGCGGCGGTTCCTCGACCATGCCGGCCGCTGGTTGCTCTTCGTCGTCTTCCTTCCTTTTGAAGCGTGGATCGCACTCGACGCGATCGTGAGAACCGTGGGTCGAGTCTTTGTCACGAAAAGACGGCTACTCGAATGGACATCGGCTGCACATACCGCGCGGTTATTTGGCGACTCTCAATCGCGTTTGGTTGAGTGGACTGCCATGTGCGCGGGACCCATCACCTCCGCCGTACTATTCGCCTTGCTCGCATCGTTTCGGCCCGAAGCGCTTCCAAGCGCAACGCTCGTACTCGTGGCCTGGTTTCTATCTCCCGAGATCGCGTTTCGCTTGAGTTTCAGTCCAGGAAAACCGAGCGCGGATCTTTCGAAGGAGAACCGGCGTTTCTTGCGTCAGCTCGCACGTCGCACTTGGCTTTTCTTCGAAACTTTTTCCGGACCCGAGGACCAATGGTTACCGCCGGATCACTTCCAAGAAGACCCACGTGGAGAAGTCGCACACCGCACGTCACCGACCAATATCGGCATGATGTTTCTCTCATCGCTCGCGGCTTGGGACTTGGGATTCATTGGCACGGCTGAACTGGCGTCCCGCACCGGCAATGCGTTCGATACCATGAAACGGCTCGAGCGCTACCGAGGACACTTCCTTAACTGGTATGACACGCGTTCTCTCGAGCCTTTGCCCCCGCGTTATGTATCAACCGTAGACAGTGGCAACCTCGCCGCAAGTTTGGTCGTACTGAAAGAGGGTTTCCGTGAAATGGCCGAGGGTCCGGCGATTCTTGCGACACGCTGGGACGGACTGATTGACGTGCTTGCACTGCTTGAGACGGATCTTGAAAAACTTGGATCCCGACAGCGCCGAGAAAAACTTCGGCAGATGCTCCGCGCGATGGAGAAGCACGCCGAACTCGCCCGCGACAACCCGGCGCAATGGATACCGACGCTAGATGCTTTGGCCAAGCACGACGGGCCCGCATTTGATCTTGAACTCCGAGATGCGCTTGATGAATCAAATGAAGACTTGGAGCTTGCGGTGTTGCGAGACGTTCGGATCTGGCTCGACCGTGTACACCATCAGATCCGCGAGATGGGCCGCGAAGTCGAGGTGTTTGCGCCGTGGACACGAGTCTGCTTGCGCGCCCCTGAATCGCTACGCGATATTGCTAATGAAGTACAAGACCTACTCCCTCCTCAACTCCCGCTCACAGAAATCAAATCGAGGATCGCTCAAGCACGCAAACGGCTCGCGTCAGTAAACAGCGTTGATTCCCAAACCAATTGGCTCGATGAGCTTGATCGCGCGCTCAACGAGGGTGAGAGATCTACTAAGCGATTGCGCGGAGAGCTGAAGGAGCTCGCGCGCGAGGCCGAAGCCACCGCGCTCAACATGGACTTCCGCTGGCTCTACGACAAACAAACCCGGCTCTTCCATATCGGATACAACGTCACTGCGGATCGGATCGATCCACATCACTACGATCTCTTGGCATCCGAAGCACGCATCGCGAGCTTCTTCGCCATCGCTAAGGGAGACGCTCCGATCGAACATTGGTTCCACCTGGGTCGATCGGTCACCCGCGCGGGCGGCAGTTTGTGTTTGGTCTCATGGGGCGGATCGATGTTCGAATATCTGATGCCGTCGCTCCTGTTCCGTAGTGAGCCCGGTACGTTGCTGGCTGAAAGCGAGTTCGCCGCAACCGTGGCCCAGCAACAATACGCTGCCGAGCGAAACCAACCTTGGGGCGTCTCGGAGTCCGGATTCGGATCGCTGGATGCAGATCGCGGCTATCGCTATCGGGCGTTCGGGGTGCCGAGCCTAGGTTTGCGACGTGGACTTGCGGAGGATATGGTCGTAGCTCCTTACGCGACCGCGCTCGCACTAACCTGCAATACGCCAGCGGCGCTCGACAATCTGAGCCATCTGGTCGACCTCGGCTTGATGGGTGAATACGGCTTTTACGAGGCCGCCGACTACACACCGGAGCGTGTACCTGAGGGCAGGCGCTTTGTACCGGTCCGGTCCTATATGGCCCATCACCAAGGCATGATCCTCGCAGCACTGGACAATGTGCTGTGTGGCGGTGCACTCCTTCGACGCATGCACGCGGACCCGCGCGTGCGCTCCGTTGAACTACTCCTACACGAACGCGTCCCAGAAGAACGTCCGGAAGAGATGATGCCGCGTACCGAGCTTCCTGCACCCCGAGCAAGCACAACGGGCCTGCCCCCCCCTCAACCTTGGATACCGGAACGGGATCAGCCTGGCATCAATCTCCACGTATTGGGTAACGGAAGACTTTCAAGTTCAATTACAGATGCGGGGGCTGGAGGTTTGCGCTGGCAAGACTTTGCGCTCACGCGCTGGACACCAGACGCTACATCTGAGACCGACGGTTTCTGGTTTTACGTGAAAGACGAAGAGACGGGCGAACAATGGCGAGCCACGCCAGAACCCGGGCCGCAACCCCACACGGACACGTCCGTCGTCTTTCATCCGCATTTAGCAGAGTTTCACCGACGTGACCGTGGAATTGGTCTTCGCATGGAGGTCTCGGTGGCACCCGCCGACGACGTGGAAATTCGACGTTTCACGGTTGTCAACGAGACGGACCAACCAAGAACGCTCACACTTACGAGCTATGCAGAAGTTGTCCTCGCGCCCACTCGCGATGATGAGCGACATCCGGCGTTCAGTAAACTTTTCGTGAGAAGCGAATGGATCGCGAGCCTCTCCGCTCTCCTATTTACACGAAGGCCACGCGGCCCCCAAGAACGACCGCCCATCATGCTGCATCGCCTCGTTGCGGATGCGCCTGGCATAAGCGTGATCGGATTTGAAACCGACCGACGAGTATTTCTGGGTCGTGGCCGCGATCCACAAAACCCCGAAGGTCGAGTGCGCTCGTCTGAAACTTCTACGGGGTTCACGCTTGATACCGTCGCATCACTCTGCGTGAGAGTCGAACTCGAACCGAATCAGGTGCAGCGTCTCGCCTTTGTGACCTTGGCATCTGGATCTCGACAAGCAGTGCTTGAAACAGCTGAACGCTATCAAACACTCGGTGCACTGGATTGGGTGATTACCGATGCTGCAACAGAAACAGCACGCGGGCTCCACCGCATGGGTCTCAACGGGGCCACATTGCCAACACTGCAGCGTCTCGCCTCGTTTCTAATGTACCCACACCGCAAGCTTCGTTGTGCACCGGACTTTTTGCGAAACAACCGTCTCGGTCAGCCACGACTTTGGGGAATGGGACTTTCGGGCGATCTGCCCATCCTATTGGTAAGAACGCACGAGTCCGACGAAACATCGCTGCTACGAGATCTGTTACGAGGCCACCGGTTCTGGCGGGAGCGCGGCCTAGCGGTCGATCTCGTCGTGCTACGGGAAGGCGCTTCCGGTTATACCGAGCCCATGAATGAACTGCTTATTGGACTCCTGCAAGAACTGGGTGCGCGGGAGCAGCTTGGGCGTAAGGGCGGAATCCACTTGGTCGCAGCGGATCAGGTATCGGAAGAAGACCAAAGACTGTTGAAAGTTGCAGCACGCGTCGTTTTGAACGCCACAGATGGGCCGTTGGAACATCAACTCGCTCGAGTTACAGATACACCGACCGAACTACCCGCCTTGTCATCCAGTCGATGGGATTTAGACGTCGAACCCACCCCGCCACTCGAACGACCCGTCGATCTTCAGTTCGACAACGGCTTTGGAGGATTCAGTCCTGACGGGCGCGACTATGTCATCCATCTTGGCCCAGGCGAAACCACTCCGGCACCGTGGTGCAACATTCTTGCGAATGAGGAATTTGGCTGTCTCGTAACGGAATCCGGTGGAGGATTTACCTGGTCCGGAAATAGTGGGGAAAATCGTCTTACCCCTTGGTCTAACGACCCAGTCTCTGATCCCGTCGGTGAGTCGCTTTATCTACGTGACGAAGAAACCGGAATCGTCTGGTCACCCACACCTGCACCAGCGGGTCGATGGGTCGCTCATGAGATCAGGCATTCCGCAGGGGAATCGGAATGGCGCACCAACTCGGAAGGCTTGGAGCAAACTCTCCTGGCATTTGTACCTCCCGACGACCCCGTCAAGCTCGTCCGACTTCGACTTCGCAACCTATGGAACCGTCCTCGGCGAATCACGGCCACCTACTATGCGGAGTGGGTCCTCGGCGCATTCCGAAGCAGTACCGCGCCATTCATCGTGTCGGAATACGACCCGGCACGCCGCGCACTGCTCGCTCGCAATCCATGGGCGCCGGAGTTCGCCGACCGCGTCGCGTTTCTGACCTCGAGCGCTGAACCCCATGGCGTAACCGCCGATCGAACAGAGTTTCTGGGCCAGCACGGAACCACACGCACACCTGCAGCGCTTCGACGCTGGGGACTTTCTGGCCGGGTTGAACCTGGCGACGATCCTTGCGCCGCGCTTCAAGTGCACATCGAGCTCAAGCCCGGAGAAAGTCGGGACATCCACTTTGTGCTTGGACAGGGGAAGGACCGTGCTCAGGCTCTTGATCTGGTACAACGCTGGCAAGATCCAGCGGCCATCGAACCCGCTCTGCAAACAACTCGAACATTCTGGGACGGCCTTCTAGACCGCATCCAAGTGAGCACACCGGATGCAGCAACCAACCTCATGCTCAATCGCTGGTTGCTCTACCAGACGCTTACTTCGCGCGTATTCGCGCGAAGCGGATTCTATCAATCGGGCGGAGCCATTGGTTTCCGTGATCAGCTGCAAGACGTGATGAGCCTGACCTACGTCGCGCCCGAACGCTTGCGGGCGCACATACTCGAATGCGCAGCGCATCAATTCGAGGAGGGCGACGTTTTGCATTGGTGGCATCCGCCTTCCGGAAGAGGTGTGCGCACACGATGCTCCGACGATCTGCTTTGGCTGCCGTTCGCGACCGCAAGCTACATCGAAGCCACCGATGACGAGTCGATCCTCGATGAACTCGTGCCGTTTCTGCACGGACCGAGTCTAGATCCGAGTGAAGAGGATCGTTACGCGCACTTTGCTATGAGCGCTGAGCAGCGGTCACTGTTTGAACATTGTGAGCGTGCGCTCGAGCGCGGTGCTTCTCGGGGGCCTCACGATTTACCCCTGATCGGCGCCGGCGATTGGAACGACGGAATGAACCGTGTCGGTATCGAGGGGACGGGTGAGAGCGTCTGGCTCGGCTGGTTTGCGATCGCGGCAATCCGGGGATTCGTTCACCTTTGCGAACGGCGTCAGGAAACAGAGCTAGCCGACCGCTGGCGTCGACGCATCGCTGAATTCGAACGAGCCATTGAAACCAGTGGCTGGGATGGTGAGTGGTACCGGCGCGCCATCGATGACAACGGTCTGTTCTGGGGATCCCGTAAATCGGAGGAATGTCGGATCGACTCCATCGCACAGTCATGGAGTATGCTAGCTGGCTCGGCATCTGAAACACGTGCGAAAGCTGCCTTGAACGCTGCCGAAGAACACTTGGTCGACCAAGACGATCGTCTCGTGAAACTTCTATGGCCACCGTTCGACACGACGTTGCGAGATCCGGGCTACATCAAATCATACCCCCCTGGCATCCGTGAGAACGGCGGTCAGTACACGCACGCCGCAGCCTGGCTCGGCTGGGCATTTGCAAATATCGGGGACGGCGACCGCGCGATGCGGATCTTCGACTTGATCAATCCGATCAGTCATGCGCTGACGGCGGAGGAAGCCGAGCGCTACCGCGTGGAGCCCTATGTCCTAGCAGCAGACGTCGCCAGCGTGGCACCCCATGTCGGACGAGGCGGTTGGTCATGGTACACGGGAGCCGCTGCCTGGACCTGGCGACTCGGCATCGAAGGCATCCTGGGGATTCGATCGGTCGCCGGTGGCATTCAGATCGATCCCTGCATGCCGACAAGCTGGTACCGTGCGGACGCACGAATTCACGGACCCAATGGTGTGCTCGCTGTTTCGATCGAAGACCCCGCCGGCGTGGGAAAGGGTGTCGTTGAAATTCAAATGGATGGACGATTGGTCCAAGAACGAATTCTCGAGCTGCCTACCGACGGACGGGAGCATGCTGTAGTGGTACGGCTCGGCCCCGAGGAAGGCTGAGCATTGCGAGTCGTAGTCATAAACGCCGGTAGTTCGACGCTCAAAGCTGCACTTATCGACGTGGAGACCACCCACACGCATGTCGACTCTCGCGCGTCTTTTGAACTCGGCCCCGACACGGATCTAAAGTCGGCGTTTTCTGCGTTGGTCGATGATCTACTGCGGGAGACGTCCGACCCCCCCGATGCCATAGGACATCGTGTCGTCCACGGCGGGCGAGAGTTTAGTTCACCCACACGGATCGTTCCCTCTATTGAACAAACTATCGAGTCGCTGGCATGTTGGGCGCCCCTGCACAATCCCGTCGCATTGGAGGGCATACGGGTTGCTCGCGAACGCTTTACCAACAAGCCGCAGATCGCAGTTTTCGACACCGCATTTCATGCCGATCGCTCGGTAGCGTCGCTGCGTTATCCGCTACCGTGGGAATTATGCGATTCGAACAAGCTTTATCGCTATGGCTTTCATGGCATCGCGCACGCTTCACTGCTGCAGTCGTTGATCGAAGCCCAAGGGCAACCCGCGACCGCCGTCACGTTGCAACTCGGTGCAGGATGTTCGATTTGCGCGATCGAGGACGGACACTCGGTAGAAACTTCGATGGGATTCTCGCCCCTCGGCGGCCTACCCATGGCAACACGCTGCGGAGATCTCGACCCCGGTGTCGTCCTACAGCTCTTTCGAGAAGGATATAGCGTCGACGAACTTGACGAAATCTTCAATCGTCGCTCGGGAATCTTTGGGCTCTGTGGCGCCAGTGGGATGCGAGAAGCACTGGAGCTTGAGGCAGACGGCAACGAAAGAGCCGCCACTGCAACGGCGATTTTCGTGCGCGCGGTCGTTGGTCTTATCGGTGCGTACTTGACTCTTCTTCGCGGCCGAGGAGCTTTGGTATTCGGCGGAGGAATTGGCACCGGCTCAGCCGAAATTCGACGCAGAATCGCAGACGGTTTAAGTGCGTGGAATGTAGAACTCGATCCGCGATTTAACGACAGCGATCCTCGCGGCCGAATCTCTTCCCCGGATCGCCGTCCTGTCTACGTGTTCGAAACAGACGAAGAGAGCTTGATCGCAGAAAACGTATATGACCTTCTAAAATCTGGAGTTAACTAATGGCCCTCTCCTCCGAAACCCTCGAATGTTTAGATGCTTACTGGCGCGCTGCAAACTATCTCAGCGTTGGTCAGATCTATCTGATGGACAATCCGCTCCTTACAGAACCGATCAAGCTTGAGCACGTGAAGCCACGCCTACTGGGACATTGGGGAACCACACCGGGACTCAACCTTCTCTATGCGCATCTCAATCGCGTCATCATCGACCGAGACCTGAACATGATTTACGTGACGGGACCGGGACACGGGGGTCCGGCGCTACTCGCGAACACCTGGCTCGAGGGTAGTTATACCCATTACCACCCTGAGGTCTCGCGGGATACCGACGGGTTACGAAAGCTGTTCCGGCAGTTTTCCTTCCCAGGTGGCGTGCCAAGTCATTGCGGTCCCGATACACCTGGGGCAATTCAGGAAGGCGGTGAACTCGGATATTCTCTCGCACACGCGTTTGGTGCGGCCTTTGATAATCCCAATCTGATTGTGGCGTGCGTGATCGGAGACGGCGAGGCTGAGACAGGACCACTCGCGGCAAGCTGGCATTCAAATAAGTTCGTGAACCCCGAACGTGACGGAGCCGTCCTGCCGATCCTTCACCTGAACGGTTGGAAGATCGCAAACCCCACATTGCTCTCCCGGATGAGCAATGAAGCACTCGAACACCTCTTCGTTGGCTACGGTTACCACCCCTATTTCGTTGAGGGAAGCGATCCTGACATCGTTCATGCAACGCTCGCAGAAACACTCGACGCGGTCTTGGATGAGATCAACGAATTGAAAGCGGCTGCACGGCGTCGTGACAGGACATCGCATCATGACTGGCCGATGATCATCCTGCGAACTCCTAAGGGTTGGACCGGACCCAAGATGGTAGACGGGCTTCCTATCGAAGGTACGTGGCGCTCACATCAGGTACCACTCACCGATTTGAAAGAAAAACCAGAGCACCTTCGAGCACTCGAAGTGTGGATGCAGAGTTACAAACCCAACGAACTTTTCGATTCCGCCGGGCGCCCAAACGCGCTAGTTGCGAAACTCGTACCGCGCGAAGCACGCCGCATGGGAGCGAACCCTCATACGAACGGCGGCGTTCTTTTGAAGGATCTTCGCATTCCCGACTTTCGAAACTATGCGCTCGATGTCCCGCAACCGGCCGCGGTGAATGGCGAAGCAACGCGCGTACTTGGGGGCTACCTACGTGATGTCATGAAGCAGAACCTATCGACGCAGAATTTTCGCATCTTCGGCCCCGACGAGACCGCCTCGAATCGTTTGAGCGCTGTCTTCGACGTAACGGCCAAATGCTTCAATGGTCCGATTCAAGACATCGACGAACACCTCTCCCCCGATGGCCGGGTGATGGAAGTGCTCTCAGAACATCTTTGCCAGGGATGGCTCGAAGGTTACCTCATTAGTGGGCGACACGGCTTCTTTCCTTGCTACGAAGCCTTCATTCACATCGTCGATTCCATGTTCAATCAGCATGCGAAGTGGCTCAAGGTCAGCCGAGAAATCCCATGGCGGCGGCCAATCGCTTCGCTCAACTACCTCCTCACTTCGCATGTTTGGCGTCAAGACCACAACGGATTTAGTCATCAAGACCCAGGATTCATCGACCACGTCGTAAACAAGAAGGCTGACGTGATCCGCGTGTACCTCCCGCCGGATGCCAATACGCTCTTATGTACGACCGATAAGTGCCTGCGGTCGCGTGACTTAATCAACGTGATTGTCGCGGGCAAGCAAAATCAACTGCAGTATCTCGATATGAATGCAGCGATCAAACACTGCGAAGCTGGGGTGGGAATCTGGCCATGGGCTAGCAATGATCGCGGCGCAGATCCCGATGTCGTTATGGCCTGTGCGGGTGATGTCCCCACACTCGAGACTCTCGCCGCGGTCGACCTACTACGCAGGGAGTTTCCCGAGGTGCGCGTACGTGTCGTAAACGTTGTGGATCTGATGACGCTGCAGCCAGAATCCGAGCACCCCCACGGACTCTCCGATCGGGACTTTGACACGATCTTCACTCAGGATAAACCCATCATCTTCGCGTATCACGGCTACCCATGGCTGATTCATCGCCTTACGTACCGCCGCACGAATCACCGCAACCTTCACGTCCGCGGTTATAAGGAAGAAGGCACAACAACCACGCCTTTCGACATGGTTGTGCGTAACGACCTCGATCGATTTCATCTCGTCATGGATGTGATCGACCGACTTCCGAAACTCGCGCCGAAAGCCGCCTACGCAAAGCAGGCGATTCGCGACAAGTTGAGCGAGCATCGACAGTACATTCAGCAACACGGCGAAGATCTGCCCGAGATTCGGAACTGGTGTTGGGAGCCAAACGATTCGTTGCCACCAAGCACGGGATTCTAATTCGATTCTTCGACTTGGATCGAATCAAGGTAGTTGATGATTCGCCAGATAATTTGACGTTTCGCGCTCGCCGTTTTCGAATCGACACCTTCGAGCAAATTCCGACCCCAAACAGGCATATCGCTCTCGCCATGGGCGCGCGGCATCGACGTTCCGAGCACATAGTCACGGAGCTTTTCGCCCAGCGGCTTTTCGTACTTCGCATGGAGCAGCTTCAGTGCTGGCGGTGGTGGCCGCAGCACATTCGCAACAGGTCCATCACCATCGGCTTCAATTCCATGGCATGCACTGCAATACTGTACATACGATGCGCGTCCGGGATGGGACTCATTCAAGGATGAATCCGTAGTCGAACCTGCCAACACGTTCATTGAACCCATCAATACAGTCGCCATAACCCCGATGATGCCAGCATTCATCACAAACTCCTCCCTATTCTGTTTTCTCATTGCGTTTCCGTCACGGCATCTGTCGCTACGGTAAGGACCGGGCAGCGTGCCGCGCGGATCGTGCGCTCGGCAACACTGCCTAACAGGACATGCTTGACGGCACCGAGACCGCGCGTTCCCATCACAATCAATCCAGCCTTTATTTCCTCCGCACGTTGGACGATCGCCCGACTCGGTGTCCCGAGCATGAGCTGAGCGGACACCTCGATGCCTTGCTGTTTGACTCGGTCAATCCATCCATCGAGTCGTTGGCTCGCGGCCGCTCGGACCTGACTCGCTACTTCATCGGCAAAAGTGACTTCGTAGGCGGTGACCCAAGTTCCAAAGTCGTAGACATGAACGAGCTCGATTCTTGACCCAAAGGCTTTGGCGAAGTCGATCGCTACTGCAAACGCTTTCTCTGCTTGTTTCGAAAAGTCCGTCGGCACGAGGATTGTTTCAATCTTCACGATCCCTCCTTGGATAACCTGCCGCCTCGGCGGGTTCGATATGAACAATGACACTCTCTGTTGGAAATCGTTCTCGGATCGCGCGCTCCACATCCGTTGCGATCTCATGCGACTCGACAGTGTTTAGGTCGGATGCAACAACAGCTACAATGTCGACGGCCGCGAGCGATCCGTACGCGCGTGATCGAACGCTTCGTACACCCACAACCCCGCTCACTGTAAATACCGCCTCCATTAACGAGTTGGGGTCCAGAGCGGTTTCATCCACTAAAATCGGAATGCAGCGTCGAAAGAGACCGTAGGCAAGCACCAGAATTACAACCGCGACACCAAGCGCAGCGATCACATCAAACCACGGGTAACCTCGCGCAGCGGCTTGCCAACCCGCAATGACCACTATGGTTGTCAATACATCGGCAAAGGTATGCCGGGCGTCTGCGCGCAAGATATCCGACTCAAGGCGCCGAGCCCACCGGGCTTGCCAGGTCGCGAGACTCGTATTCACCGCAAGTACGCAGAGCATCAAGCCCAGCGCCCATTCCGTGTGAACGATTTCAGTCAAATCTCGTTGGATTGCTCTCATGCCAAGCTCAAAGGCCAAGACCGTAAGTAACATCGCCAGACCGAATACCGCGATGGTTTCGAACTTTCGGTGTCCATAAGGATGCTGGCCATCGGGCGGTTGCGCCGACAGTCGAATCACCACCCACGCGACCCCGTTATTGGCTACATCCGTAAGCGAGTGGACAGCGTCTCCAAGAACCGCAACTGAACCCGTCGCAAGAGCCACGATCAACTTCAGCACGAGTACAGCAAGATTGGCCGATCCCTCGATCAGGATCACCCGTTGAACTTCACCGTCCCGAGACTTTGCTGTAATCGGAGTCAATGGGCGCACTTTCCCCTGCAGTGCATGGCCCGAGTCGACCGTTTCAGTCATGCCTCGCCAGCGGGACGACTTCAGGCTCCGCGAGCCGCGCGAAATCCGCATAGCCTATTCGTAGTGCTTCGCTATGGCTTCCCGCATTGAACGTGATTGCTTCATTCTCAGCGAGTGAAGGGCTCACATACACGGGCAGATCGTAGAGGTTTCCGAAAGGTGGCTCCGCGCCCAGTTCGCAGTCGCGACAGACGTTTTCAAATTCGAACTCCGTGGCAAGCCGAACTTCTACACCGAGCGATAGCGCTAGCTTTGTCTCAGAAACGAGCTGATCGGCCGGCAGGACAGCCATCGCTAGCTGGTCATCGACAAAGACGAACACAGTCTTAGCGAAAGCCTCTTTCGGTGTATGCGTATCCCACGCGGTCTGGCCGGCTGTGTGATCCGTATGGTGGTGAATCAGTTCGAACTTCACGCCTTCGTCGTCTAAATAGCTCATCAGTCTGTCCGTGCCCGACATAGTCGATTTCCTCTTCCGTCTAGATTTAGAGCAAGAGCCATGCCACGCTCGAGGACAGCGAATCGAGACAAACCGCACAAATATCGCTGATCGGCGAGACAGAGATTCACAGTGCGCGGCAACTTGAGGCACTTCGCTACGTTCGCGCGAACAAAGAACTCGCGACGGGGTCGGCATGGTTCATGCTTTTAGACAACGTGTGGAATGTAGAGGAGAACGAACATGGATGGATGGGGGCTCAAGCGGAGCGCGATTTTCGCGGGAGTTGCGACAAGTTTCATCATGGCCTGCGGTTCAATGCATGAGCCTGGACCCGTTGAAATGAAACTCGACCCGCAGATGGACGGCCGTGCCTTGTACCTCGATGCGTGTGCGATATGCCACGGGGCCGGTGGTCGAGGAGATGGGCCGATCGCGTTGGAGCTTAAAACCCAACCCCCTGATCTCACCCGAATCGCTGCCCGACGCGGTGGCGAGTTCAACATCGCCGAGTTACGCGAGGTCATCGACGGTCGGATTGAGGTACGGGCTCACGGATCGCGTGAAATGCCCGTATGGGGCGAGCGTTTCGGCCAGCAGCGAAACCGAGGCGCGAATCGCGAAGCACAACCCCGAACGATGACACGACGTATCGTCGACTACATCGAATCCATTCAACGCTATGGCGAAAGGAACTAAGGTGCTTCGATACCCGATCGCCGCCATCGCGGCGCTTCTGATGTGCTCCGCTTGTGTCACCCGTTCAAGTTACAACGCGGCTTTGACTGAGCGCGATACGTACCGCGAACAGTTGGAGTCACTCACACGCGACGACGAAGACACAACCCAGGCACTGGAAATGCGTTCCCAACTACTATCGCTACGGGAAGAAGAGCTCGCAGAACTAAAACGTACACGGGAGGCGCTCGAAACTAAACTCGCTAGCGAAATTGCGAGCGGAGAGATTCGCCTGGTCCAAATGCGCGACGGCTTAAGCGTTGAGCTTTCGGAGGACATTCTCTTCCCAAGCGGATCCGCCGAACTGGATGGACGAGGTCGCAAGGCTCTCCTGCAGGTCGCGGGTGAACTCGCAAACAATTCTTACGGCATCGCGGTTCGCGGGCATACCGACAATGTACCGATCGGCCCGCGGCTGGTGCCTGTGTACCCGTCAAACTGGGAGCTCGCAGCCGCTCGCGCAAGTCGAGTTGTTCGGCTGTTCTTAGAGGTGGGGATTGATGTTGGTCGTCTGTCTGCGGTCTCGTATGCCGACCGTCACCCCGTTGCCTCAAACGATGACGCAACGGGTCGCGCGCGTAATCGTCGTATCGACATTCGCATCCGCCCGGTTACGATCGCAGAATAGTCATTGACGGGTCGTGATCTGGTTGCCTAGATCTGAACCACTTCCACAGTTCAGGAACCAGAACAACGGGTACGGCGAAGACCACGATCATCACCCAGTCACTCCAAGCCAGCGGTACGGTGTGAAGCGTTCGTTGGAGGAACGGGGTGTATACCGCACAAACTTGAAGGCCGACCGTTCCGAGCCAAGCTGCGACCACCCAAGGATTCGATAAGAATCCGATCTTATGCAACGGGTTCGCAAGCGAGCGAAAGTTAAACACATTGGCTTTCTCCAGCACGATGATTCCCGTGAATGCAATTGTCTGGGCCCAGATCAAGTCCTCTGTCCGCGCGCCACCCAGGGACCGATGAAAAAGCCAAAGCGTTGCTGCGGCGATGTACGATCCCAGGCAGAGAACCATGAGAAGCCCACCTCGATCCAAAATCGCCCCGGCGGTCGCCCGCGGTGGGCGCTGCATTACGCCCCGCTCCGCCGGTTCAAGACCGAGCGAAACCGCCGTCACGCCATCGGTAACAAGATTCATCCAGAGAATTTGGACCGGTAGCAAAATGAGTGGCCCACCCAGCAAGATGTTCACGAAAATCGCGAGTACCTCACCGGTATTGGATGACAGCAGATAGCGAACGAATTTGCGAATGTTGTCGTACTGACGCCGCCCCTCCTCGATCGCACCCACGATCGAAGCGAAGTTATCATCGGTCAGTACCATATCGGATGCACCCCTGGCCACGTCGGTCCCACGAACACCCATCGCGATGCCGATATCCGCGCGCTTGAGCGCAGGTGCATCGTTTACACCATCGCCCGTCATGCCCACGACATGACCGAGTTTCTGCAACAACGTCACGATACGAAGTTTGTGCTCGGGCGTAGTTCGTGCAAACACCGCATTGTCAGCTATAGCGCTTTCAAGCTCAACATCGTTAAGCGTCTCAAGCTCGGTGCCAAGCACGGCGCGCATCGCGGGTAGGTCTATTTGGCGAGCGATCGCGAGAGCCGTCGCAGGTGCATCGCCGGTAATCATCAATACGCGAATTCCTGCGCCCTGAGCGACCCGAATCGCGTCCGGAACATCAACGCGTGGTGGATCAATGATGCCGACGGCGCCGAGCAACGTAAGCTCCGATTCTACTTCTTTCTCGTTCAAAGGAATGTCGTCTGGGAGATCGCGACGTGCCAATGCCAGGGTTCGAAGGCCATCGACTGCGAGCGCTTCACACGCAGCTAAGAATTCTCGGCGATCTTCGTCGGTGAGCGCGCGTTCCTCTTCCCCACACCGGATTCGCGTGCATAGATCAATCAAGATCTCGGGAGCACCCTTCATATGAGCAACCCGCGCAGATTCTTCCTGACGAACAATCGTCATTCGCTTACGCGTGGAATTGAAAGAAAACTCAGTCAACGCGGGACCGAGATGGCCGGGATCGAGCCAGGCTTTATAGGCGGCGATCACCAGCGACGCCTCGGTGGGTTCGCCCCGCTGGCACCATTCCCCGCCCACTTTTGATACACGCGCGTGATTGCACGCAAGCCCAGTTTTCAGTAGCACAAGCAAATCGGAACGCTCCCGATAGTCGATACGTTTTCCGCCCACTTCGAAGTGTCCCGCAGGGTCGTACCCCACCCCGGTGGTCGCAACCTGCCCCGCAGGCAACCAAATCTGGCTAACCGTCATTTCGTTTTCTGTCAACGTTCCCGTCTTGTCGGTACAAATCACCGTCGCTGCGCCGAGAGTTTCCGCAGCGGGCAGTCGCCGAAGCAATGCCTTGCGTTTCACCATCGTGCGTATGCCCAGGGCCAAAGTGATGGTGACAACCGCCGGCAACCCTTCTGGTACAACGGCGACAGCAAGCGAGACGCCCGTCATGAACATTTCAATCAGTGGTTTTCCCATCAACCAGCCCACGATACCGACCGCGGTCGCGACGACGATCGAGAGAATCCCGAGTTGCATTCCAAGCTTTGCCAATCGCCGTTGGAGTGGGGACGTCTCCTCACGAATCTCATGACTCATCTGCGCGATATGGCCAAACTTTGTGCTCAGCCCGGTGGCTACGACCAGGCCATGCGCCCAACCGTTCACAACGGCGGTACCCATCCAAGCCATTGAGGTTTGGTTTGCTAAATCCGCATCGCGCGCGACGGGGTCTGTATCCTTAACAACGGGCAGAGACTCCCCGGTGAGTGCCGACTCATCCACGCGTAGATTGATCGCCTCGGTCAGGCGCAGATCGGCTGGAATGCGGTCACCGATTTCGAGCAGGACCAAATCCCCCGGTACAAGATCGCGCGCGTCAATTTCGGTTTCATCGCCAGCGCGCATAACTTTACAGCGCGGTGCCAGCATACGCCGAAGCGCCGTCACTGCGCGTTCCGCTTTCCACTCCTGAGCAAAGCCGAGGCCACCGTTTAGAACAACGATCGCGAGGATGGTGAGGGAATCACGGGTCTCGCCGATCGCGAATGCAGCAACCGCTGCAAGAACCAGAATACCGATCAATACATCGGTAAATTGGCGTGCAAGAACCCGATACCATGGATTCTCAAAGCTGACTTCAAGAACGTTTGCGCCAAACTCAGCTAGTCGGGCTTGGGCGGTCTTGAAATCAAGACCTTCCTGCGCATGCGTCGCCCATCGCTGCGCGACTTCTTCGCTCGGCAACGCGTGCCATTGCTGAACCATGCTAACGCCCGGCGGCGTTCGATTCGAACCCATGCGTTTCAAGATTCTGAATTCGGCCGCCGGAAACGGGCCCTAGCCCTTCAGTGCAATTTGCTTCGCCTTGGTCTCGGGACGCTTCGCGATGCCAACGTTCAACACTCCGTCCCTAAACTCCGCCGTTACGTGGTCAGCATCAGCATCTTGGGGGAGCAAGATACTGCGTGAAAACGCGCCGTACGTGCACTCTAGACGTCGACCTTTTTCAAGTTTCTCGTCGCGGCGTTCTTTCTTTTCGCCGCGCAGATTAAGTACACGGTCTTCGATCTCGACGGTGATATCGTCTTTCGACACACCCGGCAGTTCCGCACGCACTTGATACTTGTCTTCGTTCTCGGTGATATCGATTTTCGGAGCGACAACTCCGTTGCCCCGCGGCCAGTCCGCCAAGAGCTCTTCTATCTGCCGAAATGGCTCCCACCCCTTCCGGATATCTAGCTCCGAGAAGAATGGGTCGCGACCCACAAGAGACCGTTCAGATCGTTCGCTCATTATCTTATTCCTCCGAAGGTTGTTTCGATTGTTTGATGCTGCACATGTTCGCGCATAACTTCGTCCTACCACCCAAGAGACAAAGCAGAGATCGTGCCAACACGCGCCATTGGGTCCGTGAAACGATGAGCCGGCTTAATGCCAGCATTTCCTACTCCGGCACCAGAAACCTGAACTCAAGAAACTCCTCTTTCCGTGCATGGACACCACGACTTGAGGCACAGAACCACGTTACTGCCGTCATTCCCCAACATAGCCGTTGGGAGTTATAGTCCGAATGGATAGGTATCGGGTACACCTTCGAGCACCCGTGTATCTAGCGGCCGGACGGCTTCGGTTTCATCGAACCAAATGTATTCATCGAATTGTCGTGGGAGTACCGCCTGGAAATAATGGCTCGCGAGCTCGGTTTCCGGACGGTAAATTACGCCGATCGCGCGCTCGAGACGTGGCTCGCGAAGTTCTTGATGAAGCTGTGGTGAGAAAGAGTGGCGTAGGGGCAATAGGAACGCCGCGAGACCCGTTTGGTGACAGAGCTGTTCGTAACTCTTCTCATGGGATGGCCGCACGGTCTTGACTTCCATGGGTCCGCCCCAATTTGAGGCTGCCGCGACCGTCCCATGGTCGGTACCGAAACCAATGCTATAGACCTGATCGCCCAGCCAGCGACGGCAGAGTTCTCCAACGTTGAACTCACCCCGTGCGGACATTTCCGTAGCGCGTGCATCCCCGATATGTGAATTGTGTTCCCAGACGACCGCCTTACTTGCTGGACCAGCGGTTTCGAGCAGTACCCGCAACGTGTCGAACATATGTCGATCTCGGAGATTCCAAGATTCGTGAGAGCCGTAGTACATGCTGCGATAGTACGCCTCTGCATTTGCGACCAAACGTGCGTTCTGTATGGCATCCCAGAAGTGTTCGTCATCTTGTTTCTCAAGCTCAAATCGCTTGGACAGCAGCTCTTCGAGCATCTGAACCACTCCCGATTCACAGGACTGATAGTGACCACGCAACGCAGCGTGTCCATACGCCGCGGGATCGCTTTGCCAGGGCGTCAGGCATGCATAACGTTGACGCGCCACGTTTGCAGCCGTTGGGTCAACGCTGTCTAGATAACGAAGTACCTCTGCAATCGACGTGTACAGCGCATACAGGTCCAAGCCTGCGAAGCGAACGCGGCGATCCTGGGGAATCTTCGCGTTGTGCTGATGCAACCAATCGACAAACGCCATAACATCGAGATTCCGCCACATCCACGTCGGAAAGCGCGCAAAAGCCTGCCACTCGCTCGGTGGCACGTTACGGTCTCTGACATAGTGATCGATACGAGCCGCGTCTGGCCAGTCGGCCTCCACCGCGACGATGTTGAAAGACTTTCGCCGAATCAGCTCTTGGGTAATCCGCGCCCGCATCGCGTAGAACTCTGATGTGCCATGGGATGCTTCTCCAAGCAAGACAACGCGAGCGTCGCCAATGCGTTCAATCAGTCCGTCCAGATTAACATCGGTGATGTTCGTAAAAGCTTCCGCATGCTGGACGATTTGATCTACGATCGCGGAACGGACCCGTGGCGTTGTCGGTACTTCTTTTTCTGCGTGCCATCCTTCTTCGCCGACCAGCGGCACAAAGCGGACTTCCGCCAGTTCTTCTGTCTCAAACGCGCTAGGCCCGGTTCGTGTAATCCGAAGCAGTTTCTGTAGGCCGACTGTGGGTCCAGTGGGGATTACAAGCCGGCCACCAAGCTTAAGTTGATCTCGCAACGCATCTGGCACGATGGGCCCACCCGCCGCAACAATGATCGCATCAAACGGTGCCTTATTGGGCCACCCAAGTGTTCCATCGCCACAACGAACCTGCACATTCGTATAGCCATCCTCCCCCAATCGCTTTTCCGCAGTGCGTGCAAGGGACTCATGTCGTTCGATTGTGTAGACCTCAGTCGCAATCTCTGCGAGTACGGCGGCTGCGTATCCGGATCCTGTTCCGATTTCGAGTACGCGCTCATGGCCCTCGAGACGAAGCGCTTCGACCATGAACGCGACGATATAAGGCTGAGAGATCGTCTGTTCTTCTTCGATCGGCAGTGGAGTGTCGGAGTATGCGAACTCGCCAAGATACGATGGAACATAACCTTCGCGGCGCACCTTTCCCACGGCTTGCAGCACCGCGGGTGAGCGCACGCCGCGGGCCATGATCTGTTTTTCGACCATGCGTTGACGTTCGTGGTGCTTGCTGTCTGTCATTTCCGATCCATTGTCGACGAGAAGAGAGCGCTAAATACCGCTGCCATTCGACTCCGCTTGGGGCTTGGAACGCGAAGAAGTTTTTCGTTTGCGCTGCTTTTTTGGCGGCTCCACTGCCTTTTCCAATTTGCGAAGCAACGCTGCAGTTTCCTGCCGACCCTTGGTGGTCAGCTTACGCCACTCACGTTCGCCCTTTGCTTCAAGCTGTCCGAGCTCATGACTCGCCTTGCGAAGCAAGCGCGTGAACTTCCTACGGTAGCGCGCTTCCGCGCGTTCGATCTGCCGCTCAAGCGCCGTGAGGCGTGAACTCACCGAACGTGAAAACTGCTTCAGGGTCTGAGGTAGTTCATCGGTAACCCGCTTCACCGTCCGTCGGGATCCCGCACGAGTTTTCTTGCGGGAAGAACTGCGCTTCTGAGCTGTACTGCTTCGCTGTGCCATTTTCCGATCTCCTCGTGCTGGTTGAACAAAGTAGGCTCGCCGACTTGGCTTACCCCGAACCAGCTGTACCGGATGACAAACGCAACAATCGTGCCGGCTCTCGTGCTTGAGGCTGCGGGCTCTTTTCTGAACTGAATGAGAAAATTTGCCACGCTTGACGGGGGTTCGAGTCATTCGACCACATGCTTTGACCTCAATACACATCCAACACTGGGACCGCTCCTTGCAATAATCTGAGTCTGGCTTGTCAAATCGCCACAAGGAGACAATGCGTGCGTGACTGTGAAGCGATCGTGGTTGGCTCAGGATCCGGCGGCCTGACCGCGGCGCTAGCACTCGCAAACGCCGGAGTTCGCGTTGTCGTGTTCGAGCAGAATGCGATTGCAGGCGGTTACAGTCAGTCCTTCTCTCTTGATGGTTTCAGCTTTAGTCCGGGCGTCCACTACATCGGGCAGCTCCAGCCCGGAGGTCGCCTTCGGGAAATCTATGAAGGACTTGGCATCGCAAACGATCTCACGTTCCTCGAACTCAACCCCGATGGCTATGACCGCGTCGTGATTGGCGATGAGCGATTCGATATCCCGAAGGGTCGGGATCACTTCGCCGAGCGTCTCAAACAACGGTTTCCATCCGAAGCGGATGGCATCGACTTCTACATGCGGACGGTCTCGCGAATGTCGGCTGAATTGCAATGGTGTACCCCGCCGCAAAGTATTCGGGAGATGCTCACGTTACCCATGCGCGCACGCACCATCCTGCGCTACGGGCTTCGGCCGCTCAATCGATTCCTCGATCGCTGCACGCGCGATCCGCTGCTTCGCGCCATTCTGTCGATTCAAGCGGGTGATCATGGGATGGCACCGGGAGATGCACCCACTGCCCTACACGCGGGTTTGCAGGACTACTACTTCGACGGTGCCTGTTATCCACGCGGTGGTGGACACGCCATTGCCGATGCTCTGGTAAAGCAAATCGAATCCAAGGGTGGCCGTGTGGTACTCGGTAAGCGAGTTGAGCGCATTCTCATTGAAAACAGCCGCGCGATCGGCGTCCGCTTAGGCGATGGCACAGAGGTGCGAGCAGACATTGTCATCTCCAATGCCGATCCCGGTGTCACTTGGGGTCAACTCATTGAGTCAAAGCATCAAAGTACGCAACTTCGAAAGCACGTTGCGCGCTTACGATATTCCTTATCAACCCTTAGTCTCTTCGTCGCTGTCGATATGGATCTCCGTGCGGCCGGTCTTGATTCCGGAAATATTTGGTACAGCCGCACACCCGACATTGATGCGGCTTATCGTATGGCCGAGATGAGGGATCTATCCAATCTTAAACACTTTCCTGGACTGTTCTTCAACGTCAGTACACTCAAAGACCCTTCGTTAAGAAACGACGGACTTCATACGGTCGAGATCATGGCTCTCGCATCCTACAGATCTTTTGCGGCGTGGGAAGGTTCCCAACCGGGGAGACGACCCAAGTCCTACGATTGGCTCAAAGACAACCTCGAATACAAGATGCTGCAGGAAGTCGACTGTTTTGTGCCGGGATTCAGCGATCGGGTTGTTTTCAAGAAGTTCGCGACGCCGCTAACGAATATGCACTACGTAAACGCAACCGAAGGAGCGATCTACGGGACGCGAAAATCATTGCGCAACCTAGGACCCTTCAGTTTCCCAATACGTACCAACATTCACGGGCTTTATCAGTGCGGGGCCAGCACCTTTGCACCGGGCATCAACGGTGTCACCCGCTCGGGCCTTTCCGCTGCCGCGGCGGCGCTTGACTGTGACGAAGACGATTTACTCCGCAGCAGAGGCCAAACTTTGAAGATCCTTCCCGCGGATGATCCGGCTTCTTGGCCGATCGAACTGCAACCGCGTGGGATCGATCAGGATCGCGAATTGTGCAGCGGAACCTAAACAAACCAAGATGTCTGCATTGGAGAGACGATGACCCCAACAGGAGATAGACGTGATCGACTTATTCGGGAATCTCGACACGACACGTACAAATCAAAACGCAAACCTTCGGAACCGACGGCGTGCCCAGAATGTGGTGCAGTGGTCCGCGAGGGTCGGTGGCAGCGACGTCCCGAATCCTGGAGTGTGCCCGGAGATCGCTGCCCTGCGTGTCAACGCATTGACGACCAGTACCCAGCGGGCATTTTGACGCTGACCGGGCAGTTTCAGCAAGATCATCGGGACGAAATCATCGGCCTCGCTCGAAATATTGAAGCGAAGGAATCTCAAGACCGCCCACTTAAGCGCATCATGGCCATAGATAATGCGCCCGATTCAATGGTCATCACGACAACAGATCTCCATCTCGTTCGCGAAATTGGAGATGCGCTATTTCACGCCTATGCAGGAGAACTCGACTATACCTATACGAAGGAAGGTTCCCTTCTGCGCGTAAACTGGAAACGCTGACGTAGATGAAAATTCAATTCTTGGGTGCTGTTGGCACTGTTACAGGTTCGAAGTACGCTGTCTCCACCGAGCAGAGCGAACTGCTCGTTGATTGCGGTCTCTACCAAGGTGTGAAACAGCTTCGATTGCGAAATAGGAAGCCGCTCCCGATCGAACCGTCACGTTTCGATGCCGTGGTGCTTACGCATGCGCACATTGATCACAGTGGCTACTTGCCAGCGCTGGTCAGAGATGGCTTTCACGGCCCGATCTATTGCACCCGCCCGACGTTCGAGCTCTGCCAGATTCTCCTGCTCGATTCCGCGAAGCTTCATGAAGAAGACGCTGCGTACGCCAATCGAAAAGGCTTTTCGAAGCATCGGCCCGCGTTACCCCTCTATACGCAAGCCGACGCAGAGATCGCATTGCGGCGGTTCGAAGTCGTCGATTTTTTCGAGAATCTTCAAGTGGGAGACCTCACCGTCAAGTTTCAACCTGCAGGTCACATATTGGGTGCAGCTAGTATTCATGTGTCACATGGCAGCCGCCGTTTACTTTTCTCCGGTGACCTAGGCCGCTCGAACGATCTCCTCATGAATGCACCCGAACCGCCTGGTAATCCGGATTGGATCGTTATCGAATCCACTTACGGCAATCGATTGCACGGCACCAAGGACCCGATAGCCGAACTCGCCAGCATCGTTAGTAAAACCGTATCGCGTGGCGGGACTCTTTTGATTCCATCCTTCGCTGTCGGGCGCGCGCAGACGCTGCTCTACTGCCTTCATCAAGTATTTGAACAGGGTCTCGCACCAAAAACACCCGTGTTCGTAAACAGCCCCATGGCCACAAACGTGACCGCTCTCTACCAACGCTTCGCAAAACACCACCGTCTTTCTGCGGAGCTCTGTCACAATGTTTGCGATGTTGCGACATTCGTCCAATCGGTCGATGAGTCAAAGAAACTCGGCACCAACGCGTTCCCCAAGGTGATCATCTCTGCAAGCGGTATGGCGACTGGCGGCCGGGTTCTACACCACCTGAAACAGCTCGCTCCAGATCACCGCAATACAATCTTGCTTCCCGGGTTTCAAGCGCCCGGTACACGCGGCGAGGCGATCGCGAGCGGTGCAAAGGCCGTAAAGATCCACGGCAAACACATTCCGATCGAGGCCGAAGTCATTCAGCTGGATATATTTTCAGCACACGCGGATCAATCCGAGCTTTTGGCCTGGCTGGGGCAGTGTGACCGGCCACCGCGGAGAGTATTCATCACACACGGAAACGAGGTTGCCGCAGACACACTGCGATGCATCGCCGCAGAAAACCTTGGACTCGATACGTATGTTCCCGAGTACCTCGAGGAAGTGGAACTCAGTTAGGTCACAACCCGTGTACGTCTAACTATGCATCAAATGGATTTACGCTTAGACCACAAGGCTGCAATTAACGTCGCGAGAACGCTTCCGATGAGCGCGAGCGAAGTATCTTTCTGCGCATCCCAGACATCGCCCTGCGCACCCACGAAGGCGACACCCAAATTAGGATCAAATATATATGCCGCTGCCCACTCCATAATCTCGTACAACCCGGAAAACGCGTGGACTACGGCTACGGGGAGCAACCAGCGTAACCAAGCACTCGTGGCAAGTGGCTTTGCCAAGCATTCGCGAATAGGCTGTGTCATTAGTAGACCAAATGCGAAGTGAACAAGGCGATCGAAGTGATTGCGCTCGAACGCGGGGACCCAGCCCAACATCAGTGTGCTCCATTCCCCCCAAGGCACGCGAGAGTAGGTGTAGTGGCTCCCGATTTCGTGCAACGCCAAAAATGAAAACACAAGGATCCATCCACTGGCAGAAAGCGGAAGCCGCTGGCGGGCAAACACCAACCACAAGGCGACTGGGATGGAAATCAAATTCTCGAGCAACCAGTCAGCACGGTCGTACGGCGCAAAGCCGAGCACGGCGCATTGGACAGCATAGATCACGCCGAGCACGATCGGCAGCCGCGACGCTAATCGTGTTGGAGGTGAAATGACTTTCATACTTCGACAATCGAGCAAGTCTTATGCCAACATCAATAGAAATCCACACGATTGACGGTGAAAATCAAGGGTCAACCGAACCCGGATATTCAGGGAGGAAAGCGTTTTGCGAGCACTCATATTGGCGATGATCATGACGCATTTTTGCGCCTGCCAAGGCGGATTTCTTCGAAACGTTCGAAGCGCGACCTATCCACCGAGCTTTCACTACATCACAAAGGAGGAGGTTCATACGACAATGGGACAGCTCGCTGTTGAAATTCAATCGCTTGACCAAGCAATGCAAAAGGTTCAATCAACGGATACCGACGATCGCGAGACTGTGATCGAAATTCTAAAGCGCTTAAAAACTCTCGCGCACGACCTAAAGACAGGGACCCGATCCAATCATCCGCGCATCGACTTCTATGCACCGATCTTACAAAGCAATATTCAATCGGCGTTATCAGCGGTCGAGCTCAACCCGCCTAACTACTATGAAGCGGGAGTTTTAGCCGGCTCGTGCACGATGTGCCACGAGGTTCGTCATATCGTAAGGTGAACTTATCGCAGCCGGGATTGTCACGAGCCCATCTGAAATACGGGCGCATCTGGGCACCAGGCCGAATCAATGGTCCCATTTCGAAAGGTTGAGTCAGCCATGCAAGTCACTTTTTCCGGTGCGCCCCTTTACACCTGTCCAATGCACCCCGAGGTCGAGCAAGCCGAGCCGGGAAGCTGTCCGATCTGTGGCATGGTTCTAGAACTAGCCGTTACAAGCTCGGCCTCGGCTGGCGAAACCGAAAACGCCGAGCTTCGCGATATGTCACGACGCTTTTGGCTTGCGGCATTCTTCACGCTACCGCTCATCATCGTGTCCATGGGGGACCTGCTTCCGGGACGCCCCATCTCGGGTCTCTTCTCCGCGCGCGCGCGTGTGCTGCTCGAACTCGCTTTGGCTACACCTGTATGTGTTTGGTCAGCATGGCCATTCTACGTCCGCGCCGTGCTCTCCGTCGCGAACCGAAGTCTAAACATGTTCACGTTGATCGGCCTCGGCGTCAGTGTTGCTTACACCTACAGCCTAGCCGCCGCGCTCGCACCTGAGATCTTTCCCATTTCGTTTCGCGGTGAGGCGGGTGGAGTGGCTGTCTACTTCGAAGCCGCAGGTACCATCGTAACGTTGATCTTGCTGGGCCAAGTTTTGGAGCTGCGAGCTCGCTCACAAACGAACGCCGCCATCAAGCAGCTTCTCGGCATGGCCGCCAAGTCGGCACGCAGAATCCAGGATGATGGAACCGAAGAGGACGTCCCATTGGATCATGTCCAAGTCGGTGATCATCTACGCGTCCGCCCCGGCGAGAAGGTTCCCGTCGACGGCATCGTTCTCGAGGGCACCAGCAGCGTGGACGAATCGATGGTGACTGGCGAGCCCATGCCCGTGCAAAAGGAATCCGGCGACCAAGTGGTGGGGGCGACCATCAACGGAATCGGTGGCCTGGTGATGCGCGCCGAGAAGGTCGGTGCAGATACGCTCCTCTCACGGATCGTGACCATGGTTGCCGAGGCACAGCGCAGCCGCGCGCCCATCCAAAAGCTTACCGACATCGTCGCCGGGTACTTCGTTCCGGCCGTCCTTGCCATTGCTGTCATGACCTTCGTCGTCTGGTCCTGGGTCGGCCCGGAGCCACGCATGGCTCACGCTCTCATCAATGCTGTGGCTGTATTGATCATCGCATGCCCGTGTGCACTCGGCCTCGCAACGCCAATGTCCATTATGGTTGCGACCGGAAAAGGTGCCACCATCGGTATTCTCTTCCGCAACGCCGAGGCAATCGAGATCATGCGCAAAGTCGACACGCTCGTCGTTGATAAAACCGGCACGCTGACAGAGGGCCGCCCCAAGCTGGTTTCCCTGGTTCCCGCTCATGGCCGGCACGACGACGAATTGCTGCTGCTCGCAGCGAGCCTCGAACGCGGCAGCGAGCATCCACTGGCCGCTGCCATCGTCAACGGTGCCGAAGAAAAGAACGTCGCACTTGCCGACGTTCAGAACTTTGCATCGATCACCGGGAAGGGTGTAAAGGGCCGCGTTCAGAATCGCGACGTCGCACTTGGCAACCGCGCATTGCTAAACGAGCTTGGTGTCGATCCCGGACCTCTTGCCGAACGCGCTGAAGCCCTACGCGCCGATGGCCAGACGGTCATGTTCGTCGTCGTGGATGGAGCACTTGCGGGACTCGTCGGTGTCGCAGACCCCATCAAGGAGAGCACGCCCGAGGCAATTAGAAACCTGCACGCTGAGGGAATTCGTATCGTCATGCTAACCGGAGACAGCCGGACCACTGCTCACGCGGTCGCAGCGAAGCTCGGTATCGAAGACGTCATTGCGGAAATGCTTCCCGACCAGAAGGTAGAGATCGTGAAAGACCTGCAGACCGAAGGGCATATCGTCGCAATGGCGGGTGACGGAATAAACGACGCCCCTGCTTTGGCTCAGGCACAGGTTGGCATCGCGATGGGAACCGGAACAGACGTGGCCATGGAAAGCGCCGCCGTCACGTTGGTAAAAGGTGACTTGCGCGCAATTGCGCGCGCCCGTCGCCTCTCTCGAAGCACCATGGCGAATATTAAGCAGAATCTCTTCTTTGCTTTCATCTACAACGCTGCAGGTGTTCCGATCGCCGCGGGCGTCCTCTACCCGGTTTTCGGCCTGCTCCTGAGTCCGATCATCGCCGCCGCCGCCATGAGCGCGAGCTCGATCTCGGTCATTGGAAACGCCCTGCGTCTCCGAGGAGCCAAAGTGTGAGAGAGAAATCAGAGAATCCGTTAGAGGGAATCGGTTGGGCTACAGTTCCTTCCGATGACCGCGCACGGATCGAGCGTATCGACACCGAGCTCGAATGTGGCTTTGCGGCACTTCGAGATGTAGAACCGGCGGTATCGTTTTTCGGGTCCGCGCGTTCTGCAGAATCTTCCCCGGAATATGCGCTCGCCCAGACCGTCGCTCGTGCTGTCTCCGCTGCGGGCTTCAACGTAATTACAGGCGGCGGCCCGGGCGTGATGGAAGCTGCGAATCGCGGTTGCCGTGAAGCCGGAGGCATCTCCATCGGCCTGAACATCGAACTTCCTTCCGAACAGCATACGAACCCCTACGTCGATGTCTCCTGTGATTTCCGATACTTCTTCGTGCGCAAGCTCATGTTCGTAAAGTACTCGTGCGCGTTCCTGATCTTTCCCGGCGGTTTTGGGACAGTAAACGAGACCTTCGAGGCACTAACACTCATACAAACACACAAGATCCCTCATTTCCCCGTGCTTCTGTTTGGTGGTGATTTCTGGCGTGGCCTCGACGACCAACTAAATGAGCTCGCGGTTCGCGGTATGATCACCGCCGAGGACCGGGGCCAGATCCTCCACGTATACGACGCTGCCATGGCGGTCTCGATTCTCCGCAATTGTCACGAGGGGCTCTGCGCAGACCTCCACAAACCGCCATTACAAAGACGATAAATCATACGGCTCACGCGTTTACGTACTGATCGGGTGCTTCCACAAAACGTTCTTTGCAGCGGGCTGAGCAAAAGACGTATTTTGAATCGCTGCGTTCCCACGTATGCACGGCTGTCCACTCGTCGATGCGCATACCACACACCGGGTCTCTTACCCACGAGTGGTCCTCTGATTTTCGATCTCGAAGCTTACCGTCCTCGAGCCAGAGAATACGGTCGGCGATCTCTTCTACGCGTGGATCATGCGTCACGAGCACCACGGAACGGTTCTCGTCCCTCGTAATATCGAAGAGAATCATCATCACTTCCTGTCCCGTTCGGGAATCCAGATTACCGGTTGGCTCATCCGCCAGGATCAAGGGTGGCTCGTTGATCAGCGCACGAGCAATTGCAACTCGCTGCTTCTCACCACCCGAAAGCGTCTTTGGAAGCGAGTCCCGTCGCTCCCTCAGGTTCAGACGCTCGATCAACTCTCGCGCCCGTGGCCGTGCGGCGGCGATTCCTCCCGGTATCAACTGTGCGGGGAAGAGAATATTCTCCTCTACTGTCAGCGCCTCCATAAGATTGAACGATTGGAAGACGAAGCCGACCAAGCGTGCGCGCACATCCGGAAGCTCGGCCTCCTTCATCACCGTAATCTCCGTCCCGGCAACTTCGATTCGGCCTTGGGTTGGACGCAAGAGACCCCCCAACATCGAGAGCAGTGTCGTCTTACCCGAGCCCGATGGCCCCATGATCAGCACCAGCTCGCCGTAACCGATTTTGAGAGACACGCCGTCCACGGCGCGCACCTGCGTGTGGCCAGTCCCGAAGTGTTTCGATACGCCATCGGCTCGGATCAGCTTCGAACTTGCCATCGTCTATCCTTGGAATGCGGTTAACGGATCTACCTGATTCACCATATATGCCGGCACCATCGCCGCGATGACCGCCACCACGAGTGCAACCGCGCCCATGCGCAGCAGGGAGCCTGTAGATACCAGAAGCGTAACTTCGGGAACGAAGAGCGAGATCATCGGCGCTACACCTAAGGCAAGTGCCAACGCCACCGCGTACCCCGCCGTGGTGATGAGGACGGTCTGAAGCACCACACTGAAGTAGATCGATCGATTCGTCACGCCGAGCGCTTTAGCGATCGCTAGCTCACGTCGGCGTCGGGACACCTGCACCAATGCCGTAAACGCGATGATAGCAACCGCCAAGGCAGAGCCAATTACGCGCATGAAAGCGACTACGTCGACACCCATTCTCATAGCCATGTTGAAATCGTTCCTGACGAATTCTGGGTGGGGAAGTGCCGACACCTTCTCCACTTCTGCTTCGATTCTTCTGGCCATCGCCGCCGCATCGCTCCCCGGTTCGAGATCCACGAGCCCGTAACTTACGGTGCCGCCCGCCGATAGAATATTCACAAGGTCTCCGAACGAGACGAAGGCTACCGAATTCGCCATGGAGAACGTGCCGAGCGAAAGGCCGACCACAGTGAACTTCTTATCTGCAACGGAGACGCTGCTGCCGAGCCCAGCTCCCGACGACTCGGCGAAAAGCGCGGGGATAACGATCTCGCCGGGGCCGGGAGACGCCGAGCCAGATTTCATCGCCCACGGCCCGGCTCGCTTATCGCCTTCCACTAATCCCACAACATAGGTGAACCAATCCCGATCCCCGGCCCGCACCATCGTGTTCACGTAGAGGATCGATGTGACTTTCTCCACGCCATCCATTTCCACCACCGCATCCAGCTTCCAGTCCCAGACGAAGGAGCTCGCCATGTGCATATTCGAGACGCCATGCTGCATCACCCAGATATCAGGTTCCATGTGCTCGATGTAAGCCACGATCTGCTTCGATTCACCCAGGAACACCGCCTCGAGGAACAGCACAAACAGGAAGGCCCCAGCCACCCCACCCGCACTGGCGAGCGTGCTAGCGATCTGGGTTCCGAGCGATTTGAGAGTCCATCGCATCACGGCCCTATCCTCCCTTGAACGCGATCATCGGGTCAGCACTCGCGACCAGACGAAGCGGGATGAGACCGCCAAGAACCGAGAACACCATACAGGCGACCAGCGTTCGAACCAGCCCTGACGGATCGAGGATCGGCACTCGGTAAAGCGGGACGATCCATTCGATGCATGCGGCCGTACCCCACGCGATGAATACGCCAAGAGGGAATGCCACGAGTAGAAGAATCAGCGTCTGCAGAATGATGCTCGACACCAATTGCGAAAGCCTCAGGCCCAGCGCCTTGAGCACTCCGAAATCCCGCAACCTCCCATGAACCTCGGCATATACGATAAGCCCCACCACGAGAAACCCGACGACATACGCCAACCCGATCAGTAGACCGAGTACGGGCCCGAAAAGATTACTGCCCATCTGTTCGTCGTTATACGCGAGCTGTTGGGGCGTCCATACGTCGACATCACTAACGTTCGTCTCGATCGATACCTTAACTGCGTTCGGGCCGGCACCCGGATCAAGCTCCACCAACAGAAAACTCACGAGCGGAAACGTGCTCAAATCCGGTGCGATTTCCGATTGGAAAATAAACTCTAGCATCCCGTCATAACTGATGAAGATGAAGGGCATAAAGAACGCGGATGTCTTGTCTGAGATTCCGGAGACCCGAAACTCAAACTCAGAGAGGATGAGAGGATCGCCCACGGAAATTCCGAACGACTCCGCCAGCGCACGGTCGATAACCGCCTCGCGGTCGGCGTGCGGAAGCCTGCCTCGCCGAAGCTTTTTGGGTCCACCCCGGTCTTGGTACACAAGCACGTAGATGGGCACTTGCTTTCCGGCCTGCTCGTAGATAACGGGGAAGGCTGTGACTGGATGTGCCTGTCTTACCCCTTTGACCGCCTCGACCTCGGCCCGAGCGAGTTGTCGTAGCGAGGAACGGACAGCGACAAAATTTGCTACCCCCGCCTGTACGACAAACAGATCCGCCCGACGGCCGAGCACCATCTCCCGGGACTGGAGATACAACCCCTGTTCGAAACCCCGGAGTATCAACACGACACCGATCACGGCCCCGATGACCAACAGCATCAGGAGCGTACGCCCGCGATCAAGCTGTAATTGTCGGAGAGCCAGCCGAAGCATCCCGGAACCTCAGGGGTAACCTACAAAGGCGGTGCCGAACCTGCACCCAACCCCGCTTGTACATACTACCCATATTCACGAAGACGGAGAAGGTGATGAACACAGCCACAATCACTCGTACGCAACATACTCGGGGATTTCTATTCCTCCGCCCCACCGACTTTACTTCCGCAGCCCAGCATCTCAGTGCCATAGTAGGGGTTGGCGACCTCGGTTCCTTGCTGCACCCAGCCCGCCTTCGCCATCGGGCAGTACATCACACTCTTGCCAGCGGGCTTCGCCATGCTGACCCAGATAGAAACTGGTTTGGAAAGTTCCTTGAACGCCGAACGTGTCGAATCGATGTCCCCCGCCGCTTTCAATTTCGCGCATGCCGCGGTCAGCTTCTGAGGAATTTCTTTGTAGTGATCTACGTGAGCCTCCGGCGCACTTTTCGGATCGAGCTTTTCTGCAGCCATCGCCATCGCCTCCGCCCCTGCTTCAACCCCATCGATGCGATCCGCCGCTAACGCTTTCTGAATCTTCAGATACTCCGCCACAATCGGTACCATTGCCGCATCGAACTCCGACTCGGCGTGCACTCCGTTCGTAAACAGCACCATAGATACAACTGCGACTCCCAATCCTCGTAATAGCTTTGTCATTTTCTAGCTCCTTTCATGCGCTTCGCGTCTTCGCAGGGCGAAGCCTTTCCATAGAAAATAGATTGCGGGAAGAACGACTAACGTGAGCACGGACGCCGACATCACGCCACCCACCATCGGTGCAGCAATGCGTTTCATCACGCGCGTTCCGGTCTCAGTTCCAAGCATAATCGGCAGGAGTCCGATCAATGTGGTGCTCTGGGTCATCAGCAGTGGCCGAACACGTTCAGCCGATCCCTCGATGATCGCTTGTTTCAGATCTTCTAGCCGATTTAATCGTCCTTCCTCAGCAAAGCGTCGACAAGCTTGATCGAGATACACAAGCATGACAACACCCGTCTCGGCAGTTAGGCCAAGCAGCGCAATGAAACCAACGCCAGCCGCAACACTGAGGTTGTAGTCGGAGAGATACAAAAGCCACACGCCGCCAATCGGTGCAAAAAGGACTGTTGAGGTCATCACGATCCCCATCTCGCCGACCTGTCGAAAGTGCGCGTAAAGCAGAATCATGATCACAACAAGCGTGAGTGGCACAACCATTCGCAGGCGCTTGTTTGCCCGCTCCATGTACTCAAACTGACCCGACCAGACGATGGATACTCCGGGAGGGAAGCGAACCTCGCGATCAACAGCTTCGCGAGCGTGCCGTACATAGCCGCCGATATCGCTAGAGGTGAGATCCACAAAGATCCACGCCGTACGACGCGCGTTCTCGCTCTTGATCGCGGGCGGGCCCTTCATGACCTGAACATCCGCCACCTGTGCGAGCGGCACGGTATGCCCCATCGGCGTAGGTATGGCGACACTCCGCAGCGTTGGCAGGTCATGTCGAAGCTCACGGGGGAAACGCAGGTTGATGGGATAGCGTTCCAGGCCTTCGACGGTCTCGGCGATATTCGCTCCGCCGATGGCTGATCGCACTACATCTTGAATGTCGGCAACGTTTAACCCATAGCGTGCCGCATCTTCACGACGAACGCGGATGTCGATGTAGTTGCCACCGACCACTCGCTCCGAATAAACCGAAGCGGTACCAGGGAGCCCATTCAAAACACCCTCGATCTCTGTGCCCACACGAGATAGCGTTTCAAGATCGTCGCCGAGCAGCTTTATCCCGATCGGCGTCTTAATCCCCGTCGCCAACATATCGATCCGCGTCTTAATCGGCATCGTCCACGCATTTGTGACGCCGGGAAGCTGGACCATGGCATCCAGCTCGCGGATGATGTCTTCGATCACTTTCCCTCCTGGCCAATCATCTTGGGGCGTCAGAATGACCGTGGTCTCGATCATCGTGAGTGGAGCCGCATCGGTAGCCGTGTCGGCACGGCCGATCTTGCCTAATACATGTTCCACTTGCGGATGCTGCGCAATCAGCCGGTCTGTCTGTTGGAGCAGCTCGCGCGCTTTCGTAATCGAGATACCCGGCGGGGTTGTGGGCATGTACAAGAGATCGCCTTCGTTGAGCGGCGGCATAAACTCACTTCCGAGCTGGCTATAGGGCCAGGCCGTGGCCAGCACAAGTGCGAGTGCGACACCAACCGTGGCGACAGGAAACTGCAGCGCACGCCGAATGATCGGTCGGTATCCGCGGATGAAGAAGCGCGACACCGGATTGGATTCTTCGCTGCGAATCTTCCCTTTGACGAAGTAGAACATCAGCACGGGAATGACGGTGATGGCGAGCAATGCTGACGCTGCCATTGCGAACGTCTTCGTATAGGCGAGTGGCGAGAACAGTCGGCCTTCTTGCTGCTCCAGCGCGAACACGGGAACGAACGAGACGGTGACGATCAAGAGCGAAAAGAATAGTGCAGGGCCCACCTCGCGTGCAGACTCAATCACCAGATCGATTTGATTCTTCTCGGGATCACGTTCTTTATGCTTGTGCAGGTTCTCGACCATCACCACCGAGGCATCCACCATCACGCCGATCGCGATCGCGATACCCCCAAGACTCATGATGTTGGCGTTGAGGCCCAACCAGCGCATTCCGATAAACGACACAAGAACGCCCAATGGCAGTGTAAGGATCGCGACGAACGCAGAGCGTACATGCAAGAGGAAGAGCATGCAGATCGCAGCGACAACAAGCATCTCTTCGATGAGTTTCCCGCGAAGCGTGCCAATCGCGTTTCGAATCAACGTTGAGCGATCGTACGAAACGTGCACCTCCACACCTTCGGGCAATCCCTTCTTGAGCTCCGAGAGCCTTTCTTTGACGCGGTCGATGACTTCGAGGGCATTGCCTCCGAAACGCATTAGCACGATTCCGCTTACGACTTCGCCCTCGCCGTTCATATCGACGAGGCCGCGACGCATTTCAGGTCCGATCTGCAGGCGTGCGACCTGCCGAAGCAGCACGGGCGCGTGACGCTCCGCGTCTACAGCGACCGGAATCGTCGCCAGATCAGCGAGTGACTCAATGTAGCCGCGACTTCGGACCATGAACTCGGTCTCGGCCATTTCAATGACGCGTCCCCCAGCCTCGACGTTCGCACGCTGAATAGCGCGCCGAACCTGCGCTAGCGTCACGCCGAGTGCGCGGAGTTTTTCCGGGTCCACCTCAACCTGGTACTGGCGTACAAATCCTCCGACCGAAGCGACCTCTGAAACACCGGGCAGACTCATCAGATCGTAGCGGAGGTACCAGTCCTGCAGTGAGCGCAGTTCCGCTAGATCTATGCCGCGAAAATTCGCGGCGCGCCCAAGCTCGTTGCGTGAGATACGGCGATCACCGTCGCGGTCAAAGGCGTCGACTATAAAACGGAGACTCTCTTTGCGAAACTTCTCCGGAGTGCCTGCCATGGGGCTCTTATCGACGGTAAACAACTCTTTGAGCTGGGTGTCGGCATACACCGCGACATCTTTGTCGCTCGCGGCCTCGGGTTTGGGCAGCTCAAGATCTTCGACCTCACCCGAAGCGTCCGAATCCAGCGCATCGCGCAAGACGCGTGAGCGCGGACTGAAATCGGTCAACGTGTACTCATAGACCCAACCCACGCCCGTCGCATCCGGACCCAGTTGCGGTACGGCACCCGAAGGCAGGCGGCCTTGCACGAAATTTAAATACTCAAGGACTCTCGAACGCGCCCAGTAGAGATCTGTACCGTCTTCGAAAATGACGTACACCATCGAGAACCCGAAGAACGAGTAACCGCGAACATCCTTTGCGAACGGCACCGATAACATCGCAGTCGATAACGGATAGGTCACTTGATCTTCGACCACCTGTGGCGCTTGACCCGGATAGTCGGTGAAGACGATGACCTGCACGTCCGACAGATCTGGAATGGCATCGACGGGCGATGTCACCATCGACCACCAACCGATGACTCCAATCAGCAAAGCCATGAGCAACACGAAAAAGCGGTTTCGCACGCTCCACTCGATGACCCCCGCGATCATGGTCGGGTCTCATCGGTCGGGGACGTTTTCTCGAGGAACATGCCACAGACGGGGCAACTTCCGGGCTCATCCGACGTGATCTCAGGATGCATCGGACAGGCGTAACGTGCATGCTCGTCTGCAACGCCTTCATGAACATGCTCGTCTACGTCGTTGGCGGAGGCTCGCCCGTCGCCGCGACGTGAGCGCATCTTACGGATCGCCTCTTGGAGCTGGCTCTCCGAGTCAATCAGAAATTGCCCGCTGACCACAACTTCATCGCCTTCGGCAATCCCCGACACGACCTCGGTCAGGTCGTGATCACCCGTGAGACCAGAAACAATTTCCCGAGGCGCGAAATGTCCGGGCTCGGTCACAACGAAGACCAGCTTCCTTCGCCCTGAGTCCAGGATCGCTTCTGTTGGGACCGCTATCACGTCGTCCTTGCGGCGATACTGGATGTACACCGTTGCGAACATACCTGGCTTGAGCCGGAGGTCGCGGTTCTCGAACTCGAGTCTCACGGTTAACGTTCGACTTGTTTCGTTCAGCGTGGGATAGATGTAAGCAACCTCACCTTCGAGCACCTGACCCTGCTCGTACGAAAGCTCCATCTGCGCCGGCTGTCCCACCTCCACCCACGGGACATCAAATTCGTAAACCTCTGCCGTTACCCAGATTCGTGTGAGATCGCCGATTCGATACAGGTCTTGACCAGCAGCAACGCGCGCCCCCTCAACTACGTTCTTGTGCAACACAAAGCCGGAACGCGGTGAGCGAATCGTGACCGTCCGTCGCGCTTGACCTGCGCGGGCGATCGCAAGAATGTCTTCGTCCGCTAGTTCCCATAGCTCGAACTTACGCCGCGCCGAACGAGCCAGCGCGCTCTTCGCACCCTGCGTGCGTCGTGCCAGTAGATATTCTTCCTGCGCGGCGACGAGGTCGGGTGAGTAGATTTCAAAGAGCGGCTCCCCTTTCTTGACTGGATCCCCGGTCTTGTCCACATGAATTTTTTCGATCCAACCTGAGAAACGCAGGTTCACCACGGAGACCTGGTCCTCGCCCACTTCGACCTGCCCGATGCTGCGTACGTGCCGAAACACGGTCTGCCGCCGAACTATCTCGGTACGCACGCCCATGTTTTGAACCACGGCTGGATCGATCGTAATATCAGAAGAGCCGGCCGTTCCCGATGCCTCATCTTCGTAGACCGGAACTAGATCCATCCCCATAGGCGACTTGCCAGGAGTATCCGAGATGTAGCTTGGGTCCATCGGTGCGACCCAGTACTTGATCTTTCTCTCACCTGACACGCTTCCGGCCTCACTGCTTCTGACTGGCGTCAGATTCATCCCGCAGATTGGACACTCCCCGGGCTCGTGCTCGAGGACGTGCGGATGCATCCCACAGGAATAGAGCTGCTCGGATTCAGATATGGCAGCCGGGTCAGATGTCTTTGTATTTTCGGCCGGTCCGCACGCAGTCAAGACAAGTCCAGCGGTAAGAGCGAGTGGTAACAGTCGCATTACGATTGTCCTCCATCGAGTGGGCCGCCGACCGTCGCGCGCGCGATCGCGGCTTCAATGTGAGTCTGGACGATCGCCGAAATGAGCGTTCGCTCCAGATTGAGTAGATCGACTTGGGCTTGGTAAAGCGTTGCAAAGTCCGCTTTGCCTACCCGGTAGTTACTAAACGAGGCATCGAGTGCTGCCTGTGCTGCATGCGTCAGGTTGTCGCGATACGTAATTGCTTTATCGAACGCACGACTCCAGCGCGCATGAACAGAGGTAAGCTCGGAATCGATGCGATCGAGAGCTGCCCTGTATTCCGCTCGCTTTCCTCGCGCCGCCTCCTGATGTGCCGCAGATTCCGCGCGGCTGCGTTTGCGACTTCCCCATGGAATCGGAACTGAGATGCCGGCACTGACAAAATCGGTGCCGCTATCGGTGGCAGTATTGATTTCGCGCACACGATATCCCGCCCAGACGGTGACGTCTGGCCTACCGTCTACACGCGCGAGTTTCGTAGCCGACTCTTCCGTTTGGATCGATTGCACGAGACGCATCAGCTCGGGGCGCGTACTCCGCGCTAGAGCGAGCCACGCGTTTGGGTCACCTTGAACCGCAACGGGCTCAATCTCTGCGAAAGTTTCGAAACGACTTGCAGCCGGCCGCGACAGCGTGCGTGCCAGTGCCGCGCTGAGTTCGCTATCAGCCCGGCCGAAGTCGGCAAGGTCGTCGTTCAGTCGATCACGCAACACTTGAAGCCTTAGCAGCTCATGCTGTCCTGCCCTGGCGGTCTCGTAGCGAGCACGAACGGCACGCAGCAACTCATCGGTACGCGCAAGATGACGCTGGGTCACCGACTCCAGCATGCGCGACTGAGTCAACTTAAAGAACAGTGCGAAAACTTCACGGCGTAGTTGAGTTGCAGCTTCCTGCACAGCGTAACGTGTGGTTGCTGTTTTCGAGTCTGCGACTTCTTCACGCAAGCGACTCCAGCCCCAAGGAGGCAACGTCTGGCGCGCGTTGATCTGAACACCACTCATGGGTGCGTCGTTCAATTCGAACGAATCCACCGGAGTGTTCAGATAGTCGAGTCCGATCATGGGATCGGACCAAGTACCTGCCGCCTCAGCGATTCGTTCCAGCTCAGACACGCGCGCGCGCATCGCTTCCAGACTGGGATTTGCTTCTAGCGCTTCAGCCGCCAGTTCGGTCGGGTCGTCCGCCGCCCGCGCAGACACCGCCAGCAGAAGCAGGCTCAAAGAAATGGAAACGCTCCACCTCTGTCTCTTTGGTCTTGGTTTGTTCGTCACAATCGGCTCTCCGCTATCAGCGTTTCATGTCCCTGTCGCAGGGCACGCTTGCGTTGACACACCCGACGTTCGGGTGCACCACCGGATCAGATGCGAAAGTTCGCTAGATCCGCAGCGGTGAGTTGGATTGTGAGTACGGGGAGAAGCAGCACCAAGGCGGAGGATGTGCCTGTAGTGAAGATGTGACCGGATCGACCGGTATTACGAACTCGGGCACATTGTGGAGCCAAAGCAAAGCCCCGGATGCGGGTGCCTCTGAGGGCACCTTCGAAGAAACGTAGCTATCGCAGACCGAACAGCACTCGGGCTCTTCGTCGGGCGGAGAGGAATCCTCCGGCTCCAGCTGAAGGCGGGCATGACAGGCTGGCACATCGGGCTCGTCTTCCGCCATCGAACCCTGGCATAGCGCCGGCACCGCTGGTAACGCCAGCGCCAACAAAATAGCCAGGAATTGTGAGACCCGTGTCGCCATGAAACTCCTCTATATCAGGTTTCGGCCCTTCTGGGGCCAGCCTGAGAGGTCTTTTTGAGCTTATCGGCTCTTGCTCAACATACCCATAGGGGGTATAAGTATCAATCATGAAATCAGACGTCAAGAAAAAGGCCAAAGGCCGACTGGCCCGGATCGCGGGACAGGTCGGTGGACTTCAACGGATGCTCGAAGACGACCGCTATTGCGTGGATATCCTGCTCCAGATCGCCGCGGTTCAAGCTGCCCTCGGTCAACTCGGGAAGGTCGTACTTGGCTCCCACGTGGAGACTTGCGTGAGCGATGCCATCGCGAGCGGACGTCCCAAACAGCGGCGCGAAAAGATCGATGAACTCATGCAAGTCTTCTCCCGCTACGGACATATGAATGGCCGCTGAGACACCAAACCATGCCTACATACCGGCACTTCGCTTCCACGGGTTGACGCGGTTTTTTGATAGCTTGCTCAAATCAACGCTCCGCGAAGAGCTTTTCAAACGTGACCTTATCGAGCAGGCGAATCTCGCTGGCGGACAACGGATCCTCGATCTTGGATGTGGCACCGGAACGCTCGCCATACTCGCTACACAGGCAGTGCCGGAGATCTCTGTTGTCGGACTCGATGCCGATGCCAAAGCACTATCGATCGCACGGCGCAAAGCCAGCGATGCCGAAGCCAACGTCGAATTTCACGAAGCCCTCGCGTGGGACGCGAGTTTTCCACCGCTAACTTTTGATCGAGTGATTTCGACGCTGTTTTTCCACCATCTTACGCCAGAAAACAAACAACGGACGCTTGCCCATGTTTACAACCTGCTGAAACCAGGCGGTGAACTGCACGTGGCCGACTGGGGCCTTCCTCACGATCCCGTAATGCGTTTAGCATTTCTATCCGTGCAACTGCTGGATGGTTTCGAGACAACCGCGGATAGCGTTGAGGGTCGGCTACCCGAGCATATGCGACAAGCGGGATTCGTCGAAGTGATCGAGACACATCGGCGGCGCACCCTATTTGGCACGCTGTCCATGTACCGAGCGCGACGCGCTCAGAAGTGAGAAAGTCTGATGGACGTTCTATTTCCCGGTCTCGCTACGATCCGCGACCTGCATCCCCTTCTGGTTCACTTTCCTATCGCACTCTGGAGCACTGCCCTTTTGTTTTGCACCCTGTCTTTTCGTGGGAGCTCCAGCCTCTGGCAGGCAGGAATGTGGCTCCTCTACTTGGGATCCCTTACAGCACTTGCCGCAGCCGGAACCGGACTTTGGGCTGCGGATCGACTTGGGCACGACTCACCTGGCCACGACCTCGTTCACTTGCACAGAAACTTTATGATCGCATCGACCGCGATCGGAGTTATGACTTCACTGCTCTCGTTCTGGATGAGGCAACGAAGTGATTCGCGCCCTCGAATCGTCACGCTTGTGGGCTTGCTCCTCACCGCAGCACTCTGCGCTCTCGGAGCAGATCGTGGGGCTCTCCTGGTATACGAACACGGTCTTGGAACTCGTGTAGTTACGACTGAGAATCCAGGAGCCGTCCCCGACGACAAAGACACCCAAGATCACGATGCACAAGACCATGGAGCCCACGCTCACTGATTCGATGGCTGTCCGCTACTCGAACCGCGGGCAACTACGACAAGCGCAGCGATTATTCGTCGACGCTCTCGGTATCATCCGCTTCGACTTCGGCGGCTTGTTCTCGTTTGGCACGAACGGATGTGGCGGCGTTTCTAATCCGAGTTCGCGCTTGGGCTAGAACATAGGTCGCATAATTGTCTTTCGCTTGTGAATGAAATGGAGCGATTGCATCGCGATCAAAAACATTCGCGTTGTAGATCCCGCCAAAGAAAGCCATTGAGGAAACTTCGAACCAGCTGAGCTCAGCGACGGTGGTGCGATCGGAGTCCGCATGCCGCATGCTATACGTCATCGGAACTTCGAGATGGTCGAGCGTTTCACCATCGACAGACTGCAGTTGGAATACACTCATCACGTCGGCACGATACACGTACCCATTCCAAGCCGGTGTAAAGATCAAGAAACCGGGCCAGTTGATCAAGAAATTCCAGCCCGAACTGCGGTAGTTAACGCGCGGCTTGATGGACAAAAGAATATCGGGCTTAGTTTCGTCGTTCTTGGCAAGCCGGGGGATGTAGTCGGTTTGAACATTACTGAACATCGGGTCGCGTGCGAGACCAGAAACCAACGCGTTGTGGTACCAGAGTTCATCGGGCGTGCCTGAAAACGGCGTGATGGCGATTCGCGTAGGCTCACCGCCACCGCCAAGCAATACCGGAACCGCATACATCTCAAGATTCTTGATCTGCATCGGATGAGAACATCCGACGCTTGCCGCGACCCAAACGAGTAGCACCCCAAGTTTCGCAACGGACTTTGCATGGGACATCGTAAGTTCCTTTTCCATGAGTGGCATGGCGTTCTTTAAACTACGCCGAGACCCTACCACGGAGCAAGTCAGAGTGGCTAGGGGCGGTCGGGTAACTCGTCCAGCTTTAGATCAACGGACTGACACCAGGGCGGGAGAAAGTCATCGCGTGAATATTCATTCACATCCAATTCTGGTTGACGATGAGAATGACGCTGACTCCGGCGCTGAAATCGTGACGTAACGTGTGCAGTCAGGACGACCGGCGCGGTCACGATCAGCCCGCCGGGGAAGTAACCCGCAATATACGTGGAGTACGCAGGGATGAGTGTGGGGTACGCGTTGAACTCTCGTTCATGAAACTTGAAGCAGTGCAGAAAGCGAATCGCATCAGAAGACGCCGTCGCTTCTTCAATCAGGTCCACCACCGGAACCAATCGAAGCAACGCCATGGTTCCCTTGGAGTCGCGTTGCATGTAGTCCTTGGCATGACCGGCCTCGTGCAGCAGCACGGAAATATCGCTTGAATAGACGTTGATCGTATTCGTAAACGGATTGAAGTGATCACCGCCTCCAATCAGGGGTACACCCGCAAAGATGCGATCTGGGATTAGCGCATACCGAAGCCAAAGCAGCGCGCCTAACGTATATCGATAGGGCCAACCGACTTCATGATTCGAGCCGAGTCGGCGTGCTTCGCCAATCGGATCCCATTGGTTGTGGCGAATTTTCACGGAACGCAGCTGATTGAATTCTAAGTAGTATTCGAGCAGCGCTTCGTCCTCGTCCGACATCTTGTGGTCGAGGAGCTGCCAATCCCAAAGCAGGATCTTTACCGGGAGGCTTAACAGGTAATGATTTAGGGCATCGAACGGCCAAAAGTCCCGACCGCGCTCGATTTGAACGTAGTCCTCGCCGGGGTCCAGTTGATTGGCGATGTAATGATGTTCCGGCGGCTTATAGCTCTCGGGAAGTGTCGTGCAGCCGCAGAACACGAAAACGAGCAGAGCCCCGGTCCAACGAATTTTCACTTGGCGCGATCTCCAGGTTTCTTCACATCGATGAGTCTAGCCTCAAACAGGCCATGCGCTGCCGCCGCGGATGCGCGAATGGCTTCGGAGCCTGGTACGATAACGACATGTCCGATCTTATCTCCTACGAACTCAATGAGGGTATCGCCACCTTGGCGATGGATGATGGCAAGGTAAATGCAATGTCGATTCCGATGTTGCAGGCGCTCCATCTTGCGTTCGATCGCGCGGAGTCGGATCGAGCGATCGTACTGCTCACTGGACGCGAGGGCATTTTCTCAGCTGGCTTTGACCTAAAGACCATGCGCGCTGGCCAAGGACCGATGATGGAAATGCTACGTCTCGGTGCAACGCTGGCGGCGAAGATCATGGTGTTTCCATTTCCGGTCGTCACCGCGTGTACGGGTCATGCGTACCCAGCCGGTGCTTTCTTGATGCTGTCTGCGGACCGGCGAATCGGAATCGAAGGGCCATTTAAGATCGGCATGAACGAAGTTGCGATCGGACTCCCACTTCCGCGTTTTGCCGTTGAAATCGCGCGCCATCGTTTGACACCGCCCTACTTCCATCGGGTTGTCACGGGCGATATGTACGGACCCACCGAAGCGGTCGCCGCCGGGTTTCTCGATGAAATCGTACCTGCTGAGGAACTTGCCAAGCGAAGCCGCGATGTCGCGCTGGATCTTTGCAAGATTGATCTCAACGCCCATGTCGAAACAAAACGGCGCATTCGGGATGCTGGTCTGACCGCATTGAACGCCGCGATCGATACCGAGTTGCGTTAGAACCCGAATCAGCGCAGCTTTAATAACGCCATGCGTTGCCGCCGCGGATGCGCGTAGTCATCCATGAGTTCGACCGCCAAACCATGACGCGCAGCAACCCTACGAAAGAATTCGAACGGATACTCAAAGTTTTTGATGGTGCGGCGTCCGTAGGTTCGCCCTTCCCAAAACGTAAAAAAGAACTTCGATTCCGCGTGCATGATGTTGCGCACGTATTCAAAGCATTCATGAATATGCTCGGGTTGCAGATGCGTAAAAACGGATTGCGCCAGTAGATAGTCAAAGGTCTCGCCCTCAAAATCTTCGAAACGCAGATTCATCGCATGGTTGACGAGCAGGCGCGGCATACGATCTTCCAGCGCCTGCTCGCGCATGAGTTCGTGCGCGTATTCGATCGCCTTTGGCGAAATATCAACGCCCGTGTAATGCGTCGGCTTTAGATAGCCAATGAAGTGCTGGCCACCACACAATGTGCCACAACCGATATCGAGCATCCGTTGATCGGCTTGCAAGCCATGTCTAATCAGGTAATCGAATTGCAACGAGCCGATCTCTTCCCACATACCGCCCGCAGCGGTATGCGGGTCCTCTTCGACCCGCTCATTTGTATGCGTTCGATAAGCGTCGAGATAACTTCGGTTCGCGTAGATCGCACGAACCCGTCGGTTCTCTCGCCAAGTCTTAAAACGACTCAGAATCATCTGGATTCGACTCCGCGGTCCCCACACGCGCATCATACCCGATGACACCCCCTTGGGTGAAATCCGCAACGGCTTCGCCCAAAACCGCCGAAAGCGCTCGGGTTTTCGGGCACTTCCAGCGGGGTAATTCTGGCGAGCTCGAGCTAGCGACTCCGGAGCGAATCGCGGATCTCGGTCAGCAGAACCTCTTGCTTCGAAGGTGCAGCCGGCGCCGCTGGAGCTGCCTCTTCCTGCTTCTGTGCCGCATTCATGGCTCTCACGACCATGAAGATGGCGAACGCGATGATGAGGAAGTCGAGAATCGTGTTTGCAAACGTACCGATGTTCATCGTGACCGCTTCTGCCTCAGCCGTCGCTTCGGTCAGTGGAATGACGATCTCCGAAAAATCGACGCCTCCGGTCGCGAGGCCGATCGGTGGCATTAGCACATCGCTCGTAAACGAAGTCACAATGCTCTTGAACGCGCCGCCGATGACCACACCTACGGCCATGTCGACAACGTTTCCCTTCAACGCAAAATCTTTGAACTCACTCAGCATGCCCATCTTGCATCCTCCTATCGATCATTGGCGCGACTCTACCAGATTCGTTGTACGCTCCGGTGCAGAAAGGGCTCTTTTGTCGTTCGCCGAAGTGATCCTACGTATGGGTGTGTCGATCGTAAGTTGGATGTTGATATACGCCCACAGTCTGATGCTTGTCGTTATTCCTGTAGCAGATTGCAGGCCGGAAGATGACACCCTCTGGCGGGGTGTGATGATCGTAGGAGTCCTCACACTTATCGCAGCTGCGGCTTTGAACGTCGGCTTGAATTGGCGATCAACGCTTCGCTGGCTCAGCCTGCCGGCGCTACCTCTTTGGCTCTACGCTGCGTACGTCTGCATTCGCTACTTGGAACCGGTAAGCCTTCAGGGCATACCGCTCTGCGAAGCCAAACTTGGAATCGACTCAGAGCCATCGGCAGCAATGTGGCAACGACTCTGGGCGCCCCTACATCTGCTCGTGATTACCTGCTGCGCACTTCAAGCCTTTCGCTACTGGCGCATAGCAGACGAAACGTAAATGGGCGATGACCACGCCCGCTCCTCAACCGGTGCCAGGCAATCATCGTCGACATCGGTGCGGTAACTTCCATAGCACGGTTTGGCTTCGATGCATGCGCCGTTCTCGTCGTACCGACATCGCACGTTTCCCGCGTTGATCGCCTGTGTTTCCGCCTGGATCGCACGAACGTAGTAGACGTACTCACGATTCGACGTCGGCTGTTCTGGATCTTCGAACTCCGCGACGCAGCCCGAAGCATCACCCGCGCACGGCAATACCAACCACGGGTCTTCGATCAACGAGAGAATATCTTCGTCGGCTTTGACCTGGGGTTTGATGCGCACGACCTCGATACGCGTGATCGGATGACGTTCCGAAGACGGGTAGTAGCATTCCCCGCGACAAAGATGGTCAAGCCTGCCCTCGGGCAAGCCCTGTGCTGACCCGTCGGGGCAACCCGGCTTCTGCATGAAGGAGCCAACCGCGCGCACACGAAAACGCGGGGCTTGGTCGACTTGAACTTCGCTGCCCATCGGCACCTCGCCCGTCGTGCCGTTGAGAATGTCGAACCAGAGCAGGATTCTGGGTCCACTGGTTCCGTAAACCTCACGACGCTCGAATGCATCCCAAATTCCCGTACGACTTCGGGAGCTCGCGTGCACCGCCGCCAGGCCTCCCGTCATAAAGAACGACGCTTGCCGTTCGAAGTCAACCAGCTGAGGTGCGATCACGTCGTCAACACCGACCACCTCGGTAGAAGTCGTCGGATCGTCTTTACCTTTGGGAAAAACGATGCCATCGAAAAAGTCTGACTTGGGACCCGCGGCATCCGTTTGATAGCGGCGACTGGCTTCTTTGTAACCGGTTCCGGGACGGGCGCGATGATTGTCGCTAGACGCCATGAAGCCGAAGCGGAAGCGGCGTGGGTTTATTGGGTCTGAAAAATCCGAAAGCGCGGTGATGTACTGAGCCGAACCGCCGGGACGATAGTTCATCGATGGAAGGAAACAATCGCGACAAACACCACAATCCTTCCAGTCCTCAAGTATCGTACCAGGAACCGACAGCCGCCCTCGAGCGCCCGATTGTAGAAAGTTACGCTTCGCCTTCTCAATAAGTGCCTCACATTCGGCGGAGTTCGCGTCGTCGCAGCGGGCGCGAATGATTTCCCCTGCACGCCAACAGCAGGACTCGAATCCGTCTGTTGGTTCGGGACAGGTCGCGTCTTTATCCGCATACCAAGATGCACTTCTAAATTCGCGGTACTCCTCGGAATTGCCATGACCCGAATAGACTTCGATCATGGTTTGTCGCTCAGGATCGTGCATCTCGCCAACAAGCTGCTTATCCCAGGTGGAACCCGGGGGCGTGTAGATTCCCCAGGTGGTCCCATGCGGAATGACCAATGCGGCATGGCCCCATTCGTTGAGTTTCCGAAAGAGCTCGACGGGTGTCGCCGCACCTTCCATGCAATCAACCGGGAGTTCGGTGGTGTGAACGTCCGTCGCACAGATCGGCGCGCTGCGATTTTCTTGAATGAAACGTGTCAGGTCGAAATAATCCTGACGGTTGGAGAAATCCAAGAGCGGAACAATGTACCGCTGCCCTTTCGGCACATCCGCGCGCAATCCTCGACTCGCTAAACCTTCGGAAAATATGGGGCGCTTCGGAACCTTCCCCTCTTCGAGATCACGAAGAATCACATTCTTATGCCCGTAGTGAGTTGCTGGCGTGTGGCCGACCTGTGTCCACTCCCAACCCAAGAACGCGACGACATCGGGGTTTTCGGGGTCACCCGCCACCGCGTTGCATTGGCGAATCGCATCCTTCGTATGCTGCCAACGTTCCGGCGTCAGACTCTCCGCATGGTCGTTAATGCTCCAATAGTCGAGCCCCGAACAATACCGCGCAAAATCACACGCATCCGCGACAGGCCGGGCGCCTTCACCCTGCATCATGGGCAAGCTAAACATAAACGCGTCACTTGAAAACGTTGTATGAACGTGGAGATCTCCGAAGAGGATCTGCTTATCCTGCGAAGCGTTCAGCTCTGCAGCGGATCTATGTTGCGCCTTTATACGCTGCTCCGTTACTTCGTCAGGCCGTTTCGCGCCCTGTATTTCGCCAGCGTCACGGTGTTGACCACACGCGATAGCGAATAAACCAATTGTGCAGAAGATTGAGATGGATTTCGTCACGTTGCCCCCGGTTTCGAAACTAACTCGCAGACATTCCGCCTGTGACACGCAAGTCTTCACCGGTCACAAATGACGACGCGTCGCTCGCCAAATAGAGCACCGAACCGACGATCTCGCTCGGATCAGCGATGCGCTTTTGCAGCGTCGCGTTCTTGGTGGCTTCTGAAAAAGCCGGCAAGTTGGCGGCCGCACCTCGCATCATGTCGGTCATAAAGGGGCCCGGCGCAAGCGCATTAACCCGAATCCCCTGGCTCGCCCACTCGGTGGCCATCACCTTCGTGAGATTCAGTAGAGCGGCTTTCGACGAACTGTATGCGCCAATCCCTGGGCCGCCCACGTACGCGCCCACCGTAATCACGTTGATGATGCTTCCACCGCCCGCTGCGCCCATCTTCGGTGCAACGCGCGCAGCCAATCGCATCGGTCCTTTTACATTCACCGCGTACAATTTGTCGAAGAACTCGCTCGTGATGTCGCAAACCGGCATGAAGGCCGGATTGATGCCTGCGTTATTGACCAAAATATCCAACGCACCGAAACGCGAATCAATCTCATCGGACAGGCGATCGATCTGATTCCAATCGCCCATATGACACGCCATGCCGATAACCTCTTGACCCGTGGTCGCCGCGATTTCCTTCGCTGCATTGTCGCAGGCATCCTGTTTGCGCCCGGTGATCACGACACGCGCACCTGCGCGCGCCAATCCTTCCGCCATCGCACGACCCAAACCACGCGTCGCACCGGTGACCAAGGCGCGCTTGCCCATCAGTTGAAATTCGTCGCTCACGATGCTTTCCCTCTTCCCGTATACTGCGCGCCATTCTAGAGGAGTACCGCATGTCATTGCCGAAGAATTTGCCGGATTCGGAAATCGTGCTCTGCGAGACGGCGGCCATGGGGGCGGACGTGAGCTCACCGAAGCGTTTCAGGCTTTTGCGGAGAAACGCAAGCCGGAATGGAAGGGCCTTTAGTGCGCATTACCTGTCATCGACGCCGCTACGGTTCTCTCATCGCCGGTCGATGAAGGGGTCATGGGGTGGCATGTCAATCTGACTGCATACGACGAAGTGGAAAGTCTCGACAATTTCGATGAATCGAGCTTTTCGACGTACTGCGCTGACCGCCTCGCGCACACGACACCGGTCATCGACTTCCTCCGGACTGAGCTCCCAACATTAGACAACCAGTCCAAGGTCATAGAAATCGGATCGGGCAATAGCGCCCTGCTCTATCGGCTGGAGCAGGAAGGGATGCTTGGCGACGCGTTGGGCGTTGAGATCAGTGCATCTCGACACCGCTTCGCGGAAAAATTCAAAACCCACATCGGCAACTCAAACGTTCACAATCTGAACGAGAACTTCCTCGATATGGCCCCGGCGAACAATACGTCGCTCGTCTTAGGCGTCGATGTCGTGTTTCAACTGATCGCTGCACTGTATGAGGGCGCCGACCAAGATGCGCTTACATGGATCCGAAACGCACTGAGCCCCGAAGGCGCTGTAGTGCTGGAACTCCGAAGTTTTGACGAGTATCTCAGTTCGATTCAGAGTTTTGGCGGAACAAGTCTACAACTCTGGGAAGAGTTTCCCACGGCTGATCCATTCGAATTCGTGCTTGGTGATATTTCTCTCGACAAAGAAGAGTGTCTCATTTGGAAGAAGACATTCTTCAAACGTGGCACGATGGAACGCTCGCGCTTTGAAAACGTTCTCAAGCCCTACACACCCGAATCCATCACAACCTGCCTCGAGGCAGCGGGATTCGGTTCGATCAAGATCTTTCCGGGCTGGAAGCCCGGTGAAGACTCGAGCAATTTTATCGTACTAGCTCGGATCCGCTGACTCGACTTCGTAGAAGAGATCCTGGAAGCACATGTACTCGCTCATCTTGCGGAGCGTTACCACAAGATTGTGGTGCTTGTACTGACTCATCAAAGTCGAGAGTGCCTCGCGTCGATCTTCCGGCGCCTTGAACCGGTACACGACAGGTTCGGCAAACTCGCCGATCTTTCGATCAAAGCACGCCCGCTCCCATGCCTGAAAATCATAACTGAACTCATCCGAACGATCCTGAAAGTTTGCGAGTACATCGCTTGCGGAGAAATCGATCTGACGTAGCGAGAGATAGCGAAGGATCTCTTTCACAGGCTTCTCGTGCTCATCACGATCTCCGAGATATTCCAACGCACACTCTTCGACATAGCCCGAAAACTCCGATGCGCAGGTCATCAACGTGCGCCACATGAAACGCGAGTTAAGCTTTCCGCCGAGGTCACCATCTTTGAGTTTCTGGAAATTCTCGGGATCGCCATAAAACGCGATCAAGTCTTCCCGAGTATCGAACCACTCGGCTTCCGACTCGCGTTGAAAGTCCTGAAATAGTTCGCTGATGGCGGGTATCGATGAGTTCTCACCGTTCTCCACCAACTTGATCAGGAAATCTACCGGGTCTCGGCCCTGCGTCATGATGTACTGAATCAGCAGATCATAGAAATCGTAGTTCCACATGAGTTGGATCAGCCAGTGGAGCGGTCGGAAGAAGTAGATATCCTTCTCCGACATCGTGCTTGTAGAACGCACACCACGTTCGCTCTCGAAGCTACGAATTCCATCGTACTCGCCAAACGCGCTGTCCGTCAGTCGGTGTTTTGTTGCGATCTTGTAAGTAATCCTATCTGCTTGATCCATTTCGCTGCCACGAATAACCAGCGCGTTGTAGCAGATAATGATCCCCATGCCCCAGTTGAAGCAGTCGCGAAGCGTATTGAGATGCGACTCTTTGCTCTCCCCCGGCAGGCCTACGATGAGCTCGGTGCCGACGTCTCCGCCGGCCTCTCGGACCAGGCGCGCAACTTTCTGATACGTCTTCGTTCCGATGTTGTTTCGCTTCACCGCATCAAGCGTCTGAGCATCGGTCGATTGCATCGATAGAATCAATTGCGACGCCATGCCCAGCGTCTGTGCGATCTCCACAGTACCTTCGCCACGATTCTTCGCCCAGTTCATACTCACGCGGCGCGGGTAGCCGTATTCTTGCTGCAGCCCTTTGATGTACTTCGCAATCTTCAGGTCTCGCTTTTTAATACCAAAGTTCGCATCTGCGAAGATCAGGATGTTCGACTTCTTGGTGCGCTGCGCCACGTACTCAAGTTCCGCGAATACTCGCTCTTCCGAGAAGAATTCGACGCGATAGCCAGACGACAACCCCTGAGCACAGAACGTGCACTTATACGGGCAACCTCGATTGGTTTCGACGATCGGAATCAGCGGCACCTGAAAGAACTCATCCAACGCGCCGGTCAAATAGGGCGACGGGATCGTTTCAACATCTTTGATGCGTTCGCCAAGTTTTCCGACGATGGGTTCGCCCGTATCGGGATGTACCGTCGCGATGCCGTCGATCGGCGAGCGGCGCAGTTCATGCTTATCGTGTTCTAGAAGCCCCGCAACCAGACGATTGAAACTCCGTTCTCCCTGGAAGACGGAATAGAAATCCACGATTTCTTTGTACCCATCCTGATTGAACCATTCGCTAATGCCATCTGGCGTTCCGTTGAAATCGGGTCCGCCCATCACGACGGCGACTTCAGGCGTCTCACGAACCACCTGCGCGGCGATGCGACAATTGATATCCGCATTCCAGACGTAATTCGAGAAGCCCACGACATCAGGCGTCTTGTTCTTCAACGCGTCAATCAAGTCACCAGGGAACTTGAAAAGACGAATATCGACTTGATCGCCGAATTCCTGCTTGCAGTACGCGGAAATGAACCCGATGTTCAACGGGAACATATAGGATCCGTCCATCAATTGGTTATGGACAAGATCCGCAAGATAAATCGTGAGCGGCCGCTTTGACATGTACCCTCCGCAGATAGAATCGGCCGTTGCCTAGGAATGATTGAGGAATTGCGTGCTAGTGATGGCTGCCGCTAGTAGATGGTCCAGCCACCATCCACCACGAGGTTCTGACCCGTGATGTAACTCGCACGATCGCTCATCAGGAAGCGTACCGCTTCTGCAACATCCGTAGAGTGAGCCATCCTGCGCAACGGTGTCTTCGATGCATACTTGACAGAGAACTCAGCGCCGCCCTTTTGATGATCGTTCACGCCACCCGGCGAAACCGCATTACAGCGGATGCCATCGGGTCCGTACCGCGACGCCACCCACTTGCTGGAATGAATCATCGCCGCTTTGGCGACCGAGTATGCCAAGGGCGAAGTGATGTCCGTGTCTTCGTACATCTCGAATGTAGGTGCAACCACGCCTTGGATCGAACCCACGTTTACGATCGAACCCTTGCCACGCGCCTGCATCAACGGAACCGACATTCGTGTCAGTAGAAAACTGCCAAGAAGATTAACATCGAGCACCGCGCGATATGAACTCAGCGAGTAATCTTCGAGCTCGTTTGTAAATCCCTCTGGCTGGCATGAGGCATTATTGATCAGACCGTGGACCTCCGCGCCCTTCGATTCCAAATGCTTTCCGAGGGTTTCGACCTGCGCTTCGTTTGTGATATCGCATGCAAAGAATTCTCCGGTGAAGCCATCGTTCTCCGGCTCTTTGCAATCCAGCGCCAGTACGTCGTATCCGTCCTCCGTCAGCACACGAGCATAGGCTTGGCCGAGAACGCCCAGACCACCCGAGATCAGTACTACATCTTTCATGTCATAACTCCCCGCCCAGCTCGGCTAAATAGACCGCTTTTTCGGACTTATTCGAGAGCGTAATCGCCTCAAGCACGGTCATCGCATCGACCGCTTCCGCCATCGTCACCCGAGTCGAAGCTCGACCTTCGATCACGTCAATGAACTGAGTCAGCTCCGCAACGTAGGAACCATCGAGTTGTTGCTGTGGATCGGTTTCGAAAACTCTTCGCGATGTGTCGCCATCGGAAACGTCCACGGTTCCGGCCCGGATGTCGATCGAGAGCGTTCCCTTCTCGGCAATCACCTCGCAAGTCCGAAACGGCTGATGGGCTAGATAGTCGAGGTGAAGCTCAACCACAGGTCCATCTATATAGTCGAAGATTCCCACGCAGAGGTCTACCGAGTTGATTTCAAGATCGCTGATCTTGCGCAACCTGCCCGTGACGCGATTGGGGCGACCGAATATCCAGTTCAGGTAATCAATCTCATGCACCAGCTCAATGTGTACACCGCCGCCCAACTCAGTTTTCGCACTCGTGGTCTGTCGATAGTCTCGGCCCGGGCGCCACAATGAAAGATGTTGACCCACCGCGGCACGCACGGAGTAAATACGACCCAACTCGGGAATAAACTCGCGAACAAACTTGAACATCGGGAAATAACGCAGATTGAAACCAAGTTCGTACACCGCACCCTCGTCAATCAACCGTTGCAGATTCAACGCCTCCCCAAGCGTCAGAGCCGGCGGCTTTTCCATCAAAAACGGAAGACGATGACGAAGACAGTCTTTCGCATCGGCCAAATGGTGCGAGGTCGGCGATGAGATAATCGCTGCATCCAGCGAGAACTCCTGTACGGCTCGATCGAGTGACTCGACTTCAGGAAAGCCGTCTTCATTCTTCGATGCAGCTTGGCGCCGAATGAGGACGACGTCATGACCCGACGCGCGGACGTTCAACGCGTGGCGGCGACCAATCGAACCGTAACCGAGAACGCCGAATCGCAAGCTAGACCTTTCTCAACGAGGGTGTTCCCAGGACACTACCCTCGAGCGCGTCAAGCAATGACTCATCACGCAGATGTCGCTGCAACGCCGCGAACACGTCGTTGTAAACGTCGAGCGTGCGTTCGATATCCTCATCCTGATGCGCAAACGATGGATGGTGGTACCCCACAAATAGAACGCCCTGCTTCACGCATTCCTGTTGTACAAACGTTTTCAGTTCATTCGGCGAATAGCCACTGGCCTCGCCGAATACGATATGGCTCATTGGCGCAAGACCGATGCAGATGATTTCACCGCCCGGGAAGTTCTGCTCGAGAATCTTTGAGGTTCCTTCCTTAAGCCTCTGACCTATTTTCCAGACGTGCTCAGTAACCGGCTCGCGGTCAAGGACTTGGAGCGTGGCAAGGGCGGCCAGAATCGAAGACTTCTCCGTTGCATAGCTCGCAGAGAAGAAACAACGCTCGTCCTCAAGCAGGCCCATCAACACGCCATCACCCGCAAGCGCGCTAATGGGAAAACCGTTCGACATCGACTTTGCGAACGTTGCAAGATCTGGCGTGACGCCAAAATAGTCCTGGCCGCCACCGTCTCCAAATCGAAACCCGGTCTTCATTTCGTCGTAGACCAAGACAATGCCGTGCGCATCCGCGAGATCTCGAATGCCCCGCAGATAGCCATCCTGCGGTTCGGCGCTGATGATCGGTTCCATCATGATCGCTGCGAACTCACCGGGATTCTCTTCCACGGCTTGGCGAACCGCCTCCAGATCATTGTATGGCAGCGCGACGACCCAACCCCGCATCGCCTCGGGAATGCCATGATGACGTTCGGTCGATGCGGTAAACCAGTCATGGAAGCCGTGATATCCGCCGAGCGTGATGATTCTGTTCCTGCCGGTGTAGTGACGGGCGATCCGTACCGCGGCTTCACATGCATCGGATCCATTTTTTGCGAAACGAACACGATCGGCACAGGGGATGCGTTCAATCAGCTTCTCGGCAAGCTCCGCCTCTTCGGGCGGCGCAAGCGTAAAGAGCAAGCCGTCATCGATACCGGCCTTCGCCGCCTCATTAACCGCGGAATAGCCGTGCCCAAGCAGAATCGCACCGAGCGCCATCGAATAGTCGATGAATTCGTTGCCATCGATATCGGTCACGCGACAACCCGATGCGCTGCGGATATAAAGTGGTGCCGCCCCAATCGACAATAGATGCGGACTTCGACTCAGCGTCGAAGTCGCCATCGGGATCGCGCGTGCGGCACGCTTGTAATGCTGGAGTGATCGCTCAAATTGCATCATCTATCCTAAAGCGAGTAAACGAGTTTTCGAATTTCGTCAGGACCAAAGGTGACGGGGTTGTGGGCAAACGCTGCTTCAAGCTGAAACGCACCTTCAATGATCTGGTCACGATCTTCGTCGTCCTTGACGCCGAAGCCTTCGAGCGATGTCGGGATACCGAGTTTCGCGCAAAGATCACGAAGCTCATCGGCAAAGCGCAAAGCATCTGTCGCCTCATCACCGGTCGCATCCTCGGCAACCGCGGCATAGAGCTGCCCATATTCCGTGTAACCATTCTCGACGTTAAATCGAATCACTCCGGGAAGAAATACCGACCCGGCAATTCCATGCGGAACTTTGAAGTAGACCCCGAGCGGATAACTCAGAGCGCCCGACGGCCCTGCACCGGAGTTCATCAACGCTGCGCCCGCACAGCCGCTACCCACAAGCAACTTGATCTTGGTTTCTGTGGATCGATCCCCTTCCGCGAGCGACCCAAGGCCTTCCCAAAGCAATTTGAACGCCTGAATGGAATGGACGCGCGAGAGCAGCGTAGCTCCCTTGGCGGCAAAACTTTCGAGTGTATGCGTCATTGCATCCAAACCCGCGGACGCGAATATGGGCAACGTGCAGCTATCCAAGAATCGCGGATCGTAGAGAGCAAGCCGCGGATAGTTGTATTCGCTGTTAATGCCGAATTTCCACTGTGCCTCGGTATCGATAAAGACGGCATACGGCGTAACTTCGCTGCCGGTTCCCGCTGTGGATGGTAGTGCGACCACGGGGAGTGGCGGTTGGGTCACTTTGCCGAAGCCGCGATACTGAATGGCGTCGCCCGGATTGGATTTCAACGTCGCGAGACCCTTGGCTAGATCGAGCGTGCTGCCACCCCCAATACCAACAACGCAATCCAAATCGTGGGGCGCGAAGACGTCTTTGACTTCGTTCAAGTAGTCATACGTCGGCTCAGCCATCTCGTTGACTACGATGTGAACCGACTCGAGGTTCTTCTCTAGGTTTTCTACGACCTCGCTGAGATACGGATTGTGCTGCTTCAAGCCTGAGTCAAGTACGAGCCCGATGCGGCGCCAGCCGTTAGCGGCCAAATGATCGGGCAGGTTTAGAGCAATCCCGTCCCCGATAACTTGCTCGGTTCGCATAACGAATCGAACCTCTTCCTTCAGATAGTTTTTCAACGGAGTCTCCTGTGTCACCGATCCAACGCTTGTGGATCGACTTCTTCTTTGTAGCGATGAATCGCGCGCGCCAATGTCAATTCAGAAAAGTCATTGATGTCGATCGAGTGCAATTTCGGCATTAGAAACAGATGGGTGGAAGTGTCGAAGAACACTTCCTCTTTTAGGAATGCTTCGACGTTTCGGATGTAGATTGCACCATCGATGAAATAGAACGTTTTGTAGGACTGGCGGTTTTCGAGCGGGGTATCATCAATCTGAACAAACTCGACCCGCTCGTTGGCATCTAGGGAAACGCATTCACTCGGGTGTTGCGATACCTCACAAACCGATACCAAACTGTCTTTTCCAGAGGTTTCATAGGCTTCAATCGCGGCGTCGACATCGGCCCCGGTTCGGAATGGCGATGTCGGCGCGAGTACCACCACCTGTTGCGGAAACTCACCATGCTGAGCTTTCCACCATTCCAGCGTATGCCGAACCACAAGGCGCATCGGAGTTTTATCTTCCGCGAGCTCCGCTGGGCGTAAGAAAGGCACATCGACGCCCGCCTCGCGTCCGGCCTGAGCGACCTCTTCATCATCCGTGTTGAGAATCGTATGACTCAGACGACATGAGGCCCGCGCGCTGTGAATCGTATGCTGGATCAGTGGGATTCCACCGATTGGCTCTAGATTCTTGCGCGGAATTCCCTTGGACCCACCCCGAGCAGGGATGATCGCAAGATAATCTATGCTCATACGTCGCCATTCTGTGACAGGTTGGTCAAGCGCACTACACGCAACTACCCTTCGCAGATCGGCAAAATCGGGTGTGACCTAAGGTTTTAAGGCGGGAACGATCTCTAACGAATACCGTTGTCAGATCTGATTGTTATCTTCCCGGACCGGAGGTAGAGACCCCATGCTTCGCCCGAAGCTAGACCTGCACGACATCGTGATAACGATCGACCAGCTGCATAGCCGGGTTTCGGAGCGCTTTCCGAACTCCAACCTCGCGACCGTATGCAAGACCACAGCGCGTATGGCACAGGAAGCGGTGGAGCGCGCGGACTGGATTCGGCGGCCACTGATTCCACTTCGCATCAGCGTGGCGCTGATTTTAGTCCTTTTCATGTCACTCGCAGTTTTCAGCTTTCGAGGCCTGACTATGATGGGGACGGACGCCCCTGCACAGGAACTCATTCAAGGCTTTGAAGCGCTGCTGTCTAGCTTCGTGTTTCTTGGCGTCGCGGCGCTTTTCCTGGTGACGTTGGAATCGAGGATCAAGCGAAATCGCGCCGTGCGTGCACTGTATGACCTACGTGTGCTGGCCCATATCGTGGATATGACCCAGCTTACGAAGGATCCCATCGATCCATCCGTTCCACATAGCGATACGCAGTCCTCGCCCGCGCGTGAAATGGGAAGCTATGAACTCAGCCGATATCTCGACTATTGCAGCGAGCTCCTGGCACTGATCGCCAAAATCGGTGCGATCTACGTACACGATTTTCACGACCAGCAGGTGCTACAAACCGCGGACGGGCTGCAGCGACTCATCGACGGTTTATCCCAGAAGATCTGGCATAAGATGGCCATCGTGCATCGCATACTCGCGGCCGAAGGCGGGGGTGGGTGAGCAAGACACCGCTGCGCTTTTTCGCCGTCTTCGTCTTTGCCTTGACGATCGCCTGCGCCAGTCCACCCAATCCGTATGAAACGCCTGATTGGCCGACCGTGCGTTCGCAACTCATCATGGATCCGAATGCTCCACAGATCGAAGAGGGCCAGCCGATCCTGCTACTCGACGGACTCAACGACTACGTCTTCAGTTTGCCGACAAAACTCATGCTGTGGAATCGCAACGTGCTGGATCACAAGTTCCCTGAAGACGTCCGTGAAAGCTTGGAGCAGTACATCGAATTGAATCATTTGCGCGGTGTAAAGGTTCGCCACAATCAGTACGCGCCGTGGTCCGAACTAAAGCGCCTCTATCGCAATAAGGATATGGGGATTCTATACCGCGTCACGGTGGGCAGCTTCGTGTGGCTCCGCTACACGATCTTCCCCGATCGCCTATTTGGAGGATTTCCCATCATTGGTGCGGGCGACCATTTCAGCCCGTTCACAAACTCAATTCATATCTTCAGCAGCGATCAAGCCATTGTTCTACACGAGGCAGGACACGCCAAAGATTATATGAAGTCGCGGCTCAAAGGCGCGCGTGCATCACTCCGACTGCTGCCCGGAGTAGATTTGTTCCAAGAAGCGACCGCGACATCCGACACCATTCGATACCTGCACTGCATGGGGCAGCGCGAAGCGGAAGTACACGCGTATCGAACGCTGATTCCCGCTTATTCGACCTACATCGCAGGATACATACCGGGCGGCTTGATCCTCACCGCTCCTGTCGTTGCATTCGCGCATCTCACCGGACGCATGCAAGCAAACACCCGGCAGCACATCATGATGGAGATCGATACCGGTGCAGCGCCGTTGCCCTGGGAGTATCGGAACTGGCCCAGCTACTGTGCACCGCTTCCAGGTCCGACGCAGCTAAGCGAGGCTCAGCCGCGATAACCGTTCGGATTTCGCGCGCGCCATTCGCGTGCGGATTCGATCATCGCATCGACGCCTAGCTCCGGCTGCCAATTCAATATCTCGTGCGCACGGCCGATGTCCGCGATCAAACGAGCGGGATCTCCCGCACGCCTGGGCTCAAAACGTGGTTCGCGACCCGCGAGCGTTAGAATTTCAAGCACGCTATAGCCGTTGCCGCTTCCCAGATTGAAGACACCATCTACGCGAAGTGCCGATAGGTGTGCGCGCGCAAGGTCATCGATATGCACGTAGTCGCGAATGCAAGTCCCATCCTCGGTCGGATAATCGTTACCGAACACTGAGAACAGCCCTTCGCTCGAAATAAGCAAGGGTATGAGATGAGTTTCCGGTCGATGATCTTCCGCACCGCCCGCGGCATTGAAATATCGCAGAACCGTGCACGGCGAACCCGATGCCAGCAGAAAATTCTCTAACGCGAGCTTGTTCTCTCCATAGGGGTTGACCGGGTGCTTAGCATCGTCCTCGCGAATGGGAATGCGTTCTGGTTCGCCATACACCGCCGCAGTAGACGAAAATATAATCTTCACACCCGCCTGTATCGCAGGCTCTAGGAAGTTCTTGGGATCCTCAAAACAGTTCTGTCGGTAATAATCCGGTCTCCGTACGGATTCTTCAACTGAGGTCGAAGCAGCAAAATGATAAACCGCCTCCACGCTCGACCAATCGACTACGGCCGCGGCGAGTTCGACCTCGAGGAGCCTGGCATCGCCAATCGATTCCCGATAGCCGGTGCGCAAATCGTCAACGACGAGTACATCTGCACCCTCCGTGCGGAGCGCGCGTACCACGTGGCTCCCAATATACCCTGCGCCTCCGGTCACTACGATCAAGTCCGCGCTCCTTCGCCAACGGCGACCACCCGATGCCAAATCGGTCGGGCGTGATAGAAAGAAACGAATAGCCGCCGATACGTCCAGTATGCGCAGTCGCTGTCTACCTTTCATTGTCGTTCTGGCTGTTGGTCTCATGGGGATCGCGTGCAGCAGTCAGGACGGTGACGTACCGCCTTCCCGACCGGTACTCCAATTAACCGAGGGACGATTTTTTCGCTACGCAGTTCCGGACGACTGGACCACCACGGAATCGAGAACTCGATTCACCGCCACGAGTGGGGACGGGAGTTCAGGCGCGGTGCTATCGATCCTGCCCCGAACCCCGGGGGGCATGGAGCTCGAACCCTATCTACTGCGCGCCTTGGAGTTGGATCCGTACTACCGCGAGGCCAAGGTCGAATCTTTCCAAGAGTTGCCGCGCGAGCCCGCATTGCCCGGGGCAGATTGGCAACTCGCAAAGGTGCATTGGACGTTCACCTCGGGTGCGGGCCATTCCATCGCCGAAGCCACGGTTGGATTAATCCAGGGGCCCGCACAGTATGGGGCGTATCTGCGCGTCGCTCATGCGCCCGCCGAACAGTGGGAAGAACAACGGTTATGGTTACCTGCAGTCGCGGAGAGCGTGCTACCACTTGATATCTACAGTCTTGCCGGCGAACCGCAGCTGCGGTTTCCGCCCCCGCGGGAACACTCTTGGATCGCGAGTACGTACCAGGAGCGATGGCTCCAAGTGGGCTATCCGAACTTCGCGACCCGCCTCAAACAGGGTCTGGGCCGAACCGGTTATATCGAGTTAAAAGATCCAGAGGGCAACGAGGTCTTCGGCCTTCCGTTCGAGACATTCGATCGGGCGCGCGGCGGGTTTCCACATCCGCGAAACCAGAACGTGACCTTGGTCGATCTCGGTCGATAATCTGACGGCGCTACGACGCTTCGAAGCGAATCCGCATCTCTTCGAGGCCGACAATGAAGTTCGAAGGGCGTAAACGCAACGGCTCATCTGCAACGAGTTCGAAGCCTTTTAGCAAAGTCAGCAATTCTTCGAACATGACACGAAGCTCCAAGCGCGCGAGGCTCGCCCCTAAGCAGAAATGCGCACCGTAGCCCCCAAACGCAACATGATCGTTTGGATCACGGGTTACATCGAAACAAAACGGGTCTTCGAATACACGTTCGTCTCGATTGGCTGAGCCGTACAGAAGCAGGACCTTGTCGCCTTCGCGTAACTTTTGACCGCGCAACTCTGTGTCTTCGGTTACGGTTCGGGCCATGTTCTGAATTGGCGTAACCCAACGCAGCATCTCCTCGACCGCAAGGGGAATCTTAGACGGATCATCGACCAGGATCTGAAGTTGTTCAGGATTGCGAAGCAGCCGCTCCATGCCGCCGCTGATGACGTGGCGCGTGGTTTCATCCCCACCGACCAAAATCAATAACCCCTCTTGAATGAGATCCTCATCTCCCAACTTTTCACCATTGACTTCGCCGTGGACCAATACGCTCATGAGATCGTCCCGCGGATTCGCACGCCGATCCGCTACCACCGCGCGGTTGTACTCAGAATACTCTTGAAATGCCGCTAGCGCGGCCTGGAGTTTCTCGGGTCCGGCGGAGATCGATGTGCCCTCGATGAGATTATCAGACCAGCGCAACAATCGATCATGGTCCTTCTCATCGACACCCAAGAGCTCACCGATCATGATCATGGGCAAAGGTGCCGCGACCTCTTTCACGAAGTCACATTCGCCGCGCGATGCAACGCGATCGATCAATCTGCGGCATACGGATCGGATTTTCTTTTCGTGCTCACTAACACGACGCGGTGTAAATCCACGATTGACCAAACCGCGCCTCAGCTTGTGCTGAGGGTCGTCCATATTGATCATCGATGGAATCGCCGGTGCGTCGGGCCGCATTCCGTGGCGATTGCAAAACAGCGCTGGCGTTTTTGAAACGCGCATCACATCTTCATGCAGCGCGATCCCCCAGCAGTCACCTGCGGCGTCAAAGTAGATCGGTGCCTTCTCACGCATCCAGGTAAACGCTGCATGTGGATCGGCCGCGTAGAACTCGCCGTCTACAAGACGAATGTCAGTATTGATAGGATGATCTGGCATAAGCCCTCCGTACGCAGCGCAGTTTAACGCGAGACTTTCACCCATGGGAAGCGGTGAATGCTAGGATGAGTCTATGGGACAAACATCGAAGGTCCGGTCGCTGAAGATCGGCTGTATGGGTGCCGCGAATATCGCGCCCACCGCGCTCATCAAACCCGCAAGCGAACTCCCCGAGGTCGAAATTCTCGCGGTCGCGGCACGTGACCCCGCTCGCGCGACCGAGTTTGCTAAAAAGCACCGAATTCTCAAGACACACACGAGCTATCAGGCCTTGATCCATGATGCCGAGATCGATGCCGTGTACATCCCACTTCCCAACAGCTTGCACTGCGAATGGACCCTCAAAGCTCTGAACGCTGGTAAACACGTACTCTGCGAAAAACCAATCGCGTCAAATGCAGCCGAAGCAGAGCGGATGCTGAAAACCGCAGAAGACACAGGGCTTGTCCTGATGGAAGCATTTCACTATCGCTATCATCCGCTCGCGACGCGCATGAAGGAGATCGTCGACAGCGGCGAACTCGGTCGTGTGAGCCACATCGAAGCCAAGCTTTGCTTTCCGCTACTCAATCGCGGCGACATCCGTTACAGCTGGCCGCTTTCAGGTGGCGCGTTGATGGATGCTGGTTGCTACCCGATCAACATTGTGCGCTATCTCGCGGGTGCCGAACCCGAAGTCGTGTCTGCGCAGGCCAAGCTGATGTCGGATAAAGTCGACCGCGCAATGACAGCGGAATTTAGATTCGCCGATGGGAGAACAGGGCGCGTCCACTGCTCCATGCTCTCGCGTTCGTTGCTCGGAATTGGGGCGAAAGTCGTTGGAGACCAGGGGAAAATGCACGTACTCAACCCCATCGTACCGCAGCTCTACCATCGCCTCACCGTCAAGGGAACCGGCGGCAAGCGCGTTGAGAAACACCCTAGCGAAGCCACATACACGCATCAGCTTCGCGCGTTCGCTCGAGCCATACGCCAAGGTAGCCAGGTCCTCACCCACGCACGTGATGCGGTTTCGAACATGCGCGTAATCGACTCAATCTACCAAGCCGCTGGGTTGCCGATTCGAGCCAGCGAATAGGCAGACCTTTCGGGTCGCAGTTCGTGCGCAACTAATCTTGCATCCCACTGAGTTCGCATTCCTTTCCTGAGAACTTGCGGAGCTGACCGACGCTGTACCTGGTTAAATCATCGAGCTTCACGTAGGCTCGGCACACTGTACTAGGAGGGCGATTCATGAAACATCTCATTGTTTGCGCGATAGCGCTGCTCGGCATCGCCAGTCCCGTCATGGCTGAAGTCGTATGCGAAACCAAACCAAAAAAGTTTTGGCTCACACGACAGACCGTCAGGCTCGGACATGAAACGAAATGTCATCGGCTACCCGAAAGCCAACTCGAGGAAATCAATCGGCTCAACGCATCTTGCGATCTCTTGATCAAAGCTTACGGCGAAAAGCTCGGCCAAATACGTTGCCGGGAACTCGTCGAACGAATTGGCATCGATCAGTAGATCAGCCGTTTTTGTCACCCAATAAGAAACGCAGAAACCAAATCGCGGCTAGACCTATCGCCTGAAGTGCCACTACAACGGGGCCTGGTGGATAGTCATGAGCATTGGCGAAAATAAACCCGCCCAACGCGGTAACCAATGCGATCAATGGTGAAACCCAAACCATGGTTCGCAATCGACGCGATACTGCTTTTGCGATCAGCGCGGGTAAGATCAGATTCCCAAACGTAAACAGCAACCCCGACGTTCGAAGCGCGAGCCCAACACTGACGCCCAACGTCCCTGCCATACCCAAAGACCAAGCACCGACCCGTATACCCATTGCCTTGGCAACTTCGGGATCAATTGCGCTAAGCAGCACTCTTCGCGGTACGAGAAAGCAAATAAGAGCCAGAACTGAGAGCATGACCAAGTAGACCACTACATCGATTGAAGTCGCACCGATGATCGTAGACGTCACGAGTCGATGAATTTCTTCGAGGCCATGCGGGCTATGGGCCAGTAGCAGAATCGATGCACTCGATGCGAAAAGGAAAATCCAACCCGTTCGCGCCTCAGGTGTCTCGTGTCCCAATCGGCCGATGAGCAAGGCCGCCCCCACCGACAAACCGACTGAAAACACGACCGCGTTCTCGAACCCCAACCAAATCGCCAGTGCCACGCCCAACGTTGCTGCCTGCGCGATCGCCGCGCCAACAAAAATCTGATCGCGCACAACAACCAGTACACCCAGCAACGACAAGAGCATCGAAATCTCGAGTCCAGCAAGATACGTATCCCGAAACAGCGCCCACGATGCGATGAACTCTTCGATCATATGAGTGGCAAAACCTCGGAACCGTAGACATCTTCGATACGTTTCGGCGTAAGGAGTTCCGATGCGGCTCCGACCGTTACTGTACCTTCGCATACGAACGCAACACGGGTCGCATAGCTGCGCGCGATTCGCAGATCGTGTGTTACGAAAATCGCCGTCCCCGCGAACTCATCACGCCAGCGCGATAGCGCATCCAAGAGTCGAACTTGCCCATGCATGTCCAAACCATTCGTGGGTTCGTCAAGCACGAGAAGACTGGGTTTGCGGACCAGCGCCCGCGCCACTAACGCACGCTGGCGCTGCCCACCCGATAGACTTCGGTAGTCCCGGTCTTCATGACCGTCCAAAGCCACCTGATTCAACGCGAAGGCTTTACGTTCACGCTCCTCCGCCCGCTGCATACGTTGCCCCGCAAGCCCGAGACCAACAAATTCCCCAACGGTGGTTGGCAGACTCAGGTTGAACTCAGATCGTTGTGGCACAAACCCCGTTCGCGCACCGGATCTATAAGTATCTCCCAGAATTAGCTCACCATTCATCGGCTCGATCAGACCTAGGAAAGATCGCAATAAGGTCGACTTTCCCGAGCCATTCGGTCCAACGACGAAAAAGAAGTCCCCACTTTGGACCTCCAAGTTGACGCCCCGCAGCACACACTTACGTCCGTAGCCGAGTGCTAGATCTTGCGTTCGAATTAGCACCTCAGCGTCCGACCCAAGAGCTTACGTTGTAGTCGATCATGCTGATGTACCCATCCACGCCCGCGGCTGCACCCACATCGTGGGCAAGTGTAGCGATGCGCGCATGCGTCTTCCGCTCTATGAATTTCGCATGCGCGCGATCGTAATACGTCGATGAGAGTATGACCTTGACCTGTTTCACTTTCATCTGCTCGATCAACCATGCAAGGTGTTTGGTGGTCGGGGGAACACCTGGCTTTGGTTCCATAAATCCCACGACATTAATTCCAAACCTTCTTGAGAAATACGGCCAAAGGTTATGATCCGCGACCGCGTTACGGCCCCGGTAGGGCTGAACATCGTGCAGCCAGCCTCCAAGCCAGTCCTTTTCGCCCTGCGAGTCCAGAAACTCGATAAGTTTTCCGTGTTCCGCAAGCAACGCAATTTTTGTCACGTCATACTTTCCGGCAAGCTTCTCTCCAACCAGATGGGATTCCACCTGCAACTTGAACTCGGCGAAACGTTTGTGAAACGCATCTGACTTCGACGGTTCAATGGTCGACAGGCGATCGCGAATGAGCCGCGCGACGGCCAGACCATTCAGGGGATCGCTCAGAAAGTGAGGATTGCCACCGGCATGAAGATCGCCCATCGAGCGATCGATCCCCTGCGCCGCGACTTCCAAGGGGCTGATCGCGCTCGAGGCGTCGACATAACCCGCGGAACCTTGCAGTACGCGCGAGTTTCGCGCCTTTTGAATAAGCGGTGGCAGCCAGCCGATTTCCAACTCGAGGCCGTTGAACAGCAGAACATCTGCCTGTGAGAGACGCTTCACAAAACTCGGACGCGGTTCGACAAAGTGAACGTCTTCCGTGCCCTTCGCAAAGATCGTGAGCGAAATATCCTCACCCCCCACTTCCTGAGCTAAGGCGCCGAGTACGGGCAAAGTCGCGCAAACCTTAAGCGGCTCGGCGTTCGCGGCGCTACCCCAACAACAGAGCAGAACGATGTAGATGCGCAACATGACTACTCCTAAAACTGGTGCGCGGGGTGGTCCCCTACACTGATGTCTACACCCAACCAGAACGACAGCGCGGAATCTTCTCGGAGATGATCCGCTTTGTCGTAGTTGGTTTGGAAACGGATCCGTGAAAACTCTGTGGGATAGAAGACGAGAAGCGGAGAAACTCGCAGGCGATCGTCACGCAATGGATCCGTACTTCGAACCGTAGTCGAAGAGCCACTTCCCGCTGCATACTCGGCCCGCAACCCAGCGGCCCAGCGCTCACAGAAGCCCCAAAGCCCTTGAGCGACCACGCCCCAGTCCCGAAGCGTGGTCTCAGCCACACCGGGAGAGTTATCCACCTTGTAGGTACGATGTAGGGCTTCGCCCTCCAGGATGACGAAAGGCCATCCACGACGCTGATTTTCTGGGCGCCACTTGGCAACGAAATCCGCACCCACGATCGACGTCATACCGTCCTTCCCCGTGGAATTGGGCCCGTAGACCTTCGATACGCCGAACTGTGTGCTCCACGTATCGCTTAGATCAAATCCGTTCACCCAGCGGAGCAAATAGACCAGATCGTCCAGAGATCGAGTCTCACGGCTCAAGAAAGTTGAACCACCCACGTTGGCATCGGTTGCGAGGAAACTCGTCATCGTCTCGCCGTTCGCGTTCTGTGCGCCGATATGAAGTTCCGAAAACCAAGGCAAGGGAACCAACCAACTTCCGCGTACTCCCGGCCCGCGCATGCCATCGCCGCCGAACATTCGAGTCAAGATGACGGGTTGATCCAAAAAGTTCCAAGCGTGCGGATGGGTAGGATTGATCCTGCCAAACTCAGTAAAGAACTGGCCTGCCTCCAGCTGCAGTCCGTAGGGCAGCGCTTGGGTAGTAACAAACGCCTCCTCGAGCTCCACTTTGGTTTCCCCATTGGGGTCGATGAAGAAAAGCAGATGCGCCTCGGCGTTCAAGTAAGGATCAACAGCACCCAGAATCGATAGCTCGGCTTGCTGCAATGTAAAACCACGCTTATGCGGGTCGTGCCCGCCTCCTTGAAGATCCTTGAGCATCGAGTCCCGCACAGTCGATGATCCTGCCGCAGCATTGATGCTGGCGCCGATCGCGGCAAGACGCGGTATTCCACGACGACCACCTTCTGGTCCCGATGCTTGCTTTCGATCCATGCCACGTTCGGTCGAGGTCTTTTCGATCTCCTGAACCGCTTGATCGAGTGGAGATGCGCTTACCGGAGGGACCCCCGCCGAAACCTGCGCTTGTATCGCAGCAATTTGTCGCAGTGCCACTTCGAGTTGTGCACGCATATCCGCGTTTTCTGACGCTAGTTCTTTAACTTCGCTTCTGAGTTCTTGAACCTCGCCTGCGGTTGCGACTGCAGCTAGCCATAGCCCGCAGAACACCCATAAGATCGATCTCATAAATCCGTCCTTCTGCGCACGCAGAACGTGTGCAAAACACTTCTGACTTCACTGGAATAAGTTTGGATTCGGATTAGAGAGATGCGGGTGGGCCGCGTGGCGATGCGCTCGGGATGCGAAGGTCAAACGGAAGTACTTCCGCCTTTTCGAGCGTTGAGTAAAGCTCCAGAACTGTAGAATCAATCGGCTCCGCGACGGAAGCCGCTGGACCGCTTGACTGTCCAAGACCGACACAGACCACGCAATTTTTGCCACTCCCAGCATCGGCAGCATCATCGTGGTGATGCCAGACACCAGCAAACAACTGCAGGGCGAGGGACAGAAGAATGAAGGCGGTGAGACCGCGGGCTGACCTCATTTGGGACATCGTCTCAATCATAGACCTACATCGGTTCACTCAGCAACTGGCTTGCCAAGCCACCGATCTCTACTAAGGTTGGGTGCCGATGTGGACACGACGCGAATTCGTTCGAAACAGCACAGCACTTGCGGGTGCATTCAGCGCGACGCCCGTCTTTCGTGCATTCGCTGCAGACGTTGGCGTTCCGGAGGCACTCCCCTACGGCGACGTCAAACCCACTAAAGATCGATCGACTGGGCTGAACTTGCTCGAATTACCCGATGGCTTCGACTACTGGAGCTTTGGCTGGGCGGGAGAACCCTTGTCAGCCGGATTGCCAACCCCACCCCGGCATGACGGCATGGCTGCCTTCCAGAAAGATAAACATCGGGTGGTGCTGATTCGCAATCATGAGATCGGTGGACCCCTTGATCCGCTTCAACCCATGCTGAACTACGACGCGAAAGCCGGCGGCGGCACAACCACGTTGACTTTCAACACACGAACCCGTCAGGTTGAACATAGTTATGTGAGCCTATCGGGCACGTTTCGAAACTGCGCCGGTGGCCCCACACCCTGGAATACCTGGCTCAGCTGCGAAGAAACCGTCGACGGGCCCGAGTCGCTCCCGGGTCTCGAAAAACCTCATGGCTTTGTGTTTGAAGTCCCACGTGATCGTCCAAGCTTGCCCATTCCTATTACTGAGATGGGTCGGTTTGTGCACGAAGCTGCGGCAGTCGATCCCGGTACGGGTATCGTGTATCTCACCGAAGACCGATACACGGCTGGCTTCTACCGCTTCGTTCCAAACGAGCGATCACAACTCGCCAAAGGCGGCAAGTTGGAGATGTTGGCGATCCGCGGCCACAAAGCATTTGAGACTCGAAAAGGTCTCCAAAACGGCGAAGAGTTCGAAGTGAGTTGGGTTCCGATCAACGATCCGACACGTGCACATGCCACTACAAACGTTGGTGATGCACTGGGTGTGTACGCACAGGGTACGGAATTGGGCGCGGCGACATTCGCGCGACTTGAAGGCGCTTGGTACGCCGGGGGAAAGATCTACTTCACTGCCACTACGGGCGGCGAGGGCATGCACGGGCAGATCTGGAGCTACGTGCCTTCGGAGGAACGACTTCGCTTGATCTATGAATCACCGTCACGATCCCAACTCGACAACCCTGACAACCTCACCATTTCACCCAGAAACGGCGTGCTGCTCTGTGAAGACAACGGCCGCGATATTCGACTCCAGGGCATCACGGCTGCCGGCAAACCATTTGTATTCGCACGTAATAACACGGTGTTAAACGGCGAGGTACAGGGTATTCAGGGTGACTTTCGACGCGCAGAGTTTGCGGGCGCAACATTCAGTCCCGACGGCCGCTGGCTCTTCGTGAACATACAAACACCGGGGATCTCATTCGCCATTCGCGGGCCGTGGGCGTCCGGTCCCCTGTAGGCGTGGCGGCCCGGTGCCATTCCTGTGACATTCCCAAGGCCTCCCGCGAAAGGGCCCTATGAACATGCCATCGGACTGCATGGGCTGTTATGATGTCGGGAAATGAGTGCTCGTATTCTAGTAGTGGATGACGAGCCGGACCTGCTCGAACTGGTTCGCTTCAACCTGAGCCAAAATGGATATCAGGTAGACACCGCCAGCTCGGTAAACGAAGCGCTCGAGCGGTTACGACTCTCACCTCCTGACCTCCTAATATTGGATCTAATGTTGCCGGATTTTCCGGGAACGGATCTGTGTCGCCGCATTCGCGGGGACCAACGCTTGGCAGAGCTTCCCATCATCATGCTGACGGCGAGATCAGCGGAAGTCGATCGTGTCGTTGGCCTCGAGCTCGGCGCGGACGACTACGTCACCAAGCCTTTCAGCCCGCGTGAACTCAGCCTGCGCGTGAAAGCTGTTCTGCGACGCCGCAATGTTCCCACTACCGAAAAAACCCCGCTCTCCCACGGATCACTCCGCCTGGACCCGAGTTCCTACCGTTGCTACGTAGATGAAACAGAAGTCGGGCTCACTGCAAAGGAATTTCGTTTGTTGGAATCTCTGATGTCGCGACCGGGCCGCGTGATGACTCGAGAACATCTACTCGATGAGGTTTGGGGCTCAGATATCACGGTGACATCGCGAACCATTGATACCCATCTCAAGCGGTTGCGCGAAAAGCTTGGCACCGGAGGAAACTTGATCGAAACGGTCCGGGGTGTAGGCTACCGATTCGCAACCACCTAGGACCTGGCCATGCCAAAGATCCAACTGAAGCTGGTCGCACTGATTGCAGGCTTGGTCTGCATCGTCGTCGCCACCTCGGGCTACTTCGCGGAGCGCGGTTTGCGCGAACGCGAACTCGCGCGAATCAAACAATCGCTTGATTATCAGACTGAGCTTGTCATGCAGCTCGTAGACGGGATTCCATTCGATACCACAAAGAGCGCCGCTCTCTCCGAAATCGTGCGGCGTGCGCAAGAGGCGACCAATGCCCGGGTCACGTTAGTCAATCTCAGTGGCGAAGTTGTCGCCGACTCCGATATCGCGGTCGAAGAACTCGCCCTACTGGATAACCACAGCAATCGGCCCGAGATTCGCTCCGCGATCGCGGGCGGCACGGGGACCAGCACTCGACTCAGTGCAACCGTCGGCCGCCCCCTGCTCTACTACGCTAAACTTCTTCCCGATCCTAAGATCGGCATCGTTCGACTCTCGGTCGACCTCAGCACAGTCGAAACTTTGGTGTCCGGACTGCGGCGAGAATTGATTGGTGGAGCATTGGTGAGTTTCCTCGCAGCCGCTGTGTTGACCGTGCTTTTATCCGGACTGATGATTCGCCCGCTCCAGGAGATTCGAAGCACGCTACGCGCAATGGCCGGTGGCCAACTGTCTAGGCGCCTAGAACCCACGTCCGAAGACGAATTGGCCGAGATCGCGTACTCGATCAACAACATGGCCGCAGAACTCGAGCGACGCCTCAGCCAACTGACACATGACAAAGAACAATTGCGCGCCGTGCTCCAAGGCATGATGGAAGGCGTATTGGTCACTGATCCCGCGGGTCGCATCGTCTTAGCCAACGCACGCTTCCACGAACTATTTTCGCTTCATGGCAACGCGGAAGGACAGTTGCTCTTAGAAGTACTGCGACTCGCAGAAGTTGACGATGTATTGTGTGCCGCTGGCAAAGCTAACGCGCCAGTCGAAACTGAAATCGAGTTCGGCAGCAGCGGTCGAGTTATCCGCGTCTACGCGGTACGAGTTCATACCGAGGACAGCGATCCGGGAATCGTGACAGTGTTTCATGACATGACTGACATTCGCAGACTCGAAGCAGTACGGCGCGACTTCGTAGCAAATGCGTCGCACGAATTGAAAACGCCCCTGACTGCGATTCTTGGTTTCGCGGAGACGTTGCTCTCGAGTAATATTTCCCCTCAAGCCACGCGCTCACAACTCGAGATTATTAGGAATCACTCTTTGCGGCTCGGCCAGTTGGTGGAAGATCTATTGGAACTTTCCCGAACAGAGAGTCGCAATATCAGCTTGGAGCTAACCGCCGTCGACGTCGCAAGCGTCGCAAACACCGTTCTCCAAGGCCTTGCACCGAAACTCACAGAGAGATCGATCGATGCAAAAGTCACTCAAAAAAGCGAGGTCTTGGCCCATGCCGACATCAGTGCGGTCGAGCATATCCTGACCAACCTTTTGGACAACGCGATAAAATACACAGACCCCGGTGGCCATGTGAATGTCGAGGTTCACGCAGAAGGCGGCAGTGTAGTGGTTGAAGTGACGGATACCGGAATCGGCATTCCCGAATCGGACAGGTCTCGGATCTTCGAGCGATTCTATCGAGTTGATAAAGCCCGCTCCCGAGCGCTTGGGGGCACTGGCCTCGGACTTGCGATCGTAAAACACCTCGTGCAGTCGATGGACGGTGATATTCAGGTCGAAAGTCAGCTGGGAAACGGTTCGAAATTCGTTTTTACGCTGCCTACGCATCCCCACACCCTCTAATTCGATACCACCGAGTCTTCTTCATGTATTTGTAACCATACTGTCACCTGTTTCACAAACGCGACGGCAATGCTATCTCCGTAATTTTAATTACAGGGAGATGGGCATATGCTCAAAATCGTACGAGAGGGACCCACTTGGGGGATATTCCTCTCTCTTTTAATCATTGCGGGAACGGTGTTTCCAAACGTCAGCGCTGCAGCAGAAAACGATGCCGTAGAGGGGATTCTTGATGCTCTCTTGGACGAGGGCGTCATCGACGAAGGGAGACACGCGAAACTACTCACAAGGCATATCGAAGAGCGGGAAAATAGCGAGAAGGACGTCGCGTCAGGATCCATTTTGGGCGGCGCGGCACTGACCGAAGGTTGGTCATGGAACGGCGACTTTCGAGCTCGCGTGGAAGATTTCCAGTACGACCACGACAAACTCGGCGTCGAAACGCGTGATCGGACCCGCTTTCGCTATCGGTTGCGCTTCGGTTTCGCGAAGCAGATCCATGACTGGCTAAGCGTAAATGTTCGACTCGCATCGGGGGTTGGTGATCATCGAAGCACCAATCAGACGATTGGAGACGACGAGAACTTCGACCCAGACGATATCTTCATCGACCGAGCTTTCCTCGAGTTCACGCCCGACTGTAACTGTGACGACCTCAGCTACGAGATCACCGCGGGGAAGGTACCCAATCCATTCATGTGGAAGAACACGCGTGATCTGATTGTCTGGGACAGCGATATCAATCCCGAAGGGATCTCCGCTACTGCGACCTACAAACCAGCGGAGGCAACGACACTTTTCGCAACCTTGGCGGCCTTCATCGTTGATGAAAACTCGGCCGGGTCGGACCCGAAGGTCGTCGGCTTGCAACTCGGCGGGCAGACGAAACTCAGTGATACGGTTGAAGTCGGCGGGCGGGCCTCGGGCTATCAATGGACTTCTCTCGACAGCATGTTCATCACAACCGCAGCCACGGGTGGCAACATCAGTAACGGCTTCGGTTCGCATGCAAAAATCGGAGAAACGAGTGCTTACGCGGTGTTTTCCTGTTGGGACGCATGGCCCGTACGACTCTGGGGCACATTCGTCCGCAATTTCTCGGCAGATAACGCGACCATTGGTCTCTTTCCGATTGACCAGGAGAGTGATGCACATGGCTTCGGTATCGAGGTTGGCAGCTCAAAGAAGTATGTGAAGCTGGGCCTGGGCTACTACAGTGTGGAAGCCAACGCTGTGATCGCAAGCTTCACCGACAGCGATCTCTTCGACGGGTTTACCAACCGTCATGGTTGGACACTCTACGGATCGAAGAAACTCACCAAGAATACCGAGGTAAAGGCAAGCTTCTTCGATAGTAACGACATCCAAACCGAAGGCGTTGCTGCGGGACCCTATGCGACATCGATTAGCGCTGCGGACCGCAAACGCGCACGACTCGACTTCGTCGTAAAGTACTAGACAGGCGAACCATACCCATCGCCAAAGTAGGCCCTCCGGTGTCCTCCACCGGAGGGCCTAATGCAATAAATGGGGATAGCTGCAATTAATGGGGACGGTCCTTAAAAAGTTGCATGTCTTGGCAATTGGCCAAGACATGAAACTTTTTAAGGACCGTCCCCATTAATTGCAGCTATCCCCATTTATTGCATTAGCCGAAACGGCCGGAAATATAATCTTCGGTCTGTTTCTCAGATGGGTTCACAAAAAGCTGACCGGTCTCACCGAATTCAACCCGTTCTCCGAGATACATGAACGCCGTATAGTCGGATGCACGGGCCGCCTGTTGCATGTTGTGGGTCACGATCAACAGCGTGTAGCGCTCTTTCAGCTCCTGCATTAACTCCTCGATCTTAGCCGTCGCGATCGGATCCAGCGCGGAACATGGTTCGTCGAGGAGAATCACCTCGGGCTCCACTGCAATCGCTCGTGCAATGCACAAACGCTGCTGTTGCCCCCCCGACATGCCAAGCGCACTTTCGTGGAGACGATCTTTCACCTCGTCCCAAAGTCCCGCGCGAACCAGACTGCGCTCGACAACCTCCTCCAACTCGCGCTTGCGATTCATCCCGTGAATACGACAGCCGTAGGCAACATTCTCGAAGATCGACTTGGGAAACGGATTCGATTTTTGAAATACCATGCCGATTTGACGACGCAAACCGTTGACGTCGACTTCCGGGTCAAAGATGCTACTTCCGTGAAAGCGGATATCACCTTCAATTCTCACGCCATCGACCAAATCGTTGAGGCGATTGAAGCAACGTAGTAACGTTGATTTTCCACAGCCCGAGGGACCGATCAACGCGGTAATACGGCGTTCGGGGATGCTTAGAGAGATCTCTTTCAGCGCTTGAGACGCCCCGTACCAGAGCGAGAGCGACTCAGCAGCAAGGATGGGTTTCTCCAAAACAGTCTCCAAGTCCCTATGATTGTGCAGTTGCGGATCTCGTTCCAGTTTGGAATTCATGATCCTACCTCAGACCGCGCTCGCCGCGTACTTTCGTCGCAGGCGGTTCCGTAAAAGAATAGCGATGAGATTGGTGGCTAAGACGACCAGTATCAACACCAGTGCTGTAGCGAAAACCATTGGCTTCACGGCTTCAACATTTGGACTTTGAAAACCCACATCGAAGATATGAAAGCCCAGGTGCATAAACTTTCGTTCGAGATGAACGAATGGGAAATTACCATCGACCGGAAGGGTCGGAGCCAACTTCACCATTCCCACAATCATCAACGGCGCAACCTCTCCTGCCGCGCGCGCCATCGCCAGAATGAGGCCCGTAAGAATGCCGGGCATTGCTGCAGGAACCACGACACGCCAAAGGGTCTCGAATCGTGTCGCACCGAGCGCACGCGAACCTTGGCGGGCCGCTTGGGGAACCGCCGCGAGACCTTCTTCGGTCGCAACAATCACCACGGGGACAGTGAGCAGCGCCAAAGTTAGGCTCGCCCATAGGATACCACCGGTACCGAAGGTCGGATTCGGCAACGACTCGGGATAGAAAAGTCGATCGATGCTGCCACCCATCAAGTAAACAAAAAATCCGAGACCGAAGACACCAAAAACAATCGAGGGCACACCCGCAAGGTTATTCACTGCAATGCGCACAACGCGAACCGCAAGACCTTCCTTCGCATACTCGCGTAGATAGATCGCAGCGAGTACACCGAACGGTACAACAACGATAGACATGATGAAAACCATCATCACCGTTCCGAAAATGGCCGGAAAAACTCCACCCTCGGTGTTGGACTCGCGTGATTCAGCGGTCAGAAACTCGCCGATGCGCGACGCGTAAAGTCCAATGGCATCCACCGCCGAAAGAACATTGGGCTGTACAAGGCGAATTACATGGCCGAGCACAATCGCTCGTTCGATACCATCGGCTGTTTCCAGGACCAGTCGCTCGGACTCGAATTCCGCATTGAGCGACTCAAGCTTCGTCACAAGACGATCGTATCGGTATTGCTGCGCGTCCAGCTGGCTTTCGAGTTCTGCGCGCGCCGCCGAATCACCTCCGCCCAGCTCAACGCGTCGAAGTGTAAGACGAAGTTTTTCGATCTGGAAGTTCACATCTCCGATCTCGTCCTTTTCGATCTCGTGAATCCGCTGAAGTTGACGACTCTTTTCTGCATGAACGGAACCGAAACGCCGCATGACTGCCGCACTACCCTCTGCCAAGATTCGATCCCCGTGACGAATCGCAACGGGGTAGCCGTAAAAATTCCCCCACTCGGAACGTTCCACCAGCACTGCATTAACAGGTATTGTTTGTACCTCGACCTGGCGCTCGTCCACCCAGATGAAGTCGGTTCCAGATACATCCCGGTTTCCGACTTTCAAACGAACACGCGTGCCAGCGTCGGGATTCGACTCGCGGTTCCAAATTTCACCGAGATACACGCGGCCGTCATTTAGCTTCAGTTCGATTAGATCCTTCTGCCAGAAATGACCCAATCCCTTTGCTGCGATGAGCACGATGACGGCGATCACGAAAATGATATCCAACGCGAGCGCACCCGCGGTCAAGAACGTCAAGCTATCGCCGATCAACTTTCGCCGCGTCATCGTCCGTACATCCTATAACCGCGCAAATCGTTGTCGTAGACGTTGTCGAACAATTTCTGCAACCGTGTTAATGAGGAACGTCAACAAAAAAAGTAAAAGAGCAGAGATAAAAAGCACTCGATACAACGTGCCTGCATGGGGTGCCTCAGGAATTTCCACGGCGATATTAGCCGAGAGCGTTCGAAAGCCATTGAACGCACTCCAATCAAGAATTGGCGTGTTGCCCGTAGCCATCAACACGATCATCGTTTCACCGACGGCTCGACCCAGCCCGATCATAATCGCGGAGAAAATACCCGCGCTGGCAGTCGGCAAGACCACGCGAACGACAGTTTCCCAGCGGCTCGCACCAAGCGCCAATGATGCAGCAGCCAGGTTCTTGGGCACGTTTGAGAATGCGTCTTCTGCAATCGAAAAGATGATCGGGATGACGGCAAAGCCCATCGCGATTCCGACTACCACCGCATTGCGTTGATCGTATCGAAGACCGCTCGACTCATAGAGCCAACGCGAAAAATCCCCTGCAAACATCTGAGCCTCGAAAGGTTCGGCTAACGCGAACGCCAAAGCAAAACCTACGGCCATTATCATTCCGTAAAGCAGCAACTCAGTGCCCGGAACCATTCGCGCCGTAAACCTCTTCGGTAACGCGTGCCAGAGCCAGCCACTCATGAGTATCAACGGGGGGTGAATTAGAAACATTAAGACGAGCATCGGAAAATTCTTTTCTAACAGCGGTGCCAACCAAAGACCCGCCAGGAACCCCAGCACCACACTTGGCAATGAAGCCATAATCTCGACCGCGGGTTTAATCACACTTTGCATACGCGGATGCACAAATTGGCTCGTGTAGAGCGCACCCAGAATTCCCAGAGGGATCGCAATGATGAGCGAGTAGATCGTACCCTTGAGGGTCCCCAGCATCAGCGGAGTTAAACCCAGCTTCGGTTCAAATTCGTCGGTTCCTCCCGTTGACTGCCAAACCCACATCGGTTCCGCATGGTCCTCATACCAGACACGACCAAAGAGTGACGCAAGTGTGATCTCGGGGTGCGGGTTTTCAACGTGCGCAAGACCCACGGCTCCGCCGCCCGCAAAAACCACGCCATCGCCCTTCGGTGCGTAGCTCAACGCTGTCGTCCCTTTAAGCAACGGCGACCCGGTCCAAAGTGTGCGCGACGAAGTCGAGTAATAAAGACCCATCGTCTCATTACTGAGCGCGAAAAAACTTCGATCTCGCTCCGAGGGCGTAATCAACCCGATAGCTGATCCATGGGCTGGAAAATCTCGGATACGTTGAAGCTCAATCTGCCCATCGGCTTGTGGTACACGGAACCAAACGGAAATCGAACCATCGGCTTGCCCGATCACAATGGAGCGATCACCAATCAGCATACTCATCGCCGTTACTGCATGCTCACTCGCGCGATAGGTGGCGTGTTGGTCCAGTGCACCGCCTTCGACCTCCCACCAGAACAGTTCACCGTTCGTGGCTCCAGCGAACACATTGCGCTGCTCACGATCGATGAGAATCTCGGTGATCGCGGCAGAAACCTGCGTATCGAAGCGATCGACACTCTCGGCCTGCTCGCCGGTAAACATATTTTCTTCAACACTAATCCGAATCCAAGCTAGGTGATGATCTTTCGTTGAAAAAATCGCAGCGGTACTCGTAGCGTCGTGACGCACGGAAAATGCTTCAATGTCTTCAGCTGGCTGATCGGTTGCAATCCAAACGGGAGCTGAAACTTCAGGTTGAACCACCCGCGTCTGCTCCACGAACGAAATCGAAAATTCAAGAGGAATCCACGCGATGCGACCATCGGCAGCGAGTACAGCGAAACCCGTATCACCCAGCACGGATTTCGCCGACACAATACGACGGCCGTCACCAATCGGCTCTTCCATAACCGGTGCTTCAGCGCCTTTGCGATAGATGCGGAGATAACCATCGGCTGCAAGCGTCGCCGTATGGGTTCGGTGCTCGTCAGTTAGAACGGCCAGTACGGGGGCTGTTACCGTCGTTGACCACTGTTTTTCTGTCTCCACATGGCTGGCGAGCAGAACCGGAAAGACTTCCGCAATCAGAAACGCGAGGATCCCTAGAATCCCCGTGACAACCGCAAAACCGCCGACGCGCACACAAAGCGATGCAACTCGCTCCGCCCAACGTCGGCGTCCGGAAATCGGCGGCCCGGGACGAGCCGCCGTTCTCATGGAGTCAGTTCCGCCTGGCAAAAGGACCCTCTAGCGTATATCTGAGAGCGTGCCCTCAACGACCTTGCCAGGCAGTGGCAAATACCCGGCTTTGACCACGATCTCTTGACCGCTTTGCGAGAGCACTGATTTCATGAACTCACGCACCAACGGATCGAACTCCTGGTTCGGAACCTTGTTTACGTACAAGTATAGGAAACGCGCTAGCGGGTATTTGCCGGAATATACATCTTCAGCATCGGTCGACGCGTAGGGATCGCCAGTCTTCTTCGCAAGTGCCACCGTCTTTACACCCGATGTCTTGTAGCCGATACCGCTGTAACCGATACCATACGGATCTTCGCTGATGCCCTGGACAACCGATGCTGAACCCGGCTGCTCTTTCACGGTATCGCGATAATCACCCTTGCAAAGGGCGACCTTCTTGAAATAGCCGTAGGTTCCGGACGCGGAGTTGCGGCCATAGAGCGAGATCGGCCGGCCCTTGAGCGGGCCAGAAGCCACATCCACACCCACCTCCGTGAGCTTGTCCCAGAGCACGACATTCGCCGTGCCGCCACAGCGTCGTGTCTTAGAGAAAATTGCGTCGACCTGTTCCAACGTGAGCTGCTGGATCGGATTGTCCTTGTTAACAAATACCGCGAGCGCATCGACGGCAACGGGAATCTTCGTTGGCTTATAGCCAAATTTTTCTTCGAAGGCGTCGATCTCCGTTTCTTTCATCTCGCGACTCATAGGTCCAATCTGTGCAGTCCCTTCGATGAGTGCAGGCGGCGCGGTTGAAGAACCTTTGCCTTCGATCTGAATACGGATGTTTGGATATTGTTTGCGGAATTCCTCGGCCCAGAACGTCATGAGGTTGTTCAGTGTGTCCGAGCCAACGGAGTTCAGGTTTCCTGAAATGCCGCTGACTTTGGTGTAGGCGGGAATAGACTCGTCTACCTTGAGAGCCTGAGTTTGGCCGAGACCTGGAATGATCAAGCCAAGGCAGAGCGCGAAAAGCATCCTTCGGCTTCGTAGCATGGGTTTCTCTCCTGTTTCTGTGCGTATCATTGTGTTCGACGATAAGATGCATACAGCAGGTGGCACCCGTGGGACGCTGGTGTGACGTTCGTGTGACGAATTAGATGCTCTTGTAAAATTGCCACGAGAATGACACTGAAGTGTCACCTGGGAGAAAAATCGAATCCCTACGCTTTCACATCTGGGCTTCGAGCCTCATTACATAGGATGCTGAAATGACGCGAACCGTCGATCCCGCACTCACAGAAATCCGGCAAATGATTTTGCGGATGGGCTCACTCGCTGAAGGCATTCTTGAGCGCGCGATTCGTGTGGTCAGAGACCGAGATGTAGATCTTGCGTCGCAGGTCAAGCAAGAGGATTTGGAAATCGATCGACTCGAGCTGGATCTCGATCAAAAAGTCCTGGAGATTCTGGCCCGCCAGGCCCCTGTCGCGGAGGATTTGCGACATGTGATCGCGATCAAGTCGATGTCGATGGATCTCGAACGCGTGGGCGATCTCGCGCGCAACATCGCTCAATCCGGATCACGGCTGGCGGGTCGAGCTCCAGCAGCCGTGCCCGCGTCTCTGCATGCGCTGGAGGAAGAGACGTCGCGCCAACTCCGTAACTCACTCGATAGCTACTCAAAGCTCGATGCCGACATGGCCCGCCAAGTCATCGCTGCCGATGATCGCGTGGACGAATTGCAGGATGTGGTCGTACGCGAAGCCATCGATAGTATCGGCGCGCAAAACGACGCGGCCCCCCAGGCGATCGACTACGTGCTGATCGCGGAAAGCTTGGAACGTGTCGGCGATCATGCAACAAATCTCGCCGAAGACGTGATCCTCATCGCCGAAGCCAAAAACGTCAAACACGCCGAGAAACTGAGATAACTGTAGTTCGTAGGGATGCAATAAATGGGGACGTTGGTTTTTGGAAATAATGGGGGCGGGGCGGAAAAAGTTTGATGTGTTTGGCCAAGGGGCCGCGGGGGGCCATTGT
>JAJDAK010000075.1 GCA_029261895.1 Deltaproteobacteria bacterium
ACCATGGGCGAGGTTCGCAAGGTTCATCGGATTGCGCGCGAATGCAATCGCGATCGCGGTACCGAGTCTTAGCCTGTTCGTGTTTTCGGCGGCCAACACCAACGGCAGGAACGGATCGTGCTTTGCCTCGAAGGTAAACGCGCCGTCGTAACCAATTTCCTCGAGGCGCGTAAAGCTCTCTCGAAGATCACGTGGATCTTCAAGAGGCGCCGTCGTGTAAATTTTCACGGGGTCAATTTGGGTTGAAACGAAAGCGTCACGTGCATGATGGTCCAGAAGTACAGGTACTGATAATCAACCGCGTATCCGAGGGAGCTCACTCGACCGTGCGCGTACGTCCAAACAATCATCGTTCCGAGCAACAGAACTGCGAACCCTACGTGCGCAAGCAAAAAACCTGTGCGTGTCTTTCGCATCCACTGCACCGGCGTACGCAGAGAAATTCCCGAGTTTGACTTTGTGGTACTCAGCGCGAAGAAGAACCATTCCATTACATGCCAGAGGATAAGTACGGAAAGGTTTCCACGCGACGCGAACAGAACGACCAAAAACAAGCCGTGAACGATGACGATCGGACGATGACGCGAGGCCACTTTGATCAACCCAGCTTCCGATGTGGACCGCCAATTCAGATAGAAACCCAAGGGTACGGCCACCGTGGCAAGCAAGAGCGTTCCCATCGCGAGCGCACCGACGTTTTCGTAGCGCAGCAGGTATCTGGCCAATAGAGCGCCGATGACCAGTGAGTAGGTGAAGCGCATGGCGAACTTTAGAAAGTGGTCTAGCTCGGCCGCGTCACTGCTTCTACCATCGAAAATCCGGTAGAAGCTTCCTTCGTCACGCAAGTGATGCACGATGAAATAGGCCGCCACTGCGAGCGAGGGAATGCGGTGATCCGCGTAGGCACCGCCTCCCACTTGAAATGCGTAGCAGAGTCCGACTCCCGTAACGAACAGCGCTGAGAGCCAAAACCACGCACGTGTACCCTGCATGCGTTGACTCGTGACCATGAATACGAACGCCAGAATGATATGCGGGATCGCCATAATGATCATTCCCACCTGCGCGGGGCTTCGGACCAGACGAAACTCCGTGGGAATGTCGATGACCCACTTATCGAATGCGTACCAGATCGCGAAAAACGCCGTGATCAGAGCCGTCCATAGCAATGCCCGCGAAGACTGATACGCGGTGTCGGAGCTAAGAAAAGGCAGCCCCCGCGTATCCCGTGAAATCGAAACCATTGTTTCCCCTACTTCGAGTGCTCGAGATAACGCAGCAACTCGCCATCCGTACCCAGCATCAACAGGGCCTTCTCGTCCATGGTCCGGGTTAGGACTTCCATACTCTTGGTGAACCCATAGAACTCAGGATTGCGGTTATACGCGCGCGCGTAAATTGACGCTGCCGCAGCATCCGCCTTTCCCTTGATCTCCTCAGCCAGCCGATATGCCTCCGAACTGATATTTTTCAGCTCACGTCCTCGTTCACCATTGATCCTTGCAGCTTCACCCGCACCTTCAGCACGAAATTGCTCCGCGATGCGCTGCCGCTCCGAGATCATTCGCGAGTAGACTTCACGCCGAACCTGTTCAACATAATTAATGCGCTTGAACTGAAAGTCGAGGATTTCAATACCCAAATCTGACGTTCGGGCCTGGGCTGCTTTCAGCACTTCAGCAACGAGAGTCGTACGACCAAAGTTGATCTCGTCTCGTTTCTTCGGCGCCATGGTCTCGACTTGCTCCTCTTCGCTCACGGAAAACTCGCGGTTGGTGGTACGAACGACCTCGATCAAATCGTGCTTTGCAATCGTATTCCGAGTTTCGCCGTCCAGGATGTCGTCGAGTCTCGACTGCGCACCACGCTCATCACGCAAGCGTTGAAAAAACTTCAACGGATCGGTGATATGCCAACGCGCGTACGTATCAACGTGTATGAAGCGCTTGTCTTTTGTTGGAAGCTCGTTGCTATCGCCATCCCACTCGAGGAATCGCTTGTCGAACCGATTGACCCGTTGGACGAATGGGATCTTGAAGCGGAGTCCCGGCGTGTTGACGGCTTCGCCGATGGGATTACCGAACTGCGTAATAATCACTTGCTCTGATTCGTTGACGATGTAGAACGCACCGCCCAGGACCATTACACCGGCGATGATCGCCACGATCGCTGCGCTAGAAATGATGGACTTCATGGCTTGATCCCCCCACTACCACCCATCGGAAGCACGGGCAAGAGTCCCTTTAGACTGTCGTCCAGCACGATCGTTCGCTCCACACTAGGCAGCACCTTCTGTATCGTTTCCAGATAGATCCGTCGGCGTGTTACGTCGGGCGCTTTGTTGTATTCGGTCAACAAGGCGCTGAATCGCGCAACATCACCCTTCGCGCGGTTTACGCGCTGAGTGGCATAACCTTCGGCTTCCTGAATCGTCTCCTGTGCCTGACCCCGTGCTTTCGGAATCACCTTATTGAACGCAGTGCGTGCTTCATTGATCATTCGTTCACGCTCCTGCTGCGCCTGGTTAACCTCATTAAAGCTTGGCCTCACATCATCAGGGGGATTCACATCCTGGAGTACGACCTGCTCGATCTTGAGACCCATCTCGTACTGATCACAGAGTGCCTGGAGTCGAACTTCGACTTCCGATGCGACTTCCTGACGGCCAATAGTTAAGACCTCCGTCACACTACGGTCACCCACTACGGCGCGCATGATGGCCTCGTTCATATCTCGAAACGTCGTGACAACGTTACGTACGCGGAAGAGAAATTTATACGGATCGCTCACACGAAATTGCGTGGTCCATTCCGCAACCGCGACGTTCAGGTCACCGGTAAGCATCTGCGCTTCGCCTTGACTCCCCGAATAGCTCGATCGTACGGCGGCTCGCTCGGTACGAAACCCGAACTCCTCCTTGAGTTGGCGCTGAACCGGGACCTTGATCACCTGCTGAATCGGATACGGCAATTTGAACTGCAAGCCCGGACTTGTTTCGTGCGAGTAGGCGCCAAATGTGAGGACGACACCCACCTCTTCCGGTTCGACCGTATAGATCGAGCTGACAGCACCCGCGACCACCAGAAACACCAGCAACCCCAGCCCAAGACTTTTCGGATTGATATCCGGCGGTGTGAAATCAGGACCGGCCGGTCTACGTGGATTCATCTCTTGCCCCCTCAGATTGAGCTCCGTAGTCTAGCGGCTGAGTTATAATCGGTCGCGGTGTTTCGTAAAGCTTCGAATCTGACTCTCGCTCTGCTGCTGATCTGGCTCATCGGCTGTACGTCTGCAGCCCAACCCGGCTACGGCGGCCCAAAGCAGAAGAAGATCAGCTACCCGTCGCCGCCGCCTCCAGCCGCGACAGAAACGGATTACACACGGAATTTCCGCGAAAAACTGCGCCAAAGTGCCGCACCCGCCGTGGAGGACGAGGCCAAAGCCGCGCCCGAGGAGCCGATTGAGACCACGATCGAGAGGATTTACCGATGAAGCGGCGCGTCTGGTTCTTCGGTCTAGCTCTGCTTCTGCCGGTCATGGGCTGCACCGTTTACCCCGACTTCGTCTACCCGACGCATAAGATCGTGGGCGCCGAACCCACGGGTCTGAAGATCGCCGTCTTACCGTTTGAAGATCAGCGCAAGACGCTCGATCACGGCAGTAAGGGTTGGTCGTATTTGCCCCTGATCCCCTGGGCGAGCCATTCGGAGGACAGGCGCCAAGCCTCCAGCGATCGCTTCACGGAGAACTACTACTGGCCCGATCTTGTGCCATACGCGATCGCGCTGGAGCTCATCGATAATAAGATCAGCCACCGGGTCGATATCGCGCCGGCCGCGCTCGAAGATTACGACCTGATCATTCACGGCGTGTTGAAATCGACCAAGACCCGCGATCGACGCATTTCCTACGGCCTGGGTCCGCTTGGATTCATCACATCTCTGATCGCCCTGCCCCAGGGCTCGGTCGCTCGCGAGTTCACAGCAAGCTACGCGATTTACGACGCGCGCGGCGAGCAGATCGAGCAGCATGAATACGCGCAGCCTTGGAGCTCATTCCACTGGGGAGGCGGAGCACCGCCGATGATGCACGGCTTGGTGACGGGCATCCGAGACGCGAACAAAGATTTTGTTACACAGCTCGTTGCCAAACTTAAGCAACCGCCGTACTCCGATCTACGGAAAGTGCGGGACGAACGTATTCGGCTGTACCACACACGCCTGGATCCCGAGTTGGGCCAGCTGATCGAGGAACGCGATCGCGTGCGTCAGAAGGACGGGCAGCTTTATCAGAATTATGCGCAAGATTTGACGGCCGAAATCATGCGCCGCGGACGAAATCTGGAAAAGTACCGACGCGCGGAGCAGACCATCATCGCGAAGCAACAACAGCATATTTACGAGACACAGCATCTTCGTCTTGAACAGATTGCAGGCGTACGACGCGCCCGGCGCGTCGCCATCGCGAAACAAGCCGCTGCGAAGCAAGCGCATAGTCGTGCGGTCATGAGTTCACTCGCTGGCGCGGTTGCGGGCGGCTTGGTCCCCACGTCACAAGCCCTGAATGCTACGGGTGGCAACCTTACGCCGGCGCTGCAGAGTCAAATGGCGCAGGACTTGAGCGCCGCACTCGCCGCGATGCCAGACGCTCCACCGCCCCCGCCGGATATGAGTGGCGAAATCGCCAAGCTTCATGTCGACACACGACATATGGCCTCGGCCGGTGGCCTACTTCAAGGCTTACAGGGAAACAACCTAGCAGAAATTCGCGGCCAGTTTCTCAAGCGCTACGCCAAAACCACGCGCTCTTTGGATCAAATCAAGGGCGCATTCATGTCGCGTCACCGATAGATCTGACAGTAGCAATTGCAATAGGCGGCGGACTTGTCCCGCTCATGCGTTCGGCATTCTTTCACACATGATGCGACGGTGTGTGGAGTGGTCCTAGCACCCGGCGGACAGCGCCCCAAACACATGCGGCGATACTTTTCCATCCCCGCCACGGCATCCGATCGATCCTTGCCGGATAGGTCGTTGAGTTCGTGCTTTTTTACGCAGTTAACTTGGGAGTTGCAGAGGTCGGGACACATCGGCCCCTTGTCTTGCGGCGCAGCCGTAGAAGGCTGCGGCGTAGGTGTGGAACCACGCGTTGGAATACCAAAGATCGTCGCGTCTGGTGAAACCTGAGATTCAGGTGGTGGCGACGCTTGCGGTGCAGGATGCAACGCAGGAATGCCAAAGATCGTTGCATCTGGATCCGGTGTCGGCGCGTGAATCGAGGGATCACCACGACGAATCCGATCGTTTTCCACGGCCTGAATAAAGTCATCGACTTCCATCGTCGGCGTCGGGTTATAGCTATCGGCAACGCTGTTGATGCTGCTCGCGGTATCGCGGACACGATCGGAATTGTCCACTGCAGCGTCCTCGGCGCGATCGGATGCACGATCGATTTCGCCTCCCGCACCCGAGACCGTATTTTCAATGAAGTCGTCGAGTTCAGTATCCGCGCTGGTATCCGGTTCCGCGTCCGGTTGCGGCTGGGGATCGCCCTCAGGCTCACCCGGCCAACGTTGCGCGGTGTTCGGATCCTGACCCTCCGCGCGCGCAACACATTCCGCCGCTTGCGCGCGCAGCCCGCCACCGGCACCGAGATGAATCAAGGCACCCGTGTACGCATTCTCGGCACGACTGACTGAACCGCCCGCATCGGCCAGTTCTCCACAGCCCGCCGCCTCGCCGAGCGCAGCCGCTTGGCCCTCAGCTTCGGCCGCTCGTGCTTGCGCACGCGTCGCATAGTTTTGCGCTTCGACAATACGGGCACTGGCATCGTCCATCGGCGCATCCAGCACGATGCGCACACGCTCCTTAAGACCGTCAAGCGCGGGGTCATTTCCAGGCTGTTCGCTCCGCACGCGTTCGATTTCATTTCGGAGCAGCCCACCCTCAGATTCGATCCGACCACGAATCGTCTCAGCGGCGGCCACGGCATCGCCCGTTGCCTCGAAGGCCGCTTGCGCGTCGGCCGCACCCGCCTGGGCCTGATCGACCAGCAGTGCGGCTTCACTCTTCGCCGAGAGCGCACGACGATACTCCTCAAGCTTCGATCGAACGCGATCGGCATCGGCGCGAATCAACGTGACCTCCGCGCCCATACGCGCGGTGATCTCTTCAGCCTTCTCATAGAGCTCTTCGATGCGCCCGGCTGAAACTTCAGACGCACAGTTGCTCGCGATCGTGGTTGCGCCGCGAATCGCGGCATCGACCAAAGCTTCTGACTTTTCCACGCGTTCGGCCTGGGTGGCGACCGCGGCATTCATCTCGGGCACTTCGCCGCAGAGTGTCTCCGCCTGTGCGATCAGGTTTTGTACGTCCGTCATCTTGGCTAACGCGAGATCCACGATTTCAGCGGCGCCCTGCGCAAAGCCCACTTGATCGGCTGCGCGTTCCTGTTGACGTAGGAAGTCCTCACGCAGACGTTCGAGCGCCCGCACGCGACGTTCGAGCTCTGCAAGAATCTGGGCCATGCCCGAGTCACCGATACTGACTTCCAGTGTCGGTGTCGGAAAATCGAACGCGACTTCTTGATCCGCGGATACGTTCAACACCACGGCTTCAGACGCACCGCTCGTAGCGTCGTCGCGTATTGAGAACAAGACGGTAAAGGTGTCGGCCCGCCCTGGCTCCAATATCGCAGTGGCAGGCGTAATCGACTCGATGGTCAGCAACGTCCCAGCATTCGGCGCATACACCCTCACGCCGGTGAGGGTCGTCTCATCGCTCTCGTTGGTAATCGTGACGCTAACGGAATTACCCGTTTGGCCCGCATAGAGCGTGGCGCTCGAACTGCCCTGCGCGTTCACGATCGATGCCAGTAGGAGAACCCAGATTACGAGTACGCTTCTCACGGCTGTGAACCTTCCGGCAGCTTGCCGGGTGCAATCGAACTCAGGGAAACCTTCGCGGAATTCTTCGTGACGTTAACCGTCTGTTCGACGCTCAATTCATCGCCCTCGGGATGATGCCATTCCGCGCGAATCACATGTGGCCCGGCTTTTTCAAAGCGAAATCCAGGTTCCGTTTTCACGCCACCGTCAGGGTCAGTTACCGTCCAGGTCGCTTCTCGCGTTACGTCCGTCGACGTCCACATGCAATTGCCCTGGTTGTCGTAGCTCATCTTGACTTCGGGTCGATGGAAACGACCGACGGCTGATTTCTCCGGTAGCTCCCAGAAATAAAGACTCTTATTGGGCCCTTGAACCTTAAACGTGATGTCTTCCGACAAGGTGTACGGGCCGTCGGTATAGGTCGCGGTTACGGTGAGGACGCCATCGCGGGGTTTAAGCCGCTCACCCCAGTCGAAGTGACCAAAGGTCGGCCCCTGGCTCCAGGTGATCCGCGCGTCGGTATATGTTTTAGGCGGTGGCAGGAGATGAACAATCGCCTCACCCGTCTGTTCACCGAAGCTCGCCGTGATGCGTTCTTCAAGCGCGCCCTCAAACTGAACCTCGGCCTGAATGGTCGTTTCCGTGCAAAAGTCGACCTCCAGGCTGGAGAGGCCTTCGGGCGCTAATTTGAGTCCAACGGGTTTCAACGGTGGCGGTGTGTAGGTCGTCCCCTCAAGTCGACCGGCGCCGTTCGCGAGCTGCCAAACCGTCGTGTCTTTCGCTGTAATGTCCGTCGGATAACAGACATCCCAGTCCAGACCGTTGGCGGTGAACGTGACGCTCTGATCTGCCGCAAGCTCAACCCATTCCGGTTTAACCTGCACGGGTTCAACCACGGCATTCCCAACATTGACTTGTATGACCGCGGTGCTTGTTAGCTTGAGTTCTTCGGCGATTCGCTTGGCATCTTCCGGACTCGGCGCCAATGAATCCAACAGCGCTTGGTCCACTCGTTTCAGTGTGGCAACAACGAAATAGCTACCCGGCTTTCGACCGCTGAAAGTTTGCGTGGCAACTTTGGAGCCCGTCGCCCGCATACCAGGAACTCCCGCCGCTGTGAGGACCAAACCCGAAGGATCGCTGCTTGACCATTCAATGCCCGCGCTAGCGGCATCCATTTCGAAAACGTTACCGTTGAACGTCAACGTGGCGATCGCGGAAATCGAGCCCGCTTCACAGGGACCGTTCAGGCTCACGGGCGATGGCGTAATGATCTTGAAGCTTGTCGCCGCCTTAATGTTCTCGAGTTTCTCACCGGTACCCACCGTGTTGTAGGTAATGCGGCGACTGCCAACCTTGTCGAGCATGACCTCGGTGGACATCGGATTGGGCCAGCCCAGCCCCGAATCGACAATCCGAAACCCCATCACACAGCCGGTATGTGGACCCATATCGCCCGCGGCACCATCATCAACGGTGGCTTCGACAACGACGAAGATGAGTTGCCCCTCGGGAAACTCGTCGCGCATCGCCTTCAGGTTTCGGGATGCAGCGATCTTCGACGCGGCACATAGCGCATCGACCGCAAGCTGAGGAAATCCCGCGAGCGCCTCCATGGAATCCGCGGCGAGGCTCGCCGGATCGGGCTTTCGATGCGGAATCGTATAGGGCGGCGGTTTGGCGCCCCGTGACCGCTGCGGTGCATTGCTCATGGGCGGCCCGTCTTTGCCGGCCGCATCCGCGATCGACGGGACCAGGCCGAAGATCAAAATCAGGCTGAGGGCTATCTCGAAAGCTCGAAGCATTTCGGGATTTTATCGCATCGAGCGATGGCGGGTCGAGCGCGATTAGAGCTCGATCCCCTGTGCCGTCGGGTCGTCATAGCGCTGATGTAGAAATGGCAGCAGCGCCTCGCCGGGCACGGACCGCAGCACAGACCCACTGCTTTGCGTATTGCCCTCTTCGTACTCCATGCGGATGATCTCGCGGACCGGAATATCGATCACTGGATCAAAGGGAGACTCGTTCAGCTTGACCTCGCCCGTCACACGGGCATGAAGTGATTGCTTATGACGCCACTCGAGCCTCACGAGAAGCGGATCATGATCAAATGCCATGGGTTTCTCACAGGACGGCTGGGTCTTAAAGCAGTACGCGTACTCGGTAAAGTCGCGCGGACCAAGGTTCTCATGCACCGTGCCACTGACTTCGATGTACGGAATTCCCATGCGCGCGATTGACGCGCTCACCTGCGATCCATCCTTTTCAAACTTGATGTCTGCAGTTTTCTTCGGCTCGCCGAAGGTATCGCGTCCGCTCAACACGGCGGCTTCTGTCGTCATCGGCATTGTGATCAGGTACGTGCCTCGCACACCCTCGTAGGTGCACGGAATGCCGAAGACCCCGGATCCAATCTCTATGCTGAACTCTGGGCTAATGTGAATCGATACGGTGGAAACCGTTAGCGCTACCTCGGGCTGACCCAACGGCAACAGCGGCGGCGGCAAGATGGCGCTCGGGAGCGGCGCGGCGGTCAAATAGACAACGCGCACCGAACGTACCGTGCTGTTTAGGAATTCGGGGTTCTGTTCGGCCGATTTCCGAACCTCGTCCAATGTTTTGACATAGCGTAGTCGTGCCATTGCAAATCCTTCCTTGGCTAGGCAGCGCCGAGCCGAAACGTACTTTTCTCGGGTCCAATGCGTGCAACGATGGGTGCAAGCTTATCGACGTCAAAGCCATAGACACGCGCGGCATTGAGTCCAAGCATGTCGGCCAATTCATCTTCAGGCAAACCGTCGAAGGTTTCGTGCATCTGTTCACGCGTGTACGGCCAGGTCCCTTCGGGATGCGGATAGTCTGAACCCCACATCATGTTCTTGACGCCGATCTCGTGACGCATGTCCGCTTCTTTTCTCGGCATGCAAGACGAGCCCAGAAAAATGTTTCGCTTGAAGTACTCGCTCGGCTTCATACTCAGATGCGAGCGGTAGTCTCCCAGCTTGGAGCTGAAGTGCGTGACTTCATAACGAAAGTCCCAAAGCTCGTTGAGCTCGGGTGCCCAGATGGAAGTTCCCTCGGTCACGGCAACTTTAAGGCGCGGGAAGCGCTCAAAGACGCCTCCCCAAATCATGAACGTGAGGGGTCGCGCATTCCACCACGCGACTTCAGAAATGTAGATCCCCATCATTCCCAGATGATCTGCGTAATCTTCCATAGGGGCCGCGCCGGAGTGGAAGTTGATGACCAGATCCTGCTCCTGACATTCCGCCCAAAGCGGATCGTACTTCGGATGGTGGTACGCGGCCTGCTTGCCCCAACAAACCGGTAATAAGACCGACTTAAGTCCGTGTTGACGCGCCCACTTCACCTCTTTGACCGCTTCACCCACATTCCAAAGCGCAGGCACAATCGCGACACCCGCGCGGCGTTCCGGAGCCATTTGGCAGAATTCAGCGATCCAGCGATTATGCGCACGGGCACCGGCCCATTGGAGATCGGGCACGATTTCTTCGGTTGGCAGCGAAATCCCCGCACCGAACGGGGGCATGTTCATCTCAGTAATCCCATCCGGGAAAATCACTTCACCCGCGATCCCATCGGCGTCCAAGACTTTGCAGCGTTGATCATGGTCCCACGCACCCGAAAGCGCGTCGTCACGACCTTTGCGCCACTCATGGTTGATATCCGCGACCAGGAACTTGCGAGTGGCTTCTTTGACTTTCTCGATTTGAATCGGCAGCGCCACATCGAATACCTCGCGGTACTGCGGGTCGACATACTCGCGATACTGTTCGGGCGGCAGCCCTGCATGGCAATCGGATGAGATGACAGTGTAGCGATCCATAGGCTCCCCTTATGCGCTCGGTTGCGTCTGACTGGCGGACGACGGCGTGTAAAACTGTCGCGCCCAGCGACGAAACTCCGCGAGATAACGATCCGCTTCACAAAGCACGGGATGCGGTCGATAAACTTTATTGCTCCAAATACGCAGGTCGTCTTCAACGCCTTGCGACAAGCCCTGAATAAACTCCTCACCGATAATTTCGGGGGCGCCTTCCGTCACGGTAAAGAGCCAACGCGAATGCGTGTTTTCTTCGTCGATTGGCGTCGTGGACGAGAACATCAGCAAGCCCGATCCTGGCAAGCCCTTCATGCGCACGCTGACCAACCCCAGACCCCATGCGTCGCGCTCAAGATCGATCGTAAACGTGCCGACCGGTGTCACTTTTTCATGTTGGTCATTCATACGCATGAATCGACCATCTTCGCCGTAGCTGATCTGGGAGTCGGGAGACTTCTCCATGTGATGCACGAACATGAAGTGCACGGGGTCGCAATTGTTCTCCGCCATTTCCTGCATGTGGACCGGGACCTCGATCTCAAACGTCCGCGGTTCCGTCCAATTTGGATCATCGAACTCGGAGAGCTCTGGAAGTTCCCACTGCGGAGGAAGACCCTCCGTATGATGCCAGACGAAAATCATGTGATTGCGCTCAAGCGTTTCCCAGGCGCGTACGCGTGCTTTGCGCGGGATCTTGTCGCAGTACGGAATGTGCACACATTGCCCGGTACCGTCGTAAGTCCAGCCATGAAACGGACATTGAATGCCCTCGCCGATAACACGACCGCCTTCAGCGAGACTCGCACCGAGGTGCGGGCAATGGGCGTCGAGCACTTTGACCTGCCCGGAACGGGTCCGGAAAATTACCATCTCCTGGTCGAAGTAGCGTGCGCGCTTTACATCCCCTCGGACCAGGTCCCTTGCAAACGCGACCGCGTACCAACCGTTGGGTAGTCCAGGGCTCGGTCGTTTATGTTTCAACTCATGCATCATCGTTCCTGATTGGTTGGGGTCGCAAGCGCATCTGCCAGCGCACGTGCGATCGCCAATGCTTGGCGCCGTACCGGGTACGCGTCAAGATTGGCCCAGTTAAACATCAGCGCGTAGAATGCGCCAAGCACCATCTCGGTTTGCGTTTGCAAACTATGCGTAGAGTTCAGCTCGCCCAGCGCGCGAGCATCTCGAAGAATCGCGCCAAACGCTTCGTGCAAGCGCAGCGCCTGCTCCTTTTCCGTACCGGCCTCATGCGCAATGTGCACGATTTCTGCAACCAACTCACGGCGCATCGGTCCGGCTTCCTCAACGGTATCGGCGATTTCCCCGAACAGTCGATGAAGACGTTTGCGTACCGTTCCGGGTTCTTTGCGAATGGCTTCGATTTGAGTCAGAAATTCGTCGAGGGCGATCCCAGCGATCGCGCGAAGCACATGGGCTTTGGATTCGAAGTGATTGAAGAGGGTTTTCTGCGCGACATCCGCTCGGTCACAGATTTCCGCAACGGTGGTGGCATGAAAGCCAAATTCATCGAAGAGCCCCATCGCGGCATCTACGATACGGCCATGAACCTCTTGTTTGCGTCTCTCGCGACGAGTGGAAGGTTCCATCTCGACCTCCGACCCCCAGCATAGCCACAACTTACACTTGACTGCAAGAATATATTTTCATGTAATCGATGCCGTTCTGATGGGCGATGCGCTAGTCGGAAGATTCGATTTGGAGCAAGGGCGCGGGCCGGCTCTTTAGCAGGTTGCGGAAAAAATCGTTGCCCTTGTCATCGGTCACGATAAACGCGGGGAAGTCTTCGACCTCAATGCGCCAGATCGCCTCCATGCCGAGCTCTTCGTACTCGAGAACTTCGACTTTCTTAATGCTGTGATCTGCAAGCCGTGCAGCAGGGCCACCGATCGATCCCAGATAAAAACCGCCATGCGCTTCGCATGATTTGCGTACCGCATCGGAGCGATTGCCTTTGGCAAGCATCACCATGCTGCCACCGTGACTCTGGAAGAGCTCGACGTAAGAATCCATGCGGCCGGCGGTCGTCGGCCCAAACGAACCCGAAGCGCGACCTTCTGGTGTTTTTGCAGGACCTGCGTAGTAGACCATATGGTCTTTGAAATACTGCGGCAGATCTTCGCCGGCATCGAGGCGTTCTTTCAGCTTGGCGTGGGCGATATCTCGCGCGACAACCATCGTGCCCGAAAGCGAGAGCCTAGTTTCGATGGGATAGTTTGAAAGCTCCGCAAGAACCTCGGACATGGGGCGATTGAGGTTAATTTTCACAACCTCGCCACCGAGTTCTTGGGGCATTACGTCGGGTAAATACTTCGCTGGATGGGTTTCAAGCTGTTCGAGAAAAATACCTTCACGGGTAATTTTTCCGAGCGCCTGACGGTCTGCCGAACACGAAACCCCGAGCCCGACGGGACATGAAGCGCCATGACGCGGCAAGCGAATTACCCGCACGTCATGCGCGAAGTACTTTCCGCCAAACTGGGCGCCGATTCCTGTTTCGTTGCAGAGCTTGTGGACTTCTTCTTCGAGCCCCAGGTCGCGGAAAGCCCGCCCCTCCGCGTTTCCGGTCGTTGGGAGTCCGTCCAGGTAATGCGCGCTTGCGAGTTTGACTGTCTTCATCGTGGCTTCAGCAGAGGTGCCGCCAACCACCAACGCAAGATGATACGGCGGGCAGGCACTCGTGCCGAGCGTGCGAATCTTCTCAGCAACGAACGTGAGTAAACTGGACGGGTTGAGCAGCGCCTTGGTCTCCTGGTACAGAAAACTCTTATTCGCTGAACCGCCACCCTTGGCCATGAACATGAAATGGTACTCATCACCGGGATCGGCATAGATATCGATCTGAGCAGGAAGATTGTTCCCGGTGTTTTTCTCGGTGTACATATCGAGTGGCGCCATCTGCGAGTAACGCAGATTCTTCTCCTGATACGCGCGGTAGATACCTCGAGAAAGCGCTTCTTCATCATCCGCGAAGGTGAAAACGTTTTCGCCCTTATGCGCCACCACGATCGCAGTTCCGGTGTCTTGGCATCCCGGAAGCACACCGCCCGATGCGATGTTCGCGTTAATGAGTAGCTCGAGTGCGACGAAGCGATCGTTGTCTGATGCTTCAGGGTCGTCAAGAATCTTACTCAGCTGAGCGAGATGCGCGGGGCGAAGCAGGTGCGCGATGTCGACCATGGCCTCGCGCGCAAGCAATTCAAGCGCTTCGGGCGCCACCTACAGAACCATGCGGCCCTCAAATTCAGCGACCGAGACGTGCTCCGACGTGAGCTTCCGATACGGGGTCTCCGACTCGGCCATTTCGAACAGTGGTTGATAGACGAATTCTGACATGTCACGAAGAATAGCTTATCCGCGGTCGGCGTCACCGAAACGCCAAGCTCGCATATTAAGCTGGGTTGGAGCTTCATGGGGCGACGCGATCAGCACGGTTCGATCCTCTAGACTTCGGAGCACGCCAATCA
>JAJDAK010000076.1 GCA_029261895.1 Deltaproteobacteria bacterium
ACCACCGACTCTTTACAACCCCCCAATTATTGGGTCCGGCCCTAAAATGTTTGCAGTTTTTTGCATACCAAAAAAACTGCAACCTTTTACGGACCGTCCCCATTAATTGCATCCCCGTTATTCGCGGTGATGATTTAGAAAAGGGGTTCGAGTTTGGCCGCGGTACCGACGGCGTGAAGGCGAAGTCCACTGGCATCGGTTTCAGGCGCGCGCGCGAAAGGATCGAGCGTGACTTCCAAGCCGACCACGGCGTTCGCACCCAAGGTGCGTGCTTTGTCTCGCAGTGACTCGAGCAACTCGCGCTCGGCTTTCGACCAGGCGGCAGAGCGATCGTCGACTTCGTTGTCCTCGAGAAAAAGCTCGGAACTTATGGGACCGAAGTATGCTGCGGCACGGGTCCCGCTGACCCATGGCGAAGTGTAGAGCTCGACATCCTCATCGGATTCAATGCTCTCTTGATTTGAACGACCCATCGTCGCTCGTATCGGCGTTGCATGTATCTTTCTGTAAGCATCTGTTTGCCGATACCGAAGATGAAAGCGTTCATCATCGTTGGGTGAACGTGAGAGACGAGGCACTGGTGTTAAGAACCCACACTAAGAATTTCCGTCGCTGTCGAGTGATGTCGTTATTGGCGTTGCTGACCGCGTGCGTGGGTACACCAGCGGTCGATCCTGAGTCGGATCCGAAAATCACCGGTGCGACTCCCTGGATCGAGCGTGCGGAACGATCCCGCGACGAGGGAGATCTTGACGCAGCGGTTCTTGCCTACGATCGCGCGCTCGAACTCATGCCATGGAACGCGCGACTCAAGAGTCATCTCGCGTCGACCCTCGCCGAGCGTGGCGCCCAGTTGCGCGCAGAGCCGGGAATCGCCGGGTTGAAGGCCGCAGAGATCGATCTGCGTCGGGCCCTCGAGCTCGATCCGGAGAACCCGAAGATCACCCGCAATCTGGCGGGCGTGATGCTCGAGCAGGCCAATCGTGTCCCAGCGGGCGCTAAACAGGATGCACTTTGGGCGGAGGCTCGAAGCCTTGCGCCCGACCTCGCGGATCAAACACCTCGATTCGACCTGTCGCTCGAGCGTCGTTTGGACCTTGCGTTCGAACTACTCGAACGCGGCCAGACGGAGATCGGTATCCGCCGTCTGGAGGCGATTCATTCCGAGCACCCAGAGCATGCCGCGGCGACGCGCTTGCTCGCGCAAGCCCATGTGCGTCAGGGCAACGAGTGGGGTGACGCGCTGAATTTCTCCGAGGCGGCGGCTCAATTTGATCAGGCGGTACGTCTCTACGCCGAGCTCGGCAACTGCGCCAGCGATGTCTGCGATCGCGAAGAGCTTCACCTCGCGCATCAGAATCGCGTTTCGGCGTGGATGCGTGTTCCGGACCGTGCGCAGGCGGCTGCCGCCAAGCGAGAAGCCGCCGTACTCGGGCTTCGCATCCGATAAGTCGCGGTGCCGTGATAGGCTAGGCGCCCCCAAGCCGTGGATCACGCGATGACCGCGGCCGGGCCTTGGAGGATTCGTATGCCTGTTCATGGTGGAAAGCTCGCCGCGCGAGCACTGAAGCAAGCCGGAGTGGACTGTATTTTTACGCTCAGCGGTGGACACATCATGCCCATCTACGATGGCGCGTTGGATGAGGGCATTCGCATTGTCGATGTCCGCCACGAGCAAGCGGCGGTGCACGCAGCGGACGCCTACAGCCGCCTCAATCCCGGCAAGCTCGGTTGCGCGGTACTCACCGCGGGGCCCGGCGTGACGGACGGCGTCACCGGGGTGGCAAACGCTTGGCGCGCCAATAGCCCGATCTTGGTTATTGGTGGCCAGGGCCCGTTCAACAACCTGCGCCGCGGCTCGCTGCAGGAGATGGATCACGTGGGTGTGATGCGGCCGATCACGAAGTGGGCTGATGCGTGCTACGACACCACACGTATTCCTGAGTACATCGAGATTGCCGTGCGCAACGCGGTGTCTGGAATCCCCGGTCCGAGTTTCCTCGAAATTCCCATGGATATTCTGATGGGCCAGGCCGAATTCGATCAGGTTTGGTTCCCCACCATGCGCACCACGCCACCGACGATGATTCCCGATCGCAAGGACTTGCTCGCCGCGCTGCAACTGCTTCAAGCAGCCGAGCGGCCCATCATGATGGCCGGCACCGGCGTCAAATGGTCTCAGGGTGGCGATGCACTGCGACGCTTCGTTCAAGAAACGCGCCTTCCGGCATTTACCAACGGCATGGGTCGCGGCCAGCTGCGCTTTGACGATCCACAGTTCTTCAATCGCGTTCGCAAAGAAGCGATGACGCGCTGCGATGTCTTCGTGCTCGCGGGTTCACCGCTCGATTTCCGCTTGCGCTTCGGCCAATCGATTCCAGCCGACGCGAAAATCATTCAGCTCGATATGGACAACACCCTCATCGGCCAAAATCGTTCGCCCGATGCGGCCATCGTCGGCAACCTCGGAAGTGCGTTTGATCAGATGTTGCAATCGATGAAAGAAGAATCGATCCAGCTCGACTTCACCGCTTGGCGTGACGAACTTCGCGTGCGTGAAAATGAAATCGAAGCGGGCTTTGCGACGCAAATTAACTCCGACGAAGTACCCATCGATCCGCTGCGCATGTGCCGTGAGATTCGTGACTTCATCGACGAAGAAACCATATTGATCGGGGACGGCGGCGACATCGTCGCGCAGGCGGCGAAGGTGATTCCGGTGATGAAGGAAAACTGCTGGATGGATCCAGGTCCACTCGGCACGCTTGGAGTCGGCATGCCGTTTGCCCTGGCGGCGAAGGTTTCATTTCCGGATAAGAAAGTTCTGATCGTTTACGGCGATGGATCTTTTGGTCTCAACGGTTTCGAGTTCGACACCGCAATTCGTTTCAACCTGCCGATCGTCGGCATCATGGGAAACGACGCGGCATGGGGACAGATGCTACGGCCGCAGGTCGGGATCTACGGCAAAGATCGTGTGGTTGCGACACATCTTAACTACACGCGTTACGACAAGATTGTTGAAGCGATGGGTGGTCACGGCGAGTACTGTGAACGTCCCGAAGAAATTCGACCCGCGCTCGAGCGCGCGTTCGCATCGGGCAAGCCCGCACTGATCAACGTGAAAATTCGTAAAGATGAAGATGCGGTCAAAGGAAGTACCTACGTCTGAGCTTCCGTTTCCGCTGGGATTCAATGCTGTACGTGCTGAAGCCACGGAGAATACCGTGCGCTTTGGCGGCGGAAGGATTGACGGACTCTTGCTCTGTGACGGGGTGGTGCTCCGCACCGCGGAACCAACGGAGACCGAGTTCACGCTTGCGCAGGTTGAGCGTCGCGTTGAATCGGATCTACTCGAGCTGCGACACGCGGTCTTCGCACCCGCGCGCGATCGACCGTTCCTCTTGGGCGAAGTGAGATTTTTCAACCATTCGCACGAGCCGCTACGCGTTGACTACACCGAGATCTGGGATCTTCCGTTCGCTGCAACGCGGACGGCGGCGGGTGTTGCGATTGCCGAGCAAGGCGAGAGTCGTTTTGCGCTTGGCGATGCGTCGTTGGCACTTCGGACCGAGAATCCGACCCCGGCCTTTGAGCATGGCTTGGCGCTCTGCTGCCGCTGGGCGTTGCCGCCGAAAGAAGCGCGGAGCATGCAGTTCGCCTATGTGGCCTTAGATGGAGAGGAAGACCCAGGCATGCTCATAGGCGCCTGGCGTGGCGGCGTCGAGGAAGAACGTGCGCGAACGATCCGATACTGGGAAGAACGACTTTCTGAGGGTGAAGCTTCGCTGGACGGATACCGTCGAAGCTTTACATTGCCGCTATGAAGATCATCCAAGCCCTGATTCTGAGTTTCATGCTACTGGCGTCACCCGCGTTGCGGGCGGATGAGCAGGTCAGCACCAGCGATATTGCGGTTGAGGTCAGCAAGACGCATACGCTCGGCCAGCGCGTGATCACTTTTTGGTGGCTGCCTACGGAATATTGGGAAGCGGCTGCGCGAGAGATTGGCAGAGCCAAAGAAGAGCTCGACCTGATTAAGCGGGTTTTCCCGAACTACATCCTGATGGGTGTGGTGGATTCGGGTCTCGCTGAAGGTGAAGGCCTCGTGGGAGCCACGCATTCGGAGGTCGCAGAGCGCTCAGAGGTGTATCTCAACGGCAAAAAGATCGAGTTTCTGCGCCAAGTAGATCCGAGATTGATGGCGCGCATCCCCGACCTTTCGTATGTGTTGCAGACGTCACTCGGACCGCTGGGTAAGTCGCTGCGAATTTTTCCGCTGCCCAATGTCGACGACGATGGAACCCCGATTCTCCTGGCCGGTAAAAGGGGCGAGCTCGAAATTCGCTACGCACGGAATAAAGCGGAGAAACCCGCGCGTTTTTCCTGGCACGCGCCACTGACCGCGTTAAAGGGCCAGGGCATATGCCCCAAGGGTGGGGAACCGCTCGAAGCCCACTGGGTCTACTGTCCCTGGCACGGAGTCAAAGTGAAGTAACGCTTAGGATCCTTGCTTGGGTACGAACGCCAGTTTCAATTCGACCGGGATCACCCGCGCGAGCGCCGCATGACCGCAGACGCTTTGTAATGCGTCGAACTCAGACGCGAGGCCCAGCTGGCTCGCAGTGAAGACCAGCGGTTCCAGTACGTCGACGAAGAGCACCGGACCACGGTCCAAGAGGAGTCGCGCCGGAATTGTCATCGCGACCTCACGGTCTTGGATCTTCAGCCTGCCAATCAACTCGACTTCAACGGGCGTCTTATAAGGGTGAATGGGAATTTTCTCTGGTTGCACGTCGTCGACTTCGAAACGAATGCTGGGATAGGTACCGGCGTTGAAGAGGTGTGTGCGAATGTTTTCGTCGCGCGCCGCTACGCCGGTTTCGAACCCGGCGAGATCAACTTCGACGAAGCCTGAACGCGTGCCCGCGTTCAAACTGCCTTTCGCGATCGTGAACCTGCCCGGGACAGGGGTGTCGTTGTTCTTGATACCGATGAAGCTGATCTTTGAGAGTTCAGGGGAAAGTTCTAGCTCCACGAATTGGATGCGCGAATCGCACGATCCGAGCATGAGCCCCATAAGGCAAAGAGCAATAATTCTGGGCACCGATGTTTCTCCTACGCACTCTGAATTTCATCTTCAAGCATACCAAGCGCTTGATCAAGTTCATCCTCCGGAATGTTTAAAGCGGGAAATATTCGCAATACACGTTCTGCCGTCAGGTTCACCAAAATTCCCCGCTCGCGCAGGCTTAGGTGAACATTTGCAGCGACGGCGGAATTAGAAAATACCAATCCGATGAGCAAACCCTTGCCACGCACAGCCTCCAGATGATCGGGATTCTGTTCCACTAAATTGTGTAGACGCGCCATTACGCTCTCGCCAAGATCTGCAGCGCGCTGGATCAGATTGTCGTCCTCTAGGACTTTTAGCACCGTCGCTGCTGCACGACAGCAGAGGGGATTGCCCGCGTAGGTTCCGCCGTGATCTCCCGGCTCAATCGACTGCATAATCTCCTCGTTCGCCATGAACGCGGCGATCGGGATGCCGCCTCCGAGGCCCTTCCCCAACGTGATGATGTCGGGAACGACGCCCGAATGTTCGCGGGCCAACCAGCGACCCGTTCGGCCGATTCCTGTCTGTATTTCGTCCAGGATTAATTTTGCACCCACGGCGCGGCAAACGGCAGCGACGCCTTCGAGGTATCCATCTGGGGGGACGTTCACCCCACCTTCGCCTTGAATGGGTTCGAGAATGATCGCCGCCACAGTTTCGTCGATCGCATTTCCGGCAGCCTCGAGGTTGCCGTAAGGAATGAAACGCGCTTCACGGATAATGGGAGACCAGCGCTCGCGATACTTCGCCTGCCCCAAAACGCCCATCGCGCCAAGGGTTCGTCCATGAAAGCTGTTGTTCGTCGCGACAAACTGGCTGCGACCCGTAGCGCGATGCGCGAGTTTGAGCGCACCCTCGTTTGCCTCGGCACCGCTTGAAACAAAGAAAGACCGGTGGATCGAATCGGGCGTGATTCGATCGAGATGTTCGGCGAGGTCCAGCTGCGCGCGCGTGTAGACGACGTTGGTGGTTTGCATCAGGGTCGACGCTTGATCTGAGATCGCCTGCACGAGTTCAGGATGACAGTGACCGATCACCGTGACGCCCCAGCCGGCCGTGAGGTCAATAAATTCATTGCCTTCCACGTCCCAGACCCGTGATCCGGAGCCGCGCTCAAGTGCGAGCGGCCAGCGCCGTACACCGGGCGCGAACACCCGCTGTTCGATTGCCTTTACCCGTTCGTATTCCTGTCCCATTTCTCTCTCCCACTCAGATGACCGAGCACCTCTTGTTCAAACTTTCGGGGCTTTTCCAGGTGCGGCAGGTGACCCGCCCCAGGAATGTAGCTAAGCCGCGCGTTGGGCAACGTTTTAGCGAGTGCTTCTGCGTGATGGGCAGGCATCAGACGATCGTCGGTTCCGCTGACCACCAGTGTTGGCGTCTCCAGTGCGTTGAGTCGATCCAGCATGCGATGCTCCGCGCAGGCGAGCGCTTGGATGGCGTAGTCCTTGGGCCGGTCGCTGCTGCTCTTCGCCTGTAGATAGCGCTCTACCAATGCTTCGTCTTCGAGTGTCTCCCTGCCTAGGCACCAGAGCAAACTCGAGCGGTGCCGCTGTTCAGCGGAAACGCCTTCGTTGGCGAGTGCGGCCCAGTGGAGAAAGATCTGTTGCAGTGGTCCGTCAACCGCACCCGTAGTCGAAACCAGCGCCAGGCGCTCGACACGATCGGGGGCGAGGAGTGCGAGTTCCTGCGCGATCATGCCCCCCATGCTACGGTCGACGATCGATGCGTTTTCGACTCCGAGCTGGTCCAGCAGCTCCAGGGTATCGGTGGCGAACGCTTGAATCGAATGAGGTTCGGTCAGTGGAGAGCTATTCCCGGAACCCGGGAGATCGAAAATCAACACAGAATAGTGTTTGCTCGCGGTCTCGAGGAAAGGGTACCAGCTCCGACCTTTACCACCGAGGCCAGAGATCAAAACCAATACTTCGCCATTACCATGCCATTGGTATGGAAGTTCGGCCGGCATTTTGAGTCCTTCTGCGCCGTGTGCGCATGCGATCAATCAACAATGAAACTTGGAGATCGTTGGAAAGAGTCCCGGCGCCGGCCGGATACAGAACTATCCGTGCCGGTGGGACCGGATACGGATGCGTCGACGAATGGACTGCGTGTTGTTCTGCATGAGGTCGATCAGCATAGGGTGGGGCCTCGGGGCTGTCAAATGCGTTAAGCTGCTGCGATGGATCGAATACTGCTCGAGGGAATTGAGGTACCCGCTGCCTTGGGTGTGTCGAAGGCGGAACGTGCGATGCGTCGACCCGTGGGCATCGAGCTCGAGCTTGCCGCCGATCTGCGCCGCGCGGGACGTAGCGATCGATTGGGTGACACGATCGACTACGGTGCGATTTATGCAACCGTTGAAGAGATTGCATCCGGGCAGGAGCATCGCTTGGTCGAAGCACTGGCCGAACGTATCGCGGATGCTTTACTGGCCGGTTACCCGATCGAATCCTGCACCGTGACGGTTCGTAAGTTCGCACCCGTGGGTGGCAATGTTCGTCACGCCGGCGTGCGCATCGAACGCACGCGCAAGTAGATGCAATTAATGGGGACGTTGGTTGAAACTGCAATTAATGGGGACGGTCCTTAAAAGGTTGCAGTTTTTTGGCTAGCCAAAAAACTGCAACCTTTTAAGGACCGTC
>JAJDAK010000077.1 GCA_029261895.1 Deltaproteobacteria bacterium
GCGCGGAGGTCCCGTATAAACGCGACCATCACCAAGCCATTCAATACCGCTACACCGGACAACGCGATGAAGCCGACACCAGCGGAGATCGAGAACGGAATACCACGAATCAGAAGCGCAAACACTCCGCCGGTAAGAGCCAAAGGCACACCCGAAAAGATGACAGCGGCATCTCTGACTGAGCGCAACGCCATCACCAGCAATCCAATAATCAGAAGCAGCGTTAGCGGAACCACTATCGCCAGCCGGTTCGCGGCTGACTGCAACTGCTCAAATGTGCCACCGTATTCGAGCCAATACCCAGGAGGTATGTCGACGCGTTCTGCCACTGCCCGTTGCACGTCCTTTACAAACGAGCCCAGATCTCGTCCGCGGACGTTGGCGCTCACGACAACACGTCGCTTCCCGTTCTCGCGGTAAACCTGGTTATATCCAACGGCCAACTGCAGTGTCGCGATCTCCCGCAAGGGTACATAGCCCCCCGCTTTTAGCGGGACGGGGAGCCTCGCGAGTCCATCCGGGTCGGAGCGCAACTCCTCCGGCAAACGCACCACGATGTCGGAACGACGATCCCCCTCATAGAGTTGACCCGCGACCGTTCCCCCAACCGCTGTAGCGACCAGATCTTGTAATTCAACAATGGTGAGGCCCAAACGTGCCAGCGCGTCGCGCTTCGGTTCAATTGTCATGACGGGGAGCCCTGTCGCTTGCTCGACCGCAACATCGGCTGCGCCCGGGACCTGCTGGATTGCCGCCTCGATTTGATTCCCAAGGGTGATGAGCAGATCGAAGTCATCCCCGAACACCTTCACCGCGAGTTCCGCGCGAACGCCAGCAAGTAACTCATTGAATCGCATTTGGATCGGCTGCAGAAACTCGTAGCGATTCCCTGGGACCGGTGTTACTTGTGCCTCTAGCTCCGCGACGAGGGTGGCTTTCGGCTTGTCCGGATCCGGCCAAGCCTCGCGGGGCTTGAGAATAATGAAGTTATCGGCCACGCTTGGCGGCACCGCATCGGTGGCGACCTCAGCTGTGCCAATCTTCGCAAACACGCGCTCCACTTCGGGGAGTTTCTTTATCTCGACCTCCAAGCTCTCTTGGAGACGTATCGCTTGCTCCAGCGACGTGGCCGGAATCCGTAAAGCGTGCATCGCAATGTCCCCTTCATCGAGATTCGGTACGAACTCCGCGCCCAGACGCGTGGCCAACAGACCGCTGAATACAGCCAAGAACATCGCCCCGCCAACGACGCGCCAGCGCCAGCGGAGCGCTGCAACCAGCAACGGACGATATGCTGTGCGTACCGTGTTCACGATGACGTTCTCTGTCTCACGAACCGGTTTTCGAAACAAGAATACAACGGCCGCCGGAACGAACGTCACGGACAGAACCATTGCACTCAGGAGAGCAATCACCACCGTAATCGCCATCGGATGAAACATCTTCCCCTCGACGCCAGTCAACGCGAAGATCGGGATATACACAGCTGTGATGATAAACACGCCGAATAGCGCGGGTCTTATCACTTCACGTGTTGCGTCGAACACCACCGCTGCTCGGTCGTTAAGTCCCTGACCGTCATGGTCCGCCTCACCCAGGCGGCGCAGACAGTTTTCAACGATAATTACAGCGCCGTCTACAATCAGACCAAAATCTAATGCCCCAAGGCTCATCAAGTTTGCGGTGACCTTGCTTTGCACCATTCCGCTGATTGTCATCAGCATCGCGATTGGAATGACGGTCGCGGTCAAGAGCGCCGCGCGTGCATTTCCCAGCAGCAAGAACAGCACCACAATCACCAGCAGTGCACCTTCGACCAGGTTCTTTTGAACCGTGGCCAACGTCTTATCGACTAGCCCAGTACGATCATAGACAGCCGTCGCCGTAATGCCTGGCGGCAGGCTACCTTGAATTTCCTTCAGTTTGGCGCCCACGGCACTGGAGACGGTGCGGCTGTTTTCGCCGATGAGCATAAATACCGTGCTCATCACAACCTCATGGCCGTTCTGTGTCGCCGCACCGGAACGAAGCTCTCGACCCAATCCTACGCTCGCAACGTCTCGCACGCGAAGCGGCACTCCGTTTGTCTGACTAACGACGATCTCACCCAGCTCGTCCATCCGACTCGCTTGGCCAGGCACGCGCATCAACCACTGCGAGCCGTTATGCTCGATGAACCCAGCGCCCCGATTCTTGTTGTTCTCCTCCAACGCCCGTAAGACATCCCTATAGCTGAGCCCGTGGGCGAGCAGTTTCGTCAGGTCAGGTGCCACCAAGATTTGCTTCTTAAAGCCCCCGATTGGGTTCACTTCAACAACACCCGGTACTCGCAAGAGTTGGGGTCGGATGATCCAGTCATGAACCGAGCGCAAGTCTGTTGGCGTGATTGGACTCCCGTCGAGGTTCTTTCCGTCGGGTTCCGCATCCACCGTGAACATGAAAATCTCGCCAAGGCCAGTGGCGATAGGCCCCAGTGTAGGTTCCAAGGAAGGGGGGAGGCTCGATTTGGCTTCATTGATCCGCTCGCCCACCTGCTGGCGGGCGAAGTAGATGTCGGTCTTTTCTTCGAATACGACAGTCACTTGCGATAGCCCGTAACGCGATACCGATCGCGTGTATGCGAGCTGCGGCAGGCCTGCCATCGCGGTCTCCACGGGAAAACTGACACGCTGCTCTACCTCTAACGGTGTATAGCCGGGCGCTTCGGTGTTAATTACGACCTGCACATTCGTAATGTCGGGTACAGCATCGATAGGCAAGCGAGTAAAATTCCAGGCACCTAATCCCGCGACCAGAAGCACGAGCGACAAGACGAGGCCTCGACGAGTAATGGATGCTTTTAGGATGTAGTCGAGCACGTTGAATCCTTAGTGATCATGCGATGCGCCGGCTTTTTCGATGTCGGCTTTGATTAAGTAGCTGTTCTCACTGACATAGCGTGTGCCGGGCTCCAAACCACCGAGGACTTCAACATACGCCCCTGCCTGTCGGCCAAGCTCCAACATGCGAACCTCGTACTCTTCACCCACTTGTGCGTATACGACAGTGAAGTCTCGAAAATTCTGGAGACCCGATCGCTTAACCGCCAGCGACATCGAGTACTCGCCTACGGTGACTTCCGCGCTGATGTAAGTTCCGGGCAAAAGATGACCATCGGTATTCTCAAGCACGACGCGCGCAATCACCGCCTGAGTCGCAGCCGCCAACACGTCAACTGTAGAAATGACGCCGGAGACGGGCGGATCAGCGGTTGCGTCAGTGATGGTGACGGGCGCGCCGACGCGTATCCGTGAGCGATCACCGGGGAAAATAGACAGCTCTGCCCAAACCGATGACGTGTCATTGATCGTCAACAGGAGGCGATCGCCGGTTTGCTCGCCAGGATTTGCCGCGCGTTGTGTAATCACGCCATCAATGGGTGCGGTAATCGTGTACGAGTTCAGACTCTCGTTGCTCTCTATCGCTAATACAGTTTGACCTTTGCGAACAAAGTCACCGATCTGCACAGCCACCGTCTGAACAACGCCCTCAAACCGAGCGCGAATCTCCCGAACACGTTCGGGATTACTCACGAGTCGGCCGTACACAGTAACCGTGTCCTCGAGAACCATCGGGCCTGCGATCATCGTCTCGACCCCGAAGGACTCCGCGAACTCAGCACTGATTGCTGTGCGCCCTTCGAAATTATCGTATTGCCAACTGTGCTTTTTGCCAGCGTGAACCGCCTCGATGGACACCACGAACGAATGTGGTTCATAAATGACCGTGTCACCCTGCAAAAAATCTTTCCGAGGATGGAAGTCGATCTCGTCCACGCGGTTTCCCAATCGGGTTAGTTTGATTCTCAGAACAACTTCGTTGGGGTCGACGAGCTGGTCATCCTTCGTAACCCACACGCGAAATTCTGGCAGAACACCTAACTCGAAGATGGCCAACTCGAGCGTAAAGTCATCGTCAGCCAGTAAACGGCCTCCATGCGGGCCTTTCTGGATTTCAGCAGCTTGATCGCCGTGGGCGCCTTTTACGAACGTACTTGTTTCGGAACCAGACCCACCGCATGCGGTTAGCAGCATACCCAAAATCCAGAACCATCTTAGATCTATTCGTTTCATCATTAAGAACCTCACGGTTGTGCCAGGCGCGCACCGGTTAGGTGTTCAAGCTCTATAACGTGGCGGTGCGCGGCGATGCTTGCTTCCAGGAGCGTGTTTCGCGCCTCGAGTAAGTCCGTTTGTACGGAGCGCCATTCGAAGTAACTGAAACGTCCCCGCTTATATCCAGAACGCATTTCGTTTTGCGCCCGGGCAAGACGCGGTATGACGTCATTTCTGAGGGTTTCTGCACGGTGCAAGCTGTGCTGAAGCTCTTGGTAGATCACGAAGAGCGATGTGTGGACGCGAACGCGCGTTGCTTCGGCATCCGCACGCGTTTGCGCAAGCGTTGCTCGAGCCTCAGATATGCGGCCCTGATTGCGATTGAGCACCGGAAACGGGACCGTGATTCCTGCGACGAAAGCCACATCATCTGTGGCTTCGAGATGACGCACACCCACGTGTGGCCGAAATGCAGGCCATCGTCGCGCCTCCGCTAGCCGCGCTTCCGCTTCGGCCACGCGCTCTTTCGAAATGAACCGCGCGACCTCTGGGTTTTGCTCAATACGAGAGCTGACGGTTGCGAAGGATTTAGTCGTGGGGAGCATCAGAAGGTCGCCGTCCACCCGCGAAAAGCCTGGCTCTGTTTCGCCCCACTGTGCGGCCAGCCTGTGGTAGGCCGACGCCAGCTCGTGCGCGATATCCTCTCGGTTGAGCTTGATGATGGCGAGTTCGGCTTGAGCACGTGCCAGCTCTGCTTCCGGCGCCCGACTTGCGGTCACCCGCCGCTGGACCGCATGAATTGTATCGTTCGCAAGTTGAACGGCCTCGTCTGCACGGAGTCTGCGTACCTGGGCTGCTAAGCAGACGAGAAACCAACGTGCTGTTTCTGCAGCGACATCGAGCCGAAGGATCTCCGCGTCTGCGGCAAGCAACGATGCATTGGCACGTGCTGCGCCCGCACGGCGTTGACGAATCCGACGCTCTAATATCCAACCCAGACTCAGCGTCGTTTGTGCACTATCAGTGCCATGGAAACGATCGCTTCCGAGCGCATCTTCGACGCTGAGTTCCAGTTCGGGATTCGGAGCCAAACCGGCTTGCACAACGCGGCCATCTTCCGCAGCAAGGCGGTGCGTGAATGCTCTGAGTTGAGGGTTGTGCTCAATCGTCTTGGCGAGCGCTTCATTCAAGCTGATCACAATGTCAGCTGTTTCCCGGGCCTCAGCGTGTGCGCTTGCGCCAAACGTCAATACAGATAGGAACGCACAAGCGCACATCGCGCGCGCCAATCCCAACCCCACATAATTGATGAAGTGAAAAGAATCGTACATCGCCGTCAACCACCCGTTCAAGAACAGGGTTTTCCTATGCGCAGCTACTGATCCATTGTGCGCACGGCCAGCGATGACAGTAGGGTGAGCCCGGTCTAATCAGATGGCGCGCGTACACCCATCTGTCGCCGAACTCTAGGCTGGCGATACGCTACAGATGGTGGCTGGGAGGCGCGCGGGAACGCGACGACGACTGGTAGCCTGGGCTTGCACGCGCAGGCGCCGACGGCGGAGCCGGTTCGAAACTTGATGCCGTGTTGTCCGGCAAAGGTAAAGAAGCCTCGACCGTTAGGGCTTGGCCTCCTAGATCAACCCGAGCGCCTGTGACCACGCTCGGATCTGGCGGATGTGAATGGCCGTGCTCTTCAGGGTCGGCATCCGCGACCGCACCGAGATGCACCAACACCCCCGCCATATCTGCGGGCGCGTCGGCGTGAAGAGACGCGTGCATAACCGCCCACCCAGGACTTCCTAGCCCCAGCAGGAGCAGTAAAGTTAAACACGATCGCTTGGCCGACCTAAACACCACGGGACCATAGCAGAGATCTCGGTTTCGGCACATGGGATTGACGATTTACTCTTGCACGTTGTAGCGATTCATCACTACAGACAGCGAACCGACCGGTTCGCCGCTTTAGCAAGCGCCCTTAGTCGCCACGATAAGGCTTCTCGCCCGTCAAGGCGTCAGCCAGCTCGTCCAGCACGGCTGCCGCCCACTCGGGCAGCTCTTCCTTAAGAGCGTAGTAGACCCAGGTACCATCGCGGCGGTCCTCGACCACGCCAGCCTTGCGAAGCGTTGCGAGATGTCGGGAAACCTTCGGCTGGGAGACACCGAGAGCCTGCGTTAAATCGCAGACGCAAAGTTCGCCCTCGGACCATAGCAACATAAGCGCGCGGAGGCGTGTCTCATCCGCAAGTGCAGCGAAGAAACGATCGGGTGCGAGCTTCATTGACATAAATATACGTTCTCCCATATATATGCACAATCAAATATGTCGAATAATCCACCACCCTACGCCTTGGCTCGAAAAGCGCTCGCCGAAGCTGTGGGGACATTTGCTCTCGTCTTTGCAGGTTGTGGCGCCATTATGGTCAACAAGCTGTCGGACGGTGCAGTCACGCACCTTGGCATTGGTGCCACGTTTGGCCTGGTGATCATGGTCATGATTTATGCCATAGGTCATATCTCCGGGGCGCACTTCAATCCAGCCGTGACTCTCGCGTTTGCGGCGAGTGGGCGCTTTGCGTGGAAGCAAGTTCCGGCGTACGTCAGCGGACAACTCATCGCCGCGCTGGTCGCTGCCTGGGTCCTGCTCCAGCTATTCGGATCGGTTGCCGAGCTCGGCGCTACGGTGCCAAGCGGCTCACCGCTGCAGTCACTCATCTTAGAAACAATTCTGACGTTCTTTCTCATGTTCGTCATTACTGCAGTTGCAACCGACGCCCGGGCGGTCGGACAGATGGCGGGGCTTGCGATCGGCGGTACTGTCGCTTTGGAGGCGATCTTCGCCGGGCCGATTTCAGGTGCGTCGATGAACCCGGCGCGCTCTCTCGGTCCAGCTTTGGTTGCGTTGCAATTCGAACACTTGTGGATTTACTTCGTCGGCCCGATCAGTGGCGCTCTTTCGGGCGCTTGGGTCTACCGATGGGTACGTTGCGACGACAACGCGGAAAGTGCGGAGGGATGCTGCTAGTGCAGAACGATGGCCTTCCGACGATACCGATCTAGTCAATACGCCGCGCGCGAAGATAGTCACCCGCATCGCGAAGGTTTCTGCCATCGAGCTCGTTTGCGACTCGAAGGTCGGGATCGGGCGCAATGACACGATTGTCGCCATCGACCCAGAAACGTCCTTGCGCGTTGGCCAGAATGTAGAACGCGTAGTCCTGCGGCTTGCGTAGCATCAGCAGATGGCGCGTTCCGGCATCGTAGGGTTCGAATGCGTGGTGACCAAGCGCAAACCAACTACCGGATTCCGCAATCATATGTTCGACCACGAAACGATCGCCGGCCGCAACCGCGCCAGATAGCGTCTGGTGGACAACAAAGGTGGTCTCATAGAATTGCACGCCGCCTGCGGCGTCATCCACAAAACGACCCTCATGCGAACTCTCTGCATCGGCCACCACCACAAGGTCCATCGCATTCATCATTTCCGCAGCCGAATCGTAGTGTTCCGACCAGAGCATTTGCAAAGGCGATCCACTCGGCAGCGAATACCAAACACTCGCAGCCGCACCGAGTAAGCAACCGATCACTGCGATTTTGGAAGTCGTTAAAAACATCTAGGAACTCCTTCGGCCTAAGGCTCGGGTTCGCCGCAGCCGTGATTAATTTCATTCACTACTTCTACGTCGTGGCTGTCGAAGTCGGGAGTCATCGTGTCGCAGGCCGGCGACCTCTCTGGGTCCATGCAACTGCTGCTGGAAACTCGGTGCGTTAGGCCCAGCGCGTGTCCGATTTCGTGGCAAGCGACCGCCGACACGCAGTTGTCGGTTCTCGCGTCCAAATAGTGCTCATTGAGTCGGGCCACATTCGAAATCCAATGAAAGGGCGCGAATGGAATAAGCACGGGATCCATCCAACCCCACAACGCGCCCGGACCATAGTTCTGGCTAATGACGGTGATCTCTGCGCTGGAACAGTCCTCGACCAGATTCAGCCGAGTTCCACCATTCCACTGTGCCGTTTCCCAAGAGATCAGCGCTTGGTACGGGTGCGCGGATGTATTCACGCCTTGATTACAGACGCGGAGCCCGAGCTTGTCCCAATGATAGATCGATAGCACATGACTGGCCCATGCGAGTGTCGTAAAACCCAACCCAAAGGTCAGCGCAAAAACAAGGCCGTTTCGAAAATGTCTCATCGAATTCGCTCCCGTCCGACCTAGGGCTCAGGCTCACCGCAGGCGTGATTGATGGCGTTCACCACCTCGACGTCGTGGGCGTCGAAATCGACCGGCCACGCATTGCACCACTGGAGTGGCAGCACGATCATGCACCCACCCGTCGTAACGTGGTCCAGTCCAAGCGCGTGCCCCATCTCATGGCAGGCGATCCCCTGCACACATGGATCGTCTTTAGTTCCCAGATAAAATTCGTTGACGCGAACGTTCGCGGCGATCAGATGTTGGTATGGGAGGCCCGAACTAACCGGATCGCTGGTGTTACCGAGCCAGCCGGACGCGCCGTAATCAGCGTGACTGAGCGTAATATCCGGACTTGCGCAACCGGACACTAGATTCAGCTCGGTCCCTACGCTCCAATCCGCCCACTCCAAAAAGAACAGGGTCCGGTAGGGATGGATCGGTGTGTCCTCGGCCAGGTTGCACACCTTTAGCTTTTGCTTGGCCCAATGATAGTTCTCCCACTGGTGGCTGCTCCACGCCAGGGTGGCGAAGCCCAGTCCAAAGCTCAGCGAAAAACAACGCTCGTACGAAAATATTTCATCGCATCGACTCCAGTACGACCTAGGGCTCAGGCTCACCGCAGCCATGGTTAATCGCATTTACCGTCGTGACATCGTGGGCAATGAAGTCTGTGGATATCACTCCGCAGGGAGGCGCTAGACTGAACTGATCCATGCAACTGCCGGTAACAACGCCGGGAGCGTTGTGCGCAAGTCCCAGCGCGTGGCCGATCTCGTGACACGCAACGTGTTGGACGCAATGATCGGTTTCCAGATCTAGAACCCAGGTATTCAACCGAACCTCGGCTGAGATGAGGTGCTGAAATGGCGTGCCATCATCTACGAATTCGGTGATCCCACCCCCGATACCTGTGTCGATGACCTGCACGAGCGTGATATCCGGGTCTTCGCAGTTGGAAACGAGATTCATTTTGGTTCCAGCACTCCACTCGGCCCATTCCCATTGCAGCAAGCTGCGATACGGATGGATCACGTTGTCTTCAGCCAAATTGCAAACCCGCAGCTGCGTTTTGGGCCAGTGGTAGTTTTGTAGTTGGTGGTTGGCCCACGCCAACGTTGTAAAACCGAATAGAGAGATCAACGCGAACGCGACGCTTCGACGAAGGAAACTCATGTGGGCACCTCCCGTACCTCAAGACTCGACGCTGGACGATTCCAGAGACCTATGTAGACGAATGCCGCGATGGAGCCCACCAGCGCTGGGATCAACATCCTCAACGGCACGCTGCGCACGAGTTCGATCTCTCGAAACGTTTCGATTAATGCGGCGCTCAGGCTCATGACGGCGACAAACGCGAGCGCCACCTCGCCGGGATAACGCTGGTAGCGCCGCAAAATGAGCATCAGCGCAACCACGCCCAGGCTCGTAACTGCTAGGTACAATCCAAAGGGGTGCACGGGAAGTGACGCGGCCGCTCCGTCAGCAACAAGGTCGTAGTGTAAATGAATCTTATGCGCGTAACTACCCAAAGGGTGAGCCGCCGCCCACGGAAAGTTGGTGGTCTCACCGAAACAACAGCCCCGCAGAAAGCAAGCGACGCGGCCGAACGCGAAGACGAGACCCGCGAAGACCACCGCGGCGTCGGCGAAGCGGCGAAACGGCAGCTGGAATGCAAACGCGACCAGCGGTGCCGCGAACAGCGCCAGTAGCAAGCCGCCCGGAAGACGAAAGCCTTGCTGGAGGAACAGTTCCGGGGTTTCGACGAGCGCGCTTAGCGTCCGGCCTTCCTCGAGCAAGACGTAGTGCAGACGCGCGCCGATTAAGATAAATGGCACGATTGTGAGTAAAGCGAAAGCCATCGAGCTGCGTGACAAGCCGTCGCGCCCAGCGAGAAACACACTACCGATCAGCCAACAAAGTCCACCCAGCGCCCACAGCGCGAAGAACAACGGGATTGGCAACGGTTCCGTAAGCATATTGTGATCCTGATACCGATTCGATGACTACTGTACCCGCTTTGAACATCCAGAGTGAGCCACACGACCAGGACGGGGCAATAAACTGATAAAGGATGACATCGCGTGCCGGTCGAACTTTTACACCCCGGTCGAAAATACATCCAATGGATCAACAGATCCAACGTTCCTCTCAGGGCGTGCAGGTGGTTTGGGGGACAACCGTAATAGTACCAGTTGTGTTGTAAGTGGTTGGAGTATTGCTCCCTGCATCAAAGTAGAGATTGAAGCTGCCGGCGGTATTGGTCATGGCCCAGCTGGGGTTGGCGGAGCTGCTGCTGAGCTCCAGACAGAGGTTCGAGGTGTCATTGGTGCTTGCGTTGCCGCCCCCGCCAAACGCGCTCCCCGTGGTGACGATGTCGACGTCGGCAGTTCCCCTGGTGTCGATTTTCAACCCACCCTTTGTTGGCGTTCCCGTCACTGTGTCGGAGGTGATTGTTGCACCCAGCGTCGTGGCGTTCGTGCTCCCGCTCGTGGACAGTAGAATGCCCTCCTGGACCGGATTCGTAATCGTATTCCCGCTAAGTGTTGCGCGAAGTACCGCGTTGCTACTCCCGCTGGTCACGAGACCGATCCCTGTGTCATCGCCCGTGGAACTGTTGTTCGAGATCGTGGTCGTCAGCGTGCGGGATCCAGTGGCCGAAGCGACGATGCCCGAGCCGGCATTTGCAGACACGATATTGGACGAGATCGTGATCGTACTGTCGCGTGTGGTCGAGCTATTGCTAACACCGATTCCCTCTGCGGCTGTGCTCCCGGAAATGGTATTCGAGGAGACGGTCGCGTTCAGATCCGTGCTCGCGTTCGTTGTCCCTAGGACGACGCCGACCAGGGCCGCTGTAACCGTATTGGACTGGATCGATACCGTCCCCCCCGCATTGATCAAACCGACCCCGTAGCTGCCTGCTGTCGCAACCACGTTGTCGTGAATATTGACGCCATTTACCGCTGCCGCACCGATTCCCCCCGCCGCCGCGTTGGATACCTGTACGCCCGCCACTTCTGCGTTATCGGCGACGACGACGGTGGCACCCCCCGCCGCAGTGCCGGTTAACACGGGCCGCGAACCGGCTGCGATGAGCGCGGTGCTGCTGGCCGTCAGCCCGACGCCCTCACCGAGTAACTTCTGGTTGGCCTGCAGCGTGATGCCGGCCGCCTGTCCAGTCGTGGACCCGTCCCCCGCATAGACGAAGATCCAGTCGTAGGGACCACTCGCGGCTTCTGCCTCTGCCAAAGTATCGAAAGGATTTTCAAACGTACCGCTGCCACCGGCCGCAGCGTTGTTATTGACGTACCAGACCTCTTGCGTGTTTCCATCGCCACCCAAGAGCGGTGTCGTCGGACTTCCCACCAGCGACGTGGCTTTATCGGAAGTGACGATGTCGATGTCGCGTTCTGGCTTTTGGGTCATGCGTTCCGCAAGCGAGTAACGCCCCGGTCTCTTGTTCGGACCGCGCCATGAATCGAGGCGTAAGCGAAATTCCAGAAAACCCTGACTCCCGCGTAGGTCGTCACGTTGATAGCGGGCACCCAGCGTAAGCCGATCGGTCATCCGCGCTTCGAGGCGAAAACGTACGCCGGTCGCACCGGGCGTACCCGATGCGTTGAACGCAAAGCCGGCTGCGTACGTGCGCAGCCACGGTAGTCGCGGTACGCTGCGTCCCAACTCCAAGTCAAATCCACGCATTGCCTTCTCATAGGACTGCGTGAGCTGGCCCGAACCGGATACGATCTGATTTCCCGAAAGACGCGGCGCCGAAGAGCCCCCGCTAGACCCGCTTGTCTCGGCTCGCTGGCGACCGAGTTCCGGCAGGTATAGGTTGGCGCGAATATCCCATTGCTCGCTTAGCGCCTCGAGTCCAAGCGTCGCTTGGTTGAACACATTTCTGTACTCCGTCCAACGCCGGTCGTAAAACGCATATGCCCCCAGAATCCACGGTGCCGAATCCAGCATGCGGCGGTAGCCGATTCCTAGGTTCCCTTCATAGTTGTGACGACTCGAGACGACCGCGCGGGCGTCGATATACCAAAGCGCCCTCTCCTGTCCATGGAAGGGCACCCAAAGGTCGAGACGACTCAGTAAACGATCCGTTCCGGGCAGGAGCGTAACATCCGCATGCGACATCCAGGAATCCGCGAGCGCTGGCGTTGTTGTAATGAACAACAAGGTGAGCGCGACGAGGATCTCACGGCGCCAAGCGCGGTGAATCGTTGGCGAGGGGAAACGCACATCTTTTTTTCGGTCATGCTACGCCTCGGCTTAATAAGGAAGACCCCTGTGCGACACATACGTTCAACTCCGCACAGCGATGACACGCGAACTCAAGTTTCGCCCGACGCTGCCGCCAAACGCCATGCAGTCGTGCTGGCATCCTCCCCAAAGCCCAACGAAAGCGTTGTGCTCAAGGAGCCCTGCGTAGGTTCATCCAAAGAGAACCCGATTTGATCGCGGGCGCAACTGGCTTTGACGCCCTTCCCAGGACGCACGCGTTCATTCGACAACTGGGTCGAGGCTCGGGGTAGGCCACGTTGTGGTGACACAGAAATGAAAAACAGGTATAAGATGTTGCGTTCGACGGAACAGGAGCCGAGGAATGCAAAAGCTGAAGCACCGAGTTTACATACTCTGTACGGTGTTATTCGTGCTCACACTCACCGGCTGCGATGACGAAATAGAACCGAACAACGTTGGACACGCCGTTGTCTTCAATGATAGTGGGAACGTCGCCTTCTACAACCGTTTGCAGCCTGACGAAGGCGTAATCCGTTACACGGTCGATGGCGAGTGGATCGGCTTTAAAGGCGCGCTCGGTGGCCGAGACATTGATACGTGGTCGTTTTCCCTTCAGTCCCAACAGGTGGTTGATGGCTTTTTCTTTGTCGTAGGCGGGAGTCAGATCACCTTTCGGGTCATGAACTACAAGGATTGCATCTTCGATAACCTGATCTGCACGCGCTATGAAGAGCGCGCGTCTTTTTCCTACGCATGCGGCAAAAACCCTCCTGGGATTTGCGTGTTTCCGGTCCAAGCTGAGCTTCACGTCGTTCCTGGAGTTGCAAATCTCGATGTCTCTGGGCGCGGCGGCTACGGCATCCTCGTAAAATAGGATTCCGCAGCTAAGGCAAGGGGCAACTCATCGGTGCGGGAGCATCCTTAGCTTCGAAAGAGCCGATAAATTGTGTGCCCGTGCCGAAGTCCTTTCTGACGCTGCCGCCAAACGCCATGCAATAGTGCTGGCCATCCTCCCCAAAGCCCAGCGAAAGGGTTGCGGTCAAGGAGCCCTGCGTAGGTTCATCCAAAGAGAAAAGAATCCGATCGCCGGTGCAGCTGGCCTTGACGCCCTTTCCGGGTCGCACCTGAACCTTCTTACAAGGTCCGTTGACGAGTCCCTTGTCCTTGTAGAGGTAACCTTTGGAACCTTCGGGGTTTTTGCCCAATGCTTTCCAACCCGAAGCCGGCAGGTCGTAGGTGTCGCTCTCGCCCGTCGTGGGGTTGATGAGATGCAACGTGGAACCCGTCAGACGTGGGTCGGCCAGGGAGCCGGCAGCCGGAGTCGTAGTCACTGGATCCTTCGACACGAGGGTGAGCTTTCGTGCGCGGGGGTCGCCCAAGCGATCGCGTAACTTCAACTTCTTGCCAGAGATCAGATCAAAGGCCGTCTGCTCGCAGTTCGACTCGCAGCCGTCTCCGGGTGCGCTGTTTCCATCGTCGCAGCCCTCGCCCGACTCGGTGGCGCCGTTTCCACAGTCGTGACGGACCCGCAGCGTCGCGCCAACGTCGTTCAAAATATTCTGGCCGTTCTCCTGCGGATCGTTCATCCAGATCACGAAGGACTGGTAGTTGGGATCGGGAATGTGGTTGACCGAATCCCAGCGGTCGTCTTGGCAGGCAATCTCAGCTTTCCCCGCCCAAAGGCGATGCGAAACATTACCTCGGTTGAGCCAGCCGGCGTCCTCCGGACGTAGCGGCTCAAGCCGGACGTTCGGGTCCTGACTCACGCCCGTTGCGTCGAGTTGCTGTATGTATACACCGCTGTGCGTATGGATCGAGATGGGAAAATCAAAGAATCCGATCACCTCGAGAGTCGGACATGGCGCCTGAATCCTAAGCTCTATCTCCAGGGGAATTGTCCAGACCGCGTTGGTGAGCGCCCGTTCCTTGACGTCGTCATCTTTGAACTCCAGAAAGAGCGCCGCCATCTCCTCGAGCGGATCCTGCAGGCTGCCGGCAAGTGGGTCGCCGTTCGGATCGACCGGTAGCGATATCTCGGTCTTTTTCGCTCTGAACGCACTTCCAAACATCTCGCGCTCGATCTTCCGCAAGGTGAAGTGATTCGGTTCGTTGGTTGCACCGGGCTGAATACCGCCGCGCCACATCGTTTGAATGAAGACGTCATCGTTCTGCGGGATGATCGCGCTTCGCGCGCCGTCCAGATCCCCTCCACCCCCAATGCGCCCCTCTTGGTTTTCAAAGAGAACCGTCGCGTCGTGCCAACGATCCACATTTTCGGTACCGCCGTTGGCGTCGTGCCGCGCGTCTGAATCAATCCAGAACATCGCCAGCGGCCCATCGGTGAGCACGGTATTGCCGTCGCGGTAGGCACGCACCGCTTCTATGGTGTTGTTCGGATCGCTGGAGGCATCTTTTCGATCATGGACCAGCGTGTACGTCCGAACGCGAGCAAAGGCGTTGGACGTGACCTTCGCGCCTTCTTTAACGGAGCCGAGGGCGGTGAAACGTTTTAAGTCGATCACCCAGGCCGCGGCCGTTGCCCGTACGTCGTCTTTGTAGTTGAAGTCCCCGTGGGCGTCGGATCCTCCCGCCATGTAGATCTTTCGAATAAATGTTCGGTCGGATTTTTGGAAGGAGAAGATCATCGCGTTCGCGAGACGATCGTAGTAGTCCTTCAGCGACTCGTCTAGAAGCTCCTCCCATTCATTGTCGATCTCAAACCGGTGTTTGCTGGCTTGACTGAAAGGATCGAGCCGTTTGATCTCACTCAAGTTTATCGCACGTATACCCTCTTCCTTCTCGTTCCAAAGCTGGGAGCCTCGATAGATGAATTCACCCGAGGGCGTGTGGATCGCCGGGCCGGTGCTGGAGTTGTTCGAGCGCAGTCCAATCGCTTGATCGAAGTACGTTTCCGGATAGTCCTGTGGTTTAAAGTTTGGATGCGCCGCGTAGGCAAAGTTGATCCCTGGCAGAAGGCCATTGGTATCCATGTGCCGAAGCGCCTTTTCCATGGTCCATGGATTCAGTGAGCCCCCGTTCCAGGGTCCTTCGAAATGGTTCGACTGATACGCGAGAAAATGATAGCCCGACGGAATAACTTGGGTCAGAAACGGTGTCTTTAGGGCGATCTCTTCGGCGGCGGTGTTTCCAAAAACGTCTCGATACCACTCGAACTCGGTGTCGCGGCCGTTGGTATCGTCGGTGGGGCCCCAACTGGGCGCGATTCCAGAGTCGTAGTCCTCCTTACTTCCGGTTTCCGTGTTTCCGGAATAGAACACGCTGTGGTCCGTGGTTACGATCTTGTTCTTGTAGCCCGTAAAAATTTCGGGCCCCCCGCTTGATTCCGTTACGGTGACTTGATTTTTCACCATGCCCAGCGCGTAGGCCGATTCCAAGAGCATGACGACCGGGCCACCATAGTTCTTGCGACCTGCATTGGGGTTAACGGGTAGCCAAGACGTCTGTTCCGCGATCGTATGCACGTGAACATCGTAGTGACGGTCACGGGCGTCGAACCGCGGGAGCTCCTCGGAGCTGAAAAGGATCTTAAGTGTACGCGTCCAGTCATAGTGTTGGGGGTGATTCTTCCGGTACTTTCGGTACCGGGTGAGTGCCACGATGTGACGAAAAGCCGACTCACCCGCAGGAATGGCGGGGTCGATCTTGTCGCGGGGGACGCGGAGAATATAGTGCCACATTCTCTTGAAGACTCGGCCGTCGGTGACGCCCGCGCCACCCGGGAGCACCTGGCCAAACGCTGTCACCGCTTCGATTCCGTTCAGCAGCTCCGGCTTGATACTGTTCACTACGTCACGCGCGATGAGCTCTCCCTTGCCCTTTAAATCTAGAGGATTGAATTGGGCGATTTTGATATTGAAGATCTCGAAATGATCAATGAAATACGCGTCCGCTGGAAACTCCGGCAAAAAGAAAAGAACCGGGGCGTACGAGCGAACCGTCATCCATGGAGCGTCCATCACAACCTGAAAGGCTTCGGGAATATCCGCATACTGCGTGATCGCGGGTTCGTCCTGAGACTGCGGCCGAAGGGTGAAGTACCAATCGTCGCCGAAAGCGTCGACGTCAGGGTCCGCGATCGACACCGATACGCGCAGCGCGGCGTAGCCCTGGGGTTCCAGCGGAAGTGTCCAGCTGCCCACAAGCTGTGTCTCGTCCCCAGCATCCAAACTCACTGCAAAACTTTGAATCGGTTCCGCATCGATGAAGAGATCCACCGTCACGTTGGGCTCGTTCTGATTGCCCCGATTGCGGACCGTGATCGGAATACTGAGCGTGTCGGCTTCGACGATCGGATCGGAAAGCGCGCCGATCTCGAGCTGCACGTCGTGGATTGGATCCGTCACGTACGAAACCAACGTCGAACGCGAGTTATTCGCAAGCTCTGTTTCGCCTGTATCGCCAGCGGCCGTTATCGTTACGGAAGCAGTCGTTCCTACCAAGCCCGCGGGAAGCGGCAGGTCAAGCTCGAGGGACTCTCCCAGACCCAGAGACGGAATCGCCCCCGTGACGACGACCACTGAATCGACCACCACAGATATCGGAAGGTTGACCGTCGTGGGGACGTTCCCCTGATTAATGAATCGCGCACGCACGAAGTGATCCTGCCCCGCGATCGGCGTGTCGGGAAAGCGCGTTAGGCGCGTGACGGCTATGTCGGAAAAATCGGACGCGGAGCGCGCAAACGCCTTGCTCGTATTGAGCGCACCCATCTCAAAGAACTCATCGAAGCGATCAATCGGCAGCGGATCCACACCGAAGTGAATGATCTGTCGTAGCTGCGCTGGGGTAAGTGTTGAGTTCGTGGTAAGTAATAAGCCCACCGCCCCCGCGACTCTCGCGGCTGAAACAGAGCTACCCCCCATTACCCCGTTGGGATCGACGGTCGATGGCAGAAGTTCACCCTGCTCTGCAACGGTCTCGAGTAGTGTGCTGTTTGCGAAAGAAGAGAGGCGTTGATTGGGATCGAGTGCTACGACCGAAATCACCGATAAATGTGCCGCAGGGTAAAAGGTTTGTTCGAGCTGTTCGTTCCCTGCCGGCGCAACAATCGGAATTCCAGCAGCCTCTGCCGCGTTCACCGCAGCGGTCAGATCCGAACCACTCCCTCCAGTAGCCACGCCCACCATGATCGCGTCCGCGCCGGAAGCGATCGCGAACTCGATCGCATCCGCAATAAGATTCTGCCCCGCGAGTCCGAGCTCATGGGTCACCTTGAGTGGCATCACCCTGCAGTCCGTACAGATCCCGGGATGAATCCCGGTCGAAACCAGGATGCCCGCCATCTCGGTGCCGTGACCGAGAATGTCGTCTGGGTCGCTATCCCCTTCCACGAAGTCAAATCCCGGCACCAGCTTGCCCGCAAGGTCGGGGCTATTGGCATCGACCCCGCTATCGATCACCGCAATCACCGTCTGTGCGGTAGCCAAAGCCGGCAAGAGGAAAAGAGTAAGTGTCAGTGCGGTCCGGAGTATCAACATCGGAACCTCCTTCCGATTGCGATCAACCTAAAAGAACGTGCACAAGCATTCGAGTGGGCCGCCGGGCTCGAGGTTGAAGTTGCGGCAGATCGGCATGTCAGGTGGGCAGGTGCCGTAACAACCTTCTTGGCCATCCGCCTCAAGCGGGCCGCAAGGGGGTGTGATGGGCGAAAACTGGATACAGCGACAATCATCGCCGGAGGGAAAGCACATGTGGTTGGGTAAGGTGCATTCCCCATCGCATTCTTTACCCTCGGTGCAGGTCTCGCAGAGTTGTGGGGTTGCGGGCATCGCCTTACCACCGTACTTGCGACGCGGCGGCAGGCCCGCTGTACTGCGATACACGTTTTCGCTGAATACCGCCTGAATCTCTTCGAACTTGATCTTGCTCACCAGCCTGTCGACGTCGGTCGTAAAAGTTCCGTCGTCGAAGGAGCACGCGTGGGTGAGTTCGTGCACGAGGATGGCGATTGGATCTCGTGCGGTGTCGTTGGTTGTCGGCTTCGTGTTCGTGTCATTCCAGAAGGTCCTGGATCCGGTTCCTGAATCCTTCGGCGAGCCGCGTGACATAGACTCGCTGCCGCCACTCTTGCGCCGATGGATGGAGTGCACATTCGATGATTGCTCGAGCTTATCGATGAGCGCCTCAAGTAGCGGGTCGGCCGCCTTGATCATAGCAAGCGCGGCCTCAACCTTGGCGCGAAACGACGCACTTCCATCGACAACGACCGTCGCCTGTGAAGTGACGGGCAAGGTCAAAGTACCTAGCAGCAGCAGAACCCATGCAAGGCGAACCATCTAAGGAGCCGCCACGATGGAAAAGCTCAGCGTGTTCGACTTCAGCCGACGGTGCAGCACGTCGGAGAACACGCCGTCGGCACCGCGATACTTGTACGTGAGCTGAAGCTCAAACTGACCTGTCCCCTCTAGCGGATGGGTGCGGCTGCGATCATTAACCTTTTTTGACTTCGGTTTGAATTTGGCAAGACGTTGATCCACGATGATCGAACCAAATTCGGAATCAAGCGCAACGTCGAACGGTAGCGTCACCGACTCGCCTGGCGCTAAGGTCGTGAGTGCAGCCAGCGCGAGTTCACGCGGATCTTCATCATGGAGCGCGAAGCCAGCGATCGGACGTACCCGTTTGCCGTTCTTCTTGACCCGAACACGTAGGTTGCCCGTGTCGTAAGCTGAAACCGTAACCGATTCAGTCGCAGAGATATTGGATAGCTCCACGGTAATTTCGATCTGCTCGCCCACCGTGTATTGAGGCTGACTCGCGCTCAAAGTAAGGGTCACGATCGGGGGAGCGGCATTCGCGCCAAATGCCCCCAGAAGCAGCAGCAACGCTGCCGCATACCCGCGGCTGATCCTCTTCACGCGCCCAGCGTACGCCCGTCGCGGAAATGGTGCAACGTGTGGGGATTTAGAGGTGCCAACACTGTCTTCCTGTAGAACTGCGACAATCGCGACCTGATCTGGGGTTGAATGTCACATCCCAGTCCTGACTACACTTGGGCGGCGAGCTTCTGCAATTCTTGAAACTCGGTAGCAAGACTGTCCGCGAGGGAATGAAGGTCCGGAACCCGGTCCCAATCCGCATTGAGTCCCCAATGCAGCCCGCCGTTATAACTGAACAGCGCAATCCCGAGAGCTTGGTTCGCAAAGAGCGGCACCATGGGGTAGCTCTCGAGGATCGGTGCGCCCAAAAAATGGAGCGGAACCTGGGGACCGGGCACGTTGGTCACGATGACGTTGTAGCTACGCATCGGAACCGAGAGCTGCATGATAGACGCGAGCCAGGAAGCTGACGTCCACTCACCCATCGCCTCCATCAGTTCGGTCCCTTGCGACTGCCGGGAAGTCTTCAGTCGCTGGGTGGTTTCGATCACCCGTTCAAGCCGCTCCTTCGGGGAGTCAACATCGATCGGGAGCGGCGCCAACAACATCGATACGAAGTTTCCGGTTCTACCCCGCCGTTCAGTAGGACGCACGTTTACCGGCAACGCCGCTCGAAAGTTCAGTTCATCAACGGGTGCACCGCAATTCGCCAAGTATCGACGCAATGCTCCACTGGCCGTTGCCAAAACGATGTCGTTGATGGTCCCACCTAACTTGCGCTTAACCTCTTTGACATCCTCGAGCTCGAAGCGGATCCAGTCAAAGCGACGATGCGGTCCGATACACAAGGGATTAAGGGGTGTTTCCGACGCTGGCTGGAGCGCGGCACTCATCACTTCGAAAATCCCGCCAGCTGCGTCGCGCAGTGATGCCAGCGTCCGCATCGGGTTCAGCGCAGCCGAGATGCCCGTTCGCATCAGTTTTGCCGACTGCGACAGGCCGCGCTCCAACTCGTGACGCATGAGCTCCAGCGTGCTCGGATTCCGTTCCGGCTGCCAACGCTGACCGTTCGGCACTGTGTCCATGGGCCGTTCCCCCATCATCGCGGTCAATAGATCTACACCACCGATCCCATCGATCATGCAATGGTGTACCTTCAGCACGATGCCGACGCGGTTGCCTTCTAAGCCTTCGGCGACCCACAACTCCCACAACGGTTTCGCACGGTCGAGTTTTTGTGACATGACCCGAGCGACCAACTCCTTGAGCTGAGTGCGTGTGCCCGGTCGCGGCAGGCTGGTGTGACGGACGTGGTACGCGATCTTGAAGTGAGGGTCGTCTACCCATACGGGGTGTTGACTGAGCGGGAGCTCGGCCAATCGTTGCCGATAACGTGGCGTAGCGTCGAGCCCCACTTCGACCCAACGACGCAAGCTGTCAAAATCCAGATCTCCGTTATCACGCTGCAACGGCGTTGCGTCGCAGATCAGCACGATCGCGACGTGCATATGCGTGGAGTCTTCCTCGAGATGTAGGAACGAAGCGTCGAGTGCACTGAGCCGTTCGAAGAATGCCATCTGAGCCCTCCTCTCCCATGATTCAGTGCAACGTCCGTGCCGCATCGATGCCGCCGAAGTGCACGTACTTGGAAGCTTGGCTAGGGATTCACGCGGATGAACGGACCGGTGAAGGCGGATTCCTGGTTACCACTTGCATGACTCTTGAATGTCTCCCCCAAGCGGCGAAGGCCCACGACCTGGGAACTCGATATGTCCCCCCGATGTGCGAAGCCTTTTGTGCCGACCTGAACCGCTGGGTCGGATCCCTTGATTCGTACGGTCGCAACAAAATCACCCGGACCCATGCTGCCCCGGTTCCGAGCCTCTCCTGGAGTCCGAAAAACGGGCACGTGGAGTTCTCCGTTTACCTGGATAGCGGCAGGAAGACCCCCACGTCGGCCGATGGCTTCTGCCACCCTCTGCGTGCCGACTTCGCCATCGGGGATGTTGGGCCCAGATTTCATTGCGACGAAGCCGTCGCGCTCGCGCGGCCCCGCGGATGCGCGCTTGTCCTTTGAACGACCGCCTCCACGAGTGGTCCCGCCGCCGTTCGTTCTTCCACCCCGCGATTTACCGACCATGTTAATCACCATCGCGGCTCCTTTGGAGACCCTTCCCGCGGGTGCCTCCTGGAGCATTGACATTCCGGCTGACGCCAGCTCATCCACTCTGGCCTCTCCCTCGAGCTCACGGCCAAACTGATTGAGTCCCGAGTCCGGATCCAAGAAACTGTAAACCAAGGTCCCGATCCCGATCGCACCCAAAATAGGACTTTCACCGCTGGGGTCGATCCATAGTGTCGGACGATTGAATGCATACGCATGATCGCTCAGGAACGCTGGAGTGTTTACAAGCGCTGCAAGTGCGTCATTCGTATCGGCTCCCAGCCAAAGCGGCTCGGCGGACATGAACTTCCCTACGAAGGGATCATAGTGGCGCGCACCTAGTTGTGTAAGTCCGCTCTCCGGATCATGCTCTTGGCCGGTGAAGAGATGTCGCGGACTCTCGGCATCAGGCGCCATCGATTGACGGTTCCCATCAACGGTCGCACGCAACTCGCCATAGGGAGCGTGCACACTTCGCTGCACGACCCGACCACTTCGATCCGTCACGACAACATTGGAACCCAGTGGGTCCGGATGGTAGAAGCGATACTCCTGCGCGAACAACGGCGTCGTCAGCAGCAGCAACGAGGTTAATGCAAGAAAGCGCACAGAACCCATTATAGGCCGGCAGCATCTTTGGAAGCGAATTCTCAATTACAAGTGACAAACCCATAGCAGCGGAATAATCCACACTGTCTTGAGTGCATCGCCTGACACCAAGCACATCTGAAACACGCAACATAGAATTGATTAGTCAACAGACTCGAACTGATTGTGTAATTTTCTATCGCGATTCACGTTGATGCAAAATGAGAACTAGGGAGCTTGCGGGCTCATAAACTATTCCCATGCCACGCGGAAAATACGGCCTGCCGAGTTTTGCGATAGTACTTCTTAGTTCGGCCATTTTGATATCAAGCTTCGCGTACAGTGCTGAGAACAACTTGCGCTGGCGCACAATTGGGCTTCAGCTGGAGAAGCCACCCTTCACCCAGCGCTCTTGCATCGGTGAAGCGTTTGTCGGCGGAACGGCGGCTCGCTTCCAATGGAGTCTCGGTCGTTGCAACGGCGTGCCCGAAGCTTCGGCCAAAGTCGTCGCAAGCAAACCAGGTCTTTCGCTCGGTGGAATGGATGTGATCTGGGAAACCAATATTTTCCCCGAGCATGCGTCGATCCGCTACTTCCACTCGCAGTACTTGGATCGTCAGCCGAATTGTGGCGAGCTGCAGTTTTGGAATGGGCGGCTCAATACTCGAATGGATGGCGCGCCGGGTGCGCTCGCTTCGATCGCGTGTTCGACGGAGGCGTTCGACCGGGGTACGGCGCCGTCGTTCTTCTGCAGTATGGAGTCCGCGGGTCGGGGAAACATTGCCAATCAGCAGCACCTCGGTGTTACCGAAGAACAGGCTCGCGCATTCATCCAAGAAGTCCATACCGTGGTCAAGCAGTGCACGGGTGAAAAAGGCCAACGCGTTGAAGCGCATGAATTGGGCGCACCCCTGCCCCCCAAGTGTCGGGAAGGTGGCAGTGCCATACCTTTGAGCGGTGCGTTAAATTTCATCGGACTCATCGACACAGCATTTCTTGACCCCATCATTCCTGCAGATTCGTTCACCGTATCGATTGACGATATTAAGTCCTCTGTCGGACGCCTGCTGAATAACGACGACTTCACGAATATCAATAAACAGGGGCCACGACGGGTTCTCACCGCCGAGGCCATGGCGTTCGCATTTTGGTTCTACCGTCTTAGTGGTGACAACCTCAGTGGTATTCACACCCCAGCGGCGATCGAAACAATCTGCAGCGTTTCACCCCATACGTTTGATGTTGCGGGGCAGTCGGCCATCTTCTACCACGACGCAGTCATGCGCGAATTTCTCACTATGGTGAATCGCGTGGTACCCCCGTTTAGTTTGGATATCAATTTATGGTCGGACGTCGTTGAGCCGCTCGCGCGGCAGTCCGCAAGCGAACGCTCCAGCAACCCACCGAGTCTCATCTGCCACGCGGGTGATACATGCTGGCAGATCGCAAAAGACGTCATTGATGCGTCGGGCGCCGTTGCACGAGCTGGGCCACCCCCTCCGCCTCCGCCACCCGAAACGCACGTGGAGTTCATCATTCCCACGTCGGAAGACATATTCCTCGCGTCTGATCAGTCCATCTGGGTCGCCGACGATGAGGACAGCATTGTTATTGTGGCGAGTGCGGCGCCCGAAGTCGTCTCCGTCGATTGGGAGAACAGACGCGCAGGCACCGGCGTCCAATCCACAGTGCCTTTCTTTGGATGGGCTGCCGTAGTACCGTTGATTCGCGGCCGAAACAGGATCCGTTTAACGTCGCGCGATTCCTTTGGTCAGAAAGGCACCGATACTTTATTCGTTGATGTGGCGCCTAAGATACAGATTATTGTTCCCGTTGAGGCTGCGAACTCAGGCTTGATCGTGGTAGAGGAAAGCCCGCTCTTCATGTCGGCCGTGGCGACGAGTGTGGACCCGGTCAATGTGTTTGTCGTTAACGAAGCTACGGGACAGACGCTGCTGGTTGCACCAACGGTGTTTGGTTGGGTCTCCGCCGTTCCGCTTCAACCTGGATTCAACGCAATCCGCTACGTTGCGCGGACTGACTTCTCTGAGAGCGAAGACGTCGTGATCGTGAACTACCAACCGCCCGCCCCACCAGCGTCGGTGCATCCACCGAAGGGCAGCTTCGACGGTGTTCTCGCCTGCGATGAGGTCTTCGGTTGGACCTGCGACCCCGATCATTGGGGCGACGCACTTCAGGTACGCGTCACCGACGTCGGTGGT
>JAJDAK010000078.1 GCA_029261895.1 Deltaproteobacteria bacterium
GGTGGTTTGTTTGGGTGGATTTGTCCGGCCTATGGTTTTGTCCCCGTTCTGGTATGTTGGTTTGGTTTGGGGGGCGCGCTGGGGTCGGCGCCCCCGCTACGTGGAGAAGCGGCGGCTTCGATGGCGCCGTCGGGCGTCGTACGAATGGCCATCACGCGTCCGTGTTCCCAAGGGCCGCTGGTATGTACGCGATGTCCGCGTGCCGCGAGTTCGGTCACGACATCGCGATCCATTCGCGACTCGATCGCCACGACGCCGGGTTGGCAGGTTCGCGGATAAAACGAACTCGGCATGTGCATGCTGTGAACCGTCGGTGCGTCGATCGCGGCCTGAAGGTCGTCGTAACCGAAGTCGATCAGGTTGAGGAAAAACTGATTTGTCCACTGATCCTGCTGATCGCCGCCCGGTGTGCCGAATGCCATGCGGCGTCCATCAGCATGAAGTGCAATGGATGGCGTGAGCGTAGTGCGCGGGCGCTTTCCCGGCGCCAATGCGTTGGGATGCTGCGGGTCCAGCACAAACATCTGTGCACGCGTTCCCAGCGGGAACCCGAGTTCGGGGATCACCGGTGAAGTCGGAATCCAAGCGCCACTTGGCGTGGCGCTCACCAGATTGCCAAAACGATCGGCAGCGTCTAGGTGCGTGGTATCGCTACGACCTTTGGCACTCGCGAAGGCCTGGGGCTCAAAGGGTGGGTCGCCGGTGTCGAAGATCAAGGGCCAACCTTCGGGGAGCCGGCCTAAGCCCGGACGAAGTTCCATCGATGCTTTTTCCGCATCGATCAGCGTACAACGTAATTCGGTGTATGGCGCGGAAAGCAGCTGTTCCAGCGGAACGTCAACGAACGCGGGGTCGCCGTAACAAGCCTCGCGGTCTGCGAACGCCAACTTTGCCGCTTCGATCCAGGTATGCAACGCATCCGCTGAGCCGCCGCCCATCGCGGCTAGATCAAAGCCTTCTAACAAGCGTAGTTGTTGCAGGAAGACCGGGCCTTGAGACCAAGCGGGGCATTTCCAGACCTCGGTACCGCGATACGATGCTCTGATTGGCTCCTCGATCGAGCCGCTGTATGCCGCCAGATCGGCAGCGTTGAGTAGCCCCTTGTTTTCGCGACCCGTGCCGTCGAGCAGCGGCATCTGGACGAAACGTTCGATGATTTCAGCGGGCTCCTCTTGGTAGAACCAATCGCGTGCCGCACGAATCTTCTGTTCACGGGTTCCCGAACAGTGTCGCTCGCGCGCGCCAAGTTTTTCCAGAAATGCCGCCAGTGCGGGATTGGTTTGGCGTTCCCCATTCGCGCGCAGCGGAAGGTAGACCTCACCCGTGCTCGGCCAGGTATCGCGAAATTTGGATTCCAAGATCTGTAGGAGGTTGCGCAGAAACGGGTACATGGGAAAGCCGCGCGAAGCGAGACGCCATGCGGGCTGCAAGACTTCCTCTAGCGTGCAGGTTCCGAAATGCTCAAGCAGCAAGCACCAGGCATCGAGTGCAGCGGGAACCGTGATCCCAAGCAATCCATCCGCGGGAATGCGATCCACGCCAAGTTCTTGCATCCGCTCGATACTCGCGGCCCCGGGCGCGGGGCCTTGCCCGGAAATGACCAAGGTGCGGTCGTTGTGCGCGTCGTAATAGAGAATTGGCACCTCGCCCGCCGGGCCGTTCATATGAGGTTCGAGGACCTGGAGCGCGAAACCCATCGCGCAGGCCGCATCCGCGGCGTTGCCGCCGGCGGCCAGCAGCTCGGCACCGGCCTGGCTTGCGAGGTAATGTCCCGCCGTCACTGCGCCCCCGTAACCCCGTAATGTGGGACGCCGCATGGCCATCCTCCTTGCGGAGCATTATAGACTGGTCCCATGAATGAATCGGACACAACGACAAATGGAGTCCGTGTCGAAGTCCGCTCCTACTATGTCGCAGAACGCTCCCGCCCGTACCGCGGGGAGTGGTATTTCGCCTACCGGGTGCGCATCAGTAACGTCGGCCAGGAAACCGTCCAAGTGATGAGCCGGCATTGGATCATTACGGACGCCAACGGCGATGTGGAAGAGGTTCGGGGCGCCGGGGTGGTGGGCGAGCAGCCGGTGATCGCAGTGGGGGAGTCATTTGAGTACACCTCCGCGTGCCCGCTCGGGACATCCTTCGGCGCCATGCAGGGGTCGTATCAGGTCGTCAACGGGGAAGGGGACCCATTCGATGCGGAGATTGGGGCTTTTTCCCTCACAGAGCCCTTTGCGATCAATTGACCCTTTGTCGCAGCTGGGCATCCACGTTCCTCTGTGGCGCTTTGGTAGAACTGCTAGTGTATTCAGCGATCGAGATGAATGCCCCTCGCGCCGATATTCCAACCGTGGATGACGCTGAAACATCGTCAGTATCTGACGACCCCGAGCCCTCGAAACCCGCTCATCTGGGATCTCTTTAGTGGACCCGGTCACCTACGGTCTGATCATTCTGGGTTGTTTGTTGGCGTCGGCGTTTTTTTCGGGTGCTGAAACCGCGCTACTGCGACTTCGCCCGCACGACCTCGACGAGGACGTTCAGTCGGCAGAGTCCCCGGCACCGTTCGCGGTGCGCGCCCTGGTCGGATCCACGTCGTGGTTACTCGTCACGATTCTGCTCGGCAATAACGTGGCCAATATCATGGGTTCGGCAGCCGCGGCCGCGTTCGCGGTGCAGTACTTAGGTCCTGGAAAAGGCATCGCCGCCGTCACGGTGGGGATGACGCTGTTGGTGTTGATCTTTGCCGAGATCCTGCCGAAAGCCATCGCCGCGCGAAATCCGCGGGGTGTCGCATTTTGGGTTGGCTTGCCGCTCTACCTCTTGCACCAGCTATTGCGGCCCGTGCATATGCTCTTTGATCGCCTGGTCGAACCGATTGTAAAGCGCATCGCCGGGGGTCCGGAACGTGAGGGCGCGCACGCGGCGGAAGAGCTCTTGCGACTTGCGCGGCTGGCGTCGGTGGAACAACCCGACGGGACCCCGTTTGGAATCATCGGTGCAGCGGCGGGTGCCGCGGATATGACGGTGTCGGAAATCATGGTGCCGCGCACTGAGATCGTGGCATTTCCGATCGAGATCACACCGGCGAAATTGCTCGAAGAAATTTTGCAGGAGCGCTACACGCGCGTACCGATATACGAAGGGTCTATCGATAAAATTCTCGGCGTGGTGCATTTGAAGGACGTGATTCGTCTGGCGCGCAGCAACGGTGGGGGATTGCAAGGGATTCTGAAACCCGTGCTTCGCGTACCTGAACGCAAACCCATTCTGCGACTCCTCGGTGATATGCAGCGCGCGTTTTTGCACGTTGCGATCGTCAAAGATGAATTCGGTGTGACCGAGGGAATGGTGACGCAGGAAGATATACTGGAGGAAATCGTTGGAGAGATTCGCGATGAATTCGATCGTGAAGAACTTCATCTGATTCGAAATCTTCCAGACGGAAAAATTCAAGCCTTGGGTCGAGTCAAGGTACTCGACTTCAATCGCGAAACCGGTTGGTCCGTGCCCGCCCGCCGCGGCGACACGCTCAGCGGTCTTGTTTTTAACGTGCTGGGTCGTAATCCGCGTCGCGGCGATAGCGTGACGGTTCCAGGGTACGAGATCACGGTTGCCGATGTCTCCGGTGCACGGATTACTGAAGTGCGCTTGACCAAGCTCGACGGCGATCCCGAGAACGGCGACTAGTTTTCTGCGAGCCTGCTGCCGATGCGACCAAAGGTAAGAAACGGTTTGCGTTTAGGTGCGAGTGCCGTTTCGCGATAGTGGTTGATTAGGTACTGAAGGACGGGCTGGTTCCAATTTCCGTCTTCACCGGGAAATGCGTAATAGGGCATGACGAGTAACTCGGGTTGCTTTGCTTCTAAGTCTTGAATAATCCGCAGCGAGAGTTCTTCGGCCAACGGACCCGAAAGTGCGGGGTCATACCAGAGCAGTCCCGTCGGTGGCGCTTGTTTGCGGTAATGGTAGAAGCCGGTTTCCATACCCCATTGGTAGAGCGTCTCTCCGGGTTCCAAAATCTGTTCGAGTTCGTAGGCGTAGTTCCGTGTATCGATGAAGAGCTCACCGTATTTTACGCGCGACCATTCTTCTGCATCTTTGCTGAACGCGGGGATCGCGACGCCGACAAGGTGGCTGACGATGATTATCCCCACGACGTTCGCGGCAATCCCGTGCGCGGGCTTGGCGGATTTGGCCCAGGTGCCAAGCGTCCAACCACAACCGACGACGAGTACGGGCAGCCATAGCTGGTAGTAATGGGGCAGCGCATGACCCGGTAATGCGACCGCGGCCCAAGTTCCAACGACCCACGCGAAATAGTAAGCCCAAATCGCGCGTGGACCTTGATACAGACCGTGGACCAATCCAATGAGCGCTACGAGGGCAAGCGGAATCCCGACGTACAGCGGGGATGGCCAAAGCGCGCTGGGCTGAAGACCTTGCACGAGATTTTCGATGATCCCGCCGTGCGCAAGGCTCGCGTAGTACGAACCGTAAACGAATAAGACGTTGGTGAAGTCATCGGCGCGCTGGGTGACAAAGAAGTAGCCGTAGACCAGGAGCCAAACCGCGCCGCCTGCCAGCGCCATGCTGCCGACTTCGACCCAGGCGCGACGCTTACGCTCGACGATCAGATGGCAGACCCCGAGTGCCGCCGCAATCAGGATTGCGACGGGTTTGAAAAGTGTGGCGATCGCGAAAAGCAAGCCGATCGCGATCGCGCGACCTCGACCGAGTTCGTCACGCAGCGTCGGAAAGAAGAGGGCGAACGCCATGACGACGCATGTGTTGATGAAAACCTCGGTGTTGGGTTGATTGGCCTGTAGGTCAATGTCGCTGCAAATCCACGCCCATGCGAGCATGGCCCAGATTCGCCCAATGCGCCCGAAGAGAAATACCGCGCGGTGAATGCCAAAGAGAGTAAGGAGCGCGCAGAGGACACCAAGCGCGTAGATGGAAAGTTCGCTCCTGCCAAAAACCGCTTCCGCGGCCGCATAGCTGGTGTAGATCGCAGGCGGCTTAATATCCCAGAGATCGGAATAGAGTTCGCGCCCTTCAAGCAACTCGTGCCCAATGACCGCGTAAGTGGTGAGGTCCCGCTCCAGCGGCTCGTAGTAGGTATGGAACCGCGCAAACAGAATCCACGCGCAGCAGAGCACCAGCACGGCGGTCTCGAGGCGTCGGTTCGGTTCCAACATGGGCGGAACATAGGACAGATCCACACGCCGGGCTGGTATGCTGTTTGGATGATTCTGTATGCGGATATGACCCGAGAAATCGCCGAGAGCCCGTCTGGCCCAAAGGTCGGCGCGTTCTTTGATTTGGACCGGACCCTGCTCGCGGGGTTTTCGTCGATCGCATTTTTCAAAGACCGACTCTTCAGCGGACGCATGGGTCCGAAAGATGTTTGGGAAGGCATCGCGGGCGCGGCAGGTTTTCAGCTGGGTCGAATCGGGTTTTCCGGATTTGTTGCGGCCTCCGCAGGAATGCTGGCAGGGCTTTCAGAATCGGCATTCGAAGAGATTGGCGAGCGCGTATTTGAAGAACAGTTGATCGATGCGATCTACCCGGAGGCGCGTGCACTGATACGCGCGCATCGCGCACGCGGTCACACGTTGGCGATCGTTTCATCGGCGACGCGTTTTCAGATTGAACCGTTGGCTCGTGAACTCGGAATTCCGCATGTCGTCTGCACGCAACTCGAAGTGGAGGACGGTGCGTTTACGGGTCGAGTTGTCCGACCGACCTGCTACGGTGAAGGCAAGGCGATATTAGGTCGCGAACTTGCGGGGCAACTCGGGATCGATCTCGAGCAGAGTTATTTCTACACCGATAGCGACGAAGACCTGCCCCTGTTAGAAATCGTGGGGCGGCCCCATCCGATTAATCCGAATCGTAGACTGGAACGCATTGCAGCCGAACGTGCGTGGCCGGTGCGCCATTTTCGAAGCCGATCACGGCCTGGGCTGATAGACTTCGTGCGCACGCAGCTCACGTTGACGAGTTTGTTGCCGTCGCTGGGCTTGGGAATTCCGGCGGGCTTGGCTGCGGGTTCCACGCGTCAGGCGATCAATACCGCGATGGCGACCTGGGGCGAACTCGGAAGCGCGATGGCGGGTTTACATCTACATGTGAGCGGTGAAGAACACCTCTGGTCCGATCGTCCCGCGGTCTTCGTCTTCAATCATCATAGCGCGGTGGATCTCTTGGTTCTGTGCAAGTTATTGCGGCGTGATTGTGTAGGTGTTGCGCCGGGTGCGATGCGTCTACATCCGATCTGGGGACCCCTCTATGCTGCCGTTGGTACCGTCTTTGTCGACGGCCTGAACACGGAGAATTCTCGTCCCGATTTCCGAAAAGCCCTCTATGCAGTACGGGAGGGTCTGAGTTTGATCGTGGCGCCGCAGACGCGTCGCACGCCGAGTCCACGCCTTGCGCCGTTTCGGCGCGACGCATTTCAACTCGCGATGGAGGCGAAAATTCCCATCGTGCCCATCGTGATCGTGAACGCGGCCGATGCTATGCCGACCAACGGCTGGGCCATTCGCTCATCCACCGTGGAGGTGCACGTGCTGCCACCGATTCCGACGCGGGATTGGGACGAAGCAGATGTTGACGTCGCTGCGGAAGAAACCGAGATGTTATTTCTGGAGACGTTGAGCGGTTAGCCGTCGCTTGCGGGTTTTTGGATCATCCGAACGACCGCGTCGACCCAGGAAGCCTCATGGTTGACGCAGGGAATCAGTTCAAGCTCGGTACCTCCGGCTTCGCGCCATTGTTCCCGGCCGCGAATGCCGATTTCCTCGAGTGTTTCTAGGCAGTCGGCGACGAACGACGGACAGATGACGGCGAGTTTGCGAATGCCACGCGCGGCCAACTCAGGAAAAACAAGGTCGGTGTACGGTTTGATCCAGGGTGTGCGGCCCAGGCGCGATTGGAAACTGACGCTGAAGCGATCTCGATTTAATCCCAAACTTTCAGCGAGCCGATACGAAGTTGCAAAGCATTGGCCGCGATAACAATGCGGGCTCCGCTGGACGAAGCGGTCGCAGCAATCGTCCGACGTGAAACAATGCGATGCGCCGGTATCGCTTTTTAGAATTTGTCGCTCGGGAAGCCCGTGGTAACTCATCAGGATGTGGTCGGGCTGAAACCCGTCGATGACCGGAGCAGCGACGCTGGCGAGTGCGCCGATGAATCCGGGATGGTCGTAAAACGGGGGTAGGATTTGCAGCGTGGGGGTGTTCCAACGCTGGCTCGCCGCTTGATAGACGGCCTCCACCGCGGATCCAAAGGACGATGACGCGTACTGCGGAAAGAGCGGGAGAACTTGGATCTGGTTAACACCGGCGTCTATCAGCCGCTGCATCGCTTGATCGATGGACGGGCTTCCGTAACGCATGCCGAGCTCGACCTGCCAGCCATCCCCCAAGGATCTTGCGACCGCGCTTGCGAGGGCTCGGCTTTCGACGAACAACGGCGACCCATCTTGGGTCCATATTTTTCGGTACGCCGCCGCGGATTGCCGGGGGCGGAACGGTAGGATCGCGAGATTGAGCAAGAGCCAGCGCGGCAGCGCAGGAATGTCGATAACGCGCGGGTCGCTTAAGAACTGGCGCAAATAACGACGCACGGGCCCCGTTTCGGGCGCGTCCGGCGTTCCCAGATTGATCAGCAATACGCCGCGTTGTGGGGAATCCATCCCCATCTAGTAACTGATCATCAACCGGTTGTGCCCCTGTTTCGCAAAGATAGTAGAATACGCGCCCAGAAGGAGACCGCCATGGACCGATTTCTTGGAGCATTCTCTGCGCCCATTTATGCAGCACTGCGCTTCATCGCAGGAACGATGCTTGTGTTGCACGGTGCGCAGAAAATTTTAGGGATATTTGGGGGCTTCGGTGGCACCGAAGGCGCGACGGCACCGATGTTTTCACAGCTCTGGGTTGGGGGCATCATCGAGTTGGGCGGGGGTGCGATGATCGCACTCGGACTTTTCACGAGTTGGGCCGCCTTCGTTTGCAGCGGAATGATGGCGGTTGCATACCTGCAGTTTCACTGGTTGGGCTCGGGTCAGTTCTGGCCCATCCTCAACAAAGGTGAAGCCGCGCTCTTGTACTGCTTTGTGTTCCTCTACATCGCTTCTCGTGGTACCGGAATCCTCGGTGTGATGAGCAGCAAGAACGGGCATAGCGAAACTTGAAAAAATTCGTGCCGCTTGTCGTTCTGGGGGTGATTCTGGGACTCGTGGTCCTGGGGCAGCTGGCGCGGCGCGAACTCGGCATTGAGGTTTCAACGGCGTCGATTCGGGATTGGGTCGGATCATTCGGATGGCAAGGGCCCGCGTTCTTTGTGCTCCTGGTGATCCTGCGTTCATTTCTCGTATTACCGTCGGCGATCGTGCTGTCGTCGGGCGGGTTGGTCTTTGGTGTGACGTATGGAACGGTCTGGGGAGCGATCGGCTTATTCCTGTCGGCGACGCTCCTGTTCGTATTGGGTCGCGGGGTAGGTCGTGACTGGTTGCCGGACGGTTTGCGGCGGCTATTCGAGCGCGCCGACGTGAGCTCCGTAGGACCCTTGCTCGTGGGCGTAATGACCGCGCATCCCATGGGTCCACTGACACCAACCCACTGGGCGGCTGGCTTTTCAGCGGTGTCGTGGTTCGGATTCTACTTGGCGATCGCTCTCACGGTGCCCGTGCGCGCGTTTACCTACGCGTTCTTCGGTGCTTCGATCGCCGAAATGAACGGTCCACAGATCGCGATTGCGACCGCGCTGCTTCTCGCGGTGATGCTTCTTCCGCTGATGCATCCCAAAGTTCGAGAGCAGTTCAAGCGGTTTACGCAGTAACGCTTCTACTCTTGATCGAAATCGTCGGCTTCCTGTAGCCGCACGGGGTGGGGGGCGAACTCGGGGCCATCATGCCAACCATCGATCGTTTCAGCTTGTGAGAGCCAAGACTGGGCGAGCGATTCTTCGATCACAACAGAGTTGTTGTCGAAGCCTTCGGCGATGCTTTCCCAAAGGTCGCGGCCGCCGGCCTCCCACCAGTGCTGGGCCGTGTTCTCAAAATCAATCGCGAGTTTTACCTGCATGGATGCGAACGATCGCAAAGATGATGAGTGTCGGTCAAGCTTTCGATGGAATGCTAGGCGCAGGCCATCGTCGGGCGCAGGATTGCGTTGCGACGTTGCAGCGTGGCGTGCTTCAGGCGTGCCCGCAGATGTGCCAACGATTTCGCGTGGATCTGGCATACGCGCGATTCAGTGACGCCTAAAACCAGACCGATCTCTTTCATGCTGAGATCCTCGTAGTAGTAGAGCGTGATGACCAAACGTTCGCGTTCAGTGAGGTGAGCGATCCCATCCGCCACTGATGTGCGGTCTTCCTGTGATTTGATCGCTTGAAACGGATCGTCCGCATTCTTGTCCTCGAAGAAATCGATCTGCAGCGGCATTCCGTCGGAATCATCACCGGCGGGGATCTGATCCAAATGCACCATCGAAATGCCTCGCACTTTATGAACCACTTGATGAAACTCATCGAGGCCCAAACCCATGGCGTCGGCGATTTCGTCGTCGTTGGCCGAGCGACCCAATCGATGTTCGACTTCTTCGTACGCCTTTTCGAGTTGGCGTCCTTTTTGCCGTACCGAACGGGGGACCCAGTCGAGGCAACGGAGTTGGTCGAGGATGGCTCCTTTGACTCGAAACTCTGCATAGGTTTTGAACTTGCAGTCTTTCGATGGATCAAATTTATCGATCGCGTCGATCAGTCCAATCACGCCAGAGTTTCTAAGATCTTCGAGATCCACGTGGGAGGGCAGGCGCGCGGCCAGCCGATTAACGATGTAATTAATCAACGCAGTATGCTCGAGCACGATTCGATGCTTCAGATGCGCGGGCACTGACCCATGGGTCGCCCATGCTTCCCGTAACAACTCCTCCATCGATCCCTCCTACTTTCCGGTTATGCGTCCGATGTCCAACCTTGGGACCACTACTGTGCAAAGCGGATGCCGAAGCTTGACCAAAGGCTCGGTCTGGGTACTGGGGTCGGTGAAACACCTTGAGATTGTTGAGGAACTCCGCTCGATTCCTGATTCGGCGGAGACTGCATGCGGATGTCACGGATGTCGTAACGGTCAGATCTTTGACGCCATCGACAGGAAGAGCGCTAGGATCCCGTCACCTGCGCCACCTCCCGTTCCAGGATTCGTCGCAGAATCACTGTGGCACAGGCGTAGGTGGCATCGATGCCGAAATAACCCAGGCTCTTGGACAGCAGCTCCTGGCGGCGGCTGTACGGCGTGTCGGATGCATAGTGGAGTACGCCGAATTCGAAATGGGAGCGCTCGCCGAGGTCGATGATCTGGTCATTCGGATGGCGCCGCGGTTCCAAAAGCTCGTAGAGGGCCGACATGTAGGGCCCGGCTTCCATCTCGAGTACGGTAAAGCCTTCGCGGTACACCACACCCATGTAGGTTGAGTTCTGCAAGAATGCGGAACGCACGGTGACGGCCTTTTGATTGTCCATCACCGACCCGAGCTTCAAGTATGGGGCTACGTCGCGCGCTGCGAACGCATTACGGAAGAGGTAGGTATTCCGCGAATGCTCATCGTGCACGACTCTGGAAATGCTCACATCGCCCACATGACCATTCAGTGTTGCTGCCTTACCCATGATGTACGCGCCGCGGAGCGGTCCAATTCCCTGACCGAGGCGACTCATCAGATGATACGCCGCTAGCCCCAGCGGATAATCGATGTTGATGATGACAGCCTGACTTTCGCGAAGGCTCTCCATCCCCGGTACCCGTACGCGAGGATCCAAGCGTTCCGGCCGAAGACGGGACAGGTCGATCACCTGTGCATCGACTTCGACGTGTACGGGGTTTTCAGCCGTGTGAAACCCAGATTCAGCGTCCCAGCGTTGTACGGCGTCCAACGCGTCGGGGTTCCGGCCCAGATGAGTGCGCAACGCGTAGTAGAGCAGGTTGTTTTCTTCATCGATGTTTTGCGGTTGATCGTCGACTTGAACCTCATCCAAGAGTGATTCGCGGTGAGCTCTTGCGTAGCCGCCGATTAAGTTGGCGAGCGAATGCGTGTTTGACGAAACGAAGTAGACCGCCGGTCGTCGCGGTTTCGTCGGCCGGAGATAAAGCGGCTCGATGCCACTCCACCATTTCTGTGCCGCAGTTTGATATTGGTTGAACGAACCTTCCAGCAGAATCACGCGTCGGTCAGATGGTGCGCGCGCGATGCGTTGAAAGGCAATGGATGCGTGTGAGCCGAGCGCGTCCCGAAGTTTTTTGATGCCGTCTTCGTCCAGCCCCAGGATCTCGGCGAGTTCGGCGTCCTGGTCGGAACCGGAATCGGCGCGCTTCCCCTCCGCGAGCGCACGACCGAGATCCGACGCTTGGAGCAGCGCATGCATCTTGTTCCATTCGATTTGGTATGCCGTGACGATGGGAATGAGATCGTCGATATCACTGGCACTTGCGATAAACGCCGCGAGGGCCTCCGAGCCGTCAAATCGAAACGCGCGTCGTCGACCCCGGGCTTCGATCCGATGCCAGTCGCGCATGCGATAGCCATGGTCCTCGAACTGTTCGGTCGATTGACCGAGCACGATCTTTTCGACCTCGTCCATCACATCGGGTACGCGCGCCGCCGCGTAGCCGAACGCGTCGATATCGGGTTCGATATCGCGCGCCCCAGGATGAAGACTGGAACGGCTAAAGCAATGAGCTTCTTCGAACGAGCGAACCCGCACTTCGCCGGTGCTGCGCAACAGTGAGTAATAGGTGCGGATGTAGAGCTCGATCTCGTTGCTCGTTGTATCTGGCCGCTGTCGCTCCAAAATCCCCCCTCTTGGTCTCATTTATCTCATCGGAACCCAGTGAGAAGACTTTCGTGGGACCCATGAACTTCAGAATCGACGTCAGCAGGTGGATCGTGTAGAAAGTGATCGCCATGTCGAACCGAATCCTGAATTTCTCGCCGGGACCCGCAGCGCTGCCCGAGGAAGTCCTCGAGCAAGCGCGTGCCGATATTTGGAATCTCGATGGTTCAGGGATTGGCGTGCTCGAACACAGCCACCGTGGCAAGGCGATTGACCGTATTTTCGATGAAGCCCAGGCGGACTGCCGCGAGTTGCTGGGATTGCCCGAAAGCTATGCGGTGCTTTTTCTGCAGGGCGGCGCGAGTACACAGTTTGCGATGGTGCCGGCCAATTTTCTCCCTGAAGGCGGTACCGCCGACTATCTCAATACCGGTGCCTGGTCGAAAAAAGCGATCGCCGAAGCGAAGCTCTATGGCGGTGTGCACGAGGCCGCGAGCTCGGCGGATTCGAATTTTTCGTACATCCCCAATCGCGATCAAACTTCGTATTCAGCCGAGCCGGCTTACGTGCACTTCACCTCGAACAACACGATCTTCGGCACCCAGTTCGTCACTGAGCCCGAAGCGCCTTCGGGAAGTGTCTTGGTCTGCGATATGTCGAGCGATGTTTGTTCCCGCCCGTTGGACCCAACGCGCTACGGGGTCATCTATGCGGGTGCTCAGAAAAACTTGGGTCCCTCCGGGCTGACGCTCGTGGTCATTCGCCGTGACCTGCTCGATAAGGCGGTACGCGAAGTCCCAAGCATGTTTCGCTACCACCTGCATGAGTCCAACGGCTCGCGCTACAACACACCATCGGTTTTCGGTGTGTACATGGTGGGCCGCGTCTTCCGCTGGATTCTCGACTCCGGTGGGCTGAGTGGAATGGCGGAACGCAACGCGGCGAAGGCCAAGCTGATCTACGACTACATCGATGGATCGAGTGCTTTTTATGGTACTGCGCGCGCGGATAGCCGTTCGTTGATGAATATTACGTTTCGTGCGCCCACCGAAGATCTCGAAAAGAAATTCATCGCGGAAGCCGAGTCCGAGGGACTTTCCGGACTAAAAGGGCATCGATCCGTCGGTGGCATGCGAGCTTCGATCTACAACGCTTTTCCGCCAGTCGGTTGCGAGGCGCTGGTCCAGTTCATGAAGCATTTCGAAAGTCGCAACGGTTAGCGCTAAATCAGAATCAGCGCGACGCCGAGGCTCATCAGTAGCGCCGCCGCGATTCGCGCGACATCGGGCTTTTCGCCGAAGAACCAGACGCCGAGTCCCAATGCCAGAAAATTGCCGCCCGCGCGTTTGATGGCCTCCACATACGCAACGAAGAGGCTGCGGTAGCTGAAAAACTGGAAGAGCATCGCCAATCCTCCAATGAATCCTGCGGCGATCAAAATTCCCATATGGGTGCGCGATCGACGGAGTTCCTGTCGGACGTGGCGAGGGATCAAGACCGCGATGGCAATCAGTCCGTTCAGCACCAATGCGTACAGCGGCTCGGACGCGTGGAGAATAGCGCGACGGTCTACCGCGGTCGACGCTGCAAAGAGCAATGCGACCAGAATCATCAATTGACTTCCGCGTTCTCGACGGATGCCGTGCAACGGGTCACGCAACCATTCCGAAGCGCTGGCGTTAAGTAAGAGCGCGCCCGAACTCACGGTGATGACACCGATCAGGCCGACCGGCTCGGGGCTTTGGCCCAGCAACAGCCAGCCAAAGAGCAGTGTCGCAACAGGAGTGAGGCTCAGATAGGGGATGGTCAAACTCAATGGGGCGATCTGCACCGCGCGGATCAATAGCAAGCTTGCCGTCAGTGTAAGGGTCGCCGCGATGCTGGTCCAAAATAGAAAGGGGAGGGTGATGGCACCCCCGCCGTCGTTCCAGAGCAGACCTGCGTGCAGCGGGAGCTGACCTGCGCTGATGAAGAACAGAATCGTCGCGGGTGAGTAATCCGTACTGAGGCGCTTGCGCAATGCGTCGAGTAACGACCACGCCACCGCGCAAGCCATGGCGAACATCACGCCGGTTCCGGTCGAAGCCTCAAAATTGAGCATGCGGCGACGCTAACCCCTTCCACCGCGGATTGCTATGCTCGTCTGATGCGAAGCACACTGATTCACTTGGCACTTCTTTCCTTGAGCATCGCCGCGCAGGCCGAGCCTGGTTTCGGTCCCGCACCGCGCGACGACGAAGGACTTTTTCTCAACGATGCGGGTCTCTTGTACCGCCCGGGTCCGGATGTCACGTTGCCGTTTTTTGCGCGTGGTATCTGGCGCTCGCTTTCGCCACGGGACGGTGCCGCTTCGCGTGTCACTAACGATGGTGCATGGCTTCGCAAAAACGCGCGGCATAGCGTGCCGACGGTAACCTGGGTGGGGCATGCGACGCTCTTGGTGCAGATGAGTCATCTCAGTTTTTTGACCGACCCCATGTGGTCGGACAGAGCGAGCCCTTTGGCATTCGCCGGCCCTTCGCGACATGCTGCGCCGGGGGTTGCGATCAACGACCTGCCGCCGATCGATTTCGTCGTTATCTCGCACAATCACTACGACCACATGGACAAAGATTCGTTGGTGGCGTTGGCGGCCCGTGATCCAAACACGCGCTTTCTGGTACCGCTTGGCAATCGTGAAACACTGCAAGTCTGGGGTGTCGACAACGTGACGGAACTCGATTGGGGTGGTTCGATTCGGATCGGTGCCACTCAGGTGCACTGTTTACCGGCGCAGCATTGGAGTCGACGCGGTATCGCTGACGGACGGGAAGCGCTGTGGTCGTCTTGGGCTGTGATCGGCGCAGATCGGCGCTTTTATTTCGGAGGGGACACCGGCTACTTCGACGGCTTGGGTCGCATTGGCAAAGCGTTGGGGCCGTTTGATCTTGCCGCGGTTCCGATTGGTGCGTACGAGCCCAAGGCGATGATGCAGCCGGTGCATTTGAATCCCGAGGAAGCGCTAAGGGCGGCAAAGGATCTCCGCGCCGCACGGGCGCTTGCGATCCACTTCGGGACCTTCGATCTTACCGATGAGCCGTTTCCAGAGCCGCCTATTCGATTCAAGGCGGCCGCGGCGGCGGCAGGGTTTTCCGCCAGTGACGCCTGGGTGCTACAGATCGGCGAAACACGCGAATTTTAAGTTTGCGGGGCAGAAACTCCTGATAGATTTATGCGAGTCGTCGGGGAACCGACGCGGGAGGACACGTATGAAGCGCTTGGCAATCGTAGGTATTGGAGTTCTAGCAATGGCGCAAGCTGCCTTTGCGACGGGCGAATTGCAGCCGGAACCCGCGGTGATCGTGGAGTCCGTACCCGCTGTGGAACCCGTAGTACTGGCGCCGGTTGAGGCCGCACCGCAGGAAACCGACGCAACGGTGAGCGACGAAGAGATCGCAGCTGCGGTGGGACGATCCGCGTTTGCGATGGAGATCGTGGATCGGGAGCCCGTTGATTCGGTGATCGAAGTAACCAACGATCAGACGAAGATCTTCTACTTCACCGAACTACTGAATCTCGATGGTACAACGGTCACCCATCGCTGGTCGTACGACGGCAATGTGATCGCAGAGATTCCGTTCGAGGTGGGTGGGTCGCGTTGGCGCGTGTATTCGAGCAAGACGCTCGATCCTGCGTGGTTAGGCGATTGGACGGTAACGGTATTGGACCAGGATGGTCAGGTGTTGGCCGAGCAGGCGCTTGCCTACACCGACTCTGCCGCCGTCGGTTCAAACCCAGAGCCGATCAAGGCAACGTCGCCTGCGGCGCCCGGCGAAGACGAGTAGGCCTCACTAGGAACGACCGAAGCCGCCGTTAATACTCAGCGCTTGTCCCGTGATCCAACTGGATTGCGAGGAGGCGAGGAACGTGATCATCGATGCGATGTCCTCCGGTTCACCCAGGCGTTTGAGCGGATAGTATTCCGCGGAGCGCGCGATCTGTTCTTCTGTATATCCCGCGGTCATGGGCGTGCGCGTGACGCCGGGGCAGACCGCGTTGACACGAACGCTGAAACGTCCGAGCTCCACCGACAGCGCTTTGGAGAATGAAATCACCGCGCCCTTGGTCGCCGCATAGACGACCATGCGTTTTTCGCCAACCTTGCCCGCTTCTGAGGCGATGTTGATGATGCTGCCGCTGCGCTGTTCGACCATCAAAGGTGCGACCGCATGATTGACGTTCATGACGCCGCGGATGTTGATATCCAACATGCCGTCCCAATCCTCGGGTTTGGTTTCGAGAAAGAAGCCATCCTGGCCGATGCCCGCACTCGCAACGAGGATGTCGATACGACCCAAGAACTTCTGTGCATCGGTGGCCATGCGCGCGATCGCGGGGGCGTCGCGTACGTCCACCTGAGTGCCCTCGACCTTGGCCCCCAGCGCTTGCAGTTCGCCCAAAGCGTTTGAGAGGTTCTCGGCTTGCCAATCCGCAATGACGAGGGCCACGCCTTCGCGCGCCAGGTAGCGTGCGGTCTCCAGGCCGAGTCCGGATGCGCCCCCGGTGATGAGTGCCGTCTTACCCGACAGTGAGAGTTCCATTTCCGTGTCCTTCTTCCTGTTCCCGAGAATCGATGCCCAGCACGTGGCGAAAGAAGAGCTGGATGCAGCGGCAATGCCACGGGACCGGATCGTCTGCCGCATGGAATCCTACATGACCGCCACCCGCTGCGATGAGGAAATTCAGCTTGGGGTTGGCGCTCCAGTCCACTTCGTTGTACATCGCAGCGGGAATCCACGGATCGTCTGCCGCGGTCACGAGTAGGGACGGAACGGGGACGTCGGCAAGCCGGTGTAGGGATGAATTCTTTTCGTAGTAGTCATCAGCGCTTCGGAAGCCATTCCGTGGCGCCTGAAAGCGATCGTCGAACTCGTAGATGCTTCGGCTCATGCGTATGGCGCGGGCTTCATCGAAACTGACTTCCGCACCCGGCCCGAGTGCATCGCGTTTGATCACGCGGACCATGTGACGGTTGTAGAGTCGGTTTCGGCGTTGAAGCATTCGCTCCGAGGCACGCGCGAGGTCGATCGGGCTGGAAACCGTGGCCGCCGCCAGCACTGGAAATACGTTCGCGTACTCGGATAAGAACTTCAGTACCAAGTTGCCGCCGAGCGAGTACCCAACCAAGAGCAGGCCCGCTTGCTTAAGGTCTTGGGGAATCGCCTGAAGCGCATCCCGCAGGTCAGCTGTGAGTCCAGCGTGGTAGTGAAGACGACAACGCGGCCGCGAGGGTCCCGACCCGCGCAGGTTCAAGCGCAGCACCGGAAACCCGTGGCGTACCAGGAAGTCCGTATGTGTGCGGATGTAGTCGCTGTCTTCGCAACCACCCAGTCCATGAATCAGCACGGTCAGCGGCTGATGCGTCGCAGCGGAGGGACGATGCAGTGCCGCGGCCAAGTGATCGCCGCTTCCATCTTGCAACGGGAGCCAGAGTCGTTCACCACGCTCACGCAATCTTTCATCGAAGATCGCGATGTTGTTGCGAATCGTCTGTAAGTCTGCGCCCCACCACGGTCGTCGTGGACGAAACGGCGGAAAGTTAATTTGAAACTGACTTTTCATTGAATCAACACTTGATCAAAACGTCCGACAAACCGATGATCCTCGACGATGGCTATGCAACGAAAACCCACTCCCCCATTGGCACGCCTGCGCGATCTTCACATCGCGGACCGCACGCTCTTGTCTGAGGCGGTGCCGTATCTCGGAATGGCTCAACCCGCGAGCCCGCTTGGCGCTGAGTTGCCAAGCGGCAACGACTTTACGGTTGCGACCTATAACGTTCATCGTTGGAGTGGACTTACGGGGGGCACACGTTTCGATCCCCGGCGCGCGAGTCGGGTCATCTCTGAGCTCGGAGCCGACGTCATCGCGCTGCAGGAAGTCCTGCGTCCGTTCTCGCCGATCGATCCGCTGCAGACGCTCGCCGAAGAACTCGATATGCATGTGGCGTTCGTGGTGACGCGTGCGCATAAACGTGGCGAACTCGGAAACGCGATTCTTTCGCGCTGGCCGATCAACGGCGTCTTTAGTCTTGATTTGACGGTAGGTCGACTCGAAAAGCGGTCTGCAATTGCGACCGAGCTTCACATGGAAAGCGGCTCGCTGACCATGGTGGCAACGCATCTCGCGTTGGTCGATCGGTCCCGCCACATTCAAGTCAAGTCTCTGCTCGAGCATCCGCGGCTTCAGGGTCCGGTGGTTCTGCTCGGGGATATCAATTCGTGGCATCGTTGCAAAGCGAGCGAAGCGTTGCAACGCGAACTTCCCGCGGAGCATCACAATCTGGCGTGGCCCGCGACATTCCCGGCGGCACGTCCTCTGCTCGCTTTGGATCGCGTGTACGCGCGTGGTGCTAAGGTGATGGAAGTGCGCGGCCATGACACGCCTGCTTCGCGGCGCGGATCGGATCATCTACCTGTGATCGCCCGCGTAAACGTTAGCCAAACGCGTTAGTTCGCTCTGCTTCGCTCTCGCCGGCGGTTTCCGGATCGGTGTCGGGTTCTGGGGTACGCTCGATCGAGGTGTCCGGCTCGGAGGACGTTTCCAGTGGCTCGTCGCCTGTGGCTTCCGCGCTGGGGGTGAGGATTGGCGCGCCGAAACCACGACCGCCCGCAGGGAGCAGGTCGCCGCATAGGTCGCGCGCGCCTTCGGCGAGGTGTGCATAGAGCGATGTGTACTGATGGGTCAGTTCTCGAAAGAGGTCCGACGTCTGATCAAAATGCTTCGCAACTCCGCTACGATAGGCGGTGTACTCTTCCTGCACCCGATCGATTTGGTCCTCGAGCTCGCGGATTCGAGCCCGCGCCTGGCGGCCGGCTCGCGTCGCGAAAATCCCCAAAAGGACACCTGCCACGAATAGTGCGCCTACAATCAATGCGCTCGAAGGTTGGGTCAGATCAAAATCCATGGGAGCTAAGCCTAGCACGCTTGATTTGAAATCCGCGGCCAAGAATTCCCATTCTCGCCAGACGTCTAAGAAGAGGAAACTCCAAGCCCGGATCGGCCGATAGGGGAGTAGAACGAGAGGCACTGAATGAACGACTCACGCAGGGACGCGAACCGCGACGAACCCTGGAACAAGAATCGAGAGATCAAATTTCTACGCGGACCGATGACGCGGCGAGCGGAATTTTGGCGGGCCTGTAGGATTTTCTGGGAGTTCATTCGAGGTTTTCGCGCGTTTCACTTCGTCGGTCCCTGCGTCACGGTGTTTGGTTCAGCCCGCTTCAAGAGCGGTCACCCCTACTACCAACTCGGCCAGCGGGTTGGTGCACACCTCGCGCAGGCGAATTTCACCGTGCTGACAGGGGGGGGGCCGGGCATCATGGAGGCCGCAAACCGCGGCGCCATGGAGGCGGGCGGTCGCTCGGTCGGTTGTAATATCGAACTTCCGTCGGAACAGAATCCGAACCCGTACGTTCAACGCTTTGTCAGTTTTCGATACTTCTTTGTCCGCAAAGTCATGCTGGTGAAGTATTCCTTCGCGTTCATCGCGCTTCCGGGCGGTTTCGGCACCATGGACGAAATCTTCGAGATGGCGACGTTGGTGCAGACTGGAAAGATCCGCGAATTTCCGCTGATCCTCATGGGATCGGAATACTGGCAGCCGCTGATCGATCACCTGCGTGACGTGATGATTCCACAGGGCACGATCGATGAGCGCGATCTTGAGCGCATCCGTCTCACGGATTCGCCGGACCAAGCCGTCGATTGGATTCGCAGTGCGATGGTGCCGCGTCAAACCGAGGCAGCTGCGACGCAGATAAAGCCCCGCGATCTACTCGGCGAAAAGAGCCTGTAGATCCTCGGCGACTAGGAGAGCGCTGCGCGTTCCTCCGCCATATCGCCGACCACGGGAAGCTTGAAGCGCTCACCCTGGACCGCTTTGACCATCAATAGCACCCACAGCACGAGCGAAACGATCGAAAGCGCGAAGCTGATCAGCATGCCAAGCGCGGGAATTCGATTCGCGACGATTTGCACCACGAAGAGTGCGATGAAGGTAAATGTGGATTGGAAGGCGTGGAAGCGTACGTAGGAACTCTTCTTCTCGAGAACCAGGAAAAGGATTCCGCTGATAAATCCAAGCAAATAACAGAGTAGCCCCGCGACATTGGCGTCTAAGCCGAGGCTCGAGCTTTCATTCGCGCCGCTCGGCGGTGTTTCTTCTGGCGTGTTATCGGGTTCCATTCAAGGTCCTTCCTGGGTATCAGTCCAATTCCTTGTACACGATCGCTCTGGGGAAGGGAAGAATACTTCAGCCGCGAATTCAGGAACGCGCTGAGCCTATCCGATAGCGCTTCTTGAGTTCTGCCGCGTTGTCTGACGCGGCTGTCGTTGAATGTACTGAGGAACAGACATGGTTCTAGCTTTGGCATTGGTGTTCGGATTGCCGCTGCTCGCGGGCATAGTGCTGATGAGCATCTACAACCGCCTCGTGACACTTCGAAATCATTTTCAGAATGCATTCGCACAGATCGATGTTCAACTGAAACGACGGTATGAGCTAGTTCCAAACCTGGTCGAGACCGCGAAAGCGTATCTCGAGCACGAGAGTGAAACCCTCGAGCGTGTGATCGCAGCGCGGAACGCGGCTGTAAGCGCCAGACAGAAGGCTGCTCATCAGCCGGGCGAGCTGGGGTCAATGAAAGCGCTTTCCGGTGCCGACGCGCAGCTTACCCAACATCTGGGTCGCTTGATGGTTGTTGCCGAGGATTATCCCGAACTCAAGGCCGATCAAACCATGAAAGCCATGATGGAAGAACTCACGTCGACGGAAAACAAAGTCGCGTTTGCGCGTCAAGCGTATAACGACGCGGTCACGGGATACAATATCCACCGTGAGAGGTTTCCGAACATCTTTATTGCGAATAGTTTCAACTTCATCCCCGCGCAGGTGTTTGAAGTAGATTCAGACGCGACCCGCCAAGCCCCACAGATCAGCTTCGACTAAAGCGCGAACGCAGCGGCTTTGGCGCTATGAATTTCTTCGATCAACAGGAGCAAGCACGTCGCGCGACGTTTCGGCTTTTCTTGCTCTTCATCCCCGCTGTGCTTGGCGTTGCGGCCGCGGCTCATACGGTGATCATGGTTTCGTTGGCAGCAACGGGCATGTTCTGGGTGGGAGAACTGAGCCCACTCAGTTTAGCTGAAAACCCGGCTGTGATTTGGCAGTCCAAGCTCGTGCTGTACGTGATTCCCACGACGATCGCGTTGATCTGTATCGCGGCGGCTTCACGCATCGCCGAACTTCGCAGAGGTGGTGGGGCGGTTGCCGTCATGTTGGGTGGCAGAAAGGTTCAGGGCGGAACCGAGCATGCACGCGAACGGCAGCTCCTGAATGTGGTCGATGAGATGTCGATCGCTGCAGGCACCACGCCCCCACAGGTTTATATTTTGGATCGCGAACCAGGCATCAACGCCTTTGCGGCGGGCTATGGACTCGATGATGCGGCTGTCGCTGTGACGCGGGGTACGCTGCAACATTTGACACGAGACGAGCTACAGGCGGTGATCGCGCATGAGTTCAGTCACATCCTCAATGGCGATATGCGCTTGAACATGCGTGTGATCGGCATGATCAGTGGCTTGACGGTGGTCTCCGACCTGGGTCGGTTCTTCCTGCCGTCAGGGTCCGATCGCTCGTCGCTTCGCGGTCGCAGCGGAAATTTCGGCTTGCTGATGCTGGGCGTGGGGCTGTTGATCGTGGGTTCGATCGGCGTGCTCTTCGCTCGTCTGCTGAAAGCGGCGATTTCACGCGAGCGTGAATATCTCGCAGATGCATCGGCGATTCAATTTACACGCGATCCGGGTGCCGTGGCCGGAACACTAAAAAAGATTGGTGGTCTTGGTCACGCCGGGGGCATCAGCTCTCCGTGGGTGGAGTCCGTGAGCCATCTCTTTTTTGCGGATGCGTTTCGTGCTTCGAGCGCATGCTGGTTTAGCACCCACCCCTCATTGGTCGAAAGAATTCGTCGCATCGAGCCGCGCTTTCGCGGCGTATTTCCGCGCATCAAACCGTTGCCTGAAGCGCAGCCGAAGCCGCGCCCAGATTCGAAGACCCAACCCGCGAAAGCTCGGCTGCTCAAAGTGGCGGCCGCTCGGGTGATCGATATGGTGGCGGCGCCGACACCCGCGCATCTCGAGCGCGGGCGCGCGATCCTTCAACAGTTACCGACGCGTCTACACGACGCGAGTCGCGATCCCTATGGCGCGTCTGCGCTGGTGTTATCGCTGCTGCTGGATCCTGATCCCAAACTTCGTGAGTCTCAACTGCAAGTCTTGAAGCAACGTGCGACGGTGGGACTCGTCGAAGCGGTCCATGCGTTGGCGAAAGACGTTCGGCGACTGGATCGCGCGGCGTATTTGCCACTCGTGGATCTGAGTACTCCCGCGTTGCGCGACCTCAGCGCCAGCCAATACGCGCAGTTCAAAAAGTTGGTCGATGCGCTGGTGATGGCCGACGAAAAGCTAGGTTGTTTTGAATACCTCCTACAAAAGGTCTTGCGGCGACACTTGGACGGATATTTTTCAACGCCAGCCGCGTTTACGGTTCAATTCTATTCGCTCAAACCGTTGATTCCCGACTGCGTGGTTGTGCTCAACGAGCTTGCCGCAATCACTCAGAAGGATCCGACGGATCGCATGGCCGCACTGAGCGCGAGTCTTGGCACTTTCGTTGAGCCATCGGTGAAGACGGAGGAGTTTGATTTACCCAAACCATCCGGTCTAGGCGCGCTGGATCGCGCGTTGGACCGGCTCGGTCGCGGATCGCTCGGTGTCAAGCAGCGCGTCCTCCGTGCCTGCGCGACGCTGGTACTGGCAGATCGCGAAGTGACGATCGAAGAAGGCGAGATGTTGCGCGCGATCGCCGATGTTCTCGACTGTCCCATCCCCGCGTTTCTATCGTAGGGGCAGGGCGCTAACGCGCACCGGCCCGCGGTTCAGAATGTTCCCAGTCCGCCAGCAGCGCACGTAACGCGGTAATCAACGCGAGGGGTTGATCGAGTAAGAGGTGATGGTGTGCCTGCGGAATCTCAACGATCGGCGCATTGCGGTTGAGCAACTCGTACATGTACTCGCCCGTTTCAGGCGGCACGAGCGGGCTGAACTCACCCCGAAGTACCGCGACGCGACAACGAACGCTGCTTAAGTACTCGCTCAGCGGCGTCAAACTGACTTGCTCAAAAACGCGCTGATCAAATTTCCAGGTCCAACCTTCTTCCACCTGGTGCAGGGAGTGTCGAGCCACGTGCTCCAGAATATGCGGGTTCTCGCAGGGCTGGGGTGGCACCAAAAAGAAATGCTCCATGGCGGTTGGCAGGTCGGGGTAGACCTTGGGGCGGCGAAACATTCTGCCGCGCACGCCTTCCTCGGATTCCGGATCCGGCCGACGCACGGGCGAATCAACAATGATCGCGCCCGCCAAACGGTCGCCGTAGCGAGACGCGGCTACCATCGTGACCATCCCACCCAGGCTGTGACCCGCGATGACGGGTGGACCGACGAAACCCACATCGTCTGCAATCGCCATCACTTCGTCAGCCCAGATCTCTCGTGGATAGCGATCGCGGCGTCCGCTATCTCCGTGACCGCTCAGATCCGGGGCAACCACGTGATAGTGACGCGTCAGCTGTGGTGCAATGAAGCTCCACCAATGGCCGTGTGCTGCACCGCCATGCACCAACATCAAGCCGGGGAGTGCCGGGTTACCCCAGCGCATGTAGTGCAGGCGACAGCCTTCTACGTCTATGTAGCGGTCTTCGCGCGGGGCCTCTAAGGCCTCCTTGAACCAGGCGGGTGCCTCGGGAATATTGGGTGACATCGCCATAGCCTACGCGATACGCAGCCCTCGCGCAGGCGTAGACGAAGTCGCCAACCCGTACAGCGAATTTTCGCGAGCCACTCAACAACAGCCGTGTACAAAGACGGACAACGCGGGAGTTTAGGCTCAGGTCTGGTCAGGGCGTTGCCGAAGCAGCACTCGAAAGACAGAGGAGATCATGCCATGAACGCTCAGCATGAGAATTGGCAACGCGATTTTGAACATGCTTTGTTCGAGTTTCTCGAGCAGGACCACGACCTTCGAGTGCGTAAGCACGGCGATAACTTCGAACGACGAACCGATGGTTACGCCACGCTCGACTTTAAGTACTCATACGATGCGACCCATCCTTCGGAAGCAAAGGTCGTGGTTCAGATCGTGGGTGATGAACCGGCGTCTTTCACCATAGTGGCTGATTTTTCAACGCCGCAGACGATTCAGAGCTCCGCGGAGGACTGTGAAGATCTGGCGGAGTCGCTTGGCACATCAACGCCTACGTTTGACGAGTACACCGAAGACACCTTCTGGGATGAAGGCCCGCGAGCCCGCCTCGAAGACTAGTTGGGCGCTTTGAAGACAGTCGTTTTGGGATGGAACGAAGTCCAAGCGAACCAATAGCCTTCGATCACTTCGATATTTAGCGGCGCATCAACGTCGAAGACCTGCTGTGTCGCGTCGTAGCTCACGACGATGTCGTGGCCTGCGAATTTCTCTTTGATACTACCGCCGGCCTTTTCGAGCTCCGCGGCTGGATACGCGCGCGCGAGCTCGTTCTGCGCGCGGAGTCCCAGCGTCGGCATCTTCGGGTGATAGCGCGAGTCCTGACGCGCTGGAAAGTACAACCGTTCCGATGTGGCGTAGTCGCCGTAGGGTTGCTGGCCGTAAGCTCGTTCATGACCGGTGTCCAGCGTAATCACTGTGGTCTGTGGATGTTCGCGTTTCCACGCGCCCCAGGTCAGCAGTGATGAACGCAAGACTTTGAGTCGTTTACCCGCGAGGCTGCCCGTGACCGCAGTTGCGGAAATTTGCGACCAGAGACTTTCGGATTCACGGTCGTAGAGCAGAAGGTCAGACTGATAGAGCAATCCCGAGACGCCGAAACGTCGTGTCTTGCCGGCAATCCGTCGATCAAACGTCAGCGCGGTGCCGCAGAGCGGACAATACGAAACCAGAATCGGCTGACCGCCGAGCTCGTCGTTGACGAGTTCATGCCAAACGAGAATGGCCAAGGGATACGCGCGTGCTTGTTTCCCGAGTGTCACGCCAACCACCATTTCATCATCGCGCCAGCGCGCCCGTTCTATCGGAACGGCGCGCGGATCGTTCAGCGCAGGAATACCATCACGTGATGGACCGCCGGAGAGGATCTCGTCGACCGGGATCGTCGACGGTTGCAGCGCGAAGCCGTTTTGCCTGCGTGTTTCTTGCGCAGCCGCCATCGCGGAGATGCACATCAGTAGAATAACGGTGCAGCGTGCAACTCGAAATACGCGTAGGGAGACTTTTCCGGACATTCTTGCCAAGAGATACGCTTTCCGTGGGGATCTGGTTACTCTTCGGGCTGCGTAACCGGCGGAGACCTCAACTCGTATGTTGGGGAGAAGGTTTTGTATCTCGGAGAGAAGGTAATCTCGGATGCCGCAGCAGGATAATTCGCAGTTGATCACAGATCTCGCACGTGATCTGGAGCCGGTCCGACGGATCGGGCGAGTTCGCGACGGCCTCCGAATCGCTTTGCTCCTGGCTGCGATCGTCGCAGCGGTGGCGATCTTTATTAGGGGCCTCCACCCGGATCTCAGAGTGGTGCTCGCGGAGCACAGTGGCTTCCAGGCGATTCTCGCCGGCCTGAGTTTGATCGCAGTCGGAGCGGTGGTCGCCGCGATCGCCGCCAGCGTTCCTGGTCGCGAGAGCCTGACCCGCATCAGCCTGGCGCTCGGTCTCGTCGGCGTATTGATCGCCATGGGTGTCGGCAGCGCAGTGCTGCTTGGCGAATCGAGCTGGGTCAGTGCTACCTGTTCGCTCAGTGATGATTTGAGTTGCCTCGGGGTTTCCTGCCTGGTTGCACTCGTGCCCGCGATTGCGGTGTTGAGTTACGTCGCCCGCGCGGCGCCGTATCGAAAATATATGACCATCCTGGCTGCCTCCGTTGGCAGCGTGGGGATCGGCGCGCTGGTGGTTCACCTCAGCTGCCCCTGTATGGATGGCCGGCATTTGATTTTGGCGCATGCCGCTGCGCCTTTTGCGGGCGGGTTGCTGCTCAGCCTGCCGTTTTTCGCGATCCTGCGCCGGAAAGGCCTTAAAACGCACTGACACTACTGTGTGTCACCCTGAAGATGCGGTACGATAGCGCCGCGAGGATTTCTAGCAGGGAAGCGGGCTATGACGGACGAACCCAAGGGCGAGTTCTCTCGACAGATCCAGGGGCGTGACATCTTCATGCCGTGCATTGTCGCGGATGCGAGTTCCGGCACCGCGGCGTTCTTGGTTGACGCCGAAGAAGCACGGCGCATGTTGCCTGGCGATGAATTCGATCTCATCGAGATTCTTCCCGGTCGTGCACTGCTCAGCGTCGCTCTGATCGACTACAAAGAGAATGATCTTGGGGACTATAACGAAGTCTCCATTGCGTTCTTTGTACGAGAAAAGGATGAGCCCGTCGGCATCCCGTATCTCGGGCCCGTGATGGATTTCGTGCGAAGTCGGGTTAAGACCTACATCCACTGGTTACCCGTGAACCAGAGTTTTACGCAGGAAGCCGGTTCCGAAATCTGGGGCTTCCCGAAGACCGTCGAAGAGATTTCGATCGACTACACGGACACCGAAGTGAGCGGTTGCCTGGTTGCGGGTGGAAAGCATGTACTCACGCTCAAAGTTGCACGCGGGGGTACACGTACCATTCCTGATGCCACCATGACGACCTACACCCATATCCATGGCGTGCCTCATCGTACCGCGTTCACGACCGGAGCGGAGGGCTTTGGCTTTCGACTCGGGGGTGCTTCGATCGAGCTCGGTGATCATCCGTACGCGGAAGGCCTTCGCCGACTCGGCTTGCCTTCCCGACCGCTAATGTCCACATGGATGGAAAAGATGCACGGTCGCTTCGAGGCTCCGCAGAAGCTCTAGTTACTGAGTGCAGTAAGCTCCGCTTTGGCATCCGCACTATCGGGATCAATCTTCAACGCCTTCTCGAACATTTTACGGGCCTCAGCGCGTTGTTCCCGTGCGAGGTAGACCGCGCCGAGCGCAAAGTGGGCGGAGAAGTGGCCAGGGTCGTAAGCGATCGCGTGTTTAAAGCTCGCGGCCGCGTCATCCAGGCGACCGAGATTGTAGTATGCACGGCCGAGATTGTAGTGGACGTGGGCGGAGTCGGGTTCCTCCGCGAGATAGGCCTGGTAGTGTGGAATGGCTTCCTCGGTACGACCGACCAGAATCAATGTATTCGCGAGATTGTTCTGAATACGCCGTTCAGGCCCGTATCGGAGCGCGAGCTGATAATGTGCGATCGCTTTCTTGTGTTGCTGTTCTGTGGTGTAGTGGTACGCGAGCATTTTATGCGCGGTTTGATTCTGCGGCGTCACCGAGAGTGCATGTAGAAAGATGCTTTCGCTGGATTCCCAATGTTTTACTTGAGTTCGGGTGAGGGCGATGCAGGCGATCGAGACCGCGGCACCAAGACCGATGATGGTGTATTGGCGCCAGCGAACCTTGCCAACGAACTCACGAGCCAACCAGGCGATTACGATCAACAGACCGATGCTTGGCCAATAGGTGAAGCGATCTGCAGCCGCTTGAGAACCCACTTTAACGATGCCGATCATCGGCACCAACGTCCCGATGTACCAGAACCAACCTACGAAGAAGTACTTTCTCCGGTGCCAGCTGAAGAGTGCAGCCGCGGTTAGGCCAAGGATGAGCGCGGTTGCACTCCAATAGACGCTGGCCGGCAGGCCACCCACGGGATGTGGATAGAAGACCGCGAGATCCAAGGGTCGAAACAGCGTGCGTAAATAATGCGAGTAAGAAACCATCGCGTTCGCAAGTCGTGAGCTGAGCCCGAAATGGAGATTTAGTGCCGCTTCCTGGACCTGCATCGTGATGATCGAAGAAATGAAAACAATCATGAAAAGCGGAAGTTTTTCTACGACGAGTTGCCGCCAGATGCTGAGGCGCAACAAACTTGCTTCGGGGATCCGACCCAGCGGCCAATAGTCCAAGAGCAGAAACAGAAAGGGTAAAGTGACGGCCATGGGTTTGCTCATGAGGCTCAAGACAAGCATCAAGGCCACGACAAGCATGCGACGCCACGACGGTCTGGCGGCATAACGTCGATACGCGAGGCTGCTCAGCAACGCGAAGAGCACGGCGAGCGTATCTTTGCGCTCTGAGATCCAGACCACGGATTCGACCCGAAGTGGATGCACGGCGAAGACCAGTGCCACCCAAGCGCTACACCAGCGCGCCCCCGTGAGTTGAAAGAGCAGGGCGAAGAGCAGGCACGCGTTGAAGCTATGAAGCAAGATGCTTGTGGCGTGATGCCCGGCCGGTTCGGCTCCCCAAAGCTCAATATCGAGCATGTGAGAGATCCAGGTCAACGGGTGCCAGTTATGCGCGTGGTTCGTGGTAAGTGCCCACTTCAATCCGTTGAATGTGAGCCCTTCATGGACCACGGCGTTGTCAATCACGTAGTCGGGGTCGTCGTAGTTGATGAAGCCGCAGTCCAGGGCGAACCAAAACGCCAGCCAGATGCTGAGGACTAGCACCGCGTAGATTCCGATGTCGATCCGCCGCTTGCTCACGCTAACGACATCGGCGTGGGGTCGAGAACCTAGACGTCTGCTTGGACCCAATCGATGTCATTGAACCCTGTTTGGGAATACACCACCCGAGCTGCGCCGAGCTTCTCGCGCAGGCATCGCAAGGTTTGATCCGCATAGCCGGGCTGCGTCCAGGCGGCATAGCCAAGTTCTGTCAGCGTTTCGATCGCCTGACGACTCCTGCGGCCACCCGCGCCATCGCCCTCAAAAAAATCGTCGACAATCACACGGTCGATGACGGGGTCGAGCATGTCGGCGAGGCGCTCCGCATTGCATGGCAATAACGGCGAGAGTGTCGCTTGGGTTCGGATTCCGGCCGACTTCAATGCTGCGAGTGCTTCGATGCGCTTATGGATGGCCGGCGAGTCGGGTTCAAGCGCGCGGCGTATGTTTTCGTCGTCGGTGGTGACCGTGATGTTGACCACCATGCGTGGAATTGCCCGGAGCAGTTGGAGATCACGAAGCACCAGCGGGCTTCGAGTTTGTAGTACCAGAGCTGCGGGCGGATATTCGCGCATCACTTCAAGGCATCCCCGCGTGAGCTTGAGGCGGCGTTCGATCGGCGTGTAGGGATCGGTGGCCGACGAAAAGAAGATCCGTGCGTGCTCGAGCCGGCCGCGTCGCGCTTCGTCTGCGAGTAGCGCGACCGCGTTCGTTTTGGGCGCGATCCAGTTCGACCACGGGCGCCGTTCGGGACTCATCCGCTGCACCGGCAGTGCGCGCACGTAGCAGTAGGCGCAGCTGAACTCACAACCCTTATACGGCTGTAGGGTATGGGTGAAGGCGCTGAGATATCCCCCAGTCTTGGTGAGGATGGATTTGGCTTCCGCCGGAAATACCTTCGCTCGGCTCATGATGGGACTGAAGTAGTGCTTGAATCGTTCATGGGGTGCTCTGGTACACTGTGCCCATGCAAAAGATTGAAGTCACCCGAGTATTTAACGCATCGCCAACAGCCGTCTGGGAACGCTACACCGATCATGCGGGGTGGAAAGACTGGGCCGGTTTCGGGCATTCGAAATTGCACGTGCCGGGTCGTGAAGAGCCGAACGGTTCCGGTGCTGTACGCGAATTTGGTCAAGGCCCGATAAAGCTTTACGAGGAAGTGATCGACTTCGATGCGCCCAAGCGCATGACGTATCGTGTGATTCGTGGCGGTCCGATGAAGAACCACCTGGGCGAGGTGCTCTTTGATGCCGAAGGCGAGGGCACGCGGGTGACATGGCGCTGTCAATTCGATTCCAAAATTCCGGGGCTCGGCGGCGTGCAACGACGCCTCGTTCAGAGTTTCTTTGCCAAGGCCTTGCAAGGTCTTGAGAAGCGTTACTTCTCCAAGTAGGCAAAGGCGTCGCGGAACGCTTTGGAGCCGCCGCTCTCGAGCACATCGCCGTGGCTCACGATCACCCGGTCGAAGTCCCAACTTAGCAGCTCTTGTATCGACGCGCGGAACGCGGCTTTGTCGCGAACCGCGGCGCGCACCGTCCGTGTTGGGCCGAAGCGCTGCCAGGCATCCAGTGCGCGATAGGCGAGGGTGGATAAGCGCGAGTGGCTGTCCTTAATGTGGAAGCAGAGATCGGTCAGAATCAAGGTCCGAGACGCCCGGTGGAGAAAGACCACTTCGTTCAGGAACGACAATCCATCGACGAAGAGCGTATCGAATTCAGCGTTCATGGCGGATACTTCGCCCGGCTTCAGCGTCAGGTCAAAATGAATGTCACGGCGTTTTTTCGGGAGCTCCGGCGCCGCGAGGGTTCGTGCCTCGGGGAAGCGACGTGCGGCGTCCTGCATGAACATATGGTGGACCTTGTTCGGAGCTACCAGATAGCGCACGGGGCCGAGTTCGCGGATTTCAGCCGCCAGAGCGTCGGAGAGCTGGATCGGGGAGTGAAGCCAGAGTCCAGCATCGGCAAGCCGTACCACGGTCATCCGGGCACCGAGGGGCAGCAAGCCGAGCAGGCGGAAGCTGGGATCCGCCACGGTCCAGAGCGAATCGCCGTGTTGCTTGAGACATCCCGACATCGCGCGAAGCCTAGCATGGGACTGCCCGCGACGGCGCGTTGCATCCGGTCTCGCTAGAATGCCGAACAGATGCCGCCCGCGGCGCGTGGAAAGGGAATCAGCATGAGTGACGAGTTTCTCAAGGACCGACGATCTGCGTTGGAGGAATCTTTCTTTGCCAAGGAAAATCAGAAGCTGCTCGATGAGTTACGCCAGAAGCACACCTCTCAAGCGCAGAAGCAGGCGCTTGGCCAGGCTTCGGGAATCAAGAATGCGGCCGTGCTCGATAGCTTGGTCGACTTGAAGATCAGCGCCGAGACCCTCACCGCGCTTTCTCTGGTGCCGCTGGTCGTGGTCGCATGGGCGGACGGTCAGATGGACGAAAAGGAGCGGAAAGCGATTCTGAAGGCTGCAGATGAGAGCGAGGTTCCGATTGATCCGGTTGCGCGCCAGCTTTTGGTGGCGTGGCTCGAGACCCGACCGAGCGATGCCTTGCTCGGTGCATGGAAGGCCTATATCGGGGAACTGAGTCAGATTCTCAGCGTGGACGCGAACGATTCTCTGCGCGACGAAGTGATGGGGCGTGCACGTGACGTAGCGCAATCCGCCGGCGGATTTCTCGGTATTGGAACCGTCTCAGAAGACGAGGAACGCATCCTGAACGAGCTGGAAGCCGCGTTTGGTTCGGTTTAGCGCCTAGGCTTCCGCGTTGACCACAGACCGGGGTGGCTCGCGTAAATCCCAAACAATGCCGAGTGTGGCCAGCAGTCGCAGCATGTAGTACGTCACGTCGATTTCCCACCAGCGAAAGCCTTGGCGGGCCGACGTCATGTAGTGGTGGTGATTGTTATGCCAACCCTCGCCCAAAGTGATCAGCGCGAGCAGCCAATTGTTGCGACTGTCGTCGTCGGTGTCATAGCGCCGTTTGCCCCAGACATGTGCGAGTGAATTGATTGAATAGACGAAATGCCACAACACCACGGTTGAGATCACGAAACCCCAGACCAAGCCGCTCCAGCCACCGACGGCCAGACAAAACAGCGCCAAGAGAATCGGCGGCAATATATGCCAGCGATTCATCCAAACCAACTCGGGGAATTTCGAAAAGTCTTTGATCAGTGGCAGCTCGGTATCATCCCAGCGGCCGTCGAAAATCCAACCCTGATGGGATTGCCAAAATCCCTCGCGTGGCGAGTGCATATCCCCGTCATGGTCGGCAAAACGGTGATGACGCCGATGCCCCGCCGCCCACCAAAGGGGTCCCTTTTGCACCGATGTGCAGCCGAGGAATGCTAAGCAGAACTGCATCACGCGTCCGGTCTTGTACGTGCGGTGCGAGAAGTAGCGGTGATAGCCGGCGGTAATGCCAAACATGCGGATGTAGACCATCAAGAAGAAGAGCGCGAAATCGGCCAAGCTGACTCCGGTGAAGATCGCAGCCACACAGGCCAGGTGGATGCCCCAGTACAGGATTCGCGAAATGATCGACTGGCGTGACCAAATCCCATCCGCATCGGTTTGGGGCGCGATCTTCAAGCTCGGGACCGAACTGCTCATCCTCTCTCCTCTGGAGTTTCATTCCGGGTGCGGATCGAATCTCTAGGGAGAGGATCGGACGGACGGCTCGCGAATGCATCGGCCTGCCTGTGAAAGTTCTGTCAAAGCAAAGCGAACGGCGCGTCAATTCCCTGTTGACAAGGCGCGGCCAGCGGGGCGTAGTGGCGGCACAGACCCCAAAAGGAGTGAAGCGTCATGTCCACCACCGACCGTTACGCCTATCCCGTTGAGGACGTCGACTGGGCTGTGCCCGGCCAGTTCGACACCAATTTCCGCTGGGAATATGACGACGCGCGTCAATCGCTCCAGGCCCTGTATCGCAAGGGCAAAAAAATGCAGTGGGATGTGGATACGCGGATCGATTGGAGCCAAGACCTCGATCCTGAAAATCCGGAACAACTTCCGGATGAGTCCATTCCAATCTTCGGTTCCGATGTCTGGCATAAACTCGACCGCGCCGAACGTGCGAATCTGCGCCGGCACGTACAGTCTTGGCAGCTTTCGCAGTTCTTGCACGGAGAGCAGGGCGCGCTGATTTGTACCGCGAAGATTGTTCAACAGGTGCCGAATATGGACGCGAAGTTTTACGCGGCGACGCAGGTGATGGATGAAGCGCGTCATGTCGAAGCGTACTCACGGCTCTTACACGAGAAGTTTGATCTCGCTTATCCCATCACACCGCCGTTGAAGCGTCTTTTGAACGACGTGCTCGCGGATTCTCGATGGGATATGACGTATCTCGGTATGCAGATTCTGGTCGAGGGTCTCGCGTTGGCGTCGTTCTCCGATATTCGTGATCAAGCGCAGAACTGCTTGGCCAAATCGGTAAACGCTTACGTGATGCAGGACGAAGCCCGTCACGTCGCCTTCGGACGCTTGGCGTTGCGCGACTATTATCCGCAGCTCACGCAGAAGGAACGCGACGAACGCGAGGAGTTTGCCGTCGAAGCCTGCTACTTGATGCGAGACCGTTTCCTCTTCGACGAGGTTTGGGATGAATGCGGTCTGCCCGCAGAAGAATGTATGGCGTACGTGGATGGCTCGGCGGAGATTCGCCAGTTTCGCACGCGACTCTTCAGTCGGATCGTCCCGTCGATGAAAGACATCGGTCTCTGGGGCGATAAGATTCGCCGCGCGTACGCCAACATGGGGATTCTGGGTTTCGCGGATGTCGACCTGGAAGCGATGGGTAAAGAAGACGAACGCATCGCAGAGCAAATGGACGCGCTTAACTAGGCTTCCGTACGCGCAGATAGATTCGGACACCGAGCAAGCACGCCAATATCATCGCGTGAATGATCGGCGCGAGCAGATCCGCTTTGACGAGCCAGAGATAGTGAATGACTGCGGCGATGCCGGCCGCGTATGCAAGCCGGTGAAGCTTCACCCAGTTCTTGCCAAGACGTTGGATCCAGCCGCGGGTCGATGTGATGGCGAGTGGTAAGAGCATCATGAACGCCGTGAAGCCGACGGTCACGTACGGCCGCTCGACGATATCCTCGATGATCGCGTCCAAGTCGAAGTAGAGATCCAGCGCGAAGTAAGTCAGAAAGTGGAGCGATGCGTAGAAGAACGCGAGTAGTCCTGCACTGCGGCGGTAGGGTGCCAGTCGGTTCCAGCCGAAGAGTCGTCGCAACGGTGTGACGGCCAGCGCAAATAACAGCCAGCGTATCGCCCATTCGCCCGTGACATGTGTGATGTCTTCGATGGGATTGGCACTGAGCCGATCCAATTCGAAGTTCACCAAGAGGAGCGCCGCGGGCAGAAAACCGACGACCCAGAACAGCCTGTGAAGCCAACGTGCCGACATCTCAGATCAGAATGACTTACTGAGATCCATGTCTGAATACAATGTCTCGACCTCGTCGATGTAGCCATTGAACTTCAGCGTCGGGCGTTTGCGAAATTCACCGATGCGCCGCTCGCGTTTCTGACTCCAACGCGGATGGTTGACCTCGGGATTGACGTTCGCGTAGAAGCCGTACTCGCTTGGGCCTTCCATATTCCAAGTGGTCGGGGGTTCTTTCTCCGTGAGATGAATGCGAACGATCGACTTGATGCTCTTGAAACCGTATTTCCACGGTACCACCAGGCGAAGGGGCGCGCCGTTTTGGTTGGGCAGCACGCGGCCGTACATGCCGGAGGCGAGGATCGCTAGGGGATGCATGGCTTCATCCATTCGTAGACCTTCTCGGTACGGCCAATCCAGAATCTTTCGCCGCTGCCCGGGCATTTGCTTCGGATCGACGAGGGTTTCAAACGCCACGTACTTGGCTTTGGACGTCGGCTCGAAGCGTTTTAAGATCTTGCCCAGAGGTACGCCGATCCAAGGAATCACCATTGACCAAGCCTCGACGCAGCGCAGCCGATAGATCCGCTCTTCGAGATCTTCAGGCCGCATCAAGTCATCTACATCGAGTGTGCCGGGCTTACCGACTTCGCCGTCGACCTTTACCGTCCATGGGCGCGCCACAAGCGTGTGTGCGTTTTTACCCGGATCTTCTTTGTCCGTGCCGAACTCGTAAAAGTTGTTGTAGCGCGTCGCGTCTTTGAAGGGCGTTTGCGCTTCGTCGGTGTCGTAGGTCTTATTCGATTTCGCTTTGAGTTCCGTCAAAGTTCCAGTCGTGGGCTGTGGCGATCGGCCCGCGGCAGGTTCGCATGCGGCGATGAGCGGCAATGCCGCCAATGCAGCTCCGGTGTAGATGCCGTTCTCGATGAACTCACGGCGTCGCAGGTAGATCGACTCCGGCGTGATTTCATGTTCTTTGGCGTCACTCGGACGTGGAATTCGTATCAACATGGCTTGCGATCTCCGATGCCTCACCGTCGCCCAACGTTTCAGGCTCGGGCGCGGGGCGTGTCATGCGTTCGACGGGCTCGATCCGGGTGAGGTCGTCTCCGCCTGCTGCGCCGAGCTCCTTGAAGCGTCGCGCCGAGGTCATGACCCGGGTTTCAAAAGACCCGGCGGCGCGGTTATACGAGTCCACCGCGCGATCGAGGCCTTTGCGGACGCCATCGAAGTGGCCCGCAAGGGTGGCGATCCGATCGTAGAGTGTTCGGCCCAGTTGGCTGATCTCTTTGGCGTTCTCGGCGACCTTTTCCTGCCGCCAGCCGTACGCGACCGCCCGAAGCAGCGCGATCAACGTCGTGGGGCTCGCCGGGATGACCCGCTGTTCAACGCCAAATTCAATCAGCGAAGGATCGTATTGCATCGCCGCGCTGAAAAATGTTTCGCCGGGCAGAAACATCACCACGAACTCCGGCGCCGGCTGAAACTGATCCCAATATCCCTTTGTACCGAGTGAGGTCATATGGGCTCGCACCCGTCGTGCATGGTCTTTGAGTAAAATTTCGCCTTTGGCATCGTCGCTGGATTCAGTCGCATTCAGATACGCTTCCAGCGGTGCCTTGGCATCGATGACGATGTTCTTGTTCCCGGGTAAGCGCACCAGCATATCCGGTCGGAGACGTGACATCTCCGCCTCCGATGAGACTTGTTGCACGAAATCGCAGTGATCCAGCATTCCGGCGAGCTCAACCACACGCTTCAACTGGATTTCTCCCCAACGTCCGCGTACGGTCGGCGCGCGCAGTGCTTTGACCAGGTTCGTTGTCTCGGAGTGGAGTTGTTGTTGGACCATGGCCACGTTCTTGAGCTGCTCGGTCAATTGCGCGTAATGTCCGTGCCGTTCTTTTTCCACCTCGCCGAGTTTTGCATCCACCTTGATCAACGATTCCTGCAGCGGTTTGACGAGCCGGTCGATCGCTTTCTGGCGTGAATCGAGATCCTGCTTGGCGCCTTGCTGAAACTCGCCCAGTGAGGACTTCGCGAGTTCCAGAAAGCTCTGGTTGTTCTTATGCAGCGCCTCGGCGGACATGGCTTGGAACGCGTCGCGCAGCTGTGTTTCCGCCTGCTGAAGCGCTTCGAGCTTGGCGTCGCCCGTGCGTCGCTCGCTGCCGAGCAACGTGCGTGAAACCCAAGCGGCGGCGGCGGCACCCAGCAAGGCACCGACGGCGAAAGCGACAATAGTTTCCCACCCCATCATTTCGAGGGGGATTATGCACATAAAAACAGGCCTTGGCTTCCCCTACATGCACATCGGCAAGTCGTGCCGCCGATTTGTGCTTCCAACGTTGAATAGCTCGCTTGGGACCGATGTTGCGGCCCTGTTGCGCATCGGTCGCTAAAGGCGCCGAGCTTGCATCCATAGAGGGCAAGCTATGATTTTCTTCGTAACCACCGAGCGGAACCGCAAGACGATCGATCGCTATTTGGCGTCGTGGGGCCGCGACCAGCTCGGGCGGACGCAAGTATTTAGCTACGACAGGTTCCTGGAACTACGCCGTTTCAGTCCGGGCGCCTATGTTTTTGGTGATCTGGAACAGCTGACCGAGACGCAACGTTGTGGGGTTACCGAGTGCTGGGAACAACTCGATGGAAAGCCTGGGTATCAGCTCTTGAATCACCCCGTGCGATCGCTGCGCTGCTTGGAGCTACTGACACGAATTCATGAACTAGGCTCGAAGCGTTTTGGTATTTGTCCGCCTTTGCTGGAACCCGATGACGACGGTCGGTTTCGTCGCTACTCAGCTTTCTGTGTGGGTGGCAACGTGATCGCGCGTCAATTGCTCTTTACACCGGACGGGTCGGGAGCGGATGCGGTAGACGCGGAATCCGAGCAGGTGGCAGAAGAGCTTGAGTACCTAGAAACGAATCCGCATAAGCAGGATCTCGCGGAGATCTTTCGCTTCGCGCGCATCGACTACGGACGACTCGACTACGTGGTGATGGATGAAAAGCTTCTCGTTTGGCGCCTCCACACGAATCCAACGATCCTGCACGCAAATCACGCGGAAGCAGGACCGAGGCACGAAGCGCACCAGATTTTCGACGTGCGGTTTTCGCTGGCGTGGAATCGATTGGCCGTCGGTCCAGACGGCGATACGAAACTTGAAGATCGCGCCGTCACGTTCTATCGCGCCGCGCGTGAATCGCTCAGCACTTCGGGACTGACCCGCAGCTGGCTGGGGCAGCACTTGCTCGACTGGGCACGCAGGGTTCGGTTAAAGCTCCAGTGATCCTAAGACCTGCTCGAGTTCCTCGGCGGTGCGCCGAAACACCGGCCAATCCGTCTTTACGTACTTGATCGTTCCGTCCCTACCCACCAACACGAGTTTTCGCTGGGTGATCCCAAGCAGTCCTAACGCGTCATAAGCGCGGCAGGTTTCTTTACTGCTATCCGATACTAGCGGGAACGGCAGGTCGTACTTTTTCGCGAATGCTTCATGCGACTCTACGGACTGTGGATTGATCCCAAGTACTTGGACCTGCAGCGTAGAGAATTTCCCAAGGTTGTCGCGATAGTCGCAGAGCTGTTTGGTGCAAACCGGCGTATCGTCACCAGGATAGAAAACCAGCAGAACGGGGCCGTTCTGTATCAGGTTGCGCAGACGGATGCGTCCCCGCGTCGATGGGAGTTCGAAATCCGGTGCGAGTTGAGCGACTTCGGTGGACATTCAACGACCTCCTGATAGTTTGGTCATATGGACAAGGACTATTTCGTCGACTATTGCGGGGGTGGGTCGTACGACGAGAACTACATCTACCATAGCCGTGTGGTTGAATGCATCGATCTTGTGGATCGACTCGGACTCGAGATGGATTCAGTGCTGGTGCTCGGCGCTGCCACAGGCCGGGTTTTGGAGCACTTCAATGCCGCCTGGGATATCCGTCCCCATGGCTGCGAAATCAGTCGTTGGGCGCATCGCCGTATTCCAGCAGGCTACCGAGACCGAATCCGTTGCATGGATATGCGCCGTTACGTCGCGAATTGTGTCCGCAAGCGGAAGCATTTTGATCTGCTTTTTTCCAATTCGCTGGTCTACTTGGCCGCGGCAGAGGTCCCCGAGTTTCTGGTGCAATGCGCGGAGGTATCGGATTACTTCCATTTCTGGAGCAGTACGTCGGAAGATCACGAGCCCAATGATTCCTACCGACAAACGCTGAAACCCCGCGCATGGTGGGGCGAACGCTTTCGCGAGGCGGGCTTTCGAGGCACCCGAAGCCCCTACCTGTGGCGCACCGTATCCGCCTGACGACTTTGGTCTAGAATGCGCTGCATGCGGATTCAGCGTAAAAAACAGTCGTTCGAAATCGGTCCTTATCACGTAACACTTTCGCGGACAGCGCATGGTGTCATGCGGATTGCTGGCCAAGATGAGTTTTCGATCGCTGCCGGTATTGGCTTGGCCCATGGCATCGATCGCATGTTGCAGATGTCGTTGGTGCGCTTGATCGGGCAGGGCCGATTGAGTGAGTGCCTTGCTGCAGACGATGAAAGCCTCGAGGTCGATTATTTTTCACGCGAACTCGGGTTCGCACGCAGCGCCGAAGCCGATCTACCACAGCTCGAGCCCGAAGTGCTGCACTGGCTCGAGGCTTACGCGGCCGGTGTGAACTATGGCTTGGCCGAGCACGGCTACCCGAACGAGTTTCGGCTGATGGGATACCGGCTCGACCCCTGGCGACCCGTGGACTCCCTGCTCACGAGCGCGCTCACGACGTATGCCGGACTCGCTCAGACTCAGGCGGACGCAGAGCTTTTCATCATTCAAGCGATTCACGCGGGCGCAGACTTGGGGAAATTGAAATCGCTCTTCGCGCCGCATCTCGATGGACTTACGCCGGAACTGGTGGATTTAATTCGTCAGACCGAACTCCACCAACCGCTGCTCCCGAAGGCGGCGCTTTTTCATCGTGTGGTACCGCCGCCGATCGCCAGTAACAACTGGGTGGTTGCAGGACGGAAATCCCAGTCCGGCTCGACGCTGGCGGCGTTTGATCCCCACCTTGAGATCAATCGACTCCCCGCGGTTTGGTATGAATCGACGCAAGTCTTGCCTGAAGACTTTCGTTCTGGAATCAGCATGCCCGGTGTTCCTGGCATGGTGATGGGTCGATCCCGTCATTACGCTGCGGGTTTGACCTACGGCTTCATGGACATGGTGGATCACTACATCGAGGAGGTCCGCGATGGCAAAGTTCGCCGTGGCGACGTCTTCGAACCTCTACGCGTTCGCGATGAGCTGATTCGGCGCAAGGGCAAGCCATCGATCAAACACCGTGTATGGGAAAGCCGTCACGGCGTCATCGACCTCGCGCGCCAAGCCGATAAGCCAGAGGATGGCTACTGCTTCTCTCGCGCCTGGGCCTGCGCGGAAGCAGGTAGCGCGTGTAGCATGAACGCGTTGTATCGCTCGATGTCGGCAAAGTCCGTCCTCGAACTGCAGGACATCGTCTGTGAAAGCGCGATCTCCAGTAATTGGTTGATAGCTGATCGAGATGGCCACATCGGTTATCAACAGTCGGGACGCCTACCGATACGCGAACATTCTGGTTTGCACCCCGTGCCGGGTTGGGATGAACGCTTTGATTGGCGGGGCTTTTTCCCCGGACGCGACCTCGCGCGTGTAACCGACCCGGACGAGGGTTATCTTGCAACGGCGAACGACGAGAAGCATGCCGTTGGTACGCAGTTAAGTGTCAATTTGCCGATGGGACCGTATCGTGCGGATCGCATCCGTGGTGAACTGGCGAAAGACGATGAGTGGACCATCGTCAAGATGAAACGCCTGCAGTCAGATTTATATTCGCTGCAAGCCGAACGCTTCATGCCGTTGATACGACCGCATCTTTCAAGCGGGCCGATTGGCGACCTCATGCTCGGCTGGGACCTGCGCTACAACGCCGATGCACGCGCACCAACGTTGTTTGAGGCTATATACACTGAATTGTTACATCTCGTGTTTGGTCTTGGTTTCCTCGGCAGCGAGTTTTGGAACGAGGTTGTCGGCGAAACCTGCATCATGACGGATTTTTATGGTTTCTTTGATCGTGTGTTGCTGGGTGATGAGGAACTCTGGTTCGAAAAACGTGCACGCGAAGAGGTCTTTGCAGATGTCGTACGTCGCGTGACCTCGCGCTACCCGACTGTGGATCGAGTGCCGACTTGGGGGGAGGAGCGCCAGATTATGATGACGCATCTCCTGCTCGGCGGCCGCGTCCCGCGTTTCTTCGGCTATGACGTGGGTCCGATCGTGCTGGAGGGCAATCGCGCCACGGTGGTTCAGGGCGTGATCTATCGCGCTCATGGACGCCTGTCGACCTTCGCACCCTCGTATCGAAGTGTGATGGAGTTGGCAGACGACGCGATCCACACCTCCCTTCCGGGCGGGCCCTCCGATCGACGCTTTTCAAGATGGTATAGGAACGATCTCGATCGTTTTCTGCGCTACGAATACAAGATCTTGCGAGGTTCCGATCCGCCGCAGTAATTCCTCATCGCTACCGTCGAGCCGCCGAAATAAATAAGGATGGATGGAAGACGTGCGGTCTTAGTCGGGTCGGCGCTACTGGCGCTGCTGAGCGCGATTGCGTTCGCACCGGTCTGGAACAACGACTTCATCAACTACGACGATCCGATCTACATTACCGACAACCCCACGGTGAAGTCGGGGCTGACGGCCGACGGCATCGTATGGGCCATGAAGTCGGGACGTACCGGGAACTGGCATCCGTTGACCTGGATGTCCCATATGATCGATGTCGACCTCTACGGTCTCGAACCCCGCGGGCATCATCTTACGAGTTGGTTCTTCCACACGCTGAGTGGTCTGTTGTTATTTCTCATCCTCGGCATGCAAACGTGCGCTTGGCGCTCGAGTTTCTTGGTTGCGCTGCTGTTCTTGGTCCACCCCCTGCGCGTGGAGTCGGTCGCTTGGGCCGCCGAACGCAAAGACGTCTTGAGCACATTTTTCGGCGTACTTTCGATCGGAGCCTATTTCCGCTGGACCGCGCACCGAGGATTAGCGCGTTATAGCGTGCTTGCGATCGTATTTATGCTGAGTCTGATGTCGAAACCGATGCTCGTAACTTTGCCGTTTGTTTTCTTGCTGCTCGACTATTGGCCGCTCGGACGCTTCGGTTCCGAACGCAATCCGCGACCGATTTATCGTCCGCCATTTGCGTTGGTGCGCGAGAAAATTCCTCTCTTCGCGATCACACTTGCGGTATCGGTGATCGTTTTCTTCGTACAACAGCATCAGGGTGCGGTGCGCACGATGGGAGAAATCCCGCTGGGCTCGCGTTTAGGCAACGTGTTCGTTTCCTACCTGGTTTATGTCTGGAAAACGCTGATTCCAACCGGGCTAGGGGTTTTCTACCCGCATCCGGAACATCGGATCTCAGAGCTCGGCGTCGTCACGGGTCTCGTCGGCGTACTCGTCACGACATTCGTGCTACTTCGGCATTCGCGACGCTGGCCGCAAGCGGTCGTCGGCTGGTTTTGGTTTCTCGGCACCTTGGTACCTGTCATCGGGTTGATCCAGGCTGGCGGGCATGCCTACGCGGATCGATTTACGTATTTTCCTCAGATCGGTCTCGGGTTCTTGGCGCTTTGGCATCTCGGGACTCTCAAGCCTACGTCTCGGCTCTGGGGCGGAATTGCGTTCGCTGTAAGCATCCTGGTGCTGCTTACGTTTCAGCAGACCGCGCGCTGGCACGATAGCGCGACGCTGTTTCGCCACACGGCTGAAGTCACCACGCGCAATCATCTCGCGTTCAACCAGCTTGGGGTCGCACTTGATACTGCGGGAAGAGAGGACGATGCGAAAGAAAGTTTTCTCAAAGCGCTGAAGTTTCGCCCCGGCTATCGTTCGGCGCAGCGCAATCTTGATTCGCTTGGGGACGATGTTGCCGATACGGCAAGCGTCATTACCCGATACCAAGCAGATCTCGCCAAGGACCCGGAGAGCGCGGAAGCTCACTTCAATCTTTCCCGCGTGCTGATTCGAGCGGAGGACTGGCAGGCAGCGGAGCGGCATCTACGTGAGGCTGCGAGGCTGCGCCCGGGTTTTGCATCGGCCGAAACGCAATTGGGCCGCGCGCTGGATGAGCAGGGTCGTGAAGACGAAGCATTGGTTTTCTTCGATGCCGCTGCACGGAGCGACCCACGTGATCCCGTCGCCCGCTTCAACTACGCAAACGCGCTCCACCGTGCCAGGCGGCCGACCTTGGCTTTGCGCGAGGTTGACGCCACGCTTGAACTCGATCCTACGCGACAGAGCGCCCATCAGCTTCGGGGAATACTGTTGTCATCGTTAGGAAGGCACGAGTCTGCGGCAGAGAGCTATCTCGAAGTGTTGAAACTCAATCCAGACCATGTCGAGGCGCACTACTATCGGGCGGTTTCGTTGACGCTTGCAAAACGTGGCGCGGAAGCGGTCGACCACTACCATCGCGTGATCGAGCTGCGCCCCGGTCATGCCGAGGCGCACTTCAATCTCGCGGTCGTCCACATGCATGCGTCGCAGCCCGATGAGGCGCGCATGCATTTGCAACGAGTTCTCGAAATTGAACCCGGCAATGAAAACGCCGCGCGTTACCTGGCCGAGCTCAACTAATTCGAGATTCGTGCTCAAGTAACCATTGCTTGCGCGCGAGTCCGCCAGCGTACCCATGAAGTGATCCGTTCGACGCTAATACACGATGGCAGGGCACGATCAATGCGATCGGGTTGCGCCCGTTGGCTGCACCCACAGCGCGTGCCGCGGTCGGTCGTCCCAGTCTGTGGGCCAGTTCCCCATACGACAGCGTCTCGCCGCAACGGATCTTCCGTAACGCGCGCCAGACTTTCTCCTGGAATTTTGTTCCGCTCAAGTGGATCTTGATGCGATCGAGTGCTTCCGCGTCACCGCCAAGATACGCATGAACAAGTTTCGCTGCGACCGAAGGCCTCTTGCGCGGAACCAGTTTCACGGCTTCGAAGCGGGATTCGAGCAGTCGTAGCATGCGCGACTCGCAATCTGCGAAGTCAAGTGCGACCACGTCCTCATCTCTTGTGACCAAGAGGATCTCGCCTGTGGGGGATGGAATGTTTTCCAGCACGAAAGTCATTGTGCGTCTCCTGTTGAACTCTGCCAAAGCAGTACCGCGGCGTACGCACGCCAAGGTCGCCAGGCCTCGGATTTTTCAAGTAGCCGTTTCTCGGTGATCGGCTTACCCGCATCCATGAACGCTTTGCGTAGACCCAGGTCGGATGCGGGAAACGCGTCGGGTTCCCGTAATGCGCGCATCGCGATGTAATGCGCGGTCCAATCGCCGATTCCGGGCAGTGCACGTAGCGATTCGATGGTCGCTTCCAAATCACTCGCACCATCGAGCATGAGTTCGTTATCGGCGACTGCGTGCGCGAGGCCCTGGATAGCGAACGCCCTCGATTTTGGTAAACCGATATCCGTGAGATCCGCCTGCGCGAGAACTTCGGGTTTGGGAAAAATCAGCCGGAGGCCGTCCGGCAATTCGCCAAGACTTCCGTTCAACGCTTCGCCGTATTTCGCCGCCACGCGCCCGGCGAGCGTGGTCGCACCCTTTATACTGACCTGTTGACCGAGGATCGCTCTCACTGCGAGTTCGAACCCGTCCCACGCACCGGGAACGCGTACGCCACGATGCGAGCGCAGCGCTTTCCGAAGTCGCGGATCGGATCGCAATGCGCTTGCGATAGTCGCCGGGTCGGCACCCAAATCAAAAACGCGGCGTAGGCGTTCGACCGCGTGGATCAATGCCTGGGGCTCCGAGACTCGAATGCGTGCCTCCAAGAAATTCGCATCAGCAACGGAGCAAACTTCGACAAAGCCGCGTGCGGATCCAAGTTCAATCGTGCGTCTGTATACGTTCTTATCGGCGACTTCTACGCCCGGTGTTGCACGCAAGGCCAGGAATTCGAGCAAGGAGCGCCAGTGAAACGGGGGTCGAAACGGCAGTTTCAGTATAAGATCCGAACCCGAAATCTCCGCCCTTTTTGTCGAGCGGATCTTCCGCAATTCACGCGGCGAGCGTTGATAGGTCGCACGGACGGCGTCGTTGAAACGTCGCAAGCTCGAGAAACCGGATGCGAACGCGATCTCTGTGATGGACAGCTGTGTTTCATCGATGAGATTTTTTGCGAAGAGGATCCGACGGTTCTGCGCGATGCTAACGGGTGATGCTCCCAAATGTGCTTGGAAGAGTCGCCGCAGTTGTCGTTCACCGATGCCAAGGCGTTCCGCAAGTGCGTCAACGCTACCTTCGTCCAGCGCACCGTTGGTGATCAAACGCAACCCGCGCGACACGGTCGCGGAGGTTCCAAGCCATGCCGGTGTTCCGGGTGACGCCTCGGGCCGGCAGCGTAGGCAGGGACGGAAGCCGGCTTCCTGCGCGGCTGCCGCTGAGGCGACAAAGGTGCAGTTTTTTCTCAGTGGCGTGCGGGCGGGGCAGATCGGCCGACAGTAGACGCCCGTCGTTTTCACGGCGATGAAGAAGCGACCGTCAAAGCGCGCGTCGCGTGCCTTCATGGCCTTGTAGCAGCGGTTCTGGTCCAACGACATGGCGCGATTCTATCCTGATTCGGGCCTTTGACTCGCTGTTTTCGGACCTATCCATGGGAGCCGAAATCGCTCCTCTGGGAGTGAAGCGGCAAGTTTCTTATGCAATGATCTGCCGCATGCCTCACGGATGGAATTTAACGCGCGTTCTGGCCGCGGTGATGATCGTCGCCACCTTTGGACTCTTCATCTTTTTGGGTTGGAACGAGGAATCGGTACGGATATTGATTCGTTCCACCGCACGTTCCTCGCTGCTGTTGTTCTTGATCGCCTTCAGTGCATCCAGTCTGCGACGCTTGTGGAGACATCCCGCGAGTGCGTGGTTGTTGCGCAATAGGCGATACCTGGGCGTCAGTTTCGCGGTGTCGCACGCGCTGCATCTTTTTGGATTACTAGCGCTGATGCTCCGCTTTGACGGAAAAGCGGACTCCTTCACGCTGGTTTTTGGCAGTATCGCCTATGTATTTGTTGCTGCGATGGCGTTGACGTCGAACGATCGCGCCGTGCGATATCTTGGTGGCAAACGCTGGCGAATTTTGCATTGGGTGGGTTCCTATACGATCTGGGCGGTCTTCGCCGCGAGCTACGTGGGACGTTCGGTCGTGGATCCGACCTACATCCCAGCTGGAATCGCAGTGATTGCAGTTTGGCTGCTGCGCATCGTCGCCAAGTACCGACCGTCGACCATTGCGTCGGTACTGCTACTGGCGACGGGCTTGCTGGCCGGTTTCGCCGACGCTGTCGAGCGCATCGAGTTCGCGTCAGGGGACGGCTTGGAAATCACCGCGGATCTTTATAAATCTCATGAGAAGAAAAGCCCGATGATCGTACTCTTCCATCAGGCGGGCTGGAGCCGGGGCGAGTACCGAGAAATCGCACCTAAACTCAACTCGCTTGGGTTTAACTGCATGGCGATCGATCAACGCTCCGGAAAGAACGTGAACGGCGTCACTAACGAAACCGCGCAGCGCGCCGTCGATGCAGGCAAAGGCGTTGCGTACGGCGATGCACTCCAGGATATGGTCGCAGCATTGAAGCACGCGCGAAGCGAGTACGCGGAAGGCAAGCTCATTGGATGGGGGAGTTCTTATTCGGCGGGGTTGGTGCTGAAGCTTGCCGGCGATCAACCGGCATTGATGGATGCGGTTCTTGCCTTTGCGCCGGGCGAGTATTTCTCCAAAGAAGGCAAGCCACGCGATTGGGTCAAACGTTCCGCGGCGAAGATTAAGATCCCGGTTTTTATAACATCCTCTCGCAGTGAAGGGGCCGCCTGGCGCCCTATTTTCTCGGCGATTCCGACCGAGACCAAGCAATGGTACTTGCCCGATGGGGAAGGCCAGCACGGTTCGCGCGCGCTCTGGCGTCAGTTTCCCCACAATCCCGGCTATTGGCGTGCGGTAGAAAGTTTTTTCGAGCGCCAAGTCGGGAATTGAACCCAGGATTTCAATCGCACTGGTATCATCGGCGGGACTGGAAAAGGAGTCCCTCATGTCAACCAAGCTTCCGGAAGGGATGCCGCGCATCTCGCCGTATCTTTTTTACAAAGACTTACCCAGCGCATTGGATTGGTTGAGCAAAGCATTCGGTTTTGAAAAGAAAATGACTGTTCCCGGCCCGGATGGCGCGTGCATGCACGCAGAGATGAATGTCAAGGAAGCCGTAATCATGATGGGACCCGCGAGTACCGAGCAGGGAACATTGAGTCCGCAGGATCTTCCGGGGATCAATCAAAGTCTCTACGTGTATGTCGATGATGTGGATGCGCATTGTTCGTGTGCGCGCCTGTCGGGTGCAGAGATTACGACCGAACCCGTAGAAATGTTTTGGGGCGATCGCATGTACTCGGCGCGGGATTGCGAAGGGCATCATTGGACCTTCGCAACCCAGGTCAAAATCGTTGCAACAGAGGATCTGAAGCCACCGGGCGCTTGAGCGCGCTCAATAGCCTTTGAACGCGGGTTTGCGCCGCTCGGTGAACGCACGAGCGCCTTCCTCGGCGTCTGCGGATTTCCGCAGTGGTGCGCCGAGCGCCTCTTGGCGAGCGTAGGCTTCAGCCAGTGGCATGTGGAGGATTTCGCGTACACCTCGGCGTGTTTCCCTAACAGCGAGTGGCGCGTTGGCAGCAATTCTGGCCGCCGTACCGAGTGAATGTTCGAGAAGCTTATTGGCCGGAACGATCTGATTGATCAATCCGATCTCGAGCGCTTTCTCAGCGTTGATGGGTTTCGCCGTCAACAGAAGCTCATGCGCGTGCACCCAAGGAATCTGGCGGGGTAATAAGACGGTCGCATTGCCTGTGGGGTAGAGACCCAGCGCGACTTCTTCCAGCGCAAAAGTTGCGTGTGGGACCGCATATCGAATTTCGGACGCGAGCATCAGATCAAATCCGCCTGCGCGCGCATGACCGTTGATCGCACAGATCAAAGGCGTGTTTAAATCGAAGCCTGCGAGTAACGCGGTTGCGGCAGCGCGGAGTCCATCAAAATCCGCTGAGTCGATCTTTTCGCCGCGCGCCAGCCGACGGGATCGTTCGAGTGTGCTCTCGAAATCCATCCCGGCGCAGAAGACGCGATCCCCGGTCCCGGTGAGGACCGCCGCGCGGATCTCATCGTCCTCCGCAATCTCATACCAAGCCCCCGCTAGCTCTCGCAAAGTCGGTAGATCCAAGGAATTGGCCTTTTCAGGTCGATTAATCGTCACCAAGGCTACGTGGGGATATTCGCTGGGTCGTTCGATTCTTGCCGCCATAGCCCAGAGGTATAACAGAGCTGGGATTGGAATGGGATCGGTTATGCTATGGCGATGACAGATCAACTCACCCACGATCCTATCTACCAAGCGGTCGCGTTCGACGACTTTCCTTCGATGATTGAGACCCAGCGCTATGGTTCGCGGTCCGATGCGTTCGATGAAATCATTTCCGCGACGGTCGATCATTTTTGGGATCCGCGCGATCCAGCCTACTTAAGTTACGACGTACCGTTTGATCAGAACGAAGATACGTTGATGCCGCTTGAATTTTCACCGGAGATGAACTCTGCGGTTGCAGACAAACTCGATGAGGGTCAAAAGATCCAGCTCAGCAACGAGCTCACGCGATTCAGCCTTTCACAGGTTCTGCATGGCGAGCAGGGCGCATTATCACTTTCTGTAAGCCTTTGTCAGATTCTTTGGGATCCCGGTGCGCAGGAATATGCCGCGAATCAGGCTCGGGAAGAAGCGCGACACGTCGATGCGTTTACACATTACATCGGCACGCGCTGGGGGCAGCCGCTTCCCGTCGGTGGTGTGCTGGGTGATTTCATGAATGAGATTATCCAAGCACCTGAAGTCTATAAGAAGTTAATCGGGATGCAGATGATCATCGAGGGCTTTGCGATGGGTGCGTTCGCGACGATCCATTCTAAGACGCGAGATCCGTTATTGCGCCGGGTGATCCAATTGGTCATGACCGACGAAGCGTTTCATCATAAATTCGGACGGATTTGGGCCGATGCGACGGTCCCTAAACTCGGCGAAGAGGAACATGAGAAAGTTGAGCTCTGGGCAGCTGAATGTTTTCAACGCGTTCGTTACAACCTGATGAGTCCAGATCAAAAGAAGGATATCTATCCGAAGTTTGGGCTGGACTGGGAATGGGTGCGCGACGCGGTCAATGAGTCGTTTACTGACGGGGTACGGCGCAAAGCGATGACGCGTAGTACGAACGCATTTCGCGTGTTGATCAAAACGCTACTCCACGCTGGAATCATCACTGAGCGCACTCGACACGTCTACGCGGAGTGGGTCGACATGGCCGAATTACGTGGTGAGTCGCCGGACGTGATCGGTGGCGATGTCGCCGAAGCATCGCTGGCTGAACTTCGCGATATCAATCGTGGTCGCAAGAAAATCGGCCGCGCACTTCGACCGCAATAGCGGATTCACGTGTTCTGGATCCTACTGATCGTCGTATTGCTGGTTGCCGGGTTCTACTGGGCGGGGGCCCATACGGAGCTCGTGCTCAACCAAGTGACGGGTCACGCGCCTGATTCGGTTTCGCCACACGCTCAAGCGCTGCACGACGGAGCAACCGTCGTCGACCTGCACGCGGACTCGCTGCTTTTTGGCCGCGACCTGTTGGAACGCGGAAAGCGCGGGCACGTTGACTTGCCGCGACTTCAGGCAGGCGGAATCGGACTCCAGGTATTTACAATCGTCACGAAGGCGCCGTTTGCGTACAACTCAGACGAGACCAAGGAAAATTTCGATATGGTGACCGTCTTAGCTGCGGCGCAGCGCTGGCCATCGATTGCACGCCGTACACTGAGAGGTCGAGTCCTGTATCAGGCGGAACGCTTCGATCTTTTCGCTGAGCGTTCCTCGGGAATGTTGCAGCCGATTCGCAATCGCGCGGATCTCGATGCGTTACTCGAAGCACGCAGGCAAGATCCTCAGGTCGTAGGAGGGATCCTCGGCATCGAAGGCACGCACGCGCTCGAGCAAGGGCTCGATGACTTTGAACTCTTCTATCGGCAGGGCGTGCGGCTGATGGGCCTCACACATTTCGTCGATAGCTCATTTGCAGGCTCGGCACATTCAGCCGCGAAAGGTGGCCTTACACAACTGGGTCGCGAATTGGTTAAGCGCATGACAGATCGGGGCGTCTTGATCGATCTCGCGCATACATCGGAGCGTACGATCGAAGACGTGCTTGAGATCGTCTCTATTCCGGTGATGGTCTCGCATACCGGTGTCCGCGGAACGCTGGACAATAATCGCAATCTATCCGACGCCCAAATTCGCGCGATCGCCGCGAACGGTGGTGTGATGGGTATTGGTTTTTGGGATGAGGCCGTTGGCGAGCCGTCAACCCGCGCGATCGTCAAAGCGATCCGCTACGTGGTGGATCTTGTAGGTGACGAACATGTGAGCCTCGGCTCTGACTGGGACGGTACGGTGACGACACCGATCGATGCGAGCGGGATGGCGCGACTCACCGAGGAGCTGGTCTGTGCCGGATTCACAGATGAAACCATCACGAAGATTCTCGGCCTCAACGCGCTCCGCGTGATTCGCGCCGGGCTATCCGACGATACGTAAAGAGCTGCTCGATGAAGTCATCTCGGGCTTCAGGTTGGCGGAGCGTTTCGTCATCGATCAGCGGCAGCATCGGGACTCGCGCCTGAAGCACGCGAGCAAAAAAACCCGCGCCGCGCCGCAGTTCCAGCCCGTGAGCATCATAGATAGGCGCGTCGGTGATCGCGCAACTCGGTGATCGCGTTTTGAAAACGTAACCATCGATGTCATGCCGCAAGAGATCATCGATTTGCTCAGTCGACCATGCGTGCATCGCATCGGTCATGTCGGACGCGGATTCCTCACCCATCAATCGATCGTTCCCGTCGATTTGAGTTAGACGAATCTTTTCGCGGGGAATCCCCATGCCGGATTCGACCTCGGGACAAACGGGGATCCAATCGATGAAGTCACCCATCGTGTCGACCAGCAGTGCGCTGCGCCGGTGTTGTCCGTCGTATCGCACCGGGTCCCCGATGAGGCATGCCGATATACCAAGCCGAAATTTCATAACACTCCGAGTGTCGCAGATCGGTTGACAGGAAGCGTACTGTAATGCGATATGCCATGTATAGACACCCACTGAATCCGTCTGTGCAGGAGATTGGGCATGAATCTCAGAGAGCCGACTTGGGCGAATCTAATTCGACGCTCGATTTCGATTCCGTTTTACCTATTCCTGACAGCGCTGACGACCATACTCTTTCCTGTCTTTCTACCGCTAGCGGTGATCGCCGATCGCATGGACGATCATCGAATGCCGATTACGCGGACCGTTGTATTTCTCTTGTACTACTTGTATTGCGAGTGCTTGGGTTTGATCGGTACTGTGGTGCTTTCGACGATGAATCTGGCGATGGGTGGTGTTCCGGAGGCGCGCTACCGCGAGTGGCATTCGAACTTGCAGTGGGCCTGGGCCGGTCTATTGCTCGGCGGCGCGGGCAAGATTTTTTCGATGACGTTCGAAGTCGAAGGGCAGGACCAAATCGGTGACACGGCGCCGCTGGTATTCATTCGTCATGTCAGCGTCGGCGACACGCTTGTGTCCTCGGTGTTTTGCGAGAAACCAAAGAATTTTCTGCTTCGTTACGTGATTAAAAGCGAACTACTCTGGGATCCGTGTGTGGATATCTGCGGTCAGCGGACCGGTGCTGCATTTGTACGGCGCGACGGTGCCGACCCGGAGGTCCAAGCCGAGCGTGTCCGCAGGCTCGGGCGCAGCTTGGGACCGAACGAGGGTGCACTGATTTATCCCGAAGGTACGCGGTTTACTGAGGAGAAGCGCAGCCGCATTATTGAGCGGCTCATGCAGGCATCGGACACTGGACTCGCGGAGCGAGCGAAGGAACTTCGATATGTTTTGCCGCCGCGTTTAAGTGGGCCTTTTGCGTTGCTGGACGAATGCCCCAACCACGACGTCCTTTTTATCGCCCACGTTGGTTTTGACAAACTGACAACGTTTCATGACCTCTGGAGCGGCGCGCTGATTGACTGCCGCATCCGAGTGGCGTTTTGGCGCGTTCCGGCGACAGAGATCCCCAAGGAGCGACACGCACGCATCGATTGGCTCTATGAGGAGTGGCAGAGGGTCGATAATTGGGTGGGTCGGAAGTTGCTTGAGCGGAGCGAATCAGCGAAGCTCTAGCGCTCTCGCTGGGGAGTCGTTCAAGGGTAGGACGCCAGGTTCTGGCCCTGGAGATCGGGGTTCGAATCCCTGCTCCCCAGCCAGTCGAGTCTTAGCGGGTTAACGGCGGGCGAAGCCCGCCTTCCCGCACGGCAGGCGCTACGCGCACTGCCTTCGTAGCTGCGTTCGGTGTTGTCGGGTCACGCTGCGCGCGCCAACGAAGTTGGCGCTTGTTGTCTTAGTGGGGTATCGCGCGGCGGAGCCCCCTAGCGGAGCGTTCGGCGGTCTGGATCGAGCGCTTGCGATCGATCCAACCTAGTATCGATTTCATGTCCGAGCCAAGTCAAACAATAACAATCCTATTTGATGGGGCGTGTCCGCTTTGTAAGCGCGAGGTTCGTGCGTTAGAGCGATTGGACGGCGGCCGAGGTCGGATAGCGTTCGAAGACATCGCGGCGACCGGATTCCAACCGAGTGCGTATGGGTTGGATCGCGAAACGGTGAACCTGCGGATCCACGCGCGATTGGGCAACGGTCGCGTGATTGAGGGGATGGAAGTTTTTCGTCAGGCGTACGCTGCGGTGGGTTTGGGTTGGCTCATGGCACCGACGGGCTGGCCGTTGCTCAAACCGGTCTTTGACGCGTTCTATCGTTGGTTCGCCCGCAACCGCCATCGACTTACCGGAAGGTAACGTGAACTACCGCCGAAGTTCTAGTGTGTTAACGCTTCCCGTGTAGCGGCCAAAATATCTTGCGGGTTAGGCCGCACGCGATAGTCCGGATCGCTATGTACGTAGGCGATTGTCGCGTCGGTTCCGACGACGAAAACGCTGGGTACGGGTAAAACATTATGATCGAAACCTGAAGCCTCGTTCAGGTCAATCCCAAACGTTCTGTATTTGATCAGTGTTGTGCCATCGACCTGAAACGCAATTCCGAAGCCGCGCGCAGCATCCATGCTGCTGTCGGAAACGACTTGATAGCCGAGCTTGAGCTCGCTCACCGTCTCACCGAATGTCTCCGGCTTGTCTGGGCTGACGGCGATCAAGCTTGCACCGAGTTCATTCAGCGGTTCTTGAATGTCACGCAGTCCTTGGAGTTGCTCGCTGCAGTAAGGACACCAACCGCCTCGGTAAAAAACAAGTACGGCTGGCTGATCCTTCACAAGGTCGTGCAGGCGAATCTCGGTTCCTGAAGCGTTACGCAACAGTACGTCGGGCGCCGCCGCGCCTACGGCTAGCGGTTGAGTTTCCTCAGCGCTCGCTGCCACGTCCGGTAGCGTTGGCGGCGTCGGGCCACAGGCGAGTAGTGCGCTTGCGATGAGAATATTTAGTGGGCGGATCATGACTCTCCTCGTCTTCGGGGTGGGGCGAAACTATAGCGCGAGATATCAGCGACCCAACGGGAGGGGTGTGTCGCCGAACGGTTCGTCATGTCGCATTCGGTAACCCAAGAGAATCGGAACAATCAGGTAGGGCAGGTTGAAGGCCAGAAATACTGCGACGTGCGTGGGCGGCAGTTCCAGGCTGAACTCCCAGAACAGGTATTCCACGACGCCGATCACCATGGAGCCGACGTACATCAGCGCGGGAACGCGAATCCAATTCACGCCGCGCAGAAACGCATAGACGAGCAGCAGATAAAATGGCCCATAGATGAACGCCGATATTCCTGTGCGAATCCGCAAAAAACCTGGATCCGAGAGAAAGAGACGATCGCCTGCGATTTCGCCGTACCAGAGATTTCCGTCAGCGAAAATATTGCCTGCGTGTACCCAGCCAAGGCTGTGAGCGAGATCGGAAAAAAAAGATGAAAACGCGAAGAAACTGAACGCGACCACGAAAAAGACGTCGCCGCGTCGTTCGCTCAAGCGCTGGTGATATCCGATAGAAGCCACGGCCGAATTAAATCAGAATCGCTCTACGCTGGCCAGGTCTTCCATGCGTCGGCCGAAGTGTCGTTGGCGAAACGCATGTTAGGGCGCGAGCAGTTTCGCGGCGATCTGCTTCGCCATGCCCCCGTCGACCTCGCCCTTATGGGCTTTCATCAACGCGCCCATCACTCGGCCTGCATCGCCGGGGCCAGCCGCACCCGCTGCTGCGATGGCCTCCTCGACCCATGCTTGGGTCTGCGCCTCATCGGCGAGGCTTGGCAGAAACTCTTGCAGGATGGCGTGCTCGGCGCGTTCCGCGGCGGCTTGCTCGTCACGCCCCGCGCTCTCGAATGCCTCGATACTCTCGCGGCGCTGCTTCTCGAGGCGACGTAATAGTTCAACGCATTTTTCATCGGGGAGAGACTTGGAACCGTCCTCCTTGGTCGCCGCGAGAAAAGCGGCGCGAATCGCGCGCAGCCCGGTTACCCGGTCCTTATCTTTCGCCTTCATCGCGGTGGTGAGTTGGCTACTGATCTCGTCGAAGATCCCCATCCTCGGACTCCTTTTTGCTACTGTCCCGTCAGTGTCCCGTCACTTCTTCGAACTTTCGGCCGTCACGCGTCGAATCCAGGAACTTCTGGAGCCAGCATTTCAGAAGACGTTCTGGGTGCAGGCAGAGCTTAGCTCAGGACGTCGGCGCGGGGGGGCTTTCTATTGCGAGTTGGTGGAAACCAACGCGAAGGGGGAAGTCGCGGCCCAACTTCGGTGCATGATTTGGGCGCGGGATCTCTCGCGGATTCGCAAGAGTTTTCAGGAAGCGGGACTCGAACTTCAACTCGAGGACGGCAATCGGATCGGCATCCAATGCCGCCTTCAGTTTCATCCACGTTTTGGTATGTCACTTCAAGGCATCGATATGGACCCCGCGTTCGCGCTCGGCGAGCTCGAGCTGCGCAAACGTCAGATCATTGAACGTCTGCGTGCGGAAGACTTGCTGTCGCGCAACGCCGAAGTCGACGTTCCGCTGCTGCCCAATCGAATTGGCTTGATCACGAGTCGCGATAGCGCCGCGTACAAAGATTTCGTGCAGACGCTGCACGCGAGCGCATTCGGTTTTCAGATCTTCATCGCAGACGCGTCGGTTCAAGGCAATTTGACTGAGGCGTCTGTGCTGCAGGCATTCGATGCACTCGAGGTGTTGAATCTGGATCTGGTCGTGTTGGTTCGCGGTGGTGGTAGCAAGGTCGATCTTGCAGGCCTTGATAACGAGGCCATCGCGCGCCGAATCGCGGCGAGCTCCCTGCCTGTTTGGGTCGGGATTGGTCACGAAACCGACACGAGCGTTTTGGACCATGTTGCGGGTCGCAGTTTCAAGACCCCTACAGCGGTGGGCGAAGAATTGGTGGGGCGCTTCGCAAGCCTCGAAATGCAGTTGCGTGAATCTGCGCAGCGTTTGCGCTCCCTTTGGCGTCCGAAGCTCGCGGGTCAGCGCGAACATTTGCGGCGGGCTGCGATCGGGTTGAGGCAGGGCACGCGGAAACTCCTACGGCTCTCGCGTTCAGAGTTGATCGCCTCCGCAAGTCGGTTGAATGCGACGGTCATCGGCCGGCTGGCGGTGGTTCGTAGTCAGCTGGAAGGTCGGAAGCGTGAGTTATCGGTGAGACCGCTGGGCCATCTTCGTGGAGAGCGTCGCGCTTTGCTCGACCGCCGGCGTCGCTTGACACCCGAACGTGTGCTTTCGCGGCTCGAACAGGAGCGTCGCGCCGTCGCGAGTTGGGGGCAGACGCTGCGAGCGATCGACCCTCAGAATAATTTGGCTCGGGGGTTTGCGTTAGTCTACCGATCCGATGGCCGACTCGTGCGCTCGGTTGATGATCTCGAACCCGGCGCCACGATTGAATCAAAGTTAGCGGATGGCCGTGTAGAGAGTGTGGTCCAAAACAAGCGGAGAAATTCGAATGACAAAGAAGATTGAAACGTATGAGCTAAAAGTGGAGCATCTCGAGACGATTCTGAAACGATTGGACGATTCGGAAACGCCGATTAATGAACTGGCGCAGGACGTGAAGCAGGGCGCTCAACTCATCAAAGAGCTCGATCAAAAGCTCAAGCAAGTCGAGAGCGAAGTGCTTGACGCATTCAGCGAACTCGACAAAAGCGATGTCGAAGACGCTACAGCGTAGCTAATCGTTGCCGCTCAGTCGGCGGGGAGTAGGTGAGCGGCGCTAAAATTTCCTCTCAAGCGCACTTGACCGCTTTCGAGCATGTGCATGACGGCTGCCATGATTTCATCTTCGGAATCGGCAGACTCAGAGATCGCATGAACAAGCTCTAACAGCGTGCTTTCAAACTTTTGCTCGGCATTCAGTTCTTCAATCGGAATCACGAGGGCACTCATAGATAACCTCCATACATAGTTAGTTGTCTATGAGCGAAAAAGGATTCGAAGTTAATTCAGATCTGAAGACCCGTCAGTTTTCGGCTGACCTCCCAGAGCCGCGATGCGTGCTCGGGAGATTCCGAAAAAGCGTTCGGCTGCTTGGGTTTAGAGTCCATGAAGTACTGACCGCTGACACCCTCGACCTCGGCTGAAGTACTTAAATAAATGGAGGTCTCAGCACCACGCTCAGGCGTGCGCGCAAAGGGCCAACCGACGGCCGCCAGGGCTGTTGCCCAGGCGCCGTGATGCGTTCCCAGCGCGGTGCGAACGTAACCGGGGTGCACGCAGTTCGCGGTAACGCCGCTTCCGTCCAAACGGCGCGCAAGTTCTTTGGTGAATAAGATATTTGCCAGTTTTGTGCGTCCGTAGTTCCGAATCCCGTTCACCTTCAAACCTTCAACGTCATCGAAATCGATCTTGGAGGGGCGATGTGCTTCGGAAGCGACGCTCACGATTCGTGCCGGAGCGCTCGCCTTCATGCGTTCGAGCAGTAGGTTTGTCAGCAGGAAATACGCCAGATGATTTACGGCGAACATGAAATCGATGCCGTCATCCGTGAGCGGATGTCCGAGTTGCATCACGCCCGCGTTATTGAGCAGGAGATGCAGCGGTGTTTCTTTGCCCAGAAACTCTGAGGCAACGCGGCGAATATCGGACTGCAGGCTGAGGTCACCGATGAGAAGTTCAAGTCTGGCATCTGGAACCTCGGCACGAATATTTTGAATGAGCGCTTCACCTTTGGAGCGATTTCGCACGACCATAAATATCTGTGCGCCGCGACGCGCGAATTCGCGCAGTGCAACGGTGCCTATGCCTAAGGTACCGCCGGTTACGAGGCAGGTTTTTTCAGCGAGTTCCATACTTAAGAGTATACGGCAAACGAGTTGCACCTGACTTGCCATTTCGGGCCTGGCGAGAATTTCTCTAAAGATCACTTCCTGTCGCCCGATAAGCTCTCCAGTCGCTAGGTGGGTTCAAGCCACCAGTCGAATGGCGCGAGTTCGGGTTTCCCGTGGCTTGCCCCACGAACAGGCAAACTCGTCGAAAGGCGAGGACGCAAAGCCAGTGCCCTCACGTTGTATTCTTCGAACATACCGCGGGTCGAACGGTTGGCGAATGGAGCAATTTGCCATTGTGTAAGGGGAACCTCATGCGTGCGGTCCATTTTATCCAGAATCTAGTTTTACTCTTCTTGATCCCATTTCTCGCGGCCTGTGTGGATTCGAACTTCGGTGACAACGGTATGGCGTTGACCGAAGTCGATGCTTACGGTCAACCGGCACGTCTCTATGCTCGTGACGCGGTTGTCCAATACACGGCCGAAGGCGCGAAGCTGGTTACTGCGGGCCGAAGTCTCGAACACCTCCCAACCAATCTCTACGATGGCAACTTCTACATGTTGCGCTACGAGATGAACGGCCAGCTCGATAGCACGTTCGGCGATTCAGGTGTCGTGACGACGAACTTCGCGACGTATCAGGATTCGTTCGGGAGTCCGCGCTGGACCAACGAAAGCATTCAAAGAGTGAAAGCACTGGATGATGGTCGCCTGTTGGCGGTGGGTACCGTGACTGCGGTTGGCATGTCCGGCGCGGTCGGCATGATCCGCTATGAAGAAGACGGAACGATCGACACCAGCTTCGGTTTGTCTGGCATGATCATGGATCCGCTCGGCGATGCCAACAGCCCACTTTATTTCGAAGGCCCTTTCCCAGAGGGTAATCGCTACGTTGATGTGAGCGCGGCCGAAGTTATGGACGACGGCAAGATCCTCGTGGCGGGTCAGGTGAGCGGCGATCTTTTCGTGGCCCGTTATCACGCCAACGGTTATCGAGATCACTCGTTCGCGACCGGTGGTCTTTTCGAGTTTGCGTTCGAAGGGTCGAACGATCCGAACGGTAGCTTCGAGGACCTCTTTTCATTGGAGGTTCGTCAGAGCGGTCAGATCGATCTGGTTGGGCGCACGGGAAGTTATGTATCCGGGTCTTACCACGGCCAGATGCTGGTACTGCGCCTTACCGCCGACGGTGAGCTAACTCAGCAATATGGACCAGAGGGCTACTTCGTTTGGAACGGTGACCAAGAAGTTATCGACCAGCTTCGAGTGGCATTTCTCGACGCCGAAAGTCGGCTGTTGCTAATCGGTCGTGATTCCGGAAACGATGCTGATTTTCGAATTGTGCGCGTTGCGCCCGACGGAAATCTAGATCCAAGTTTCGGGACGAATGGCGTTGCGCGAATCGACTTTGAATCTTTGACGGGTTATATCGCGACCCATGGCAATCCGCTTGATGCCACTTTGGATGCACAAGGTCGACTGATCATTGTGGGATTCTCGGGCGCTGGTACTGAGAAGTACGCGGTTGGTGTTCGACTTACCGAAGCGGGCCAGATCGATCAAAGTCCCCACAACGGCGCGTTGGCGATCTTCGCGAAAAAGTCAGCGTCGGATAGCCGGAATGATGCGGCTCGTGCGGTCGAAATCGGACCCAGCCAGCAGATCTTTGTTTCGGGATCGTCGGAGAGCGCAGGTCGCAACGCCGAGAGTTCGATGGTGATGAGCTTCCTCAACGGCTGGTAGACGCTACAGCCCCGCGACGCTCACGAGTGAGTCGAGTAGGGCGCCGTAGTGCGAAAACACGCGTGTGGAGTACCGCCACCGGGGTTCCTGACCGCGGCGCAGCATGCGCTTGAGCCCGTTCGGTCCCATGTTGTAAGCGGTCAATCGGAGCTCCGTGGATGGAAACATTTCACGGAGCTCCAAGTAGTAGTGGACGCCGATCTTAACGTTGTGGACCGGATCGTAAAGCGTTTCGGGACCGCGCCACGGAATGCGATAGCGTTTCGCAACTGCGCGCCCGACAAAGGGACGTATTTGCATGAGTCCGAGCGATCCGCGTGGACCCACAGCACGTCGATTGAAGCGGCTTTCCTGTTCCATGATCGCGAGCACAAGAAGGGGGTCGAGTCCTCTCGATTGTTCCGTTTCGATGAGAAAGTTCGCGATCTTGTTTCGATCCATTTGCCTAAGCCGCGGTGCTTTTCTGCGTAGCGTTTCGCGCAGCCAGGTCAGCTGCGCATCATGTTTGCGTTCGACTGCAGAACTCTCCCATTCAACCGATCGCATCCCCGGGATCTGACGTAGCTGGTTCAGCAGCTCGTAGTCGGGCGCAGGTACCATGGGCTCACTCACGCGGGTTGCGAGATGACAGCCCGAAGGCGCGAGCGCGCAGATGGTTACGGCGGCCGTCATCCAGGATCGAACGACCGGCGTTATGGCGCGTATGTCCAAGTTCTGCCCCACTGACATGACATCTTTGCCTATCGACTGTGGCGGGTTCGGCCTAAGAAATGACCTGATTGGGGGGAGAACGCCTACGATTGCGCTAGCCTGCGCGCATGACAGAAACGCTGGCCAGTCGATTATCGGTCGACGAGGAAATCACGTCCGACGTGGTCCTGGATCGCTTTCTCGGCTGGGTCACCGATCGTGACCTAAAGCCATACCCCGCACAGGAGGAGGCCTGGCTCCAACTCTTCGCGGGCCACCACGTGATTCTGGCGACACCGACGGGGTCGGGTAAAACGCTGGTTGCGCTCGGTTTGCTCTTCAAGGCGCTGGCGGAAGGCAAGCGCGCGTTTTACACCTGCCCGATCAAAGCCCTGGTGAGTGAGAAGTTTTTTGCGTTCTGTGAAGAGTTTGGTGCAGAACGTGTTGGCATGCTGACCGGGGACGCGCGCATTAATTCAGATGCGCCGATCATCTGCTGCACGGCAGAAGTTCTTTCCAATATGTCATTGCGTGGGGGCGAAGAGGTCGACGCGCCCTATGTCGTGATGGATGAGTTTCACTACTACGGCGATCGTGCCCGCGGGATGGCGTGGCAAGCACCGCTCCTCACCATGCCGAGTACTCAGTTTTTGATGATGTCTGCAACGTTGGGAGATACGACTGAGATCTCGAAACGTATTGAGGCGCGAACCCGCAGACGCGTGGAGACGATTTACTCCGAAGATCGTCCCGTGCCGCTTGACTTCGAATACAGCGAAGTCAGTCTGCCTGAAACGGTTGAGTCATTACTCGATCAAAGCAAAGCCCCGCTCTACATCGTGCATTTCACCCAGCGCGAATGCGCCGAGCAGGCTCAGGGGCTGACGAGCGCCAAGATTTGTAACCGCGGAGAACGCCAAGCGATCGCGGAGGCGATCGGTGATTTTCGGTTCAGTTCGCCCTACGGCAGGGACGTGCGGCGGATCGTTCAATCGGGTGTTGGAATTCACCACGCGGGGTTGCTGCCTCGCTATCGACTGTTGATTGAACAACTTGCGCAGCAGGGCTTGTTGAAAGTGATCTGTGGAACGGACACGCTGGGCGTGGGAGTCAACATCCCCATTCGCAGTGTACTGTTTTCGAAACTCGTGAAATTCGATGGTGAGAAAGTCGGCGTTCTGTCGGTGCGAGAGTTTAAACAGATCGCCGGTCGCGCAGGGCGTAAGGGCTTCGACGAATTGGGTTCCGTGGTGGTTCAAGCGCCCGCGCGAATTATCGCGAGGGAAAAGCGGCAAAAGAAGAAAAACACTGGCAAAGGCCAAAGGAAACCGCGTGTACCGCGTCGCCAGATGCCCTGGAATCTCGACACGTTCCAACGCTTGGTCTACCAACCACCGGAGCCACTCGAGTCGCGCTTTTCAATGAATCACGGCGTGCTGCTTAATCTTCTTCAGCGTCCCGCGGATAATCGTTATCGAACGGTGCTCGACCTCATCGCCGACTCGCATGAGACGACGAGGTCAAAACGTCGACTCGTGCGTGAAGCGGCGCAGCTTTTTCGCTCGCTGCATCGCGCGGGAATCATCGGTATTCGTAGCCGACCGTCGGGCGTGGGTCGCAAAATCGAGATGAAGGAGGATCTGCAGTACGAATTCTCGTTGAATCAATCCCTCAGTCTGTACCTGGTGGATGCGGTTACAGCATTGGATCCGAGCGATCTCGACTATGCGTATGACGTGCTCACGTTGGTCGAGGCGATTTTGTCGAACCCGATGGCGGTTCTGGTGCAGCAAAAGGAAAAGCGAAAATCTCAACTGATGACGAAACTCAAAGGCGAAGGCGTAGCTTACGAGGAGCGCCTGCGGCGGCTCGATAGAGTTAGCTACGACAAACCCAACGCAGAATTCATCTACGAAACTTTTTCGATCTTCTGCGACGAGCATCCCTGGGTCGATCGCCAAGATATTCACCCGAAATCGATCGCGCGGGAACTCTATGAGCAGGGCTTCGGCTTCGATGGTTACGTGCGTCACTACCGCCTCATGCGCTCCGAAGGCGTGCTCCTGCGGTACTTGAGTGAGGTCTACAATACGCTCGCGCACAGTGTTCCGCAGAATGCGCGCACGGAGGCGGTTTACGACATGATGGCTTCGTTTCGCGCGTTGATCTCACGCGTGGATTCCAGTTTGGTCGAGACTTGGGAAACCATGGTTGAACCCGCAGAGACCGACGTCGTGGCGCAGCAGAAAGCAGACCATGCGGCGGATTTGGCGCGCCACCCAAAGGCGTTTGCCGCTCGCGTGCGTGCTGAAATGCATGAGTTGGTTAGAGCGCTTTCGAACGAAGATTTCGACGAAGCGACCCGAAGCGTAAAACAATCGCGCGACAACTATTGGGACGCCGCGCGCTTCGCCGATGAGATGAAGCCCTTTTTCGATGAATACGAGGCGTTGATCTTTGACCCGCGGGCGCGAACAGCGGATCGAACGCTGATTGAGGCTACCGGTGCGCGTACTTGGGACGTGCAGCAGATCCTATTGGATCCTGAAGGGGATCATCGTTGGGCCATCTATGCGACGGTCGAGCTTGCGCCCGGTCCAGCACCGGATGACCCGATCCTAAATCTCGTGCGCATTGGCCTGTGATTAAAGACAGCGTCAGTCGTGTACAATCTGCGGATGAAGAAATTGCCACGCTTTCCGTTTCCTGGTGCGATCGACGCAGACGGCCACGTACTCGAGCCACCCGATATGTGGGATCGCTACATGGAGCCTGCGTATCACTCGCGAGGCATGCAGATTCGCCAGGATGATCAGGGTCTGGAGTACCTTGAAATCGACGGACGACCCTCAAAAGTAATTACAAAGGGTTTTCCGCTCGGTGTTGCGGCCATGGATATGGTTGCGGGATTCGATTTCGGGCGGGAACCGACGGGAAATCGGTACATCGATATGGCGTCGTTCGGCGCGATGTATCCGCAGGAACGCCTCAAGCGCCTTGACATGGAAAACATCGAACGCACGCTGTTGTATCCAACGTTAGGAGTGCTCTGGGAAGCGGAGTGCGAGGACTTGGACTTGGCGCAAGCCTATGTGCGCGCCTATAACCGCTGGATTATTGATTTTTGTTCTGATTCGGGAGACCGACTCGTTCCAATCGCGCAGGTCTCCATGGGGATTCCCGAAGCGGCCGAAGCTGAAGTGCGTCGTGCAGCGGAAGAGGGTGCCAAGGGTATCTGGTGTGCGCCGTTTGTGATGACGCGGAAGCCGTTGGGTCATCCGGATCATCATCGCGTGTTCGCCACTGCGGCGGAACTGGGTTTACCGTTTGCGATTCATCCGAGTTTCGAGCCACGTTGGGCCGCGCCCGGTCGGATGGGCGACTTCACCAGTCGAAAGTATCAATTCTTCTTGAACGTTGTTGCAACGGATGCGGTGCGTCATGCATTTACCTCGATGTTTCAGTTTGGTGTCTTCGATTTGATTCCCGAGCTCAAGCTGATCGTGTTGGAAACCGGTGCCAGTTGGATCGGCTATTGGCTCGACCGTATGGATTCGCTCTACGAGAGCCCGCTCGGGGCAGGGGTGCCGCTCAAGGAGAAGCCGAGTACCTACTTCAAAAAGCAGTGTTGGATTTCCGCCGATCCGGATGAAAGCACGCTGCGCGGCGTGATGGATGTCGTGGGCCCGGATCGGTTCTTCTGGGCCTCTGATTTTCCCCATCCCGATCATCCACCGGATTACGTGACTCATATGACGGCGCAGATTGAAGCGCTGCCTGAGGCGCAGCGGGCGGGCATTCTCGGCCGGAACTGCATAGCCGCCTACAATCTATAAACCACTGAAGATAAAAGGTTTTTAGGTCGGTCTAAAGCGCTCCGCTGGGCGGACGTGCATTTATTTCTATTATGATATTGATAATCATTATCGATACCAATAGTATGCTCGACCTACGGCCCACTCATGGGCTTTGAGGAGGGATGCATGAGCTCCTGGAAATCGATGACTCTGATCGCATTGTTATGGCTTATCGCGTCGCCCGCGGGCGCAGGTGATCTTGCACCGCGCACGGACCGTGAGCGCTCGCAGCAGGACGAAATTGGCGAACTGAAACGCAAACTCGATGTCGTGCTCGATCGCCTGGACGAAGTTGAAACGGGTATGGTGATCCCGAAAGACAAGGAGCTGAAGTCCGCGTACGGTCTTGGGCCAGCTGCATCGAAGGTCTACGGCGCGTCCCAAGGAATTTCGATCGGTGGCTATGCAGAAGGTTTCTATAGTAACGTGATCGGTGACGCGGCCGGGGATGGCAACAACACCGCAGACTTGGTTCGTACCGTTCTGTACTTTGGGTACAAGTTCAACGATTCGATTATTTTCAATACAGAGCTTGAATTCGAACACGCGAGTACCGACAAATCAGGTTCGGTTTCGGTCGAGTTTGCAACCTTGGACTATTTAATCAGTGACGAATTCAACGTTCGGGGTGGGTTAATGCTCATCCCCATGGGGTTCATCAATGAAATTCATGAACCGCCGTTCTACTTCGGGACTCAGCGTCCTGAGCCCGAACAGTCGATCATTCCAACGACGTGGCGCGAAAATGGCGTAGGCATTTTCGGAACGATGCAGGAGAAACTGCACTACAAGCTCTACGTGGTGAACAGTCTTGATGCTGCAGGTTTCACATCATCCGGTGTACGCGGCGGTCGACAAAAGGGAAGCAAAGTTAAGGCGGAGGATCTGTCCTTCATTGCTCGCTTAGATCTCGATGTGACGCCTGATTTCCTGATCGGTGGTTCGATCATGACCGGTAACGCCGGGCATGATCAGGTTCTCGCGCTCACGGGAGCTAAACTTCCCCACGTGAAAACACGCATCGTAGAGGTGCATAGTCAATTGAACTGTGGGCTTTGGCAGCTCCGTGCATTGGCAACGCACGCGAGTCTCGGGGATACGGGAAAGCTGAGTAATCTGCTGTCCGCTGAGGCGACGGCTGCGGCGGGTGCTCCACGTACCGTCGTAGTAGCTTCGGAGATGGTGGGCGGTTATGGTGAGGTCGGTTTCGATTTCTGGCAGTGGATGTTTCCGAACTCGGAAAAGTCCCTGTCACCCTTTCTAAGGTTCGAGTTCGTGGATACACAGAGCGATATTGCGGGCGGGTTTACGCGCGATCGCAGCAAGCGAAAGCGCATCATCGTGCCCGGACTTCATTTCAAACCTCACCCCCAAGTCGTGTTGAAGATGGACTATCGAAATATCCATACCTATGGCGGAAACGCAGCGGACGAATTGAATGTTGGGTTCGGTCTCGTTTTCTAAAACGAAATCGTTGGTTTTGTGCCTCGTGGTTCTCATGGGAACCGCGGGGCTTCCTGCGTTTGGCAAGGTCTTTTACAGCAAGACCGAAGCAATCGAGCTCGCATTTCCCGACGCTGATCGCACGGAGCGTCTCAATTTTGTGCTCACCGATGCTCAAGTCGAAGCGGTCCAGAAGCTCGCCCGTACGAAACTTGAGAAAAAGATCATCGCTTTCCACCGGGGCTGGAAGGCTGATGAGCTGCAAGGTTATGCGCTGATCGATATTCACACGGTTCGAACATTTTCTGAGGCGCTGCTCGTTGTGCTTGATGCTACGGGCATGGTTCAGACGGTTCGCACCTTGGCGTTTCACGAACCAGAAGACTATCTGCCGCCGCAACGCTGGTTGGATCAGTTCAAGGAAAAAGCGCTCTCCCCGGAGCTTCGGCTCAAAGGCGAAATTCATGGCATTGCAGGCGCGACGTTGAGCGCCCGCGCGGTGACGGGCAGTGTGCGCTTGACTCTCGCGCTGTATGAGGTTTTGATTCGCCAGGCACAGCCAAAGGAGTAGAGATGCGCTTTGTGATTACCGGAGAGTGGAACCGCAATCGTCTTTTGCAAACGATCGTGCTGCTCTACGCGTTGTACGTTGCTGCACTCTGGATCACCAACGCGGGTTTGTATTTCAGCAAAATGGATTTGACCTATTCTTCGGTGGTCGACTATTACCTGGGTTCGGAGGAAAGTTTTCAGCCACCCCGATCGTATCAGAGTCTATTGGAAATCTCACATTTCCATCTTTTCGCGATGGGCATGCTGCTCCTGGTGATGACCCACCTGATGCTCTTTGTGCCCTTGTCGAATCGGACCAAGGCTATTTTGATCGTGGTTCCGTTCGTTGCGGGAATTCTCGATGAGGGTTCGGGATGGCTCATACGTTTCGTGAGCCCCGGATTCGCGTATCTGAAAATTTTTGGATTCCTACTACTCGAAGGCAGTTTGGCGACGTTGACCTTCGCTTCCGTTTGGGCGGTCTTGCGCGGATCGCCGGATCACTACGAGGACGGTGAGGAAGAACCGTGATCCGCTTCGCGGTGCTGCTCTGCCTTGCATGTGCGCCCTACACCACGCAGGTTCCGAGTTCTGACGGCCGCTACGCCATGGGTACGGTATTCGAGATCGAAGTCCGTTCGGACGCACCCGTTAATTTGGATCCGTTCTATCGGCGCGTCGCCGAACTCGAGTCGGTGTTCTCGAGCTTTGATCAGAAGAGCGATCTTTCGCGCTTCAACGCTCATGCGGGCGCGGGACCGCAGTCTGTGAGGAACGAACTTGGGCAGCTGCTGCACGATTCGATCCGCTACGCCGTGCTGACCGACGGCGCGTTCGATCCCACCGTCGCACCGCTTTTCGATCGCAGCACCAACGACGGTGTTCCACCCTATGTGGGGATTCAAAACCTCGAAGTTTCCGACGACCTGGGACGTGCGAGCCTTCGTGATCCGCGAAGTCGAGTGGATTTCGGTGGCATCGCGAAAGGTGTAGCGCTCGACGAAGTTGCGCGGATGCTGAAAGCGCAAGGGATACCAAACGCGCTCCTGAGTTTCGGACAGAGTTCACTGCATGCCATGGGGAAGCCGAATGCCGGGGCTGGCTGGCGACTGCTGCTGCGGAATACGCGCGGTGGTTTTGTGGGTCACGTGACATTGAGCGGCCAAGCACTTTCGGTTTCCGACAGCGCGGGAATCATCGATCCTCGCTCCGGTGAAAAGATTGGGGTGAATCGAATTGCAGCGGTGGTTTCCGAAACGGGCGCACTCGCCGAAGCGCTCAGCACCGCGCTTGTCGTGCTTGGACCGCGCGCGGGCCTTGCGTTGATTGAGACGATTCCCGATGTCGAAGCGCTGATCATCCAAGACGACGGCGTCAGAGGGTCAAGTCGTTGGGCACAGGTCGCTCACTTTCGCGCCCAGAAATGAGTGTCGAAACACTGACGCAGCTTGCCGATCCGCGTTTGGACCCGTTTCGCGAGCTGAACGATGCAGAGCGTTCGCACGACGGTTTTATTGCCGAAGGCCGCCGCTTGATTCGGGAGTTGCTCTCCGCGGAACGTTTTTACGCGCGGCGTATTCTCTGTACCGAAACCGCCTACGCAAAACTGGAACCCGATTTGAAAGTCGGTGATGTCGACGTGCTGATCGTGGATCGTGTCATGCTCGACGAGGTGGCGGGTCTGCGCTTTCATCAGGGCTGCCTCGCCTGGGGTGTTGCGCGGACGGACGGCAGGCCAGCTGAAGTGCCACGGGGCAATCGGTTACTGATCCTGGAAAGTGTCGTCAACCCAGACAACGTGGGAGCAGTCTTTCGTAATGCATGGGCGTTCGATGTGAGCCAGGTTTGGCTCTCGCCCGGCTGCGCGTCGCCGTTGTATCGCAAAGCCCTACGGGCTTCGATGGGCGGTGTATTTCACGTGCCCTTTGTCGAAATTGAACACTGGCCGGATGCGCTTGAGCTCCTGGCCAATCAAGGGTTCACGCGCTTGGCTTTGACGCCGGGAGCCGGCGCCGAAGACCTGCGTACGTTCGTCGTGCCTGAGCGCTGGGGGCTCTGTGTCGGCTCCGAGCATCCTGGGCTTTCCGATGCATGTCTGGCCCACGTCGATCGGCGGGTGCGTATTCCACATTTGCCGAGCGTCGATTCGTTGAATTTGGCGACCGCGACGGGCATCGCCTTGCACCATCTTGTCGCGACGTCCTAGGATGCCCGTCCAAGGATCCACATCCTAGGATTCCGAATGCGATGGGGAGAAGAGAATGCGAGTTGTGGTCGATTTCGATGCGTGCCAGTGCCACGCGCTCTGTACGTTGTCGGCGCCCGAAGTATTTGAGTTCGGAGAAGATGGGCTTTTGAACGTTGTTCAAGAGACTCCGGATGAATCACTGCGCGATAAGGTCGAGCAGGCCATTCGAGAGTGTCCGGTGCAATGCATCGTGATCGAGGAAGAATAGTTTGAAACGGATCGCCGTTGTTGGAGCCTCACTCGCCGGCCTGCGCGCCGTTGAGACACTGCGGCGCAAAGCCTTTGACGGTGAAATCGTCTGGTTGGGCGAGGAAAGCCCGCGGCCCTACGATCGGCCGCCCCTCTCGAAGGAAATCCTGCGCGGTGACTGGGAAGTCGACCGCCTGGGACTACGCCGTAAAAGTTATGACGAACTCGAAGTGGACCTACGTACGGGTGTGCATGTCGACGCCCTGGATCTCAAGGCACATAGGTTGCGGCTGGCGGGTGGTGATCAAGTTGAATTCGATGCGTTGATCATCGCGACGGGCGCACACGCGCGACGCCTGCCCAACCAGCCCGACTTAGAGGGTGTTCATGTGCTGCGGACGCTCGACGATGCGCTGGCGATTCGAGCCGCACTCGAGGCCGAGCCTCGCGTTTTGGTTGTCGGCGCTGGGTTCATCGGCGCGGAGGTAGCGGCGAGTTGTCGCGCGCGTGGTCTAGAGGTGACGGTGATTGAACCGTTGGAAGTGCCGTTGATGCGGGGGCTGGGGCGCGAGATGGGTCAGGTCTGCGCGGATCTGCACCGGGACAACGGCGTGGATCTGCGTTGCGGAATTTCGGTCGAACGTATTGAAGGCGGGGGAAAGGTCGAGCGCGTGCGTCTGAGTGATGGCACGAGCGTAGATACTGATTTGGTGGTTATCGGTGTCGGTGCGATCCCGACTACGGATTGGCTGGAGGGTTCGGGGCTTGAACTCGATAACGGCGTGGTTTGCGATCCCTATTGTGCCACGAAGGATCCCGATATTTTCGCGGCCGGCGATGTTGCACGCTGGTACAACCCGCTCTTTGAGGAGGAGATGCGTGTTGAACATTGGACCAATGCGGTGGAGCAGGGCGTCTACGCCGCTTGCCGAATTTTGGGTGACGCGGATGCCGCCGAACCCTTCGCACCGGTACCACTTTTCTGGTCGGATCAGTACGACGTGAAGATTCAATTCGCAGGACGTATGCGTCCCGATGACGAGATGCGAATCTTCCATGGTTCTGTCGAGGAACGCCGCTTTGTTGCGCTCTTCGGTCGCAAAGATCGGCTGATGGGTGCGCTTGCGTTCAGTCGGCCGCGTCAGCTGATCGGCTACAAACGCATGATCAGCGAGCGGGTGTCTTTTGAAGCGGCTTGCGCGCAGGCCGCGGTTTCGAGCTGAGCCATGTTGGTCGTGAACGACCGAATTCGTATTTCTCTCCGCGAGCTGCGATTTCAGTTTGTTCGAAGCTCTGGCGCGGGTGGTCAAAACGTCAATAAGGTCAATACCAAGGCGGTGCTACGCTGGAACGTCCATCGGACGCGCGCGCTACCCGCAGACACGAAGAAACGACTGATCGCGAAAAACGGCCGGCGCATCAACGAGGACGGAGAGCTTATTCTCAGCAGCCAGCGTTTTCGTGAACAGGCACGAAATATCGCCGACGTAACGGAGAAACTGCGTGCGATGGTGGCCGAAGCGGCGATTGCGCCGCGGCGACGCAAGCCTACAAAGCCCACCAAAGGTTCGAAGGAACGCCGGCTCACCACCAAGCGCAAAACCTCACTCACGAAGCAGCGTCGGGGTCGGGTTCGCGGCAGCGACGACTAGAAGTGGTACTTGGCTTCGAAGAAGAGGCGATCGGCGTGATCGATCAGCGATACGGGGATGTTCTGACCGTCTTCATAGATAACGATGCCGCCGATGAGGTCTATCCCATCGCGCCACTCGTAGTCGACTGAGAAACGATACACCTGCCCATCGTCGTGATATTGGAAGTCGTCGGAGCCCGAGAGGAAACTCGCGACCAAGGTGTAATGCAGGCGATCGTTCATCATATCGGCGGTCACGCGGGCCACGGCTTCGATGCGGTTGCGATGCGCGAGATCGGGTGAGCCGGCCGCAGCCTTTGTAAAGCCATGGATATGCCGTTCGACGGCTTCGAGCGCGAAGTTCCAATCGTTGATTCCCGCATACTCGACGCCAATCATGATGTCGCTGCGTTTGCGGTCACGGCCAGGATCCAATAAGAAGCGTAGACCATCGAAATGCGCTGCTTCGGTTTTGAAGAGCCAGTTGCCGTGCGCGCGGTTACCCGTGATACCAAACATCTGAATTCGCGGATTTTCGAGCAGCACCGGCCCTATGATCGGCGCGACGAGTTTGATGTAAGGCCGCTCATTGAAGAATTGCGCCCAGTGAAACGAAATATCCCAGCCTGAGAAAATACCCGTGAGCGCGGCACCCCATTCCGTGTCGTTGCCACCATTGGCGCGCTTCTGATCCGGAAGCGGCGGAGTGGGAAACCCAGGTAGTACCGCAACGGCCGGAAAAAACTCGCTACCCAACGCGGGTCCCTCATCGGAGCGCTGCTCATGCACGGCGATTCCCGTCAGCGTCCAGGGTCCGCGGAAGAGATCAACACGCGACATCGTGACGGGTAGGCGAAGGTCTTTGATGTCGACCAAGCCCGGCTCTCGATTATCGAGCGGATTCAGCACATCGATCACACGAATATTGTCGGAGCGGCCCCAGTTGACGATCTGGCGGCCGAACTTAACGTCCATGAAGTCGAAGGGGCTGCCTTGAATGTAGAGATCCTGAAACTCGAACTCCTTTTCGTTCGTGCGCAAAACCTGACGTGAAAAGTTGCCGCGGTTCTTTGCGCGGTAAGCCCAGTCGTAGAAACCGCGACCCGCGATGCGTGCGGTCCAGCGCTCGTGCAGGTCGATGTCGAGCTGCAGATTGATTTGGCCACGAAGTCGGTTGAACCCGCGGTAATCGGGACCGCCGGCTGCTGGGCTGTTCTGCGCGAAGGCGTACGAGCTGATCAAAGACGCGGTACCACTCAAGTCCCAAACCTTGGGTTCTTCTAGGGTCGTTTCCTTGACGACGATGCCGTCGTCGGTCTCGAAGCCCTCCATGACGTCGTCGAGTTCATCATCCGCTAGCACCGTGGTTGCGGTGAGTGCCAGCGCCGTGACGAACGCGCCGAGCATTTTCGCAGACATTACGCGCCCTTTTCGAGCCGACGCACGGTGAAGGACTCGAGCTCCAAAGGTTGATTGTATTTCGTGTTTCGATTCTTGATCACAGTCTTATGCAGCATCTTCTTGCCCTTCTTCGTCGTCATATGCATTTCAGTAGGTGTCCAAATGCCATCAATCTGCTCGAGCTCTTTGACTTCGAAATACTTGAGCTTCTTTCCTTTCTTGACCCAATTGACCGAGCGAATCACCACGTAATTGTCCTGACGAACAAAGAGGACGGATTTCGTGTACCCAGTTTCTTTGATTTCCTCCTCCGTTCGCGGAACGGATTCGATCTGCCAGGCCTTATGTCCATTGATGTCGGATTCTCCCATCAACTTGTAGTCGTAACGCTCGAGTTCGCGATCGGTCATGTCCGCATAGCTGAAGTCCGAGCCCATGAAGCTGCCAGATTTATTGTTGGACGCGATCCGTTTGGTTTTCTGCAGCGCGGGCAGATAGAGCCACTGATCGTCGTCCTTTTCGTCTGCGTCATAGTCGTAGGTCAGGAAGCCCGTATCCTCGACGTCCGCTGGCGTCAGAAAGAACATGATCGAGTACGTGTCCTCACCCTTGTCTTTGCGCAGCGAGCGAATATTTCGCACACGCTGCTTGCTGTTTTTATCGATCAAGATCATTTCCATGTCCTGACTCGAGTTGTCACCGGTATCGCGGTCATCGACCCGCTGCATGATTTCGCGCCCAGTGAGCTCCTCGCCGAAGGCGGCGCTTGTAGCGAATAGTAGTACTGCAGTCAGAACAGAGATCGTTGATTTCATTGATCCATTCCTTGCTCTAAGCCTGGCATGGGTTCGCGCTCGCCAAGTCGGCTGCGCACCAAAACCACCAGGGCGGGGGTAATGAGAATATCCGCGACGAATGCTGAGATGATCGCAAAGCCGGTGAGAAATCCAAAGTAGAAAAGGTTGGTCATCGTCGCGAACATGAATACGAAGAATCCTAGCGAGAGTACGATCGAGGTGAAAAGCAGAGCGCGTCCAGTGGTTTCGAGCGTCCGTTTCACCGCTTCGCGGGGGTCTCCGGTGAGCCGATAGTAGCGCTGGAAGTGATGCATGAAATGAATCGTGTCATCGACAGCGAGTCCGATTGCGATCGAGCCTACGAGAAGTGTAAATGCATCCATCGGGATGCCCATCCAACCCATCACGCCGAGCGTGGTAATAATCGGTGTGAGGTTTGGCACCATGCTGACGAGTCCGCCCCTCAAGCTTCCGATCAGCAACATCATCAGTGGCGTGATGATGACGAGCGCGAGTATGTAGGATGTCGCCATCGTGTGGATGACCGCGCTGATGGTTTTGCCGGCGAGGTAGGACAAGCCCGTGAGTGCGAACTCCACATTGTCGCCGAGAGTCTTCGCGGCGACAATGTGGAGGTCATTAAAGAATGGCACGAAAAGAATCGCATCGTTCCATGGAATGCGCAGTGTGGTCCGCGAATGGCTGAACTGTGAGTCGACGATGTCTTCGAGATCGTCGCTGCCTGAATTTTCAAAGAGCAGGAACTCCTGGGCAATCAGTTGGCGATCATCCGGAATGACCCGGTATTCAGGCTGGTTCGCGTTCAGTGCTTGATTGATCTCCATTACCGTGTCCGTAATGGAGATGATCTTCAATGGCGTGATTGGGCCGACGCGAACATTGAATGCTTCGGTCTTGAACGCCTCGATGTTGTGCAGAAGCGTTGGGTCATGAAAGCCGTTTTCTGTACCCGTCTTAATCCAAAGCTCGACGCCACCGCTGCCTGCCATACGTTCGTTCGCGTACTCGGATGCGACGCGGATGGGTTCGTCCTCTTCGAACCAGTGCAGCGGATTGTGCGAGTAGTTGATCTTCATCGCACCCATCAAGGACATGCTGACAATGATCGCTGCGCCGGCGAGGATGCTCTTCGGGTGCTGGGTTGCAAAATCGCCCACACCGAGGAGCACTCGGTTAAGGATTGCAGGACCTTCGCTTCTGCGGTCGTCTTTAAAGCGAATCGGCAACACACCCAAAAGCGCGGGTAGAAGGATCATGGTGTAGAGCAACGAAAAGAGGATGCCGATCGGGCCAAAGATACCGACGTCTGCGATCAACGCGAGCTCGGCGCGCATGAAACTCAACAAGCCACCTGCGGTTGTGAGCGCCGTCATCGCGATCGGTAAACCGGCGTGCCCCATCGCGTGCGCGATCGCATCCATTTTATTCTGTGTACGCGCATACGCGGTGTAGAAGATGGAGAGCATGTGCACAGACGATCCGACGCCCACGGCCAGCAGCAATGACGGCAGAGTTTGTGTCGGTAGCGATAGACTTGTTCCGCTTGCAGCCATCACGCCCATGGTGGCGACGACCGAGCTTGCGACAACGGTGATGGGTAGAAAGACGCCGCTGACGCGCCGAAACAGCAGGTAGAGCAGGGCGGCGACGACGAGGATCGATAGACTCATAAAGCGCTGCATGTCCGCGCTCATGAGTCCGCGAATCTTAGAGATCATGACGGGTTGACCGGCGACGTGGATTACGGGCGCGATGTCTGCGTATCGCGCCAATGTTTCGTCGACAGCTGCGATGATGGTGCTCAGCTCTGGGCCGGTGAGAAATTCGCGGTTGATATTTTCTTCGGGCGTGTTTCCGAAGCCTTCCAGCGCGTCTGCATCTTGATCCACGGCCGAATAGGCATCGGTTTCGACCATCATCCCTGCGACTCTGCCATCGGTGGAGATGAAGACGTTTTCATAGAGTGGATTCGCCAGCGCGCGTTGTTTGATTACTTCTAGCTCGGCTTGGTTTTCCGGCCAGTTTTCGAAGAGATCCTCTACGATGAGCTCGTCGCCGACGCCATAGGTGTTCCGCGCGTTGATGAGACTATCGACTTCATTAATCTGGTCGATGCTTTCGAGCTCTTCGTGGAGCGCGCGCAAGCGTTCGATGAACTTGAAATCAAAAACATTCTCCGGTTCCAGAAGAATGAGAATGAAGTCTTCGCGACCAAATGCCGCACGGAACTCGTTGAATCGAATGCGCTCGGGATCGTCCTCACGGACGAAACTTTCGGTACTCGCTTCGAGCTTGAGCGACGAGAGGTGCGAGCCGAAATAACCTGTAAATAAAGACATCGCAAGCAGAATCCAAATCGAGCGTTTCGCAGCGAAACGTCCCCAGTTCTGCATCTGTTCTTCGATTCGATCGTGAATCCTCAAGACGACTTCCTCTTTGTAAGGCCGTTTAGCAGTAGATCAGGCGTGTCTTGTGCGAATTGCTCAATAATATCTTCTGCGAATTCTTCGATGCCGAACGCGCGTCGACGTAGCGGCCCCGAGAGAAAGAAAAATACACAGCTGCCGAGCATGGCGGGCAAGATGGTGTTGATGTCGAAGTCGCGAAACTCGCCTGATTCGACACCTTCTTTGAGCAGCTTTGAAAGCACGCTGGTATTGGGCCGGGCAAACTCCTCGGCGAAGCGATCGGCGTCATCATCATCCGCGAATAAAACCTGCTCAACGATCAAGCGCGGAAGATAGGGATCGTCGCGCATGGCTTCGATGGTTTCGCGCAGAAAGCGGCGCACGCGATCCTGTGCGGTGCCCGGAGAATTGGCGGCACGCTCGAGACGTTCCCGCCCTTCGGCCGCGTGTTTGTCGATGATGGCGCGGAGCAGGCCGGCTTTGCCACCGAAGTAGTAGCTCACCAAAGCCGTGCCGACGCCCGCCCGCTCGGCGACCTCACGGACGGTGATTCGTGGCAGGCCCTTTTCGATGATCAGGTCGCGCGTGGCTTTGAGGAGAACGTCACGGGCATCGAGCCCATCGGATCCTTGGGGCCGTCCGGGTCTTCTAACGGATGGAGTGTTTTGACTCATATATTTATTTGTACGGTTAATTAATTGATTGTCAAGCCGGATTCAAGCGTGCTCAGCGCTTTCTCCCGAGCCGTGAAACCGCCAAATCCACTGCAGAAACATGGGGATCCACAGCCCCGTTGCGACGAAGTGACGCAGCCAGCTGTTGCAGATATTCGATATTCGTCCCACTGGGGCCCTCCGAGCGATGGATCTGCGCGGCAATCGCTTGGACCGGCGCGTGTCCGAGATAGTTCGGATTGGTCTCCGTGGCGATATAGGTCCACGCGGGCAGGCGCTGAGCTGTGACGCCTGGAATGCGAACTCGAATCTGGCGTCGCGTGTAACCTCCGCGCTCGCGAAATTCGAGTCGCGATAGGACGCTGGGCATGTCGGCCGCACAAACCCGAAAACAAATACCGACGCAGAACTCACCTGGGTCGGGGACCAATGTCACCACACGACCCGGGGACTCTTCTGTGCCGCGATGATCGGTAGATCCCTGCCAAAAGCGACGCGACCAACCATGGAGAATCGCCGGTCTGGTCTCAACGAATGTGAAATCAGGCCGCCAAATCAATGAGCCATAACCGAAGATCCATTGTGCAAGCATCGTTTCCGGCAGCTCAACGTAACGTATCCTAAGTTACGAAGGCAGGTATGCAGGACGAACCCGAACCATCTATTGATTCCTCGTTGACGTTGCGTACGGCGCGGCGCTCACGGATTTTAAAGCTTGCGCTTCCGATTATTGCCGGCATGAGTTCACAAACGATTGTGAACCTTGTGGATACTGCGATGGTTGGCTTTCTAGGGGACTCCGCTTTAGCCGCGGTGGGGATAAGCGCGTTCGTGAACTTTATGGCTGCCGCGTTTATTATGGGGATGGCGGCTGGAGTGCAAGCTATCGCGGCGCGGCGTGTCGGCGAGGGGAGGCTGAGCGAAACCGCCGTACCGCTCAACGGTGGTTTACTACTCGCGTTGGGAATTTCCTTGCCGTTGTCGTGGATTGTTTATAAATCCGCGCCGTCGATCTTTTCGTTCCTCATCGACGATCCGGAGGTCATTCGTGTTGGCGTGCCGTATTTAGAAGTTCGTCTGCTGGGTATGGCGGCGATCGGCATGAACTTCGCGTTTCGTGGTTTCTGGAACGCCATCGACCGATCGAGAATCTATCTCTACACGATGCTCGTCATCCACGTGAGCAATATCACGATAAGCTACGTGTTGATCTTTGGAAAATTGGGTTTCCCTGAACTCGGTGTTTACGGCGCAGGGATCGGCACCACGGTCGCGATGTTTATCGGCACACTGGTCTACTTCGTGATCGCATCGAAGACCGCACGCAAGTCCGGCTTCCTGCGTGGACTTCCTGATCGCGAAGCGTTCGGCACGCTGCTCCATACCGCACTGCCCGCGGGCGTGCAGCAGTTCATGTTTGCTGCGGGCATGACGACGATGTTCTGGACCATCGCACAAATTGGCACGAAGGAACTCGCAGCCGCGAACGTGCTCACCAATCTGTCGTTGGCGTTCATTTTACCTGGCATGGGTTTTGGAATCGCAGGTGCGTCGCTCGTCGGTCATGCACTCGGACGGCGAGATATCGCGGACGCCAGGCAGTGGGGCTGGGACGTGGCACGTTTTTCGCGAAACTGGGTGGGCATGGCGGCATTGATTCTTGCGGTTTTTCCCGACGTCGTGCTCGGGCTGTTCGTTCACGAAGCCGCGACGCTTGAGATCGCGCGTTGGCCCTGTCGGATCATTGGACTTGGCATGGGGTTTGAAGCGTACGGCATGGTTTTGCTAAACGCGCATCTCGGTGCGGGCGCGAGTCGCTTTGTGATGAAGGTATCGGTGGCGTTTCAATGGCTGCTCTTCTTGCCGCTCGCATACTTAATCGGACCGGTTCTCGGTGCCGGTTTGACGGAAATCTGGCTGCTTAACGTCTTCTTTCGTCTCTGTCAGATGGGGATCTTTGTTAAAAGCTGGCGCGCGGATCGCTGGACCCGCATCCGCGTCTAACCTGCAATTAATGGGGACGTTGGTTGAAAGTTAGATGCAATTAATGGGGACGTTGGTTAAAAAGTTGCACATTTTCGGCATCCGCCGAAAATGTGCAACTTTTTAACCAACGTCCCCATTAA
>JAJDAK010000079.1 GCA_029261895.1 Deltaproteobacteria bacterium
GGTGCCGGTAAGTTCGTCTTCGACGCGCATGATCTGGGCCGAAGCCTTCGCCTGCACGCTCGCAAGATTCGCTTCAACGAACTGTTCAGCGATGCTGACCTCTTCGGGGGCCTCAGCCTGCTCGGTACGAGTCGTTACACCCCCTGCGGTCTGGGATTCCTGAGTCGTCTTCAAAGGCTTGAAGTCTTCAGTCTGAAGATTCGCGATGTTGTGACTCACGGTATTGACGCGCTGGTGCGCGGCTGCGATCCCGGACATCGCGGCATGTAGAGCTGTGACTGGCATGGCGCTGTTAGACCTATCGGTCCTTCAATGTCCTGACTTGACACAGCATGTCATGTCGTGATGAGTTGGGGTGACATGCAACACGGCATCGTACTGATGGGCTCATCGATCGCGGAGCAAATTCGCATCGCAAAGCTGGCGGAAACACGCGGTTTTGCGTCCGTATGGACCACTGAGTTTTTCAACCATCACGGTCTCGTACGCTTGGCTGCACTCGCGGGTGCAACCCACCGAGTCGAGGTGGGGACCGCGATCGCATACGCGTTTATGCGCAGTCCCGTGCTCGCTGCGACCGCGGCGATGGATGTCGATGAGATTTCCGACGGCCGGGTCATTCTCGGGCTCGGCAGCGGTACGCGTCGAATGAACGAACGCTGGTATTCAATGCCCTTCGATGGTCCCCCCGCGCCAAGAATGCGCGAAGCCGTTGGACTCATCCGCGAAACAATTCGCGCACATAAAGGCGGCGGCCTGCGTTTCAAAGGGACGTACTACAATGTCGATATTCCTCAGTACGTTCGCCCCGGCCTCATACGTGAAGACATCCCTATCTATGTAGCGGGGGTTAACCGAGGGATGATTCGCGCGGCGGCGGCGGTGGCAGACGGGTTGATCGGACATCCCGTCTATACGCGGCGTTATATCGGCGAAAACGTTTTGCCCGAGCTAGAGGGCTCGAAGTGCAAGCTTCGGCCCTATGTCATCACATCGATTGCGGATGACCGTGATCAGGCGCGCAACGAAGCCCGTGGCCAAATCGCTTTCTACTACACGACGCGGCTCTACCATTCGATCCTGGACGTGCACGGCTGGCGAGGCATCGGCGAAGAGATCGCCGCGGCGTTCCGAGCGGGTGATATGCGGAAAATGATGGCCTCAGTTCCCGATGAACTCGTTGACGCCATCGCAATCACGGGCACACCCGATGAAGTCCGCGATCAGCTCGAGCAATGGCAGGGGCTTACAGACCACGTGCTGCTCTATCCTCCATCTGTCGGGGTTTCGCCGGAGCGTCAGCGCGAGAATTTGGAAGCCATCACCGAGACCTTCCAGCACTAAATTCGAATTCCGACGCTGTCGTAAGCGCGCAAGTTTTCCACTCAAGTACCTCATTGTTCAGTGAAGACGCGTATGTTCACTATCGGCGCTAAAGAACCCTCGTGTACCCACCGATGCACTTGATGGATCAATTGGCACTCAATAACGCCAAGATCCGGAGAAATATTATGGAATTCGCAAGTTCTGGAGTCGACAGCCTAAGAGACGCGGCCATTTTTCAAGGCGGCGTGGCAAAGCCTGCCCGTGACGTTGAAGTAGAGGCCGAAAAACCAAAAGCTGACGAGGTCAAGGCGAAACAAGCGGATGCCGCGAGCGCCGATCCAGCTGCACCAAGCCAGCTAATCGCAATCCGCATCGGCCTCCCGGACCTTAACCCGGTTACACCCGATCAACACGTTCGACAAGCGCTGGACGAGCGTTCGGGAATTCGACGACTCAATGTGATTGATGATCCGACTCAGGCCAGCAAAGACCCAACGGTACCTAAAGTCGAACTGATCGGCAGTTCCAACGAGAAGGCACCGGTAACGAATACCACGACTGAAACGGACAACGCGCGCAAGCAACAGGTTCAAAAAATAATGGGTGAGCGTTCAACCGAACCCACACCTGGAACCGAAGTTTCGGCAAAAGCCGCAGAGGATCCTGGAGCTGCGTTGGCAGAACTCAGTCGAGACACCGCCCACGCTGGAACCGATCCCGTGCAGACAGCGGATGTGGCGGCGGTTGCACCGCAAGCCGCGGCAACACAGCCGACCAACTCAGAATCCGAAACCCGCGTGGAACTACCGGGCCATTCCAACGAAGAGCAGAGTAAAGAAGTCGCCAAGGCCAGCTTTAGTCAGGGCGGCGGCGTGGAAGCGGCGACCAGTACCGAACTCGCATCGAAATTCGTATCTGATTTACCCGCACCCGATCCAGGTCCAACTCCGAGAACATCGGAGGACCTAGGCGAGCGGAGCAAACCCGTGAACCGTACGGCTGAATATCAAGATCTCGACGCTTAGGATTGAGACCTTATACCGCCTTCAACAACGTAAAGTAGAAGGCGGCTCCCTCCCCGGCTTTGGAGTCCACCCAGATGCGTCCTCCGTGACGTTCGACGATGCGCCGACAAATCGTGAGACCGATCCCGCGACCACTTGAACGCAACGGATCCAAACGTCGAAAGATCTGAAACACTTCCTCTCTCGAATTTTCAGGGATTCCGGGTCCGTTGTCTCGAACCTGAAACAGGAACTGCTTACCCCGCTCGATCGCACCGATATGTACCTCTACGGGGACCACGGCGTACTTCAACGCGTTTCCAACTAGATTCTGAAACACGCGTGCCAGCTGAACCGTATCTCCACGCACGTCCGGCAAAGCATCGTAGGTGATATGTGCGCCCGTCGTCTGAATCAGTGGGCGTAAATTCGAAATCGCGAGCGTAAGCGACTCGCCGGTTGACGCGACAACATCTGGCAGCGGCTCATTGCCCGCGCGCGAACAGTCCACCAAATCTCGAAGCATTCGTTGTACACGTCGAATGTTGTCGACCGCTGCACCCATCAACGCTTCGTCTAGATCGCCGCGTTCGGACAATGCACTCAAACAGGACTCCGTAGCCATCAATGGTTGGGCAAGATCATGCGCAGCGATTTCGGGGAACTGCTCGAGGTCCTGCTGCTTGCGACGCAGCAGAGCCATCTCTTGGTGAGCCTCATGCGCGCTCTGCTTGAGATCGGTCACGTCATAGGATGTTCCGAGATACCCGGTAAATCCGTCGCTCTTATCTGCGCACGGTACACCGGCATGGCGTACCCAGCGATAGCTCCCGTTTGCGATGCGAATACGAACATCGATCAGAAACTCTCGCCTCGCGGCCAGCGCGGTCGAGAAGCCCTTTACCCAGGTTTCCAGATCATCTGGATGAATGCCCTCCGTCCAACCGAGTCCCTTTTCCTTTTCCTCAGACCGACCCGTAAAAGCCATCCAGCGTTTCGAAAAATCGGTAAACGCGCCGCGTTCGTTGGTGCGCCAAATCATCACGGGCAGTACATCGAGTGGTGTTGCGGATTCAGTTCGCTGGGGTACATGACGAATTCGACGCCAAACTGACTCCAGCATCGATACCGAGAGTTCCGACTTGGTGAGCGTGATGCAATGTCCCAGGGTCTGGGCTCGCTGCGCTCCCAAGGTCGAATCACGGTCTGTGATCACCAAAAATGGCAGCCGTGGATCTCGCGCGCGGAGCTCGCGTAGAAAATCAGATGCGGCCCAACGATCGACCGAGGCATCACAGATCACCGCCGAGTACCCGCGACCCGCAAGCTTGGCCGGATCAGACGAGATCGGATCGGCGAAATCGAAAACTGCACGGCCCATGCGAACGGACTCCTCAGTCCATTCACGTAAGGACGTGAGAACGACCGCCTCCTCGGGAACAATTAGAACTTTAACGCGATCCGTCGACAACGAACGCCCCACGCACGCAGAAATACTCTCACCCGCCGCTAAGGTAGTGAATTTGGTGGATGCCGTCTTTACTCAGTTTCGGTAGATTTAAATGCATCATGGCCACTCGAAAAACCGACCTACCTGGGGTGGGAACGAAACACACCATTGACCTCGAATCTGACGGTCAATTGGTTGCCGTTCACCACCGCGTTGGACACTGGGAACTCGCAAGCGTCGATGATGAGGGCGATACCAGCAGTCTCTTCAAGATGTCAGAGGATGAAGGTGCCGAGCTTGGCCGTATTCTGGTGAGAGCCACACCCGAAGAAGTCGACACGCGGCGTGAAATGCTCTTCAAGACGATCGCCATGGAGTGGGTCACGTTGGAAACCGACTCGCGGCTTTGCGGCCAAACATTGGCGGATTCAGGTATCCGAATTCAGACTGGAGTCTCTGTAGTGGCAGTGATCCGCGGTGAAGACTCCATCCCAAGCCCTGCCCCCGATTTCTGCTTCCAAGACGGTGACACACTCGTCGTCATCGGTCGGCGTGAACAAATCGAACGGTTCCTTTCGGTCTTCTCTCCTTCGACCGGATCCGCCTAATTTCGGGTGGAAGAGGCTCTCTTTCAATTTACGTTTTTGGTTGCGGTGCTGGGGATCGCTGCGCTCGTCTCTGTTGCTTTGCGCATGCCCGTCGTTCCCCTCTACATCGCGTCGGGAATTGGCCTGGGAATTTGGTTCGAGGCCAACGACACGGTGCACCTACTGGGTTCGCTTGGTGTGGTGTTTCTGCTTTTCTCGATGGGCCTCGAGTTCTCCATCTCATCTTTCGCGGAGGCACCCTCCCGGCTAATTCGAGCCGGCTCGTTAGACCTGCTTATGAACTTCCCGATCGGTATTGCGGTGGGCTCGATGCTGGGTTGGTCATGGATCGAGTCGCTGTTCTTGGCCGGAATTCTCTATATGAGTTCGAGCGCGGTGGTGTCGAAATGCGTGGTCGAGTTTGACCGCGCGGCGAGACCGGAAACAGAGACGATCCTGCAGATCCTCGTCTTCGAGGACATCGTCATTGCTGGCGTGCTCGTAGCCCTGGGCGTACTGGCTCATGCCAGCGGCCCCGATCCTCAAGGCATGGGGGATCTCGTTCAGGCGCTCTTCCTCGCTTTCGCGTTCATTGGCGTCTTGGGTGCGTCGGCAATGTTTTTCCAAGGCCCGATCGCATCATTGCTCCGCGCGCGTTCCGAAGAAAGCTTCACCCTGGTTTTAGTCGCCTTTGTGCTTACCGTGGCCTGTGCTGCGCTTTGGATGGGGCTCTCTGAAGCCGTCGGTGCGTTTCTCGCGGGACTCGTCGTTGGATCCACACCGCTCAAAGAACGAGCGTCCAGCACGCTGCGACCGTTTCAAACGCTATTCGCCGCGCTCTTCTTTGTGGCGTTTGGCATGGGCCTTGATTTTCAAAACTTCGGCGAGATTGCACTGATGGCCTTGCTACTGATTTTACTGGGTCTCGCAACCAAGATCGGTGGTGGTTATCTCGCGGGTCGCTCCGTGGGTCACAGCCCACGACTCAGCATGGTGGTTGGAATTTCGTTGATCCCGAAGGGTGAGTTTTCCATCGTGCTTGCCGGCTTGGCTGCAACAATCGCAGACCCGGGTACGCAGATCGAAGCCTTGACCGGCGTCTATGTGTTCGCGCTTTCGATCCTTGGACCCATCGCGATGCGTGAAGCCGATCGACTCGCACCGTTTATTTTACGCACAGCTCGCGCACCCTCACCGCGGAGTAAAACCTAGTATGTCGATGTTCCACGACGCGGGACCTCTGCTCATTCTAGCTACCATTCTGCTAGTCGGAATGAGTTTGGGCTGGCTCTCTCAACGCATTCGTCTGCCTAGTGTTACCGGACAAATCCTTGGCGGAATTGTTCTCGGCGCGTCGGGTCTCGCGCTTTTCCCAGAAGCCTCAGTACTGCAGCTCCAACCGCTCACGCATTTCGCACTCGCGTTGATTGGTATCACCGTTGGCACGCATCTCAATCTCAGACGACTGCGCAATGCGGGTAAGCGCCTGGCCTATTTGCTGATCGCCGAAGCCACGATCGTTCCACTCTGTGTTTGGGCGATACTGACGGTGACCACCGACGCACCTGCGATATTGATCGCGCTACTCGCGCCGCTGGCGGTGTCGACAGCCCCCGCAACTCTCGTAGCGATCGTTCGCGAAACACGCTCTCGCGGAGTCTTCGTAAAAACGTTGATCGCTTCGGTCGCAATCAACAACATTGTTTGCATCTTTCTTTTCGAGCTAACGCGCTACGCGCTTCTGTCTGGCGAGGCTGCGAAAACAGGGTCAGTTCTGACCTCCGTTGCGTCGATAGTCATGAGTACGCTTCCGAGCTTCAGCATATCGCTCGGCATAGGCGCGATCGCGGGACTCATCACACATTTCTCCACGCTTCGTGTTGTGAAACCTGAACGACTCACAACAGTTTCACTGATTTCAATTTTAGCGACTTTCGGCCTCTCATCTTACTTCAACGCGTCACCGCTATTGGCATGTATGGCGTTAGGATTCGTACAGACGAATTTGAATCCGCTGCGGGATCGCTTGGCTGATTCAGTCTTCTCGAACTTTGAAGGTGTGATTTTCTGCATCTTTTTCACACTCGCCGGCATGCACCTATTGTTCGAGCATATTCTCGTGGCGGGCTGGGTAGCGCTGAGTTTCTTCGCCGCACGAGTGGTCGGCAAGCTCTTGGCCGCTACAACCGCCATGCGCTTTGCCGGGGCAACCCAGCGAGTACGGCGATCCTTGGGTATGGCACTCATTCCGCAAGCCGGCGTCGCGATCGGTTTGGTTGTTCTGATTCAAGATGATCCAGCGTTCGCAGAAATATCCAGCACTTTCGTCGCGGTGGTCCTCACCGCGGTGACGCTTGCTGAAATTATCGGCCCCATCACCGCCCGCATTGCGCTCTGGCGAGCGGGTGAGATTGGTCGCGACCATCCGCGGCTCGTTGATTTCCTTCAGGAAGAGAACATCATCACCAACTTGCACGCAGAAACCATGAAGGAAGCGATCGAAAAGCTCACGGATTTACTCATTAGCTCTCACCACCTCGACAATGTGGATCGAGAACTGATGCTGCAATCGGTACTCGATCGCGAGGCACAGGTTTCTACCTGCCTCGGGAGTGGACTTGCGGTCCCGCACGGCGATCTGCCCGAGGGATTTTCGATGGTCGGAGTCATGGGCATCAGTACGGAAGGTCTCAATATCAGTACGCCGGACGGCCAACCGATTCACTGCATCGTACTTCTGGCTACACCACTTGGGGAGCGTGACCGACATCTCGAGGTACTCGCAGCGCTGGCACGAACGATCGGGGCAGACTCCACGCTACAGCAAGCGTTGTACCAAGCCGATTCAGCCGCACACGCCTACGAAATTCTCCACGGCGAGGCAACCGAAGACTTCAATTACTTTTTGGGCGACGTTGACGGCACCCAGCCCAACTGAGTCAGCAAACGACGCGCGTCTTCTGCGTCCCCTTCGTGAATGGCGACGGCGGCGATATCACCGAGTTTCGGTTCGAAACCCAAGGACATCGGATCAATCCGATTGCCGCGTTGAATGGACAGGATCAAGCAACGCTCGGCAAACTCGACCCGATGCGGCGTGTCATCCGATTCCGACACATCGGCATACTCGAAGTATTCGATCGAGAGTTCTGAATGACGCGCACGAACATCCCAGCGTTCGACGTCGTGTGGCCCATCGAATAGAACCCGTGCGCCACGTTGATGCAGAAGCTCGGGCGTAACATCCGAGTCGAGGCGCGCCACACTAACGTATCCTTGCGGCACACCACCCTGGTCGCGCGCTTGCTCTACAAATAGACTGTTGAGGGTTTCGTTCGGCGTCAGCCCGATCGCAACCGAGACACGCTCCAGTCGCGCCCGGCTCAGCGTGCTTTCTTTTAGCGCGTTGCCATAGATGACCTGAAAACCTGCTTCCTCGGCCTCGCGACAATAATGCGGATTCGAATCGATCAGAACGACCCTTGTGCCGTGTTCTCCAAGTATCTGCGCGAGCGTTCGCGCTAAACCCTGGCAGCTTAGAATCACCACCGTATCCCGCCCGGGAAGCCTGAGCTTCAACAATGCCGCCACGGGTTTCGCGGTGACGCCCGCCCAAACCACGGTGCCCGCAATCACCAGAAACACGAGAGCGCGCAGCTCGACACCTGCTTCGATGCCCTGCTCGACCAACAGCGTCGAAGTCAATGATGCGACCGCGGCAGCAACAATACCGCGCGGCGCAATCCAACCCACAAAGATGCGTTCGTTGAGACGAAGTTGCGAGCCCCAGGTTGAAAGCGCAACACTGAGCGGACGAACCACAAACATGAGGACGGCAAGCACGCCTACGCCGCGCCAACCCAGTCGCTGAACTTCGCCGAGACCAACATCTGCAGCGAGTAGGATGAAAATCAAGCCGATCAAGAGAACTGTCAGTTGATCTTTGAATTCTCGTAGATCGCGATCCACGCGGGTACGAATATTTCCAACCCAGATACCGGCCACCGTCACAGCAACGATGCCGCTATGCGACATCACTTCATCACAGCCTTGAAACAGCAGCAGCGCGGACGCGAGCACCGTGATGTTCTCCAGACCTTCGGGCACGAGATGTTTGAGCCGAAGACCGTAGGCGAGAAGAAGACCCACCACCGTACCTGCAAAGACCCCAAACCCAACGCGAAGCGCGAGAGCACCGAATTCGTACCCCAACGTCGCACCCGCGGGCGCCAGTGCAACTTCGAGCACAAGTATCGCCAAAATGACGCCGATCGGATCAATCAACACACCTTCGGCTTCTAGGACGGTTGCGACCCGCGGCTGGAGTCGTAACTCGGATACGAGGGGGCCGATTACTGTGGGGCCCGTCACCACGACCAAGCTTCCGAACATCAGCGACACCATCGGAGACCAACCCATCAGCAGGAACGCGGCCAGCGCGCCCCCGCAAAGCGTCACCAGCGCGCCCAATGTAATGAGTCTTCGAATCGAGATCTGCGCCCGTCGCAAGCGCGATATTTCGAGGTTGAGTCCGCCCTCGAAGAGAATCACTGCGACGCCAATATCCACGATGTAGAAAAGTCCGTCGCCAAGTGATCGAGGATGAATCCACCCCAGGAGGTCGGGGCCCATCAAAACGCCAACACCCAAGAGAACAACGATGCCTGGAATTCGCATGTGGCGCGCAAACGATTGGGCGAGGACGCCGAGCGTCAGCGCAAGCGTAAGAATGAAACTTGGATGTACGTCTTCCATCGATTCAACGCGCCTCGGCGCTGCGGATCAGATCTCGAAGCGCACGGTTCACGGGTGTTTCGATACCTTCGCGCTCACCCAAGCGTACGACCGCGCCGCATAGGGCATCGATTTCTGTCGGACTACCGCGTTGCAAGTCCTGCAGCATAGAGGATTCGTGCTTCGCTGTCGGCGGTAGAAAGTCGCGATAGAAAGCATCCAAGTATTCCGAGGGATTCGGCCAATGCGTGTCGAATCCCGCAGCGTGCATCACTTGGAAGACTTCTTCAACAACGTTTTGCATCACGCGCTTCGTAGTTTCGCGTTCCGCGAGGGCTCCGTACGAAACTCCGAGCAAAGCTCCCAGGGGATTCAACGCACAGTTGTAAAGCAGCTTGGCCCAGAGGTCCTTGCCGATCAGGCCGGTCGTCTCACATGGCAAACCACCGGCAGCGATCGCCGCGACCAGCGGCTCAATCACAGTTAGATCCGCGTCGAACAAGCTGCCAATATGCACCGCATCCGCATGCACAGTAATATCGACTTCATGGGGAGACAGACATCGAAAACCCGTAATCACCCGCGCGTTGTAGATTTGCTCGGGCTCGAAATACTCGACAAACACATCCGCACTACCCCAGCCGTTATGGCAGAGCACGATCGGTGTACGCCCAACCGCAGGGTTGCTAGCGAGCTCGACCGCCACCGCCGGTGCAGAAAAAGCCTGCGTGCAGACCAATATAAAATCCGCATCACCAGCGAAAGCCGCGACCCCATCAAAAACTGTGATGCGATCTGCAGGAATCGATACGTCACCGAAAACACCTGTGCGAATCAACGGCTTGCCACGAAGCGAATCTGACTTGCCCGCACGGGTCACGAATGCGAGATCGCCCACTGAGGACAAGCAGCTGCCAAGTCCGAGGCCTACCGCGCCCGCACCGATGATCAGAACTTTCAAGGCCGTAGGATTAACGTGGGTTCCCAAGGCTCCAAGAACCCGACGTGTTGTCCTGGAGTTTCCTCGGCCTTTCGAATTAGGAACTCCAGCGAATGATCCACGTCATCCAATAGGTTTGGCATAAAGACCGGCGGTGATGTGAAAAATCGCGTGAAGTCATCGAAATGAATCGGGACAACCCACTTGGCCCCGACGGCGGTGACTACATGCTTAAAATAGGCTTCGAGATATTCATCTTCGCGCTTCCCCATCCCAGCGATGCCGAGCAATACGGTATCTGCTTGGTACTTCGACAGCGCGCCTTCAATGAATCCCGCACTCGCATGTATCAACAGGTTGCCCGCCTCATGTTCGAACAGTACGGAAAAACTGCCCCCTTCTTTGTAATCGGTGGACTTGGCGGGAGGCACCAGAGGAGCAACGATTTCGCCCATCGCCATTCCGTGGGGGAAATGTTTTGACGGGATCATCGTCACCGTAAACCCACCGAATGTCATCGACTCGGTGTCTCTAACGACGCGTATTTTCCCCTCGTCTAGCTTCCACCCGCGCGCAACGTTTGCAGTGGATTCCGATCCGATCAGCTGTGCGCCGGTGCGTTTGGCAACCTCGGGCGCATCCATCACATGGTCGTAGTGGGAGTGCAGGACAAAGATCGCGTCGAGCTGCTTCACGCCAGCTTTATGAAGCGAGTGCTTGATGACCGTGAGCCGCGGTTCAACTTGACCGAAGATCACCTTCGTGAGCGGCGGTCGACTGAAAAACCCATCGGTCATGAGCGTGGTCTCGCCGTCGGATATCACTACCGTGGATACGCCGAGAAAATTTACCCTGACTCCTTCGCCGCGACGCGTGGGAAGGACCCGCTCAGCGTAGGGTTCGAAGCTCGGCGAATCATTGATACGAAATAGAATCCACCCGGCTCCAAGAAGAAGCGCGATCAGTAAAAATAAGAAGAATCGTTTCATATTGTCCTCAATGTACCGGGGCAGAATTTCGGTGCCTGAAGGCAGACCTAAACCGCCCGATAATCCCCAATATATCCGAATACTTAGAAAATTTCTTGCGGCAATATGAAGTTCTATTCCAGCGACGCCGATAAGTAGGGAAGTATGGTTTTCCGAGTCACCGGCGCGACTGGTGCGCCGAGCGCACAAATCAACGCAGCCATCAAAGCTGAGCAGGAAGTCATTAAGCTCGAGAAACGCGAGCTCAGTGATTTTGGGAAGTCACTTTCCACGTTGCGCTCCAATCTCAAACAACTTCAGCAGATCGGGCTTGAAGTCAATGCGGAAGCGCGCCGCGCTTCAATCAGCTCCTCCAGTTCCTTGGATCTCGCGACCGGCGATGGAGACCTGGTCATCAATACGGTGGCGAACCTGTCGGGCATTAGCTCGGGAACGTTTAGCGTCAACGGAGTAGACATCACGGTTGATATCACTGCCGACACACTGAACGACGTTTTTAGCAGCATCGCGGCCGCCGATACGAGCGCACGGGCAGCACTCGACGCGGGAGAAGACTTCGTAACATTCCGAGCAAGCTCACTCTCAAAGAGCTTGGTGCTAGACGATGGAACCAGCGGATTCTTCACCGGCACGAACGTAGCCGTTGGCACATACAAACCAAAATTCGGCGATCCAAACCTTCACGAAGGATCCAAGATTCAGAAGCTCCTGACGGAGATCGGAGATACACTCGATGAAATCTTCGATCCGGAGTTTGAGCATCTCAGCGCGGAATTCGCTCTCGCGATCCAGGACACGATCAAGGATGGCATCAAGGATTCGTTCGGTCTGGTACTCAGCACGACCAAGAATCTGAACGTGCTCCGCGCATCGCTGGGCGTCGACTTCGACTTCACGGACACAAGCCGTGGCATCTTCAAACTCGATACCAATCAGTTTGACCGGGCATTCAAGAACGACTTCTCCGACCTCAACAAATTTCTATTCGCGGAGAACAAGGGCCTCACCGACAGCCTGATCTCCAAACTGGACGAACTCGGAAAGACTTCACTGGATAAACTGGATCCAGATCTCGGTCCCGGGTTTCTGGTCGAGCTCAAAGTCTAACCTCCAACCACTCCACACCGGGACTTCCCCTCGAAGCGCGTTCCGCTTCGGGGTACCCTCGTCTCCGAACTCAAACGGAGACTCGTCCGATGATCGAAGCACTAAATCGCTTCTTCGAACGCGTGGGGCTCTGGTCCTACGATCACCGTTGGATCGTGCTTGCGATCAGCCTTGCGTTGCTTGGTACAAGCCTTCACTTTGCCGCGGGCGTCCGCTTCGATAACAGTTTCGAAGCCTACTTCGATCGCGGCGATCCAGTTTACGAGCGCTATCTCAAATACCGCGAAGATTTCGGGTCGGATGAGCTCGCTTATATCGTCTACGAGGCCCCCGATGTTGCCCACGGCCCGTGGAATCTTGAGATCATGCACAAGATCAAAGCGCTGACGGCTGAACTCGAGAACGGGGTTCCGTTCATCAAGGAAGTGACCAGCCTCACCAACGTCGAGTTCATGGAAGGCGTGCCCGATGGGTTGGAGATCTACGAGCTTCTCGACGACTTTCCCGAGCGCCAAGAACAGCTGCTAGAAGTTCGCGAGAAAGTTCTCGCGAAGCCGTTCTACGTCGGTGGCCTAGTTAGTGAAGATGGCCAGTATGCGGCGATCATGCTTGAAGCAGAGAAATCGAGCATTGATCCACTCGATGAAATCCGCCTGGATCCCGAGGGCGGCGATGCGCTGGAAAACTTGTACCCGCAAGCGAGCAGTAACGCGATCGATGCGATTCTTGCCAAGCCGGAATACGCGGGAATTCGATTTCATCATACTGGCGACGTGCCGTTGAACTCGGCGTACAACTATCTCTTCCAATCAGAGAGCGCGAAGCTACTGACGATTGCGCTCATCGTCGTTGCGGCATTGCTGACCTTGTTCTTCCGTGCATCGATCGGCGTCATCGGACCGCTTGCAATCGTACTACTCAGCATATTTGCCGCCGTAGGCTTCATCGGTATCGCCGGTTGGAACATGGACCTTATGTTCACCATGGTGCCGGTACTTTTGATCGCGGTTGGAATCGCGGACGCGGTCCATATCATCTCGGAGTTTCGTGCAAATCATGCACGCTATGGCGATCGGCGTGAGGCTGCACGTCGAACCCTGGCGCTCGTGGGTACGCCGTGCCTGCTCACCAGCCTAACGACCGCCATGGGCTTCGGCGCCATGGCGATCTCACCGATCAAGACGATTCAACACTTCGCACTCTACAGCGCTTTCGGTGTACTGGCCGCGTTCATTCTCTCGACAACACTGCTGATGTTCTTTCTTGGGATTGGACCACGGCATCTCAGTGACCAACGAAAAGAAAAGGAACTTCGACACGCCAAGGGCGGTGCGAGGATCGATCGTTTCCTCCAGCGAATCGTCGAATGGAATATCCGCTACCGACGACATATTCTCGCTACTGCTGCGGTCGTGTTTGCCGCATCGATTGCGGGCCTGGCTCAGCTCAAGGTCGATTCAAACTTCTTGAGCGAGTTCTCGGACCGCCTGCCGATCAAGCAAAGCACTCTATTTGCAGACAACACGATCGGTGGCAGCGGCAGCTTGACCTACATCTTTGATTCCGGGACTCCCGATGGCATCAAGGATCCCGCGGTGCTGCGTGAAATCGAACGGATTGACGCTCAAGCACGGACACACGATCACGTGGTGACCAAGACGTATTCAATCGTCGACATCATCAAAGACATCAACCAGTCATTTCACGGCGGCGATCCTGGTTTCCATATAATCCCCGACGACCGAAACACGGTGGCGCAGTACCTATTGGTCTACGAGATGTCAGGCGGCGAGGAGGTCGAAGAGTACGTTTCAAGCGACTACGCGCGGGCTAATCTAGAACTGCGCGCAAAAATGGTCGAATCAAGCCTTTATGAAGGCCTCGTCGATAGCATTGATGCCTATCTGGTCGACGAGCCGCTCGAAACCACCAGTGCCGAAGTTACCGGGATGGGATCGTTGTGGATCACATTGATGGACTACATTGTTCAAAGCCAGATTCGCGGCTTTCTCTTGGCGTTCGTTGTGATCGCCTTTCTGATGTGCATAATCTTTCGATCGGTGCCGGTTGGAATGCTTTCGATGATTCCGAATCTGTCGCCAGTTTTATTAACACTGGGGATGATGGGCTGGCTCGACATCCCGCTCGACTATGTGCGTCTACTGATCGGTACGGTCGCAATCGGCATCGCGGTCGATGACACCATTCATCTTACGACTCGATTCAAACACGAGTTTGGTATCCACCAGAACTATCATGCGGCCCTTAGGGCCGCGATGCGCGACGTAGGTCGTGCCCTGCTCATTACGTCGGTCGTTCTGGTCGCAGGTTTCCTCGTTTTCCTTCCCTCCTTGATCGTAAGCATCGCACTCTATGGAGTGCTTGTTGCGTTCACCGTCGTGATCGCCCTAGTGGCCGACTTCTTCCTCATGCCCGCATTGATGCTGACATTCAAACCCTTTGGCCCGGAACGCGGAGCTGCCGCGCACGCAGATATACAAGCGGCCTAAGTTTGAGCCCTCGACTTCGGCGACTGCTACAGCGATGCCGTGGAGTTCTGCACCCTCTAGGCAAGCTCAACGCGGCCGAAGAGATTCACAATGGATCTCGACGAACTCCGACGTAACTGGGACGGTTATGCCCAAACAGATCCCTTGTGGGCCATCATCGCCCGCCACGACAAACGCGGCGGTCGCTGGGAGATCGGTGAATTCTTCGCGACGGGGCGCCACGAGATCAAACACGAACTCGCGCGCATTCGCGGGCTCGCGCCGAAGATGGGTTCGCGCCGCGCGCTCGACTTCGGCTGCGGTGTTGGACGACTGTCCCAAGCGCTCTGCGAATCGTTCGAATTTGTCGACGCTGTTGATATCTCTGCCTCGATGCTCGATCTTGCGCGCAAGCACAATCGCTTTGGAGAAAATTGTACCTACCACCTGAACACGCGTGACGATCTTACAGTCTTCAAAGACTGCAGCTTCGATTTGATCTACACCAATATGGTACTGCAACATATGAAGCCAGAGTACGCCCAGCGGTATATCGCTGAGTTTATGCGCTTACTTTCGAAAGGTGGTGTCGCGGTATTTCAACTGCCCGCTAAACGTGTAGAACCCGATGTCGAACCCGACTTGCCCGATGATCTCTTTCAAGCTGAGATTTGGATCGACTCCAAAGAGCTCGATCGCACCGAAGACGGAAAGAGTCATGAGCTTCGAATGCGGCCCGGCGAGACCCGACTGTTAACGATCCATGTCAAAAACCAAAGCCCACATACTTGGCCGGATAACGCCGAGAGACACCATCGCAAGATCCAACTCGGAGATCATTGGCTGGATACCGAGGGCGCCGTCTTCGTCGAGGACGATCACCGCGGCCCATTGGATAAGGCGCTCGCACCCGGCGAAACCTACGAGTTCGAGATGGGCATCACCGGTCACTATCGCCCGGGCGAGTACTACGTCGCTTTCGACATGATGGAAGATCTATCGGGCTGGTTCTCTCAACGAGGATGCCCGGCTCTTATCATTCCAGTGCGCATCGCAGGCGAAGCGGCTGTCCATGCTGAAGAAAGACCCGAGCAGGAACATGCGCCACGCATGGAAATGCACGGCGTAAAGAAAGAGAAAGTCCTGGAAATCATCAAAGATGCAGGCGTTGAAGTCCTCGCTGTTGATAAAGACAACGCCGCTGGCGAAAACTGGATCAGTTACTGCTACACGGTCCGCCGCGCCTAGAGTACAGCCCTACTTCAATTCAGAACTTTGAGTACGTAAGTTACAAACAATTGTGGTTGAATGAACTCATGAGGTGGTTCGACCGATTTACACTTCTTGGTTCAGCGTTGGTGTTCGTGCTTGCGGCACCGAGCGCTCACGCAGTTAGCGACCCCAACGAACTCTGCACCGGTGACCCGTGCGTGATTTCACAAGACGCATTTGTAGATAACCTTGTGCTGCTCGATTTCGGCGCACGCAACGTCGTGTTGCAAGCGCAGCTCAGTATTGACTCGGGCACGGTCAGCATTGTCGCCGGAAGCTTTCTTGTCGAGGGCAACGGCCGCCTACTCGGTCAGGGGAGCACAGGAAACGACGGCGGTGATCTCTCGATCTTCACCACCGGAGATATTCAGCTTTCTGGTAGCGGATCGGTGGGAACGGCGATCTTCACCGGTTTTTCTGGCGGCTCGCTTTTGTTGGATTCTACCGGCGGATCGGTTCTCGTTACAAACAAGCTCAACCTCGACCATAACGCTGCGGAGGGCGCAGGTGGGTCGCTCGGCATCAATGCCGCTGGCAACGTCAGCATTAGCGATGACGTAATCCTTCGCGGTGGAAACCTCGAAGGCGGCGGCTTCGTCGATATCGTCGCGGACGGCGATGTCAGCGTGACTGGAAACGTCGTAATGAACGGTGGTGAATTCGACGGTGGCGGCTTCGACATCGTTGCCGACGGCTCGGTTACGATTGGCGACATCGATGCAGATGGATCGGGTGACGCAGGAGGTGGCGGCTTCATCTCTGTGATTTCGCTCGACGACATCACCGTAGGCGGTTTAATTCGCGCGCGCGGATCTGGGTCCGGTTTCGAAACCTGCGGCGAAGGGGGCTCGGTGAGCCTGGATACGATCGGACATGTGGAGATCGCAAACGAGATTCTGGTCAACGGTCGAGCGGGCGATTGCTGCGGCGGAGACATCGATATCCTGTCCGACACTACAAGCGTTAACGGTCGATTGCAAAGTCAAGGCAACGGAATCGAAGGCTGCGGCGGCGGTGTCGACATCCTCGCCGAGACCGCGCTCGACATCAATCAGCCGATCGAGGTCGACGCCGCTCTTGACGCCGGCATTGTGATTCTCGATGCGCCTGAAATCGATGTGAACGCGAATATCGATGCCTTTGGTCGTAGCGCTGTCGGCAGTGGGTCTCCGTTCTTGGATATTTCCGCGGAGCGCCGCGTGCGCGTTGCACCGGGTGTACGGATCGACAGCCGAGGCGGGGGCAACGGAAGCGGTGGGGAGATTTCAGTCGACGCCTGCAACATCACGCTCGAACCGGGGAGCGAACTTCTAGCGGATCAAGGCACCGCTGGGAATGTGCTCATCGTCGCGGCAGACAGTTTGGCCATCCACGGCACCGTATCGGTGGAGACCGGTGCTCTGATCGATCTGCGATACGGCACACGTGCCGATCCGCCCAACTTGGCCGGCGCGAGTTTCAGTCCATCACCTCTGCTCGCTTTGCATCCCGAACTCGCGAGCTGCATCCTCTGCGAACTCGATACTGAGTGTGACGACCAGGACCCATGTACCGATGACAGCTGCGATATGTTTGCTGGCTGCCTCAACGTATTGATTCCGAATTGTGACGACAGTGACGGCGACGGCACGCCGGACTTTGATGATATCTGTACGCTGCGCGATTGGACACCAACTCCGCTCGACCCGCCCAACCAGAATCCATTGAAACTCGGCTTTCAGCTAAAAAAGATCTCCGAGTCCGGATCGGGTCAGCTTGCGGCCAAAGGCTTCTTTAATCCCGCCGCTGGTGGACCAGAATTGAATCCGGCGTCCAAGGGATTGCACATCGCATTGGAAGACTCGGCCGGCACGCTCTATGAAGCCGACGTGCCCGGAGGAATCGAGGGGAGCACCGCCCATTGCGGTGCCAAAGATGGTTGGACAACCAAGAGTGGCAGTCGGCCGAGCTGGAAGTATCGAAATCGCTCTGGCCGACTTCCACCGGGTTGTTCCCCGGGTTCTGCACGTGGTTTGAATTTCGTGCAATTCAAGGATTTGCGCAGCAACCGCAAAGCGGCGATTCAATTCAAACTTCTTGCAAAGGACATGGATTTCGACCACGTGCCAGCGCTACCGCTTACGAAGTTGCAGCTGACCGTTACACCCGCACGGCACGAAGTCGGCAATGCGAGTGAAGATGCAATCGGGGGCCAATGCGCGGAAGCACTCATCACGGGCAATCCCATTCCCGAAAAGGGTGCCAAGCCCAACTGCAAGGTCCGGCTCAAGAATGGCGCCCTTGACCAAATCAGCTGCAAGGGCCCATAACAGCATTCATGAACATCGCAATTCTCTGCGCCGGGCTATTGGGCATCCTGTTGTTTTCGCTCAGCGCTGCGGTTTCACTGATGAGACGCGCACGGGGCAAGGGTTTTGGCATGGACCCCGATCCAACCAGCACGCTTTCCAAGGCGATCCGCGCCCAAGGTAATGCAGCCGAGTACACGCCCGCATTGATGCTGCTCTTCATCTTCCTCGGAACCGGCGATCCCCCCGCAACATGGGTGTACTGGACGATCATTCTGCTCACCGCCGGTCGCTTCATGCACGCGGCAGGGATGTATCTCTCTCCCAACCTCAACGCGCCGCAAATACTTCGCGTCGTCGGTACAAGCATCACCTACGCAGGCGGTACGGCTCTTAGCATCGAAATGATCCGCACTGCGCTCTGACGTTGACGAGGGAGAACCCCATGACGGTTAACTCCGACGGAATCGATTTTCTCGTGAAGAGGGACGATTGGAAACAATCGCGTTTTGTAGAAGCTCCGCTCCCGGAGCTTGCGCCCCAGCAGGTGCTATTTCGCGTCGATCGCTTTGCATTCACCGCGAACAATATCTCCTACGCGGTCGCGGGCGACGCTCTCGGATACTGGCGCTTCTTCCAAGCACCCGAAAGCTGGGGCCGGATTCCAGTCATGGGCTACGCAGACGTGATTCGCTCGACGCATCCAGACGTCGCTGAGGGAACCCGCTGCTTCGGCTTTTACCCCATGTCGCGGCATCTCGTGATCGAGCCAAGCGCTGCGAGCGCGTCAAAAATCGTGGATGGCGCGGCGCATCGTAAGGGAATTTCACCCGCGTACAATCAATACAGCCCGGTAAAAAGTGATGCGATCTACCACCCCGAACACGAAGATGCGCTGATGGTACTGCGTGGTCTTTTCCTCACTTCGTTCCTCGCCGACGATTTCATCGCAGACGAGGATTACTTCGGTGCGAAGTCTGTGTTGATCTCTAGTGCTTCTAGCAAAACGTCGATCGCATTGGGACACCAGGTCTCGCGCGGTGGGCGTGCGACTGCGATCGGACTCACGTCGTCTCGTAACTTGAATTTCGCGAATAAGCTCGGTTGCTACGACCGTGTCTTCAGCTACGAAGAAATCACTTCGCTCGATCCCAGCACGTCAGCGGTCTACGTCGACATGGCGGGCAGCGGTCCGATCCGTAGATCGATTCACCGACACTTTGGCAATCAGCTTCATTACGACTGTGCCATCGGTGCAACGCATTGGAACGACACCGACGGATCGAATCAAGCACTACCGGGACCGAAGCCCACGTTCTTCTTCGCACCGAAACAAATTCAAAAGCGCGTAGCGGACTGGTGCGCGTCTGGTTTTCAAGAACGCGTCGGCGAGGCATGGTCTGTTTTTCGCGACTTCAGCGACTCCTGGCTGCAAGTCAAGCGCGGTTACGGACGCGACGCCGTCGAAAAGACTTACGTCAACACGTTAGATGGCAATACCCGCCCCGAGCATGGTCATGTGCTCTCACTTTGGGACTCCGCCTAGTTACCGATAAAACGTTTGCGACGATCTAGATGGTTTCTCTTACAAAACAACCGTCGATATGATCGTTCACCAACCCCATCGCCTGCATGAAGGCGTAGACCGTTGTGGGGCCTACGAAGCTCCAGCCGCGCCGCTTGAGATCCTTGCTAAGCATGACTGATTCAGGGCTGGTGTTGAGTTTCATCAGAGCCTTTTTCGTGAGACGCTTCGGTCGGGTACCCGGTTCAGGTTCGAAACCCCAGAAGTAGTCCGAGAGCGAGCCAAACTCATCAACCAACTCACACGCGCGGCGTGCGTTGTTAAGTACCGACTCTATCTTACCGCGGTGGCGTACGATCCCGGCATCCTTCAAAAGTCGTTCTACTGAGCGGTGATTGAAACGTGTGAGCGCTTCGAATTCAAAGTCTCGAAACGCATTCCGAAAATTTTCCCGCTTACGAAGGATCGTGAGCCAACTCAGTCCAGCTTGAAAACCCTCTAGACAAATCTTCTCAAACAACTGCCGATCATTCGTGACCGGTCGCCCCCACTCCTTGTCGTGGTAGACCTGATAGTCGTCGTGCTCCCCACACCACCAACAGCGCAACTTCCCGTCTCTACCCAGAACTATTCCGTCTTTTGGCACAGAAGATCCCTTCCTAGACACGACTATTCTACTGGAACCAACACTTCGCGAAGTCCAACGGCGCAAAAAGTCGTCCGGCGCGTGCGGCTTCTTCGGTCGGCGGATGTGTTCGCCCAAGCCTTTAACGCGGGCAAGATCATAGAGCAGCAGCTCTACTACGACCCCAGCGCCAAGCTCCAAGAACTCGACTAAGGGTCGGTCAAGCGGCCTTTATGCTGGGAGCGAGTTCAGGCTTATCCTGTGACGGCTGCTCCAGACACGCACGGCGGATCCCTCCAATCAGGATACCAAACCACACCACTGCGCTGACCGCCGAGACGGTCATCCCCGCGAGGATGGATCCGGAGTGGAATTCGAGCACCACTTTCTTGGATCCTGCGGGCACCGCAATCGCCATCAACGCGTAGTTGGCTTCGACGATCGGCATGCGCTCTCCGTCTACAAAAGCCTGCCATCCTGGATACGCGATTTGGCTCAGGGCGAGAATGCAGCCGCCGGTTCCTTCGACGCTGAACTCGACTCTCTCGTTGGATCGAGCGAGTAGCGAAACCCGGCCACAGTGGTCCGGCTGCGTGGGAAACTCGAGGCTCTCGCGGTTTTTCGCCCTCTTCTTGACCAAGACGGTTTCCCGCGGATCGAAAATCGATCCGTCGGGCAGCAGACTCGTATGGATGGCCTCACGAACCTCCGAGCGACCAAGGACGCTAGCTTTTCGAACGAACCACGCTCTTGGCAAAACCCGCTCGTTCCGGAGGACCCAGAAATGCCTCGTGGTAACGCTGTCGTCGCGTAACTCTGTCACCTTTGTCCAGCGCTCGGGTGGAAATTTCGCTTCCTTGATCAGCGGCCACTCCGTCGGTACGATCACGTACACGATAGACAGCAGGTCCATCGCCTGATGTTCGCTGTAGAACACCCGCTCATAGACGTCACCGGGGTTGCCCATATGGGCCAGTTCTCCATAACGCTTGAGTTTGAGGGGCGAGGTCCCGCTAGCCGCAGCAAGATCCCAAGCTCTTGGCAGGTTGGGCCGCAGGTACGCATTCTTGCTCCCGTCGGCAGCGAGAATCCTACCTCCCGTGGGCCGAAGCTCCTCGCGAAGTTTTACAATGGAAGCATGTGGTTCAACTTCCGCTTCCTTCACCCTCGCATAGTTCAAGTGATACGAAGTGGATATGTAGTGAAAGACAGAGAGGTCGCAGATCAAGACGGCCAAGAGAAGCGGACCCAGCATCGGCTTGAGAAACGTGATGCGGCTACAACCCTCGACCACCAGAAGATAGGCAAGCATCAGAGACAAAGGAAACGCCAGTGCCCAGAGCTGATAGGTGGTGCTGTTCAGGGCAACCGCGCGCAGGTCGGCACGCAGCGCCACCATCACGCCGGCCGCTAGAGTGGTGCAGACCAAGCCTCCAAGCAGGCTGCGCCGAAGCAGAGCCGAGCCTGAGGCCCGGTCCCTGAGAATCGCGGCCAGAATGAGCCCCGCTGCAACGGCGAAAGTGAAGCCGAAAAGAAAAAAATGTCGCGCTGGAACGCGAAACTTGTCGTAGAACGGAACGTAGTAGAAGAGCCTCGCTAGTGGGGTCGCATCTCCGACGCAAAGAAGCAGATAGACGAAGCCCGCGATGCACCAGAAAAGAACATCGGGACGCCGGCGAGCATACGTCCAGGTTCCCCAAAGCACGAGGAACAGCGGGAGGATACCGAGATAGCCCGTCATCTCGTTGGGGCTACTGGTCCCCATGTACCGGACGGGCTCCCCTACAAAGGGATCGATGGAGCCAAAAAGAACCGGAAAAGCGACGGTCAGTAGCTGTGCCGGGTGGAGAGCCTTCGATGTATACAGCTCCCAAGATGCTCGAGATCGTTCAACGAGGGACGCGAGCTCGAACGTGGGAATCGCTTGAATCGCGGCGAGCCCGATCCCGAGCAGGACCATCCCCGCACACGAAACCGCGAATCGACGTTTCTCATCCCTGGATCCCTCGAAGCGGAGCAGAGTGAACCCGGCGTACGCACCTAGAAAGTAGAGGTTGTAGACCAGTAACTGCGGATGGCCCGCTAGCAGCATGAGGCAGAGCGATAACGACCCGATCAGAATCCCCGCGGTCTGCCGCTGATTTCGAAGCAGAACAATCGCAAGTGGAAGCAGCGGGATCCACGCTGCCGAGTGGATCAACACGAAGTGATTGATATGCATCATCATGCTGCCGCCGAAGCCAAAGACCAGGCCGGCGAAGAATGCGGGTAGAAAGGAGCGGCACAACACGTAAACAAAGAGGAAGCAATTGAGACTGGCGAAGACATAGGGGAGAACGATGAAGACGTTCCAACCCCAGTCAAAAGAAGTCAGAGCATGTAGCATCGGATACCAAGTCAAAGCCTGCGAATCTGCGGCGATTGGAAAGCCCGAATACATGCCTTCGGTCCAGAACGTCCGCGGCGACAGAAAATTCGCCATTCCCATATCCAAGTTGTCGCTCGGGGCGATGTACCCGCCGGTCGAAAAGCTCTTGGCGAAAAAAGCCGCAAAGAGCACGCCGTACATCGTTAGAGCCGCTAGGCCCCGACCGAGTAAGACTCGCATCCCCGGTAGTGCTGCCGGCTGAATCTGCCGTCGACTTTCGCTAGACACCTTCACCCCGTCTCTGCAACCTCATCGATCGCGCGTGAGATTACGACAGATAAGCACCCTTTTCTTGGTAAGCCAAGGGTAAACCAAAATCGAAATTTCGCGAGTTGATAGGATGGAAGCCAACGGTTGATTTCGCCGGGTTGATCGACCTATTGTTGGAATAAGATGGCCATGCGAGAGATACAAGACCAAGAGGATTGGGATGCCTATTGGAAGAAGCAGAAGAAGGGCGCCGGCCTCTATAAAATCATCGCAGAACTCTATCGTCGATTTCCCATCAAGAGATCGTTGAATCATTTCATCTATAAATACTTCAACAAGAATGCACAATTGCTCCACGCGGGATGTGGAAGCGGGCAAGTTGACGAAGACATCAGTAGGACGATGTCCATCACGGCCCTCGACATCAGCCCACACGCACTGGAGATCTACGAACGTGCCAATCAGGGACGGGGAACGATCCTTCGAGGAAGTATTTTCAAAATACCTGCGGATAAAGAATCCTTCGATGGCATCTACAATTTGGGCGTGATGGAGCATTTCAGCCACGACGAGATTCGACAGATCCTCGAAGAGTTCAAAAGAGTGCTCAAGCCGAAGGGAAAGATCGTTCTTTTCTGGCCTCCAGAGTATGGCTTGTCTGTGATGGCTTTGAAGATCATCCATTTCGTTCTGAATGACATTTTCAGGAGAGACGTGAAGCTCCATCCCGATGAGATCTCTCGATTGCAGTCTCGTGGGCAGGCGAGAGAGATCCTCTTGAAATCGGGATTCAGGATGGTGGAGTATGCTTTTGGACCCAGGGATATGTTCACGCAAGTGGCGCTGGTGGCTGAAAATTTAGACGGGAATGACGGGTAGCACCCGGTACCTCCCTCTAGGCATTCCACCACTCCAAGGCTAGGATTCAACAGAATCTGGGGTACTAAGGGTTATGGGTACAAGGGGGGACCGGCCCAAATGAACGATGCTGCTTCGACCCAAGCGACCGCTGTCGATACCGGTGTCCGCGAGATGGCCGATTTCGTTTCGGTGGTCATTCCCGCAGCAGATGAAGCTGCGAACATCCCGCTGCTTCTCAAGCGTGTCTACGCGGTACTCAATCAATGCGCGACCAAGCACGAGGTCATCGTTGTCGTACCGTCTCCACAGGATCCGACCGGCGACGTGGCGCGCAGCGCGGGAGCCAAGGTGCTGGTTCAGAAGCGACCGGGTTACGGGGGCGCCCTCAAAGAGGGCATTCTCGCGACCCATGGGCGCTACATCGTTACGATGGACGCGGACCTCTCCCATCCACCGGAGAAGATCGCAGAACTGCTCGAGCATCGCGACGAAGCAGAGATCATCGTCTGCTCGCGCTACGTCGCTGGAGGCAGCGCACAGATGTCGCAAGGGCGCGAAATTCTGAGCCGCATCCTCAACCTGGTGTACTCACGTGTGCTTGCCGTGCCGGTGCGAGACATGTCGAGTGGTTTCCGTCTGTACCAGAGCCATATCTTCAACGAGTTGACGATCTCCGGAGAGAAATACGACGTCCTCGAGGAGATTCTCGTCAAGACCTATACGCTGGGCTGGAAGGTTGCCGAGATCGCTTTTGACTACATGCCCCGAGCAAGCGGTGTCTCACACGCCAGCGCGCTCGGGTTTGCGCCCCAGTTCCTGGCGACGCTGTTTCATCTGTTCAAGATCCGCAACCACTTCCAATCCGCCGATTACGATTCGCGCGCATACAACAGTCGCCTCCTACCCCAGAGGTATTGGCAGCGACGGAGACACAAGATCATAACCGAGATGGTGGGCCAAGCGGAGCCTCGCCTGGATGTCGGATGTGGATCGAGCCACATGATTCAGTCCTCGCCCGCGACGATCGGCCTCGATATCGCACGCCCGAAACTCCGCTTTCTTCGAAGTACGAACCCCCTTCTCGTACAAGGCGACACCTTCCACCTGCCGTTCTCGGACGGCACCTTCGAAGCCATGATCCATTCCGAGGTGCTCGAATTCATACCCGACGATCGTCGCGTGTTCACCGAACTGAACCGAGTCCTAAAGATCGGCGGCACACTGGTGATCGCGACGCCGGACTACGCCCGCGTGCAGTGGCGTGTCATCGAGCTTCTATACAAGTACTTGCTACCGAATAGTTATAGAGACCAGGACATCACGCACTACACTCGGCACAAATTGACCGAGGCGCTTGCCGACGCTGGATTCGGAGTGATCCGCTACCAGTACATCATGGGCGGAGAGTTGATCATCCGCTGTGCCAAGCGAGAGGAACTTTCACCCAGCAACCGGCGGTAGCTCCAGTAAGAAGTGGAACTGCACCGAAGGCGCAGTTCACATCAGTCCGATCGCTCCGCTGTGGAGGCTGCCGTGTGCGCATGGTCTCACCCATCGAATTGCCCGGTTGGCTTCAAGTGGATGCCAGTCTCGGGTCCCTTCGAAACCCGATTCGGGACACGGGAGCACCCTTTCAGCTCACCCACGCCCCAGTTCTTCAAATCAAAGCGTGTGCGCGTAGACGAAAAATCATTGTATAAGAGGTCGCTTCCATCGAGCGCCTTGTTGACGGCGACGTCCCCGCGAAGCACGCGGAAGTTGATGCCCAAGCGGCGTCGGTCGCGGGTAACATTGGGGCCCGCCCCGTGAATGCATCGCTCACTGAAAAGTAGAAACTGTCCCGCTTTCATGGGAACAGCCTCGACATGGCCGGCTTCGAAGGCCTCCTTGGGAATCGGGTGCGGATATGCATAGGGATGATCGCTTTGCACACCGGGTCCGTGCCACCATGCCTGCCTCGGCTCATCGAGATTGGCGACCCGCATGGGTCGGAATTGTTTCTGAGATCCAGGGATGAACAATAGGCACCCGTTATCGCGGTCGACGTCATCGAGTGCGATCCAAACGGTAATCTGGAAGAGTTCGTTGACCTCCCTCGGAATCAGTGCCGGCATCGTGAGGCTGTCCGCGACGTAGCAACTTGCCGCGTGCCAGTGCGTTGCGGGCTTCCCCGGGTCCTTATTGAAGAACTGAGAACGCCAAACCAATAGATCGGGTCCTAGGAACTGCGCGAGGCGCTCAACGATTTCCGGGCGGTGGAAGAGCTCCCAAAGCTCGGGACAATCGAGGTGTCGGTCGCGCGTATTGACACACTCCTCCACGGCTTCGACGGATAGCGGGCCCGCGGTCGCAGCAGTATGCCCTTCGCCCAGGGCGTAGACCGAGCTGGTTCGAGTGGTACGAACTTCCTCGACAATCTCGCGAAGACTCGCCGCTTCGCCTTTGGAGAGAAGATCGAAAGGGCCCGCCCATCCCTTAACATAGAAGTCTCGTAGCTGCTCGGATTCGAACCGATACTCAGGTTCAGTCTCGCAGAGGGGAGCGAGCTTCTTCGGAAGGGGTAACTCGCACGGCACATCCAAGTACATGCGTTTACCCATCGACCGAAAGGCTTCTCGCCGCATTTCGTCGTTCCAACCGATGAGCAGTGATTCACGCATTCGAGTGGGCAGCCAATCATGTAGCCAGGTCAAGCGACTTAGGCCTAGATTGAGACTGATGAACACCCAACGGATGAAACCGCTGTGGGCGACGCGAGGCCTACGCTCGTGAACAGCGGTCATGTCGGTGGTCTCCTCGCAGCGGTCGCCTATTGAAGAGCGACCGTAAGGCCGTCCGGGTCCGTGTCTCGCACCGGGGATGCTCAGCTGACTGTGCAGCGTCGCATCAACCGGGGTTCCGGCCAGTAGCTCGCGTCGGCGCGGTGCATGGTGGAGCGCTCGTCCCAGATCGCCAAGTCGTCTA
>JAJDAK010000080.1 GCA_029261895.1 Deltaproteobacteria bacterium
GCAGCGTCTGACGAAGAGGGTTACGCATGTCGAACTCCTTAAATCTTTTAGATCACCTGTTGCGCGATACGACGGGCCCCGTGCGTCGTGTCTTCGAGAAAAGTCTCGAAGGTCGCGAGCTGGATGTGGCGGACGCTGAAATCCTGCTCGATGTGGGCGGTCGCGACCTGCAAGTCCTCTGCGTGATCGCTGACCTCGCGCGCGCCGATGACGTTGGCGATGACGTCTCCTACGTGGTGAACCGCAATATCAACTTCACCAACGTGTGTTACGTCGGATGTAGCTTCTGCGGTTTTTCACGACATAAGCATGAAGAAGACGCATACGACCGTAGCCTAGATGATGTTCTGGCACGTGCGAGCGAAGCCTGGGACCTCGGCGCTTCAGAAGTTTGCATCCAAGGTGGGATTCATCCAAACAAGGATGGGTTCTGGTACCGCGATATGATTCGCGCGTTGAAAATGGCACTGCCCGATATGCACATCCACGCGCTCTCTCCCGAAGAAATCCACTTCGGCCATGAAAAATCGGGCGGCATGTCATTGGCCGACTACTTGACCATGTTGCGCGATGAAGGACTTGGAACCGTGCCCGGCACCGCGGCGGAAATTCTTGATGACGATGTTCGTCGGATACTGTCGCCGCGCAAATTGATGACAGCACGCTGGATCGAGATCGTCCGAACCGCACACGAAGTCGGACTTCGCTCGAGCTCCACATTGATGTACGGCCATATTGAAACCTCACGCCAGATCGCAACGCACATGGACTTACTGCGTGATCTACAGAAACAAACAGGCGGATTCACAGAGTTCGTGCCGCTTGGTTTCATTCATCACAACACGGTTTTGTATCGAGAACAGGGTGCACGTGCCGGCGCTTCGATGCCGGAGGATCTAAAACTCGTCGCTGTGGGGCGTCTCTTCCTACGACCATGGATCAAGAACATTCAGGTTTCCTGGGTCAAGATGGGGAAGAAGCTATCCCAGGTTGGGCTGATGTCTGGCGCGAATGACTTTGGTGGCACGTTGATGGAGGAATCGATCAGCAAGGCCGCAGGCTCCGAACACGGCGATCATATGGATGCGCCGGAGATCGAACGTTTGATCACCGAGATCGGTCGCAGTCCGTACGAACGTACAACCACCTACGCGCGTCGCCAAAGTCCCGTTCAGGCGGAAGAGGCGGACCCGTCGGTCTTAGGTCCCTCCGCGCGAATTCCGATGGGATCCATGGGTTCGGGTTACTGAAGCGGACTCCAGGGGTAAGTGATGCGCAAGGTTCTGGTGACGGGCGGCTGTGGTTTCATCGGCTCGAATTTTATTCGGCTGCTGCATAGCGAGGAAGCGGATGTTGAGATTATAAATCTCGATATGCTCACCTACGCGGGCAATCCGAAAAATCTCGCCGACCTCGAAGACTCATCGCGATACAAGCTTGTGCGCGGCGATATTCGCGATACGAATGTGGTTGAAAGCTTGGTGGGTGATGTTGACTGGGTCGTGAACTTCGCTGCCGAAACTCACGTCGATCGGTCGACGTCGGAGAAGGCCGGCGAGTTTATCGAGACCAATGTCTATGGCACCTACGTACTGCTCGATTCGCTACGTCGCGCCAGTCCGAAGGCGCGGTTCCTGCAAGTGGGGACCGACGAAGTTTACGGCGATGTCCCCTACCCTGAGTTTCCCGATGAAACCGCGCGGCTGGAGCCGTCTAGTCCGTACTCGGCGTCGAAAGCGGGCGGAGACATGCAGGCGTTGGCGTTTCAGCGTACTGCAGATATGGATGTCATGGTTTCGCGCTGCACCAATAATTACGGCCCGTACCAGTATCCCGAAAAGCTCTTGCCGCTCTTCATCACCAACGCATTCGATGACGAACCGCTGCCGCTTTATGACGGTGGCACGCAGATTCGAGACTGGCTCTTCGTTGATGACCACTGCAGCGCGCTTCTACTGATCTTACGCGAAGGAAAATCGGGTGAGATCTATAATGTAGGTGCGAATCAGGACCCAGAGGTTCCCAACGGCGAGCTCACGCAAATGATTCTTCGAGCGACCGGAAAACCTGCGTCGCTAATTCGCCCGGTCGAAGGACTGCGGCCCGGACACGATCAACGCTATGCGGTCAGCACCGAAAAGATCCGAGCACTGGGTTGGTCGCCCAGTGTGGACCTTGAGGAAGGCGTTGAGAAAACTGTGGCTTGGTATCGCGATCGACGAGACTGGTGGGAAGCGATCAAGTCAGGCGCGTACCGCGAGTACTATCAAAAGCACTACGGCAAACTCTAGCCGTTAGGCTAGACGCTGTGCCAGGGCTTCGAGTTCGTAGCGAAGCTGTGGTTTTTCAACGACACGCTTCTCAACGGCTTCGATCGCATAGACCACGCTGCTATGATCCCGCGACAACGCGTTCCCGATTTCTTTCAGCGAAGCGTCGGTATAACGTCGTGATAAGTACATCGCGATCTGTCGAGGGCGAACAAACTTACGCTGGCGCGAGGGTCCGCGAAGTTCCGCTAGATCGACATTGAAACTGCGTGCGATCAGCTTAACGATTTCGTCCACGGATTTTGCACGTGGCGCGACTTCCACTGCTTCCAGCGCTTGTACGACAAGCTCGACAGAAACCTTTTGCCGCAAGAGAGACGCGCGCGCGACGACCTGGTTAAGTCCAACCAAGAGATCGCGTATGTTTTGAACCGGCCTCGACGCGAGCATTTCCAGGCATTCGTCGGGAATGCTGATGCCGCCACAGGCCGCTTTCTCGCGCAGAATTTTCTGGCGAGTCTCGGCTTCGGGCCTTGCGATGCTGGCGACGAGCCCCGTCGTCATGCGTGCGGCGAGTTGCGGGTCCAAACCTTGAATCTGAGACGGCGGGCGATCTGTAGAAAGTACGACCGTCTTTCCCCGTGTGATCAGATGATCCAACGTGTGAAATAGTTCGATTTGTGTTGCGCGTTTGCCCGCAAGGAATTGAACGTCCTCGAGGATCAATACATTCAATGCTTTGCGATAGCGATGGCGGATGGTCTGCATCTGACCCGCGCGCATCGCTTGTGTGACTTCAGACGTAAATTCCTCCGCCGAACGAAACACGATATCGGTACCGATGGACCGCTGGATCGCGCGGCAGAGGTGTGTCTTTCCCAAGCCCGGTTCGGCGGCAAGCACGAGCGGGCTGCAGCGGCCCGGGCGACCTTCGGCGACCGCACGTGAAGCTTCGAGGGCGAGCGCATTCGCCGGCCCCACGACGAAATCATCAAAGTGCCGGGTGCTCTGCGGTGCGCGGACTACGATCTCGGGGGCCGCGGAACCACGCGTCGGGAGTGGAATCGGAGCCGACTCGGCGGAAGACGCTGCTTGTGCAGACGCGACCTTGTATTCAACGCCCGTTAGCTCGGCTGCCGCAGTGCGAACCACCGCACCATAGCGTCGCTCGATCCAATCTCGGCTGAAGCGATCCGGGCACTCAATGGCCAAAGTTCCGCCTTCAACAGTGGCTCGAAGCGTTCGAAACCATGCATCAAAGACCGCTGGCCCGAGTCTTTCCCGGATCCGTTGCCGGATGGAGTCCCACCCCCCAAATTCCGTCATATCCCCCGATTTACCCCCTGGCTGACCCGATTCACTCTCACTCATCGGGCTGGCGAATCTCTCACGGAGCCAGAGATCGATCAATGCGGATTCACGGTGTCTAAGCTTTCGCTTTAGCCTTTGTTATTTGGTGAAATGTCTGCAACGCGGGTATTCCCCGACGGTAGTGGAAGGAGTGGAATTCCCTCAGCCTTTGACCATGTGGATCGATTTACGCAGCCTTGTGCACAGCCTCATCCACAGCTACCTGCACAGCGAAGCCAAACAGAACCGTGTTGGGTGATCTTCTAATTTCAGTGAATTACGACGAAAATCTAAGTTTATCGGATAATTTTAGTTGATGAATTCCGAGCGTTCACCGAGAGCACCCGGTTGTTGGACCTCAACGATTCGGAACTCAATGAGGCGCACCAGGAGTTCCGCACGGCGTACTGGGTCGTCCACTTCCAGAAGACTCTGCTTCTCCGTCATCGCACAATCGAGACCGAAGCCGATCGCATTCACCAAAAACAGTGGATCGAGCGCGGCTAACTGATCGGCAAGCGCTGCTTCGCCTTCCGGTACGGTGCAGCGCGTGAGTTCGAGCACTTTCTGTTCGATCTCGGATCGCCGCTGTTGCAGCGCGTCCTGGGTCGCCGGGTTAAGCGCGTCAAAGTTAGGATCATTTAGGATTTCGGCTTCGACTTCACGGTACTGGCGATCGGTTTCGAGTTCGTGATGAATACGAAAACGTGTCAGGCCGCGGAGCATGAGGTTGAAGCGACCGTCGGGCAACTCATTGCATTCGCTGATTTGACCGATGCAGCCCGTTTCGAACACGCGCGGTGGATCGTGCTCCGCCGCTTCGTGACGCAGCAGACTCATTCCAATTAACCCGTCACCCGCGAGTGCGTCTTGGATCATCTGTCGATACCGAGGTTCGAAGATATGCAGCGGCAGGAACACGAAAGGGAAGAGCACCACATTGGGTAGGGGAAAGATTGGAAACCGGGATGCCAGCTCATTTTCGTTCATTCCCGAGAGGTTATATTCCCCAGGCCCCTTGGAGCTAGCTCCGATTGAACGCAGACGAAAAAGCAAAACAACGATCCGTCCTTAACGGGCTTCGACGAGATGCGAATGTTCTCGCAAAGCGTTTCGGTTTGCGTCTGGTCGCGGTGGATGCCGAACGCGCCAGCGTGAAACGGCGTTACGGGGTCTGCTACTCGGATGGCACGATTCGGATTCGTCTGCGCCACGCGTCCACCAGTCGGCTGCTGAAATACTCAGGTCTGGTCGACACGCTCTGCCATGAGCTCGCGCATCTTCGTCATTTCAATCATGGGCAGCGATTTCAAGCGTTGTACCGCAAAATTCTCGAGGATGCGCGTGCCATTGGGATCTACCGCCCCACACCTAGAAGTTTGGAGGGAGATCGTCGCGAAGGGCTCGCAATTCGAGTCTCAAAGTCCGCCATCCCAACGCATGCGCGATCTGCACGCAGACCTGTGCCAAGGGAGAAGCCAGTCAGTGCTCAGCTCGAATTGTTCTAGTTCTGGCTAACTGCGGCTGCTTGGGCTGCCTGGGCGACTTTGTCGTATTCCTCGAGCGTATTGGGACCTTCGACGGTAGCCACCTTCACGTCTTCGAGGGCGATCGCCTTATCCAGGACCTGCCGGACAAGCTCATTGACCGCGACTTCGTCGTACTCGTCCAGCGCGTCTTCGAGGGCAGATTCCTCCAAAGAGAGCGTGACGTTAAGCTTGATGTCGATCGCCATTTCGGCCTCAATTCTCAGGGGGTTGTAAGAAGGCGGGGAGTGTAACGCAGGGTCGATGGAACGCCAGACAAAAGTTCGTGTTTTTACAGCCCTGAATCACCTGGAACCACTCGAGTTTCCTCAGGTTTCTCTGATCGAAAATTTTCATTGAGGTACATAGCCCTCAGTGGTTTCACATATGGGGTGTGCCGCTACCCTTCCCGCTTCCATGACTTGGACCCGACTCGCCATACTTACATTCGTGCTTTCTTCCGGCTGCGATCGACGGCTGGAGCCATGGGTTCCGCCCAACGCGGAGCTTCCGGCTCCTGAGCACCCGGTGCGGATTCCCGGCTTGGAGCGGCCGGTGCCGCGCAACCAGGCTGCAGTCATCTCACCGGCCGCGCCTCTTCGTGGCGTGGTCGATTTGGCGCCCGGGGTCCAGCCGTTCAACGAAGGGGTCATCTTCGTCATCGCGCGTTCGGGTGCTACGGGTCCGCCGCTGGCCGTAAAGCGATTGCCTCTCGGGCCGTTCCCCTTGCTCTTCAACCTGGGTCAATCCGATGTCATGGTTCCGGGACGCAAATTCGAAGGGCCCATACAGTTGTCGGCGCGAATGGACCGCGATGGAGATCCGTTGACAAAAGATCCGTCCGATCCCTCCGTCCAACTCGAGGATCCGGTCCAGCCCGGCACCGACAATCTCAAATTGTTGCTCGCTCCGCCCAATCTTTAAGCGGCTCAAGCTTTTTCTGGCACGGAACGACCGGAGGAAACGTGGACCCCGAATCACTGCATATTCAGGAAGTCGCTGGCGTCACGATTGTGATCGCGGTGGACTCGACGGTGCTGGGTCCTGCGCTGGGAGGGTGTCGCTGGCGACCCTATCCAGATCTTGCTTCCGCGCGCGATGACGCGATCGCATTGGGCCGCGCGATGACGCGCAAAGCGGCGCTGGCCCGGCTCCGACTTGGTGGTGGCAAAGCAGTCGTGATTGGCGATCCGCGTCAACAAATTCCAGAGCAGCTGCACGCGGTAGGAGACTTAGTTGACTCACTCAATGGCCGGTACATCACCGCGGCTGATATGGGAACCGGCGAAGCGCAGATGGCCGTCATCGGTGAGCGCACGCGCCATGTTTCGGGTCTACCCAAATCGCAAGGTGGTTCGGGTGGGCCGGGTCCGTTTACAGCGGAGGGGGTGTACCTTGCCATGCAGGCCGCATTGGATTCAGTTGGGCGTAGTTTGAGCGGAGCCACCATCGCGATACAGGGCGTGGGTAATGTGGGTTTTGCGTTAGCGCGTTTACTCCACGCTGCCGGATCAAAGCTGATTGTAAGCGACACCAACACGGAACCATTGGAAAAAACCGATCTTGATTGGGAGGTGGTCCGACCGGAAGCCATCACCGCGGTTGAATGCGACGTCTTTGCGCCATGCGGGCCGCCGGATGTGATCGATGCAGGGGTGGCCGATTCGATTCCATGTCGTGTGATCTGCGGTGCTGCCAATAATCCGCTGACGTCCACCGAGGTCGCGGCGAAGCTGCGGCAACGCGGCATCCTATATGTGCCGGACTTTCTCGCAAACGCCGGTGGCTTGATTCATTTGGGTATCGCGTTAGAAGGTGGAGACGAGGCTGCGTCAAGAGACCATCTTCGCGTCATCGCAAGCAATCTCGAAACCGTGCTGCAGCGGTCAGCGATGGAAGACATCACCACCGCGGCAGCCGCTGAAAACCTTGCGTTAGCTGCGATCGCAAAGGGCGAGCAGGTTTAGCACCTTCGGCGAGACCTGATCCGGATTCCACTCTGGCTTGGGTTCAATCTTGAGCAGACTGTTGTAGGTCGTACAAACCCCGTCAGCGCGGTCGAATGCCGCATAGACGAAGGTGAGATGACGCAGCAGTCGCCGCTGCATTGCTATGTCCGAAGATTTCTCGATTTCAGGCTGCAGCGCTTCGAGGCGTTTCAATGCGTCATCGTAGTCTCCTTCGAGATAACGATTGATCGCTTTCGAGAGCGCGGCTTCGGCCAACCCCTTCGGTGTTGGCGGGGCTTGGGTGGCCAACCCCTTCGGCGTTGGCGGGGCTTGGGTGCTAGATGATGGCGGAGTTACAGCTGCGGGCGCGACCGGAGGTGGGGCCGAAACAGGCGGTGTCTTTTCCTCGGTCAGTTTCGAGGTCTCGAAGAACGGAATGCGAAGTTTCTGGCCCACGTGGAGACGTCGCGGGTCCGAAATACCGTTCAAGCGACCGAGCGTATCCCCGCCCTTCCCGTGACCCAGAAACTTTCGTGACAACGCGATCAGTGTCTCGCCCTTTTGCAGGCGGTAGCGAGCGAGCGCGGGAATGCGAAGCTTCCGACCGGGCTTCAACGGTGCTTCCGGATCATCGGCAACCAGTTCTGCCATCACGCGATGTAGATCCGCGTCATGCCAGTACCGAGATGCAAGGCCGGACCAAGTATTTCCGCTTTTCACGGTATGAACTTCCGCGATCGGAATCTCAAGTTGCTGACCCTCGCGCAGATGGGTGCTCTTCATTTGATTGTGGCGCTGGATCAACTCGGCATGGGTCATGACGCCGAAGTAACGGGTAGAAATCTCCTGCAGCGAGTCGCCCGATTTGACCGTATGGACGCGTTGGGCAGCATGCAGCTGCATTGATGAGCCCAAGGCTAGTGCGATCGTAATCCCCTGCAGCCAATTCATGGTAGCCCCACGGGTGAAAAGACATGACGAATTAGCCGAGTCTCGCCCGGCTCCAAGTCGATGACTTCGGTTTTACTGCCAAACCTCGGATGCTTGAAAATCAACTGATGCCGGCCGGCTTCAAGTGGGATCGCCGCTGCGTGCGGTGTGAGGAATGGATCCGCGTCATCGATCTGAATCTCCGCCCAGGGCAGCACCACGAATCGAATCTCCGCTGGATCGAGTGGGATCGCTGTCTTGGTTGGCGGGGATGACGCAACCGCGGGTAACTCCTTTGCCGCGGGCGTTGCTTCTATCTTCGCCGTGCCGTCCGTATTGACCAACGCCCTTACCATTAAGAAACCAAGGAGAAGTGCCACGGTTGCACCCGCGACGGGCAGTGCAAGCGGAGGGATCCGCCAGCGAAAGTTCCTGGGCTTCGGCTCGGTCTCGGATTCGGGCTCGGTGTCGGCATGGACATCCTGCGTGCGCGGTCGCAGCACGCGAACCTCCCAGAGCCAGGCCGCGATTTCCACGCGGCCATCCTTGCGCGACACCGACAGGGACTCGAGGCGTTTGATCAGCTGACCGATCTTGGGCCGGTCCTCGGGATTTTGAGCCAAGCATTTGCGCAGCAGACGCTGGAGCGAGCGCGGTGCGGCGGGTTGTTGGACCCCTTCCGCGTCCGGTGCTCGCCCACCGAGTAGTTCAAATAGAATCGCGCCCACCGAATAAACATCAGCGCGCGGATCCGCGGGTTCGCCACGCGCGAGTTCGGGGGCGGTATAGGCGCTTGGTTTTGATGACGCTGGGGTCGCTTCCTCACCGACTTCGCGTGCGCCGCCCAGTCCGCTGATTTTGAGATCGCCCCAGCGACTGATCGAAATATTATCTGGCTGCAGTTCGCAATGAATGATGCCGCGACGATGCAACTCCCCAATCGCACGCGTCATTTCCAATGCAATTAGGTTCACGATCCTTGCTGGGATCATCCCTATCCGGTCCAATACATCGCGCAAGGTGGGACCATCCACGTGCTCCAACACGATGTAGTGATCCCCGCGTTCCGCAAAGAAATCAAAGACCTGAACAATCCCCCGGTGTTGCACGCGGGCGGAGAGGCGAGCCTCGCGTCGAAAACGATCGACGAGGTCGCGGCTCTGTAGGAGGTCGCGCCGCAGTTTGCGCAGCAACACATTTCGATCCAGGCCGGGCTGACGTGCAAGATAGAGCTCACCGTAGGCGCCGGTGCGAATTCTCTCCTCAACCACGATGCTCCCGATGGCTGTACCGCCGGGTATCGTCATCGCTTTCTGCTCCTTCTGGGGGGTGGAGCTAGCGTATTAATGCGTCGCGTTCCTCGCGAGTATCGATCATAAAGCTGAACGCCGTTCGGCCCAAGATAAAACGGTCCTCGTTCTTGAGCTCCGCCCGATCGATCGGCCGTCCGTTCAGCCAAGACCCTTCCTCCCCCGCGAGATTGCAAAGATGAAACGCACCATCTGCAAACTCAAGTGTTGCATGTTGCGATCTCATGAAGGGCTCGTCGAGGGCTAGGTCCACTCCCGGCCCGCGACCCAGCGATATCTGGTACTGATCCAGGACATGTTCCATGCCCTTCGCCGCCCCCGAAAGCACGATAATGGTGGCTCGAAACTTCGCAAGGAACGATTCGAGGTGACCGCTATTTAGGGCTGAACGCGCTGGCATCTACCCTTTAACGGACGCTACGTGGCTCGCTTTATTTGGGGCCTGGATCGCCGGCCGAGCTGTGGAGGAACAGCCAATACGCCACCAAATAGTCGAGTCCGCTGTACTTGGTACTTGGGTGGTTTCCCACGCGTACGCGATACGGACTCGACTTCCATTCGAACGAACTCGGCGATCGCAGTTCCATCGGAACGGTGTTTCTGGCCTGGCGGCGCCATTTTCGGCCCCGCATCCAACGTAGGGGCAAAGCAGCCAGTGCTTCGGGATTTGGCGTGATGGTCCGTTTCTCCCGGGGAAATCGCTCCAGTAGGCTTCGGGCATTTTCGAGCATCGATGGCTCGCAGTCTGCTGGCTCGAGGCGGCAGAAGATCAGTTGAAAAAATGGATTGCGATCGGGCTCGCCGCGAAGTGCCGCGCGATAGAGGCCGTGACGCAGATCGGCAAGTGCTGGATCGTTTAGTTCGCGCGCCAGTGGCACGAGCACGCGATACAGATTCCAACTCATCAGATCGTTCGAATAGTTCGTCAGCGCACCGATGCGGATATTGGTACGACGCGAGCGCGCGGGTATTTGATAGCGATCCCGCATGCGGTCGAGTGTTTCGCGCCAACGCGGATCGACATCCATCGCAGCCGCCAGCGCATAGGCGGCATAGGCGGTGAGTTGAAAAACCGAATTGAAGCCGCCGGCAGACTTCCAGCTGAGGTCACCGAAACGTGTCGGTCGTCCGTCGGGATCGACTAAGTGCAAGTCATGTTCTTCGAGGTGAGTGATGAAGCTGAAAAGCAGACGACGCACTTCTGACGGAAAATGCGGGCGGCATGCATGCAACGCAGGAAGCAGGCCGTTCGCATATTGGTCGACCGAGACATCGCCGCGCCAGACGTAGTTCTCAAAGCCCGCTGCACCCGAAAACCAACGACCCCTTTCGTTCTCCGCGCTACCCCTGCGCACGGCTCTCGCCATCAACCCCGGCTCACCGGTGACGTCCATCAGAAAAGCAAGGCCTCGCATTGCAAGCGCAGCGTCTTTCAAGGCCTCATGCTTTGACTCACCATTGGCGTCTGTTGCGCGGGTGCATGCCGCCGCCGCGAACTGTCCGGTAAAGGTCGGTGTGTCGGCTAAATTCGGATACCGTGCATTCTTGTCAGTGCCGTCTGATTTGACACGGTAGATCACCACGCCTTCGGGCGAGAGATGATGCACGTAGAGGTCACGACGAAAATACGCTGCTTTCTGTTCCAATGAGCTTGCGAACGACGGCGCGGCGAAGAGCAAGATCAGTATGAACGTGGCTTGTGTTCGCATCTTTCTTCCCGTCGTTGTTCCGCCACAATCGACACTGTCGTTCGAATGCGGTCCTGAGTGTCGCTGACATGCGCTCATCTAGCCAGCGTCGTTTGCGCCCCATCGGCGACGAAACGTAAATTCCTCAGCACATGGCCATAAGAGATCTAGCAGAAAAACGTTACGCAGAGTTCTATCGGTTTTACGTCGCTGATTTTATGCAGGACATCTCGCTGTATCTTGACATCGCAGCGAAGTACGAAGGACCGATCCTTGAGATTGGTTGTGCCACGGGTCGTCTGACGTCGCGCTTGGCGCAGGCAGGACATGAGGTCCACGCCCTCGACGTCTCCCGTCCGATGCTAGAGGTCGCACAACGAAATATGGGCCCATGGCGCGCACGGGTGCGGTTGTCCGACTTTGACCTACGTATGCAAGCACTTCAGGAGCGATACCACGTCGCACTTATTCCTCTGTTCAACTTCAATCAACTGATTGAGATCGAAGAGCAACGACTTCACTTGCGGCACTTACAGCGATCGATGAAGAGTCCCGGCATTGTCGCGGTCGACTTCTTTTGCCCCATCAGCATGGTGCGCCCGGAACTTGCAGGCCAATGGCGGGAGATTAGTCGCGAATGGTGTGGCCACAGCATCCAGGTGCGCGATAAGCGCGAGATGCTCACGCCCTTGCTCGAGCGCCGTATACAGGTTTTTTCGATCGACGGCGAGTCTCCGGCCGAGTTCGTCACGCACCGCCGCTACATCCCACCGCAGTTCGCGGCCAGCATTTTTGAAGAGGCGGGATTCGAAGGCATTCGCTGGATCCAAAATTACGACCTCTCGACAGTGGCGCCGGTCGACCCCGTCGCCCGCCCCGGCGGGCCCTTCATCCTGCTAGCTGAAGTCTGATGAGGCAACCTGCCCGGCTAACTAAGCGCGTTATCGGCGAGCGCAGCTCGCCTTCGCGCACGACATACGCTTCGCGTATGTCTCGATTCTCCTAGCCGAGGTATAGACAGCTAATCGGGCCGGCTGGACTTAGCGCGTTAGCGGCGAGTGTTAGCGCGGTATCGGCCAGCAAAGCTGGCCTGCGCGCGCGCCACGTTATTTCATACGTGGCTTGATCTTCCGAGCTGAGGTCTCGGTCTGGGTTCTGACGCGCTGTGTTAGTATTTCGCGCCTTATGGGACGGAATCTCTTCGATAAGGTCTGGGATCTGCACACGGTCCGCGAGCTCGACTCGGGTCAGACGCAGCTCTTCATTGGCCTGCATCTCGTTCATGAAGTAACGAGCCCGCAGGGGTTTCAGATGCTCCGCGATCAGGGCCATTCCGTGCTCTTTCCCCATCGCACCTTCGCGACGGTCGACCACATCATCCCAACCCATACGCGTGCGCGGCCGCTTGCCGACTCACTAGCGGAAGAGATGTTTGTCGCGCTTGAGAACAATACCGACGAGTATGGGATTCAGTTTTTCCGTGCTGGCTCGGGCCGGCAGGGCATCGTGCACGTCGTGGGACCTGAACTAGGGCTCACACAACCGGGCATGACCATCGCCTGTGGTGACAGCCATACCTCCACCCACGGTGCGTTCGGCGCAATCGCACTCGGCATCGGTACCAGTCAAGTTCGGGACGTTCTCGCCAGCCAGTGTCTTGCACTTGCACGACCGAAAGTGCGGCGGATTGAAGTCAACGGTGAACTCGGGCCGGGCATCTATGCGAAGGACGTTGTTCTACACATCATTCGTAAACTAGGCGTCAAGGGTGGCGTTGGTTTCGCGTACGAGTACGCGGGTGAAGTCTTCGACCGCATGACAATGGAAGAGCGCATGACGGTCTGCAATATGTCGATCGAGGGCGGTGCGCGCGTCGGGTACGTCAATCCGGACGAGACTACGTTTGAGTATCTGCGCGATCGTGAGTACGCGCCGAAAGCCGAAGCCTTTGAACGCGCTGTCGCGTGGTGGCGTAGCATTGCCAGTGACGCGGATGCGCGTTACGACGATCGTGTTGAGTTTGATGCCGCGGATATTGCACCCACGGTGACTTGGGGCATCAATCCCGGCCAAGCCATCGCGGTATCTGAATCGATTCCCAAGTTGGCCGATTTCTCAGCGTTGGATCGTGGCACCGCGGAGGAAGCCTATCGCTACATGCAGCTCACGCCGGGTGAGCCGATCACGGGTACCAAGATCAATGTCGCATTCATCGGTTCTTGTACCAACGGTCGCATTTCCGATTTGCGTGAAGCGGCACGCGTCGCCGATGGCCGCTACGTCGCGCCGGGTATCCGCGCGTTAGTGGTTCCAGGGTCGGAGGCGGTTCGCAAGCAGGCCGAGGCGGAGGGCTTGGACCAAGTCTTTGTGAAGGCAGGGTTCGAATGGCGTGAAGCGGGTTGTTCCATGTGCCTCGCGATGAATCCGGACAAGCTTGTCGGGCGCGAAATTTGCGCCTCGAGTTCGAATCGAAACTTTCCGGGCCGACAGGGAAGTCCCACCGGCCGAACGTTGTTGATGAGCCCAGCGATGGTTGCAGCTGCTGCGGTCAATGGAAAAGTCATTGACGTTCGGGAGATGGTTTCATGAGCGAGCAACAAGCGGTTCTAGGGAGTCGCGGCCATGGCGTCGTGGTTCGCGGCGATGACATCGACACGGATCGCATCATTCCCGCCCGGTACATGACGTCCATTACTTTTGCAGGTCTCGAAGACCATGTCTTCGCCGATGTGCGCCGCAGCCAGGAGGGCGAGCCGAAGGATCATCCGTTCAACGATCCTCGCCACGAGAATGCGTCGATTCTTGTGGTCAATCGCAACTTTGGTTGTGGCAGCTCACGTGAACATGCTCCGCAAGCATTGATGCGCTGGGGCATCCGCGCGCTCGTCGGTGAATCCTTCGCCGAGATTTTCTTCGGTAACTGCGTCGCGCTTGGAATCCCGGCCGTTACTGCAGACCCGTCGGACATCAACGCGCTTATGGACACGATTGAACTCGACCCTATCCAGGAACTTAATCTCGATCTCGAAAGCATGACTCTTGCTTCGCGCATAGGGTCGATGAGTGTTCAGATGCCAGATGGTGCGCGCCATCAGCTTCTCGGCGGAACTTGGAACGCGCTCTCCCAACTGCTGAACGCCAAAGACGAGATCGTCGAAACGTCGCTACGCCTGCCCTACATCGACGAATTCTAAGCGCCTAGCTTTTCCGCGATGCTCACAAGCTCGCTCGTGAGTGTCCGTACCCGCTCCGCGTTCTCAGCATCAACAAGGTTATCGTCAGCGTCGAATGCTTGATGGGCCTGGCGGATCGTGACTTCGTTGGCGAGTACGGTTACGCCGATGTTCGAGAGTAGGCTGCGCAGCGCTACGAGACCGCGCATGCCACCGAGTGCCCCGGGCGACGCGGCCATGATCGCTGCGATTTTTCCTTTATACGCGGCAAGCGACGGTGTCGTGTCGGAAGCGCGTGAAACCCAATCGATGGTGTTTTTGAGCAACGGACTGAAACTGCTGTTGTACTCGGGTGAGGCGATTAACAACACGTTATGCGCTTTAAAGATTTCCTGGAGCTCAAGGACTTTCTTGGGCAAGCCCTCCGTAGCTTCGAGATCACCATCATAGATTGGTAGTTCGTAATCACGCAGGTCAAGTAATGTGCAATGGAAATCGGATTCGTCGAGGCTACGAACCGCCGCCCGAATCAACTTTCCATTGAAAGATTCTCTGCGTGCACTTCCTGCAAACGCGAGAACTCCTGGCTGAGACAATTACGATGTTCTCGGTAGTACGCGGTAGTAACGCATTTCCGGCTGCTCGTGTTCAGGGGATGCGTGCCACTCGTACTTCTTCGCATAGGCGGCGAAAACGCGTTCTTCTTCAGCGGCATCGTCAACGACTTCGACTTCCAGCTCGTAAACTTTGTCGCCGATTTTCAGACGTACGTTCGGGTCACTCTCTAGGTAGCCAACCCAACGTTTCTCCGTAGGGTTCCGTGCGCCAATGTAGAGTCGGCCATCGACTTCCGCACAAACGATGGTGACCGAATGCGGCAATAGATAGGGCGTGGTCACTTCCACGTAAATCTCGCGGTGATCGTTGGTGAACGCCCAGTTTTGTACAGCCTCTGTCACGACATCGCCGGAAAGTCGCAGACCCGGCCGTCGCTCTTTGGGGTCGACGCAGCCGGTCGATAGCAGAGCCATGGCCAGTACGAGGGCAATCCAGTTGATTTCCGAACATTTCATTGTTGAATCATTTCTCCGAAGCCGGGGCTGAGGCGCATTTCTTTTTGCGTGCTTCCCAACCTTTAATCATTTCCATGAAGCGCGCAGGATTGTAACAATCCTCTTCATAACTCCACTGCATATTCCCCGCGTACTTGAGCAACGTAAAGTTGTATTCCTGCCAGAGGCTCCCATCACCGGGATCCGTCATGCGGTTATTCACGGCGCAGACCACCCAACCCTTTTCCTCATCGATCACGTACCACTCGACAGGGAAGTACTTCATATCGGGGTAGCCGACCATGAGCTTCTGAATCCAGTTGTAGATCGCTTCACGACCCCCCATGGTGCCGAATACATGCTCAACATAGGTCGCGTCCTCGGTAAAGAGATCCGCCCACTCGCGCCATTCGCCGCTCTTGCCACAGCGCAGCGCCGTTTCCTGAAATAGCTGGAACGCTTTTTCGATCTCGTCCCGACTCCACCTGCCCATCCTGTCCTCCAAGCCGCTGTTGTTCAGCGGCTTGAGTTTATCATCGTGCGGTAGCGGCGTGTTTGCGGCTTGTTGAGGAGGTGCCGAGAGATGAAGAAATACAACGAGCCACGCCGCTACCGCACGAAGTCCTTCGATGCTCTGCAGTGTTCCATAACCGTTCCCCGCGACTGCGCGTACAGCACCTACAGATGCAAGTGGTCAGACCCAAAGTTCTACGAAAGGATCGTGTCGAGCTTCTGCTTCGCTTCGGTCTCAGATAAACCGTCGATCTCAATCCACTTATGCGGAGATGTGCTGCCTCGAATCACACGCACCGCGTCGCTGGGTAGGTCGAATGCGGCGGCGAGCAGTTTTTCGATGGCTGCGTTCGCCTTGCCGTGTTCGGGCGGCGCGCTCACACGAATTTTCAACTCCTCGCCGAGCCAACCGACGATGCAGTCGCGCGACGAACCGGGAACCGCTTTAACCTGAATTTGCAAAGTACAACCCAGCGAAAATCTTGGGGTCGATGAGCACGCCATCGGCTTTGACGCGTGCGTGGAGCCAGCTCTCGACTTCTCCGAGCGGAACCTCGTGCACGGTGATGTCTTCCGTTTCGTCGCCGCCCCCAGCGGAACGCTTAACGAGCTGCGTGCAGAGATAGAAGTTGAGTGTTTCGCGGCATAGGCCCGGTGCGGGTGGACCACAGAGCAGCCACTTGATCTCACCCGCTTCATATCCGGTTTCTTCGATGAGTTCCCGCTGTGCTGCGGCTTCGGTGGACTCGTTGGCTTCTCCAGGGATGTCGCCGACCAACCCCGCGGGAAGTTCGACCACTCGAGCGGAAACTGCGGGGCGATACTGTTCGACCAGCACAAGCTTCCCGTCGTCGGTCACCGGGATCATGACGGCAACGCCGCGCGAGTGCAGGCGTTCCACGTACTCCCAGCTGTCAACATTGACCAGACGAACGAAGTTTCCCTGGCCGAGGACTTTCAGTTCGCCCACTAACGTTCCTCGGGAAGAAACTGCGCGATCATCTCTTTGATATCCGGGCCTTTGCGGATGGTATGGCCGCCATCCACCCCGATGCACTGTCCAGTCATCCACGAAGCGTCATCGGATAGAAGAAATGCAACCAGCGGTCCCACGTCGATGGTTCTTCCCACACGAGAGATGGGCATCAGCCGCAAGTACTCTGCTTTGACTTCTGGTGTGCCCGTCAGAATGGCGGCGATCTCGGTGTCCACGATTCCGGGCATGACCGCGTTGACGCGAATACCATGTTCGCCCAAGTCGTCGGCGGCGCATTGCGTCAGCATATTTAAACCCGCTTTGGAAACGCAGTAGCTATCCATCCAGCGATGCGTGAGTACAGCGGCGATCGAGCTGATGTTCACGATACTCCCGCCCCCGCCGGCTTTCATCGCGCGAGCTTCGGCGCGCATCGAACGAAATGCGCCGGTCAAATTGGTATCGAGCACGTCGGCGAATTCTTCGGACGTGCTGTTTAGGACGGTTCCCGCGCCGCCTTTGCCAGCGGCGTTAACGGCCATGTGTAGCCCGCCGTTTCGTTTCAGCACGGTCTCTATCGCTTCGTCGACCGATGCGTCGTTTGTGACGTCACATTGCACCCAATCGGCGTTCGATCCGAGTGCTTGGGCTGCGTCTCGTAGTACATCTTCACGTCGGCCACCGATTACCACGCGCCCGCCCGCGTTGACGATTTCTTGGGCGCAGGCGAGGCCGATGCCAGTGCCGCCACCCGTGACGAATCCAACCTTATTCTCAAATCGTGTCATCGATCCGGTATCCTCTAACTAAGAAGTGCAGCATTACAGCATATCCGGAGGGTTCCTTTCATGCCGTTCAAAACCTTGAACTTCGACGTCCAAAATGGCGTCGCGAAGATTCAATTGAATCGCCCCGACGCTGCAAACGCAGTAAATCTCGAAATGGGACAGGAGTTGATGCAGGCGGCGCTCCGATGCGATGAGGATGCCGGGATTCGCGCCGTGCTGATCACAGGTACCGGCAAAATTTTCTGTGCTGGCGGTGATTTGCGAGCATTCGAAAGTCACGGTGACGAATTGCCGCTGCGCTTGAAGGAACTCACCACGTATCTACACGCCGCGGTTTCGCGTTTCGTACGTGGCGACGCGCCCGTGATTACGGCGGTGAACGGTGCGGCCGGTGGAGCGGGATTTAGTCTGGCCATCGCCGGCGATCTCGTTTACGCGTCGGAGAAAGCGCGCTTCACGATGGCCTATACGCAGGTCGGCCTTACGCCCGATGGGTCGTCGACGTACTTCCTGCCACGGATTGTGGGGGTTCGAAAGGCGCTTGAACTCGCGCTTACCAACCGTGTCCTCACGGCCCAGGAGGCGCTCGAATGGGGTCTGGTGAATGAGGTCGTCGCGCCCGATGAGCTGATGGCGCGCGCCGAGGCCCAGGCCGCCGCGCTCGCGCAGGGCCCCACCAAGGCATTCGGCGAGGCCAAACGGCTGATGCGTGAAGGTCTCGAGGGATCGCTTGAGACGCAGATGGAGCTCGAAGCGCGCGCCATTGCAGCCGCAGGCGCTCGGCCCGATGGTCGTGAAGGCATTAAGGCCTTCCTCGAGAAGCGAAAGGCCGATTTCAAAGGTCAGTAACACCCCTTCGGGTGGTAGAATGGCGCCCGCTCTAGGGACAACGAAGGAGACGACCCATGAAAGCACTGGTTTGCGATGAGAACAGCAAAATCGCGATTCAAAACATCACGCTCGATCCGCCAAAGGCGGGTGAGGTACTGATCAAGATGGCCGCGACGGGCGTTTGCCATTCGGATCTATCGGTACAAAATCGTACGCTGCCGTTGCCGATTCCAATGGTTCTGGGTCATGAGGGCGCGGGCGTTGTAGAACAGGTTGGCGAGGGCGTAAGCAATGTGGTCCCCGGCGATCATGTGGTGCTTTCGTTTATTCCTGAATGTGGAACCTGTCACTTCTGCGAACGACGCGAACCCTTCCTCTGTGCGAACGGTACTTCGCCGACTGGCGCGATGATGGACGGCACCTTCCGCACGCATCTCGATGGCAAAGACATTCCGGTGATGCAATTTCTCGGATGCATGGCTGAATACGCGGTTGTGCCGTCGATCTCGGTGGTTTCAATCGATAAGGACATTCCGCTGGCGTCTGCAGCCCTGGTCGGCTGCGGTGTAACGACCGGCGTGGGCGCAGCGATCAATACCGCGAAGGTCAAGCCAGGCGCGACCGTCGCGGTATTCGGTTGTGGCGGGGTCGGGTTGTCGGTGATTCAGGGTGCGCGCATCGCGGGTGCCGATCGCATCATCGGTGTGGACCTCGCAGACAATAAATTGGATATGGCGAAGAAGTTTGGCGCGACCGATGTCGTGAATGCCGCAAACGATCCAGTTGCACAGATCAAAGCGCTTACTAACGAAATCGGCGTCGACAATGCCTTTGAAGCGATCGGCATTGGTGCCGTGGCCCAACAGGCCTATGCGGCGACACGACGTGGCGGTACGACAACGATCGTGGGCGCGGGCAAGATTACCGACTCAATCACATTGAATGCGTTGATCTTCTTTGCGGACGCGAAGAACGTGCAGGGTTGTTTCTACGGCAGTGTGAATCCGCGCGAAGATTTCCCCAAATTGCTCGGCCTGTACAAGCGCGGCAAGCTCGACCTCGACGGCATGGTGACGAAGACCTACTCGATCGACGAAGCGCCGCAGGCCTTCGAAGATATGGAGCAGGGCCGCAACGCCCGCGGAGTGATCGTCTATTAGCGAGCTAAGGCTCGCGCGAGTTCTGCGGTGTATTGTTCTGCGCCGGCCACGGTCAGGTGGTCGGCGTTCCGCATGACCTCTTGGGAAAACGCTGGCGCCTCCGCAAGGATACGTTCAAAGTCGAGTTCTAGAGCCTGCTGGTCGAGATAGTGGCTTACGGTGTCGTAGTACTTACGGAAAATTTGATCATGGGCGAGCTCTTCCGCAATCGGTGAGTTGGCGACAAAGAGGGGAAAACCACCGCGCTTGGCGATGCGTGCCAGCTCTTGCAGCGCGCGTTGATTGATGTCTGAGACACGGAAATTCGCGTTCATGGTTGATGCACGATGAATTGCGATGTCCCGAGCTAAGTGCTCAGCGTCAGCTTCGGGTACCGCCATGAATCCGGACGCATCAGTGCTGAAGTCGCGGCGTTCTAGAAGAAGCTGTGGTTCAAATAGCAGCTTACGCACTGTGGCTTCCTGTGAAATCAGCGGGAGATATGGCGATATGATCTCTCGCAAAAAACGCTGGCTACTTTGCGCGATGATCGGGCGTCGGCCTTGCCAGAGATGGCGGTAAGGCAGGATTGTCCAACGGATATTGCGCAGTGAATCCTCACCTAGCCCCCAAACATCGTAGACGTGAATTACAACTACACGCCGGGGTGGGCCAAAACGCTCGACATAGGCGGCCAGCATCCATGCATCGTCGACGACGAGTGAGCTGCCCGTGGTGCAAAGGTTGAGCGCTGTACCGCCGAGCGCTCTGCCTAGCTTCTCGGGAATCACCCCTTGATTGCAACTGGAGTCACCCAGGATCAATGTGTCTATGGGTGTGTCGAGCTGATCGAGTAGAGACCACTTATGCCCGTTCAACCACGCGCCGCGGTTGAACGGGCGCTGATCCAGGTAGATGGCAAAGCCCAGGTTGATCAGCAAAACCACAAGCAACGGCACCAGAAGGCTGATCAATAGATCGCGGAGTCGAACGGGTTGAGCTATTTCTCGCGGTGGTTGCAAGTGTTCCCCTAGAACTGAAAGTAAATGAATTCAGTCGACGCACGTACGCCAAAGAGAAAGAGCAGCAGAAGAAGCACGGTATACAGGCCGGCGATAGTCAGTGGCCCGTTTCTGATAGGCGCCAAAAGATCTCCGCTTCGTTGCTGCCAGATTTGTACCACCAGCAGAGGTGCAGCGAGCCCTGCCAGTTGGCGCAACAAACCAAGAGACCCCGACGACAGCGTAAATCCCATATGCGTGAAGAGGTACTGAATCTGTTCCAAGGACTCGCTGCGAAAGAAGATCCAGCCGATGAGCGTGAGGATGAACATGATGAGCATGCGCAGCGCCGTCTCTGGGAGTGACCATCGTCTCGGTCGTTGGTCGACGATGCGGTACAGAATCAAAATCACGCCGTGGAATGCGCCCCAGAGCACAAAGTTCCAGCGCGCCCCGTGCCAAAGTCCACCGATCAGCATGGTCAAGAAGAGATTGATCAAAGTACGTGTTGGTCCGGCGCGGTTTCCTCCGAGCGGAATGTAGAGATAGTCGCGCAGCCATGATGACAGTGAGATATGCCAACGACGCCAAAAGTCCGAGGGCGTTGTTGCAAAGTACGGTAGGCGGAAATTCAACATCAGCTCGAAGCCCATGAGTTTGGCGAGACCTCGCGCGATGTCGGTGTAGCCGGAGAAATCGCCATAGATTTGTAAGGCAAAGGCCAACGTGGCGATGATCAGGTCGAAGCCGTCGAAGGCGGTATAGGCATTGTAGATAGGGTTGACGATCAGCGCGGCGTTGTCGGCGATGACGATTTTCTTGGTCAAACCCCAAAGAATCAGAAAGACGCCGCCGTGAATCTGATCGAGGCTCGGGTGCCGTGCTTTTTGAATTTGAGGCAATAAAGTTGCTGCGCGCTCGATCGGCCCGGCAACAAGTTGGGGAAAGAACGCGACGAAGAGCGCGAAGTCGACCGGATTGCGGCAAGCGGAGATCTTGCGGCGGTAGACGTCGATCGTGTAGCTCAGCGTTTGAAACGTGTAGAACGATATGCCTAGCGGTAGGATGACTTCGAGTGTGAGCGGCGAAGCATGGAAGCCGAGCTGACTAAACAGCGCGACCAAGTTTTCTTGAAAGAAGTCGAAATATTTAAAGAGGCTTAGGATTCCGAGGTTGGTGCCTAGGGATGTCCAAAGTAGAAGTTTTCGCGCGCGACTATTGGCTTCGCGATCGAGCCCCAAGCTGACCGCGTAGTCCACGGCTGTGGAAATCAGGATCAGAGATAGGAATCGGTAGTCCCACCAGGCGTAGAAAAAATAGCTGGCCAATAACAAGAGTAGGTTTTGCCAACGTACACGGGTGCCTAGGCTGCGGTACACCGTGTAGACCACGGCGAAAAAAACAAGGAAGGTCCACGAATTGAAAAGCATGCTTCGGCTCGGCCGCGAGTCTACCTGAAGGTGCCGACTGGATCAGGGAAACATGCGTTGCTCGGAGAGTGTCTCCGCTACTGAAGTGGTGCCGCCTGTTGGCCACCCGACATATTGGCGATGAGTTCCAAGAATTCCTTGGGGGGTGCAGAGAGCAGTTCCTCGGTGGAGTCTTTCTCGTGCTCGTACTTGAGGATGCCAATCTTCTCGTAGGCATCACGGACGCGCGGTGTCAGCAAACCGATGCGTCGCAGGTTGGGTACGATCTTCGAGAACAGCAGCTGCCGAAACGCGGCCATGAACGGTGTGGTGACTGCCCACTTCAGCCAAAGATCTTCGTCCCAGCCAAACCGTTGATAAACCTGACCCATCAGCAATCGGTCACGCATCAGGTAGGTGCACTCGATGATGAAGTCTTCGCGCTCACGCATTTCTTGGGGCGTGAGCGCGCCATGGGTGTAGAGGTCTTGGAGAGAAATCACGCCGAATGCGACATGTCGCGCTTCGTCCTGCATGATGCGCGTCGTGATGTCCTGAATCAGTGGCTCATCCATCATCATGAGTTTGATCATGCCAAACGCTGCGAGTGCGAGTCCCTCGACCATGATCTGCATGCCGAGGTAGGTGACGTCCCAGCGCGAGTCGGAACAGGTGGCGTCGAGAATTTTACCGAGCTCGGTATTGACCGGGTAGGAGACGCCGAGCTTCTCTGTGAGATAGCGGTGATACGCCTCGACATGTCGCGCTTCATCGGCAACCTGGTTGGCGGCGTAGAACTTGGCTTCTTCGTTGGGAACCGTTTGTACGATCTTTGCCGTTGCGACTAATGCGCCTTGTTCGCCGTGCAAGAACTGCGAGAGCATCCACGCATTCATGTTCAAATTGAATTCGGTGATTTGATCTTCTGAAAGCTCCACCGGCGGATTGAGAAGCCGATTGAAGGGGCTTTGACCGCCAGACATCGCGCGTCGGTTCGCCAGAAGTTTCTCAATGCTCACTTCCTGATCCCAGTTCAGGTCGGTCGCATTCCAAGTCCCCGCTTTTCCCTTTTCGTAGAGGGCCATCAATTGCTGCGCCTTCAGTGCATATTCCCAATCAAAGATGGTGTCCATTTGGACGGGAACGCTGTGATGGGTACCCATTTCCGGGATGGGGAGAGGATTCTTCTGGACGTAGTTCATGGTTCCTCCTGACGACAAGGCGGATGTCGCCAAGTACGTTAGATATCCCACATACGAATTCGTATGTCAAATATATTCTCGGATCGGGAAGAAAGAAGCTTTAGGCGTCTCGCGTTGCGAGCTCGAAGCGGCCAGCTCCCGCGAGTGCGGCTGCCGCCGTGACGGGTTTCTCGAGTTCGACGAAGCGGCCGCCATCGATCGCGAACTTCGCTGCGGCGTCGGCGTTACCGGCGTCAAAACCGCTGATCTGATCGTCGCGAACATCGTCAGCCTCATAGGTCGCGATGTAATGCGCGCGGCCGGGAGTGAGTGAAATCGCTTTCACCACCAATGCGTCATGACGCACGATCGCGAGCCATCCGGTATCGCCGAGTGCAGGTACCGCTCCCGCGATGCGCGGCGTGTTGTAGTCGTCTTTCTCATAGTCGAGTGCGAGCAATGCGCTGACGAGCGCGTCCCTGACTGGGACGCCCGCGGCGATCTTTTCCGCGATTGGATCCGTATGACTACCGTTGGTCGCGATGGCCCAATCCCCCGCGATGCGAACGCAGTTATAGGCGATGTACGGGCTCTTCTGCAGGTCTGCCTCATGGCCCGGTCGAGGAACGATGGCCAATGAACCATTCATCTCCACAGCCGTGCGATTCGGGAATGACCGCGACGATACGCGGTAAAGCGCAGCATTGGCGCCTCCGCTGGTTTGTCCGATAGCGACGATTCGACCGACGTACATTGAGTGTTCTCCCTCGGCGACATAGTCGCATGACTCTCGGTCATGCTCAACTTCGCTTTTTTCCCCACCGACGAGAACATAGGTAGCGAAACGTACTAGAGACTGAGGCAGACACGAAGTCGTCTGCCGTCCGGGAAGCGCGGCTTCGCCGCGCGTTACCCCGGTAAGGTAAGACTCGCAGTCATTTTTCGTTCCCCATAACCTTACGGTCGTCCTTGTTGATGAGGACGCTTAGCCCCCGGAGGATCGAATTCGTGGCTTCATATTTTCACGACGGCATTCAACTGTATCTCAACGAAATGATGGATTGGGACGAGTACTTCCGCTTCCGCAAAGGCGACGACTGCGATGTCGAGTCAGAACGCGCGGCCTTGGTCGGCGTACTCGAAACCTGCGCGGAGATCTGTCAGGAGATGGAACCCGCGTCGCGCGAACACTATCACCTCGCCGCCGAACTCGTGGACGGCGAAGTCGTGCTGCCCCCGCATGTTCAGGAATTCTACGATCGACTCAAAGATGCGGGTCTTGTGAGTCTGTCGATCCGCGAGGAATACGGCGGCTTCGATCTTCCTGCGATGGTGAACAATTTAGTTTTACAAATGGCCTCACGCTCGAACGCATCGATGATGACAATCGTTGGCCTGCAGTCAGGTGTCGCGACCGACATTCAGAAATACGCGTCACCGGAACTTTGCGAGCGTTTCTTGCCCGCGTTCGCCAGCGGCGATACGCAAGGGGCGATGGATCTCACCGAACCGCAAGCGGGTTCGGATTTGGGTTCCATTACAACGCGTGCAACCGAAGAGGGCGGTCGGTATTTCCTCGACGGTCAAAAAATCTTCATTACCAATGGGGGTGCGGAGATTCATCTCGTGTTGGCACGCGATGACGATAACTTCGATAAGTCGAAGGGCACAACCAAAGGACTCAGCCTCTACATCTGTCCGCGTCACAACGAAGATGGCAGCAAGAATGGCGTCTTCGTTGAACGACTCGAGCACAAGATGGGTATCCACGGCTCACCGACGGCAGTGATCCGTTTCGAGCATGCCGAAGCCTTTCAAATCGGTACGAAGGGCGACGGCTTCAAGGCCATGCTCGATCTCATGAACAACGCACGGCTCGGCGTTGCGGCACAGGGCATTGGTATTGCTGAGGCTGCGCTTGAAGAGGCGATTCGCTATTCGCGTGAGCGCAAGCAATTTGGTGTAGCGATCGGTGATCAACCCTTGATGAAGAACATGCTCGCGCGCATGACTCTCGACGTCGAAGGCAGTCGGGCGATTCTGTATCGCTGTATCGCGTTGCTGGATCGCAATGAATCGATCAAGGCGTACCTCGACCGAGAAAAGAACCTTTCAGAAGGCGAACGGGCTGAGTTACAGGCGGTCATGGATCGCAACAACGTACGTATTCGTCTGCTCACGCCGCTTGCCAAGTATCTTGGTACGGAAGCCAGCGACCGGGTTTCGCGCATGGCGATTCAGGTCTTTGGTGGACTCGGCTTCATGGCGGAGTCGAATCCCGGGAAGCTTCACCTTGATGCCATCATCACCACGATTTACGAAGGCACGTCTGAAATTCAGGTGAGTTTCGCGTTGAAAGAAATCGGTAAGGGTGCACTCAGTATCGTTTTCGAGGAACTTCAGAAGGAGCTCGGCGAACTCAAGTCCGAGAATCTGACCGAGTACGCGGATAAGGTGCGCAAGGGTATCGACCGCATCGGCGAAGCCGCCGGCGCGCTGATGCAGGACTTCAGTTACGCGTTGATCTGCTCACGCCTGGTCTCTGAGATGGTGATCAGCGTGGTCGTGGGCACCGAGCTCCTGCGGCAGGCGGATGTTCGGCCCGAGCGGTTCGATTTGGCGGCTAGCTGGGTCAATCGTACGATGGTGGAACTCGAGGCGCTCGCGCAGCGTGTATCCAGTGGCGGTGTCGAGCGCATTGAGCGCTGCGAGAAGATCATCGCTTTGATGGACTAGCACGGGATTCCGCTACACTGGCGGAATGTCACGCGCAATCATTGTTCGAGAACTCGGGGGACCCGAGGTCTTGTGTTTAGAAACACAGGATCCGGGCGATCCGCCGTCGGGCCACGTTCGCGTACGTGTCACGGCCGCGGGGATTAACTTCATCGACGTCTACTTTCGAAGTGGCGTCTACCCGCGCCCACTTCCCTTTGGCCTCGGGCTCGAAGGTGCGGGCACCGTCGAAGCTGTTGGCCCGGATGTCACGTCGCTCGCGGTTGGAAATCGTGTCGCATGGGCGGCTGCCTCGGGGTCGTATGCGGATCAAATCATCGCGCCTGCGGTGCAGCTCGTGAAAGTCCCGGACGCTGTCACGGACGAAGATGCTGCTGCGCTAATGCTCCAGGGCATGACCGCACACTACCTTTCTCAAAGTACCCACCATGCGCAAGCGGGCGATCGTGTTCTCGTCCACGCGGCCGCGGGTGGTGTGGGGCTGCTACTGATTCAGATGTTGAAGAACGCTGGGGCCTGGGTCGTGGGAACGTGTTCGACCGCAGACAAAGAAAAACTTGCGCGTGATGCGGGTGCGGATGAAGTCATCCGCTACGACGAGATGGATTTTGCGGTGGGCATCGCCGAGCTCACCCATGGCAGCGGTCTCGATGTGGTGTATGACTCGGTTGGACAGGCGACGTTCGACGGCAGCCTGAAATCACTCAAGCCGCGTGGCCTGCTTGTGATGTTTGGGCAGTCGAGTGGCATGGTGCCAGCGTTCGAGCTCAGTCGCCTGACCGCGGGTTCTTTCTTTATCACCCGCCCCTCGCTTGGCCACTACACCCAAACGCGTGAAGAACTCGAATGGCGAGCGAGCGAGGTCTTCAACGCGGTGGCAAAGGGTGATCTCAAAGTACGAATCGGCGCGCGTTATCCACTAGAACAGGCGGCCGACGCGCATCGCGCGCTCGAAGGTCGGTTAACCACGGGTAAGGTGCTGCTGCTAACGAGCGGGTAGACCCAGTCCGCGCGTGGCGATGATATTGCGCAGGATATTGTTGGTACCGCCCTGGATCGTATACGCCGGCGCGTAAAGCATGTTCCGAGCCGCGCGACCGTCAAAAATGCTCCGTGGACCGCCGCGGATTAGTGACGCGGGTCCAAGAATCTCTGTTACGAGTTCAGCGATTTTCTGCTCGAGCGAGGTACAGAAGGTTTTCGCAACCGCGGCCTCGTAGTTGGGTACACGACCCGACGAAAGAATCCCCGCCACTTTGTAGATCATTCCACGTCCCGCCCAATAGGCGATTTCAATTTCCGCAATGCGATTTCGCAGCGCTTTGTTTGCCGTCAGTCCGGTCCTCGTGGCATAGGCTTTGAGGTCGCGCCAGAGCGGGTAGTTCGAAATCAGTCGTTCGATTCCGGAGCGTTCAAAGTCGAGCTGCTGCATGATTTGATAAAAGCCGCGATTTATTTCGCCAATGAGGTGAGTTCGCGGTACGCGCACCTCGTCGAAGAACACTTCGCCGAAATGGGTTTCACCCACCATGTCGCGAATCGTACGCACGGTAATTCCGGGGCTCGACATGGGTACCAGAATTTCGCTTATGCCCTGATGTGGCTTCGCGTCGGGGTCGCTGCGCGCGACCAGATAGCAATAGTCCGCATGCTCGGCAAAGCTGGTCCAGGTCTTCTGGCCAGAGATCACGAAATCATCGCCGTCGATTGCAGCGCGTGTGCTGAGCGCTGCAAGGTCACTGCCCGCGCCCGGTTCACTCATGCCTGCACAGAACGAGACTTCCGCGGCGACAATCCTGGGGAGGAGTTCATTTTTGAGTTGGTCGGTGCCGTGGGCAAGCAATGCGGGGCCGATTTGCCGATCACCGAACCAATGCGCGGCCACGGGTGCACCGGCGAGCAGCATCTCTTCGGTGACGATGAGCCGATCGAGGTAGCTGCGTTCCTGACCCCCGTAACGTTTGGGCCAGGTGAGTCCAATCCAGTTCTGTGCCGCGACCCGCTTGGAAAACGCCGGATCCCAGCCGTTGATCCAGCCGTCTTCAAGGAACGCGCGCGCACCGATGGCGGAGTCGTCCGTTAGGAAGCGTTGGACGGCATCGCGGAGCGCGGCTTGTTCCCGTGTCGGGCGGAAGTCCATTCTAGGCATGATACCTTTTCCACCTTTGCAAGGAGGTGGAGCCCATGAGTGACGAGACGCAGAAGCGTATTCAAGAGCTGGTGGAATCGAGTCCGGTCTTCCTATTCATGAAAGGCAACCCGGATTTCCCGCAATGCGGTTTTTCCGCTCAGGTAACACAGGTACTTCGGAGCTACGGGGTTCCATTCGAAAGCACCGATGTTCTCGCCGATCCAGCGATCCGCGATGGCATCAAAGCCTTTTCGAACTGGCCCACGATCCCACAACTCTACGTGAAGGGTGAGTTTATCGGCGGTTGTGACATCGCGATGGAGATGCATCAGAACGGAGAGCTGGGTTCGGTGCTTGAGGCGGCGACGGAAGGATCTTAGTCGCGGCTTGCCGGTACAGAGCGCTATCATGCTTACGATGCCGGATAAGCCGTTTCGAATCCTGCCGCGACTCAACGCGGATAACGAATTTTTCTGGACGAGTGGCGCCGACGGAAAACTCCGCTTTCGGCGTTGCCAGGATTGTGGCTATTACATCCATCCCGCAACGCCTATTTGTCCCGAGTGCTTATCGAAACGCATCGAGACCGAAGTCGTATCGGGTCGGGCCACGTTATTGACCTTTACCGAAAACCATCAGCCTTGGATTCCAGGATTTCCCACACCCTACGTGATCGCGATCGTTGAAATGGTCGAGCAGGAAGGCCTGCGGCTGACGACGAATATTGTGGGGGTGCCCGCCGAAGAACTCGTGATCGGCATGCCCCTGCGGGTCAAGTTCGAGTCGTATGACGATGTGTTCATTCCACTCTTCGAGCCGGAGCTGCAGTAGTGGAAGTCGCCGAACGCAGCGCAGCCATCAGTGGCATCGGCCAGTCAGACGTTGGCCGGCGGCTGGGTCGCAACCCAATGGAACTGACGTTGGATTCGTGTTTAGCGGCGATCGAAGACGCAGGCCTCACGCGTGATGATATCGATGGCCTCGCCACCTACCCGGGTAATCTCATCGCAGCCCCGGGCTTTTCGGCAGCGGGCGTGACCGAAGTTCAAGACGCGTTGCGCTTGAACTTGAACTGGTTCAGTGGCGGTCCCGAAGCTCCGGGGCAATTGGGTTCTGTTATCGATGCATGTATGGCGGTCGCCTGTGGGCTCGCCAACCATGTGCTCTGCTTTCGCTCGGTCTGGGAATCCACAGCTCAGCAGAAAGGTGTCGTGCCGGGTGGCGGCAGTGGGGGCGGGAACTATCGCGCGAGTGGATTCATGAGTTGGACGCTGCCCTTCGGCGCAGCGTCGGCGGCGAATTGGATCGCACTCTTCGCGCAGCGGCATTTCTACGAGTACGGGACAACGCGTGAGCAGCTCGCGCAGATTGCACTCAACGCGCGGCACAATGCGGGTCTGAATCCCAAGGCCATCTACCGCGATCCCATGACGCTCGATGACTATTTCGCGGCTCGGATGATTAGCACGCCGTTTTGTCTCTATGATTGTGACGTTCCCGTCGACGGTAGTACTGCGGTGATTGTCTCGCGCTGGGAGCTCGCACGCGATCTACGACGCCCCCCTATTCGTGTCGAAGCCGTCGGCACGGCGTTGCATGGCCGGCCATCCTGGGATCAATTCGATGACCTCACCACGATGGCTTGTCGTGATGCGGGTCCCATGATGTGGTCTCGAACCGATCTGAAACCAGCGGATGTCGATGTCGCCCAACTCTATGATGGGTTTAGTTTCATCACGCTCGCGTGGCTCGAAGCCTTGGGATTTTGTGGCAAAGGCGAATCGGGAGCATTTGTCGAGGGAGGGAAGTGCATCGCGCTCGACGGCGAACTTCCGCTCAACACCGGCGGCGGGCAACTCTCCGCGGGTCGGCTCCACGGCTACGGCTTTCTTCACGAGGCCTGCACTCAGCTCTGGGGCGAGGGTGGAGAGCGGCAAGTTGCGGGCTCACCGTTGTTGGCCGTCGCTGCAGCGGGCGGCGGTCCACTCGCGGGATGCATGCTGCTTTCGCGTTCATAACGGGTCCAACTGATTCTGGGTTTCTTGGTGGGAATGCTCGCGGCGACAACAGCGTCGGCGGTCACGATCGTCGAGGTCCAATACTGGGGCAATCTCCACGAGAATACCGTCACCGATTGGGATGACAGCGCCCATGACTACGTCGACACCACTGAAGCCATCGATGTTGATTTTCACGGTACCTTCACCTTCGACATCGATCGCATGACACCGAGCAAGGCCTACTTTGACGGGTGGCGCGGTGTG
>JAJDAK010000009.1 GCA_029261895.1 Deltaproteobacteria bacterium
AAAGTACGGCCGCTTCCGGGGTCGTAGATCGAACCGTCGCCCCAGCTTCCTGGTTTCCCGGCCGTCGGTTTCAATCCTTCCAGCAGCTTGATCCCAATGATCGGCCGATCGCGCAGTTCTTCTTCCGGGTTCTTTTCGTCGGAGAGCGGACAACCGTGCATGTCGAACGGGGAACGCAACCACGTGACTGTTCCGGCGAGTACGCCTCCTTCGTCGACAATCTCGACCTGGGCACCACCACGGTCGGCCCACCAGAGTCCGGTAATGGTGTTTGTATTGGCGAAAGCCAGCGAAGAAAACCCGAGCGCTAGAAGTAATGAAATAGATGAGCACAAAAGACGAGTATTCATATTGACCCTTTCCTAGCCAGCGCCCTCTGCGAGCTGCTTAAGATTTAGCAGCTGACGGCGCATCATGATCCAATCGAGCCACGGGCCGAGCGGTCGAATCAACCGACTGCGCAAGCTGGGTTCAAATTGAAGCACGAGTTTCACGATGAGACGACAATCTTTTTGATCCGTCGAATCAATGCAATACGTCACCGCCAATGGAGGAAACAACCCGGGTCGACGCAGGCGGAGCGTGACGTGACGGTCCCGTTCGAAATCAGCAAGGTCAAAAATAGTCATGAATCGCTGACCCGGTTCGAGATCTTCCAACTCGTGATTCAGCTGACGTGGGCTCGTTCGGCCTAAGTTGTCGATCCAGTCGTAGCTATACGGCGCCGCACGTAATTGGCAGAGCCAACGAAACAGAACCTTTGGAGTCGCAGAAACCGTAATGCCTCTATAGTAGGCGTCGTTGTATTCCGGAAGAATGCTATCGCAGGGGAAACGACGTCCTCGTTCCTCAGCGGTGGTTCCCCAGAATCGACCGATCTCGCTCCAGTGCATGCGATGATCCGCTCCCTATACCGGGTGATTCAGATAACCCGGTTTCTGCGAGATGCTGGTGTGCGTCTTGGAGCGGACCGCGTTGAGTCGGCGTCGATTGATTTCCGCTGCGTCGCGATCTGCCGCCTGTTGAGCGAATGAAATGTAGAGCACCTTACGCTCTCGGCTGACGGGTGGTTGGCTCATGTGCTGTGTGCAACTCAGGTGTACGGTTACGTCGCCCCTCTGCGTGGGTAGGTCGATGGGCTGAAGATCGAGCCCCGGTTGGATACATGGAGCCGGCCATACCAATGCGCGATGGCTTCCGGGTAGCACGCGCAGCTGACCTGAGTCGGCATCCGCGCCGTTTATCGATATACCGACCGTGAGCGAGCAACACTCGTAGGAATGGCGGCCCAAGCTGCAGTCTTTATGCCAGGGCACATCGGAAATTCCCTTTACGACGCCAATGGGTTTGGTAAGTGCACCCACGCGAGCACCTGGACGTTTGGCTTGTACATGATTGATTCCAGGGATGCGTCCGATGCGTTGGAAGCGATCATCGTCAATCAACTCGACGGTGGCATTCGAGTAGCGATCAAAACCTTCCATGCGTACCAGGTGTTCGACGCCGTCGTTGGTTGAAGCAAACCATGCCAGCGGGTCACCCTTCACGTAGTGGGGTGCGGCTTTGGGAAAGTCCGCCTCGATGTCTGTCATCTCTTCTTCAGTAAAGAGCCTCTTGATGTGGAGATACCCTATGTCTTGAAGAAATGCGCGCATCTCTTCATCGGAGTCTTCCGGCAAGAAGCTGCGTTGAATCTCGTGCTCGAAGGTCACGTCTCCGCGCGTGTGAATACGGCGTGCATCCAAAGCAGCACGTAGAACCAGCCACCAATTTAGAAAGTCAGGCAGACCGCCCGCGGGCATGTCGAGCAGCTTATTGGTCATGAGCGCGATAGGCGTGCTCTGATCGTTCACCAAATCACTCAGTTGTTCCGCCGTTAGGCGCACGTGTGCCCCGCTATTTGCGCCGGCGATTACGGCGACACGGTCATGCCGCCACGCGAGAGTCCAGGCTTCGCCATCGGTTTCGATGCAAAGGTCAGGAAGTGTTAACTCGGCTGCCGCTGGTGCGATCAGGTGCTGGTGCGCATCTAGCAATGCGGGCAGTGTATCTCTGAACAGACACCCGGCATCTATTGGGATCTGCTCGGAGTCAACGCGAGTTCGTAGATCGACCGACATGGCTGCTAGGATAGCAGTCCGGCCGGGGTGAGGTGCTCAACAAATGCGGAGTCACTTCTGGCAGTCTCTGAGCCGTAGCCAATGGAGGTAGCAAGGATGGATCAGCCGAACGATATTGCGTTTACGCCGTCGGTCAAGGCGCAGCAGGATCGTCTTGGGTCGCGCGAGTCCTACGCTCGCTGGGAAGAGAGCCGAGGATTTCAACAAGAGATCACCGATGAGCTCGCTCTTTTCGTTTCGGAGCGCGACTCGATCTATCTGGGCACCGCGAGCGCAGAGGGGCAGCCGTACATCCAGCATCGAGGAGGCCCTAAGGGGTTCGTCAAGGTGATTGATACTCGGACCCTCGCGTTTGCAGACTTTGGTGGGAATCGACAGTACATCTCGATTGGAAACCTGAGTGAAAATCCGCGCGCATACATGTTTCTCATGGACTATGAGAACGCGGTTCGTATCAAACTTTGGGGGACCGCGGAGTTCGTAGAGAACGAACCAGCACTTTTAGAGTCGCTTGTGGATCCGGAATACAAAGCGAAGCCTGAGCGGGCCCTTCGTTTTCGCGTTGAGGCTTGGGATAAGAATTGTCGGCAACACATCCCGCAGCTCGTTCCTGCACACCACGCCGAACGGGCGCGTGAGCTTGCGGAGCGCGTTGCCGAACTTGAGCGCGAACTCGAAAAACTCCGCGCTGGCTAGGGTTGCGCATGCCGGGCATTAGCGAGCATTCGCAACAGCCGCGAGAGCTTCCTCGTACGAGCCTCCAAAATCCACCCTCGTAATTTCGAAAACACTGTATGAAGTAGGTTCATCGTCCCACTCCGCATCCGGTGAGACTTCAAGCAACGATACGGTGCCTGCATCGTGGGATACCAGCTTCCCGATATGACATACGTCGGGATCAGCAAGCTCGCGATGTATGGTAATGAGTGGAAACTTTGAACCCGCCGAACTCACGATGCTCGGAATGCTTGTGATGTCGATACCCGGGTCGAGGTCCAGAATCTCACCCCGCAATTCTAAAGCCTGTTCGATAAAAGCCGCATGTGGGTCCGGTGCTTCAACCTCGGTAACATCAGCGGTGCGAATCGCCTGGTACCCGTTCAAATGGATTTCGTCGGTCACGATTTGGAGCAAGATGACCGCTGAGTTGACGCCTACAACAAAGCCCGTTTCATGACCGTCTTCAATTTCATCACGCTCAATTCGGATAGGTTTCCGTTGAGCTTTTGCTACGTTGACTTCTTCAACCAGTGACATGCTGTCTTCCAACTTATGAATCGGTCGTTCCGCGGCGCCGATTGGGGCAGCTTAACACGGGCAAGCTAACGAATGTAGCGGAGGGTAGTCTTGGTCAGGATTTTCATAGACGGCGATGGCTGCCCGGTGAAAGACGAAGTCTACCGTGTTGCAGCGCGATGCGAGCTGTCAGTGATGCTTGTGGCAAACTCCATGCTTCACGTGCCTGAGGATCTCGACGTAAAGATGGTCCTGGTCGATCAAGGTCCCGATGTGGCCGACGACTGGATCGCAGGCAACGTGGGCCCTGGAGATATTGTTGTTACCGCTGATATTCCGCTCGCGGCGCGTTGTCTCGAAGCGGGTGCCCGCGTACTCGGTACGCATGGGCGTCCTTTCAGTGAGGACTCCATCGGCGACCAGCTCGCGACGCGAGAACTAAAGGCGAATTTACGCGAGGGTGGTGTCATGTCCGGCGGACCGCAGCCCATGTCCGACAAGGATCGTTCGCGTTTTCTCTCGAAGCTTGACGAGTTCGTTCAGAGAAGTTTGCGCGAACACCCGTCCCGCTAGCGTGCGCCGACGGGCGGTGTTTCCAAAACACCTTCGCGCTTCATCGCACCTAAGAGTTGGACCCGAGCCTGATGCGCCTCATCTTCACCAGCGATCTTCACCGAACGCGATCCATCGAAACGGACACTGCGCTTACCGGTCGGGTCAAACCCTTCATCGCCCCGAGCAAGCATTATCGCAGCGTCTTCCCCGCGTCCGGCTAACACATAGGCCACTCCCTTGGTATAGAAGTGAATGGGATGCACGGGAACCTGTGTCATCTGACTCATCACGTTCTCCACGATCGCGTATTCCTTTGGAATCTGGTCGCCGCGCGCGGGCTCGAACGTATTACTGACCGCGCAGCGTCCTGTGAAGTCGTAGTGATCGAAAGCCGAGATTTTGTTGTTCTCTAGCAAGTACCAGGAAGCGCGTTCGCCCAAGTAGCGTTCTAGCGCGACATTGGACAAGCAGCCGATCTCTGCCGCCACCGCATAGCTCCCATCCTTATCAGACTGGTACGCGCCAGACTCCAAACTAGCGACATCGATTTCGGTCCACGGGTCGGTCGAGGTGTCGAAAATTTTCAGCTTTTGGACATAGCGTTGGTACGCACCTACAGGCGGCGCATATATCGATGCGACGGTCTCTTCGAGAGTTGCGTCAGTCGACGGGAATACAAGAGACCACTCCGGGTTCTCAGCCTTGTAGGTATCGTAGTAGTTCGTTGCACATCCCGATAGAAATAGAATCGTCATTAGTGCTATGGGAAATCGTTCCAAGAGCCGTTCACGCTGAATCACGAGGTACCTCCAAGCTATTATTGTATTTCGGATATGACCTGTTTGGAACAATACAGTTCTCTGTCATGTCGAGACTTGCTTCTTCGCGATAAACCAAGCGGCAGAGTTCCACAGGTCTTCGCTCACGACTGGATCGAAGCCTGTAGCTTTCAGCTCTCGGTCAAAATCCGACGAGTCGAAGCGATCCTTTAGTGGGTGTTCGAGAAATTGCCGTGTAATCGGATGGAGGATGAAACGCCTGAGAACTTCTTCCGCGTAGAAGCGGCCGCCGGGCTTGAGCACTCGGTGCACCTCCGCCAACGCGCGCCGCCACTCGGGGACATGGTGAATGATTCCGAAATCGAAGACGGCATCATACGATGCGTCCGGCGCACTGATGGTGTTGACGTCGCCAACCCAGACGCGAGCCCGCACGCCGTACGGCGCTAGCCTCGTTCGAGCTTGCGCCACCATGCGTGGGTCCAGGTCGAAGGCATCCACCGAGTCGGCGCCAAACATCCCGAGGATGAGTTTGGTGCCAATCCCGCGCCCACAACCCACCTCGAGCGCACGACCGCCATCCATAGCACCGCCCATGCGCAAAAGTTTCGGCGCTTCGAAGTACCGCTGAATTGCGGAACGGACTGGATTGTTCATTAGCCAATATTCGGCGCGGTTGAGAATCATGATATTTACTACTGCCTAACGGTTCGACCGTTCAACGATGGGTGTCTCTAGGTTTCGACGATGTCAGGTTTCGTGCTTTGTATGAACGCGACTACCTCATTGCGCTCTCCCTGGGGAACTTGAAAGGCATCGAGTGTAGCGCCGAGGTGCCCCAGAAAAGCAGACCAATCGCTCTCGCTGATTCGCATTCCCTTGTGAGAGATCTTCATATCCCTGCCGGTGTAGTACACAGGACCGCCTGCGCCAAAGCAGAGAAAGTCGATGAGGAGCTGCTTCTCTCTCGCGATGCCATCTTCTCCTCGATGGTTCCAAAAGCGCGCCAGCTGCGAATCCCCCTGGAGGCGAGGCAATAAGTCGTTCGCGACAGCCGATACAGCGTCGTAGCCCCCAAGTCGATCATAAAGAGTTTTCCCACTCATGAGTTCGCCCTCATTGTTAAAGTTGAAGAATCTAATTCGACTATTCTACAACTTCTACACCTTTCCAGAACGCAACACGGTCTTTGATTTCGGCAGCAGCTTGTTTGGGTGCAGGGTAGTACCACGCAGCGCCGGCGTTCTCTCGGCCTGCGACTGTCAGATCGTAGTAGGACGCCGTGCCTTTCCAAGGACAGAACGATGTTTGGTCGCTCGGTGTGAACAGCTCGCGTCTAAGAGAATTCATTGGGAAATAATGGTTGCCCTCGACAACAACGGTATCATCGCTCTCCGCGATGATTTCTTCGTTCCAAATGGCCTTCATGGTCAGGTCTCCTTGCGGCACTCTCGCTTGAGCCACTCGTCTAGCGTGGTGTTTGCACCGCCAAGTAGTTCGTTGGCTTCTTTCAGATCGCCGTAGTCGTCGCCAATCGTATCGTAGAAAGCCATGCGCCGAACGTCGGTCTGAAGTTGGCGGTCGAACGATATGGTCGCGACGACGCGCATCAATCCGATCGGAAGTTTTATCATTCTCGCGCCGCCGAGTACGACTTCGCAGTAACGTCTCAGTGCTTCTGCCTTCGAAATGGCTTCAGGTCCAGCGACAAAAAACGTGCGGTTGGCAGCGGCGGGTAACGAGTATGCGGTTGAAACCATGGCGGCATAATCCTCGGCCGCCACCCAGCGCACGGGGTGCGCTTGATTTCCGATCAAGATACCGCGCCCACCGCGCACAAACATCGACAGTGATTCCATGAACCAACTCACCCGAAAGATGGTAAAGGGTACACCGCTGGCTTGGATGGCAGCTTCGGCGTCTATCTTTGCTTTCGTACCCGGGTCGTGTGCGTTCTCGGGAACCGCAGGTGCGCCTGATAAATAAGTGAGACGCTCGACGCCGAGTTTCGCGGCGATCTGGGCAACACGCGCGGTGCCGAGGTGTTCGACGCGATCGAAATCTGCGGGCAGCGGGCCCCCCATCAAATTCACGTGCACGCCGCGGCAACCTTCAAGCGCCCGGCGAATGGTGTCGGGACGTTCGACGTCGCCCTCGACGATTTCGAAACCGGCCCCGAGTTTATCGAGAGCACGAGCCGGATCGCGAGCCAGCACGCGTACCGGTTGCCCATCACGTACGAGTCGCCGGGCTACCGATTCGCCCAGCATGCCGGTTGCACCAATCACGAGAATCGGGTCTGTCATGTGCTCACCTCTTCTGTGGCCCAAGGGCCAAGCCATGAATCTTTGCCTTAGCAAGACGATACCACCAACCGTTGGTGTTAGGTGACTACACAAAAGCGATTCATGTACACTCGCCGCCATGAGTATTCTTCTGAATCCCAAACATTATGACGGCCCAACATCGGATGAGCGCACCCGCGAGGTGATGCGGAAGACCATCGAGTTCTTTGAGAACAAGGGCAAAGCCCGGCTCAAAGAAGATGATCATGAGCGCGTTTGGTACGCGGACTTTCTCGAGTTTGTGAAGAAAGAGCGAATCTTTGCCACGATGCTCACGCCTGCGGGGTACGGTGCCGCCGATTCGCGCTGGGATACGCGGCGCATCTGTGGCTTCGCCGAGATCCTGGGGTTTTACGGCCTGCCATACTGGTACACATGGCAGGTCTCAGTCCTCGGGCTGGGTCCGATTTGGATGAGCGATAACGAGGCGCTCAAACAGCGAACCGCTCAGCTTCTTGAGGAAGGTGGCATCTTCGCATTCGGTCTATCCGAGCGCGCCCACGGTGCAGATGTCTACTCGACCGACATGCAATTGGAGCCGAAAGGCGACGGCCAATACATCGCTCGCGGCGAAAAGTATTACATCGGCAACGGGAATCGTGCTGCGTTGGTCTCGACCTTTGGAAAGCTCAGCGACTCGGGCGACTATGTGTTCTTCGCAGTTGATTCACAGCATGAGCGTTTCAAGTGCATCGGCAACGTCGTAAACAGTCAGTCCTACGTCTCCAACTACGCGCTGAACGACTACCCTATTACGGATGCCGACATTCTTTCGCGCGGAAGACCTGCATGGGACGCAGCGCTCAACACGGTAAACATCGGTAAGTACAATTTGGGCTGGGCCTCGATTGGAATCTCCACCCACGCATTCTATGAGGCCATCAACCACGCGGCGCACCGTCATCTCTACGGTCAGGCCGTTACGGACTTCCCTCATGTGAAGCAACTCTTTACCGATGCCTATGCGCGCCTTGTGGCAATGAAACTGGTCGCACTTCGAGCGGCAGACTACATGCGCTCCGCGAGCCCCGAAGATCGTCGCTACCTGCTCTACAACCCCGTGGTGAAGATGAAGGTGACCACGCAGGGTGAAGACGTGGTCAATCATCTCTGGGATGTCATCGCCGCCAAGGGTTTTGAGCGAGACACCTATTTTGAGATGGCGGCGCGCGACATTCGCGCGCTACCCAAACTCGAAGGCACGATCCATGTGAATATCGCGTTGATTGTGAAGTTCATGCCGAACTACTTCTTTAATCCCGAAGAGTTCCCTGAAATCCCGCGCCGTGACGATGCATCCAACGACGACTTCCTCTTTAACCAGGGACCGACCAAGGGACTAGGTCATATTCGCTTTCATGACTATGAGCCCGTTTTCATGAGTTTTGATTTGCCGAACGTGGTCGTGTTTCGCGAGCAGATCGCGGTCTTTAGAGAGTTGCTCGAAAAGGCGACGCCGGGCGATGGTCAAGCCAACGACATCGACTTCCTCCTAGCCGTGGGTCAGATTTTTACCCTGGTCGTCTATGCCCAGCTCCTGCTCGAAAACGCGCGCCTTTACGAGATCGACCCGAGACTCATCGATCAAATCTTTGACGTATTCGTGCGAGACTTCTCACGTGCGGCGCTAGATCTCCACGGTAAGCCCACCAGTACGCCGGATCAGATGGCGTACTGCATGCAGATGCTCCGTAAGCCCGTTGTCGACCTTGAACGCTACGCCGCCGTGTGGAATGAACACGTGTACCCGCAAACCGACCGCTACGAAATGAATCCCTAGGCCACTTTTCGGCAATGCGCTGACAATCGCCGCGGCTCTATCCAGGTGCCGCTACACAGTTTTCTGACTGGGTGAAACGATATCACCTCCGCGGAATCCTAAGTCCGATCGAGTCAATGATTGGGCCGTCCCAATAACTATTGGAGGACAACGGGATGAGTGATGCGAAAAGAGATATTGAACTGCTAAACGGATCCCTAGGAGGCGAGTATTTCGGTATTGCGGCATATGACGCCGCGCTGGGTACGGGTCTGCTTGAGGACGGTGTTGTCGATGTGGCGAAGCAGTTCCAAGGCGATCATAAGCAACACGCGCAGCGTATTCGAGAGGCGATCGTTGGACTTGGCGGCGAGCCGATCGCAACCAAGACATGGGAAGCGTACGCTTCCGAGTATCCACCGTCGCCGCTGAAAAATCAGGAAGACGTGCTCCGCTACGCTGCTTCGCTCGAGGAAAGTGGGGCCAGCGCTTCCGTTGCATCGGTCGCCAAATTTTCCTCGCCTGAGTTGTCTTTGTTGGCGGCAAGTATCGCCGGTGTCGAAGCCATGCACTGGTCAGCGCTGCTGGGAGCGCTGGGCGAGAATCCGGTTCCGGTCAGTTTTATTCCCGTATCCTAAGAGTACGGGGAGCGCCCTTCGGCGTTAGAGCAGCGCGAGAACATGGTCGGCCGTAGAGGCCGACCAATTCTCACCCGATGGCGCGTCTTTGAGCCACCGCGTCAGCACGTTCGGCAGGGCGAAGTCACCAAGCTGGCCGAGCACGTATGCAGCATAGAACCCGGCCCACTGTTCATCGCGCTTACCCTCGAGTGTCACGCGTTCGTATTCGTGGTGCGCCGCGGCGGCCGCGTTAAGCGCTTCGACTAAATCAAGCTTTGCGGGTGTTTTGGGCATTGGGTTCTTTCGTGGATGCGGTAAAAATGGCACCGACAATGTACAGGACGCCGGCAGAAAAGATCACTACGCGCGGATAGAGAGCCAGCGTTGAAACCATGGGCCATGGCGCCTCGACGGGTCCAGCCATCATGAGGAGGTAGCCACCGTTCTCAGGAATATCGAGAATCATGGCTACCCAGAGTAACCACGCGAGTGGAGCCCCGAGGGAAGCCACGCTTGAACTCCGATACTTCGTAGCCGCCCAAATACAAGTCAGCGCCATCGTGTTCGCCCAAACAATTCCAAACAGAAAGTCGAAGCCTGCGATGAACGCCACGTAAATGCGATCGGTAGCGCTCCATGGAGATAAAACTTCTTTCGCGCCTTCCACGCTCCCCGCCATAACGAGTTGGGCTAATCCACTCAGCCCGGGCCCTGCCTCAAGGACCAAGACGAGTATCACGCCGAGAGCGCTGCTTACGCCTATTCCGATCGGCGCGACACGCCGCACGACATGCTGCGGGATTGTCTCGAACGGATGATGCATACAGCTCCTACACTACTTTGGAGCGCGGAAGAACTCGACAAAAAATCGGACCTTCCCAATCGGCTCAACTTCATGGAGTATTTCTGGCTCCACGACTCCGGGATGATCGGGGGATAGTGAGTGTTCCTCTGGCATGGGCTCAAGGATTCGGTAATGGAGCGTACCTTGAACGACATTGATACGACCCCAAACGCCAGCCTTTGTACTGTGTCTCGCTGTGAGTGCTTTGGGAACGGTGATTTCCGAGAACTCTTTCGTACGTTGATATGAAACCACGTCCGGCGGAAGTAACTTCAATCTGTCACCTCGTAAATTTGTACAGATTGACGAGCATCAGGGCGGCGACCGAAAAATTCAGCAGCATCATGAACGCGTCGACAACGAAGATGAAGAGCATCGGGCCCTTGAGGACGTCCCAATAGGATTCGCCGATTCGTCCGCCCCGTCGCGCGACTGGAACGTTGATCAAAAACTGTGTGGTGTGAGCCACGCCAAACGCAATCGCGAGAATGCCCCGCTCCGCAGGTGCGGTGAAGAGATCTTGGCTGACCAGCAACATCGCAGCGAGTAACGAGAGTGCGAGATTCATTCCTCCCAAAAAGGGTAGAGCGGCCGACATCGTGGGAAAGATCGGCGAGTCGCGCGCCGATCTCGGAATGAGCAGTTTCGCGGCTGTTTCATGTTTGATCGCGAAAAACCAAAACGCGGAACCAAACCAGAGGACGTTTAAGAGAAGCGTAATTTGATAGAGCGTGTCGGTCATTTCTGTTTCGCCTGACTTAAGCTGCCTCTAGTCCCAGAGGATAGAAGCAAAGCGTGAGCACGAGAAGTACTGCCCAAAAACCGATCTCAATCGTCTCGGTCAGAGGTTGCACCTTTTGCAGTGCACCGGCGATGTGAATCAAGATCATGGCAACGTACACGCCGATCAGGATCCGCATGAAGAATGGTTGTAAGGCGGGCTGAGTTGCGACGTAGAATGTGAACGCCCCCAGCACACAGGCAACGCCACCGAGGCAGCGACCGAAATAGAGCGCCAGATCGGAATCATCTGGGATGCTCCAGCGGAACATCCGTGCCCAGCCGAACGGAACCAATAGGATAGGCAGAGCGAAAACAATCATGGTCGCGATCGCTGTGACTTGGAGAAACGCCGCTGAATGAACGCCCCAAATCCCGATCATCGTTCCTCCTCCTCTAGTTGCCGTAAGCTCGTTGATAGGCGGGTCTTTGTTGGAGTCGTTGGTAGTATGCTTCAAGGATAGGGTATTCGCTGATCAGCTCGGTGAACGTCGCCATAAAACAACTATGGCCGATCAAAATATCCGCACCCGAAAATTCGGATCCAAGTAGGTAATCGCGATCCTTGAGAACTTTGGACAATATGTCTGCACGGATCGCAAAATCGCTGCGTCCACGCGCCGCAAGATTAGGATCGTGCTGCGTCCCGGCCGGGCGCATGAACTCAAGCGGGCGCATCGAATGATCAAAGACCATCATGATCGGCGGATCCATTTCCGCGCACGCGAACACGCACCATTGGTAGTAGCTGGCGCGTTCGGGTGTGCCGATCGCCGGAGCCAAATTCTTCTCCGGGTGCTCATCGATCAGTTGCAGCACGATCGCAACCGACTCAAATATGGTGTAGGCGTCCGTCTTCAGAGCGGGGACAACGCCCAATGGATGTATCGCGCGGTAGGCGTCAGAGTCCTGCTCGCCTTCTTGCATGTTGACCAAATGACTGGAGTACTCGATCCCCAATTCTTCGAGCGCCCATTTCGCTCGTTGTGATCGAGTCGGCGGCCATTCGTAAAGTTCTGTCACGTATTTCCTCGAATGCGATGGAAAATACCGTCAGCGGGTTCTTGTCGCGTTGGCGAAGTGCTTCGTAAAATGCGGTACGTCATCTCGTCGCTCGGCCTTCACGCGCTGCATGCTTTGGCGTTCGTTCATTAGTTCCCGGTGCGCGCTCACTGCTGGGATGGTGGCTAAAAGGTCGTCGCCGTAAATCGCCTTGCTGGTGATCGAGATCAGCGGAAGGTGGATTGCGGCGCCGAAGTCAGCCAAGCTCAGCTCGGGCCCCGCGATGTAGGGCTCGAAGCGCGCTCTCTGCTTTAGTCCCGTGACGCCTCGAATCAACATCAGGCGCGCCGCATCTTTGACCTCATCGCTGACCTTGCCACCGAAGAGCGCCTCCGGGTAGAGCGTGCGCGCTGGTAATTCCAAGTAGAGATCAATCACCTCCATCAACTCTCGTACGCGTGCCCGCCCCAACGGATCTTCAGGCAGCAGCCTCACGTCCGGGTACGCGTCTTCTAAGTAGTTGAGCATCACCTTGGATTCGCCGAGCAGGCTGCCGTCTTCGGTTTCGAGGCACGGAAATTTTCCGGTCGGGTTTTTCGACGTGTACGCTTCGTCGGCAGGTGGATAGACGGTGACCTCCTCGAACGCAATGCCCTTCTCGATCAACACCAGTTTGACGACGTTGTGGTAGTTGCTGGATGCGAACCCGTGAAGTCTAAGCATAGTTCCTCCGAACCGATTGATGGCGGCTAGGCCTCATGCTTTCCATTATGACAAATGCCAACATTAGAATACTCATTTGTCGCGTGTCTCGATGGCGCGGCGTATCTCTCTAAGCATCAGGATACGGATGAGTCCGCTGAAGGGCCTGACAAAAAACCAGTAAAGCCGGAACTTGAAACGACTCGCTGGATCACCGCAGGTAATGCGTGTTTCGGTCCATAGAGTCGTTCTGCCATCGTCTTCTGCGACAACGTGAAAATTCCACGCTGCCTGCGCGATACCCGGCGCCACCGGCCGTAGAAAAGCCTCGCGGTCGAACGGTTCTATGTTTTTCGTCGGGAGCCAGAACCGACCCAAAATTCCAATGACCATTTCGCTACCAGGTTCCTCAGCGAGCAGACCGAAGCCCATATCCAGGAGCGATCGCAGCGTAATTTCTCGACTTGAGAAAGCCTTGGAACCCTGACTAAGTAGAGTGGGTAGCGACCGCAATGCGAGTAGCACCTTCGCGACCGGAACTTTTGCAAGGTCAACCGTCCAGAGCGTTTGGTAGACGGTCTCGGGTGCCGCAGCAATCTCGATCGAGTGTACTTCGAACGCGTCAGGGTTGGGCGAAAAAGCCGTGAGCAGGTTAGCCAAGCCCAATTCCAAGGAAGAAAGTTTTTGGCGCCAATGTTAACTCCTCGGTTTGTGATCGCTCGTCGCTGTTAGTACTGAATGATGGGCGCCTTATGGTACCAGGTATCGTCTACGATCATCTGGACCATGGCATGCGCGCAGTCGGCAAAGCTGATCTTCGAAAAACCGCTAAAAGAATTAAAACCCAATCGATATTCAGCACGCTTGGGTCCCTTTCTCATCTGCAGCGGGCGCACACCGATCCAGCCGAGGTCTGGGTTCTGTTCAAGTAACTCGAGCTGGTGTGCCTTGTCTCTTTGGCGTAACCCCAGAAAGATATCGGCGAACGCCTCGACGAACTTTGCACCGAAGTTAATCTTGTCGTCTTCAACGAGGGTACCGCCTCCACCACACCAGATCAGCGGACCTGCACCCGTGTCGCGCATGGCCGCGAGTATGTGACGGGTGATGTCGGTACAAAGATCCTCGGGAGAATGTCGGTCGACTCCCACTGCGAAGAGGATTGCCCCGGTGCCCGTCGGAATTGCCTTGGCGACATCGTCTGCGTTCAAGCCGTCGCCTTCAATCACGGTGACTTGGTCGTGCAACCGCGGAGGCAGTTTCGACGGAGTACACGCAAGGACTGTTACATCGCGCCCGGCCTCCAACGATTGCTTGAGACATTCGCTGCCGAGTGCACCCGTCGCGCCGAAGATCGTAACTTTCATCGGGAACCCATTCGTGTACTGATCCAAGCCATTGGAAAGTAGGCGCCGACCAAATCAACGATGATGAACCACGTGGGTGCGGGGATCATGAAGCATGCTGCGATGCCGCCAATAAAAAACAGCGTGCCAATTAGAAACGCAATCGCGGTTTTATGGCTGGCAGCGATCAAGAACGCGGCGAGCGACCCAATCAGTGTCCCAACCGCGTGCGCTACGAAGGGCACGATGAAATGCTTGGGCTCGAATAGATGCATGGAAGCGCTCATCGCTTCCATGTTTGTAACATCGACCCCGGGTGGCGGTGGGATTACCAGGGGTCCGAGGACGACAATCGCCATATTGACCGTGCCGCCAAGCAACACGCCAATGATGCACGCTAGGACGTTTCTAATGATCGCTGTCATGCGACGGCTGCGCCTCCTGCTGGACTGCCAGACATTCAACCTCGACGCGCGCGTTGAACGCTAAGCCCGTTGTTCCGAAAGCGCTTCGCGCCGGATAGTGGTCCGTGAAAAACGTCCTATATACCTCATTGAATTCAGACCATTCCGCCATGTCGGCCAGCATGACGGTACACTTCACCAGATCAGCAAGTGTGTAGCCATGGGCATCCAGCACGATCTCGATGTTCTGCATGGTGCGAAAGGTTTCCGGTTTGATGCCGCCATCCACAAGTTCGGACGTCCCGGGCGTAGTGCCCAGCTGACCAGACAGATAGAGAGTGTTTCCCACGCGAACGGCCTCGGAAAACGGCAGGGTTTCGCCAAGGATCTTTCCCGAGTTCAAGTAATCCACCGTCGGCTCGTTATTGCATCCGAATAACAGAACCAGAAGCGATAGAAGAATGGGTTGATTCGTTTGCATTGGGAACATTCTAGCAGCCAAGTGTACCTAGCGGATCCAACCCTTGCTTTCGACGCGCTTCGAATACCAGATCAAAAGCGCTGCCACCAACGGCGACATCAGAATCATCATCAAGATCTCGAAGGGACCGAAGCCGACTGCGGAACTGGCAACGCGAACGGTATGGATCGTCGTCACGATAACGCCAATTAGTGACGCGACAAACAAATAATACGCAGCTGATTTTCTGAGGAGAAGCAGAACGCAGCCAAGCGCGCCTCCGAAAACGGCGATCGCGAAAGCTCCGGTGGCCCATGCGGGGCGGCTATCAATGATCGCGCGATGTGTCTCAGGCATTGAAGCGACTACGTCTGCATTCATCTGCATGACGAAATTGATACTGCCCATAGCATTCCAGATCAGCGCGACAGCGCCGATTACCCAAAAACTCCAGTGAACATCGCCGTTGGTCTCATCGTTCATCGCATCCCCCTATGGCTTGTTATTCATTCGCTCGGGTCGCAGGCGCGAACGCAGTCTTCTTTGCCCTCGCACCGATTTCGATCGATGACCGGTGCCACTTTCCCGGGCGTTCCAGCGCAATCGATAGAACTATTCTTATTCATGACCCAGCCCCGAACTTGATGGCACTCCTCAGCATCGCAATTTCCGGATCATGAGTACGCGTTCTGGTCCGTTTCGTTAAGCGCATAGAACTACGACCTCCTCGGTTGGAAAGACTCGCATCTTCGTTGGCTTAGGAAGAATTTGGGCATCAAATACTTCACTCGATATCCTCAGTAGCGTTAGGTGCCGATCGCCGTGGTGAACGTGAGTCTGTTTCCGAACGGATCTACTACGGACATATCTCGTGTGCCCCACGGCATTTCCTCGATTCCCGGTCGGGCGTACTTGTATTGCTTCGATGTCAGTTCAGCGTGCAAGGCTTCGAGGTCGGCCGCTTCAATCCGCATTGCGGCACCGGGACTGCAGTCGCCGTGATGTTCTGATAGGTGCAAAACACAACCATTTCTCGAGATCTGCATGTAAAGGGGGAGGGCGGGCTCGAAGCGGTGCTCCCAGTCGACCTGGAACCCAAGGAAGTTCAAGTAGAACTCTTTTGCCTTCGCTTCGTCGAAGATTCGAAGGATCGGTGTTGTCGGTCCAAATCTCATGCGCTCTGTTCCTTCATGCACCTAACGTACGGGCCACCCATCTTCGGCCATCACAAGTGTTGTTGATATTTGCATGGTGACGAGTTTAGCAGCCATGATGATGTCCGATAGCGGCGAGTCCTCAGGCGCATGCCGTGCTAGTGGTGTGAGACTTGCGCCCTGAAGCTCGCTTCGTCGGGCGCGCGACAGGAGGGGAGATATGAGCGATATTCAGGACTTCGTCCGGCGCTACACGGCTGCTTGGGCTTCTCGTGAACCCAACGTCATGGCGGCGCTGTGGCATGACGACGGCGAGCTGCACCATCCAGCGCTGAGTGCGCCGATTCGCGGGGACCGGGTCGCCTCGAATAACGACAATACAAAGGGCCAGCTTCCCGATTTCGAGTGGTCGCTCCTCGATTGGGCCGCGCAAGGTAATGTCGTGTTTCTGCACTGGCGGAACTGCGCAACGATCGGCGGCAAGCGGCATGAGTGGACCGGGGTCGATCGCATGGAGCTGCGGGAAGGCCGCATCATGCGGGAGGACGTGTACTTCGACACGGTTCCACTCTGGCAGGCGTTCGACCCCAGTCAACACTACGCGCCACTTGTGGATGTCAACGCGCTCAAGGAGTAGACCGGTCCCCGAGAGACCAACTGAGCCGCGGTATCCCCGGAGCTTCCGACGAGGTACGACGCTATTCGAGAGAACATCGAGTTGATCGCGGCAATGACGAAGTCTCTCGTGGTGCGGCCTAACGTGCTGTGCACGGCGCGCAAGCACGGCTTGTTAGGCGCCAAGGTTTGACTGTATGTACATATGTGCATACAATTCGAGAGCGGTTCAGTGGGATGCGGATAAAGCTGCGGAAAACCTTCGGAAACACCGAATCGATTTCGCAGATGCCGCAACAGTACTTTCCGATGAATACGCGCTAACGATGCCTGATGACTACCGCAGTGAAGAGCGACAAGTAACGATCGGGATGGATGCGTTGGGTCGTGTCCTCGTCGTTGTGCATACATGGAGAGATGATGGGTATCGCCTCATATCGGCCCGAAAGGCAACGAAGACTGAGCTCAAGCAATATGAAGGTAAAGTATGAGAAAGAAGTACGATTTTAGTAAGGCAAAACGCGGCGCAATCATAACTGCTGGTGGAAGTAAGACCCGCATTACGATTCGCATCGACGATGACGTATTGGAGTGGTTTCGGAAATGTGCCCACAAAGCCGGGGGCGCCAACTATCAGAGCATGATCAACGAAGCCTTGCGTGAACATATGGAACGTGATGAAGAGCCGCTCGAGGATACGTTGCGAAGAGTCCTTCATGAGGTGCTTCCGACTGGCTCGGCGAAGAAGAAAACTACGAAGAAGGCGAAACGCAACTCTTCAAGGAAGCGCTGAGTAATTGTCAGCTCCATCCCATGGTTAGGCAGCACCGCGTACCACCAGCAGTTGCTATTGGGCCCCAACGATAAACTACTGGCGCTCACTGGCGAAGTGTAGTCAAGGCGCCCACTCGAGCGCTCGACACAAACACTCCGGTGTCTCCGCCGAGTCGGTCGCAGTAGAACTCGCGAACAAGACTCCGTCGCCATCGCTAGCACATCAGATTCCCTTCGGATCGAACTCAAGCAGTGTCTTCGAAATCTGCCCATCGACGAACCAGAACATTTGTGCCACCGTCGTTACTGATGTTGGCTTTCTATAAGAATAAAACACGGCTACTACTTCGTTGGCACCAACCATTCCCAGGATTTCGCATTCTCCGCGATCCATCCCGTCCGCGCGCAGTGATTCTATGTAGTCGGACTTGCTATGAAAGTCGAATAACGGGCCGCGCAATGAGAACTCTTCAGCCAGCACTGCCTCAAGAGCGTTGATATCTCCGTAGCAGAATGCCTGAACGAAACTCACAGCGACATCTCGGTTGCTCATTGCCTTCAGTGCTGCCTAACG
>JAJDAK010000081.1 GCA_029261895.1 Deltaproteobacteria bacterium
CGACTACCCCGGATAAACTCGAGCTCAAGAAGTATGACCCGGTTGTTCGCAAGCACGTCATCTTCAAGGAAGCCAAGATCAAGTAAGGCGGTGCACCGTGAAGGGCATCATCCTCGCCGGCGGCGCAGGCAGTCGCCTCTACCCACTCACGCAGGTCGCGAGTAAGCAGCTTCAACCGGTTTACGATAAACCGATGATCCACTATCCGCTGGCCACGCTCATGCTCGCGGGAATTCGTGAAGTTCTTTTAATCTCCACGCCCGACGATACGCCCCGCTTCGAAAAACTTCTCGGCAGCGGATCGCAATGGGGCCTGGAAATTTCGTACAAGGTTCAGGCGAAACCCGAAGGCATCGCACAGGCATTCTTGGTTGGTGAAGAGTTCATCGACGGCAACAAAGTCACGTTGATTCTTGGCGACAATATATTCTACGGCCGAATGCACCTGGATGAAACCGTTCGCGAATTCAAGCAAGGCGCGATCGTGTTTGGATACCCGGTGCACGATCCCGAACGCTACGGTGTGGTTGAATTCGCGGAAGACGGCCGTGTCCTTTCGCTTGAAGAAAAACCCAGTAAACCGAAGAGCAAACTCGCGGTACCAGGCCTCTACATTTACGACGAAAAAATTGTAGAACTCACGCGCAGCTTAAAACCATCACCGCGCGGCGAACTCGAGATCACCGACCTCAACCTCGCATACCTCAAACGCGGTGAACTCCAAGCACGACTCATGGGACGCGGCATCGCCTGGCTCGACACCGGCACGCATGAGAGCCTCTTGGAGGCTGCGAATTTCATCTCCACGATTGAGAAGCGTCAGGGTTTGAAGATCGCCTGTCTCGAAGAGATTGCGTTTCGATGCGGTTTCATCGATGAGGGTCAGCTAAAAACAGTGATTAACGACATGCCCAAGTCACCGTACCGCGACTACGTCTCCAGCGTATTGGATTCCACTCCATGAGCGAGGCGCGTAGCTTCCAACGCACGCGCACGATCAAGCCCGAACACATCGATGAGCTGGGTCACGTAAACAACCAAGTATGGATGGACTTCGTCGTGCGGCTGTCGAATGCGCATGCGAAAGACACCGGATCGAGTCTCGAGGAACTGCGCGCCATGGGTGCACTCTGGATCGTGCGCAAGCACGAGATCGACTACCACGCACCGGGTTTTGCAGGCGAAGAGTTACTCGAAGAGACCTGGCTCTCTGAACTTCGCGGCGCGCGCAGCATACGACGTACGCGTTTTACCAGAATTCAGGATCAACAAATCCTGGTCGAAGGTTGCACGGTATGGGCGTATGTCGATGCAGAGACCCATCGCCCCAAGCGCATCCCCAAAGAACTGATTAAATCCTACGAGCGGTATCTCATTCCCGACTAGCCATCTCGCGCCACGATACTTTCCAGCTCAGGTACCGCTTCTTTTAGGCGTGCTTCGATGCCCAGTCGCAACGTCAAGGCGGAACTCGGGCAGCCCGCACAAGCACCCCGCATCTCCAGCTCCAGAACCTGATTCGCGTACCGGATAAAGCGGACGTCGCCCCCGTCGCGTGCGACGGCGGGTTGAATTTCTTCACGCAAGATCGTTTGAATCCGTGTCGACGCTTCCGATGTCGACGCTTCCGTGGGAGCAACCCGCGTATCGGGTTCATGCAGAGGCACGTCACCCGAGGCTGCATGTTCCTGAATTTCAGCCAGAACCTGCGGGGCAAGATCGCGCCAATTTCGCTCGCCGCACTGCGTCACGGAGAGAAAGTCTTCACCGAGGTAGACACGATCCACGCCGTCCAGCCTGAGTAATCGTGCCGCCAGTGGCGATGCCGAAGCAGCCGAGGCGGGATCGCTGAACTCGACCCCGGGCCCGGTCAGGATCCTGGTTCCGAGCAGGACTTTGATCGTGTTTGGATTTGGCGTGTGCTCTACGAGCAGCGGAGCGGATATCGTCATCCACTAAGCATAAAGGGTTTCTTCTCAATCGGCCGGGGGGTTAGATTGGTGGCTATGAACGTTTGGTTTCCACTCAAAAGAGTGGAGTCGGCTGCGTCATTTTTCGCACGGCCGGTAAGTCGACCCACCGGGTCCGAGATTTCTGCGATTGAAGGATCCGCCAGAATCTACATCGTGCCGCTCGGCTCACGGATCGACCAGCGTATTTTGCGCGCAAGCCTCGAACGCAAAGGCTTCGCTCCACCCCGCTGGGTTGCAACGAGCCGGCGTGGAACGTTGGAATCCGAGGTTCGCGAAGCGTTTCTCGAGGGCGAGCCCGCGTTGGTGCCGCTGACACCACCACGGAACGGACCCGATCGCTTGGCGCGTCTCTTAGAGTGGGCATCCCGCGCCGGGAAACCCGTTGAATTGGTGCCCGTCGAAACACTCTGGGGGCCTGCCGGTCGCATTCCATCGATGCTCAACCTGCTGATCGGCAATCCGTACGACCCGCCGGAGTGGTCGCGCTGGTTGCGTTTTCGTGAAAAAGGCCGCGTACGCGTCGTGGTCGGCGTACCTGGAACACTCGCAAAACTCGCAAAGGAAGCGCCACAGCCGGGCAACTTCCTTGCGCTCTCCGCCTATGTTCGTGGACAAGCGCTCAAAGCCCTCTCTCACCGAGAACGTGAAATTCTTGGCGAACGTTACAAAGTGCCGCGTTTGATGGTGGAGCAAATTATCGGTGAAAACAGTTTCAAGGAAGAAACCGCGGCCGCAGGCGCGAGCATCGGTTTAACCCGTACCGAATCATTGAAGCGCGCGGAGACTGGGCTACGAGAACTGGTTACCAGTCATAACTTGCTCTACATGGAATTGTTCCGCCGCTTCGTCACTTGGCTTTACACCAAAATCTACGACAAAGATATCGACGTTCATCCGCACGAAATCGAGAAACTGCGAGCTTTAGGTCGCACGTCTGCGTTGGTGTTCATTCCGTCGCATAAAAGCAATTTCGACCACATGATGCTCTACCATCTACTCTTCACAAATGGCTTTGCTCCCCCTCACACGGCCGCCGGTAATAACATGAGCTTCTTCCCGATGAGCCGAATACTGCCGAAAACCGGCGCGTACTTTATTCGTCGCAGTTTTCAAAACGATCCGATTTACAA
>JAJDAK010000082.1 GCA_029261895.1 Deltaproteobacteria bacterium
GATCCACGCTTGCGCGACTGATCAGGATCGCGTCCAGACCATTGCAAATGTTGTCACCGTTCACGTCGCAGTTCGCCGGCACGCTGAACGCCGCACCCACCGGCAGACCCACCGAAACCCGTGACGAGAGGATCGAGTCCAAGCCATCCACTTTGGCGTCACCGTTCACGTCACCGCATTGGCACGCATTACCGATTCCATCCGGCGGGGGCGGCCCGAGGCCGACACCCGCTGTGTCTTCCTGAGCGGGATTCGAGATGAACCGGCAGTTATCGTCGCAGTTCGTCGTTGCGCCACCCACGCAGGTGTTATCACCCGGTGTGCCCGAGTTATCACCGTCATCACAGATGCCGTCAGCATCGGTATCAACGCAACCAGTCGGGGGACCCGGTGTCACGCATTCCGGCACACCCGTGGTCTGGTTGAGTGGGCAGAGCGTCGCGCTCACCTTCACGATGACATCCGCGTTGTCTCCCTGGCTGCCCGTCGGCGCGCGAATGGCCAAGTCGCGCAATGAAAGCGCTGAGACGGTGTGGATCGTCGGCGCGGGATCGCTCGGGTTCGGCACCTTGAAGCGTGCCTCAATACCGTCAGTGGCCCCAGATACAAACGTGGCCGATACGGGAAGCGACGAATCATCGCCACCGGTATTGAACCCAAGGACCGGATTTTCACAAACCCCCGACGCGAATTCCGTCGAGTTACAAGCGAAGAGGTCATTGATCGGCGCACTCTCCTGGCAAGGCTCGCCATCGCGGAAACCACCGGTGCAGGTCCCCCAATTTTCGAGTTGGGTACCGAAACCGAAGCGTCCCTTACAGGCGTCGTTACCGTTGTTCGCCGATGAGTTATTCCCGATACAACCCGGGATACCATTCGCACCCGGACCGTACGAAGTCGTCCGGATCGGCGCAGGGCTCGCCAACGGCGTGCCCGCGTTCTCAGCGTCCACGTTCACCGCGTTCGCACCGATGGCCACGCCAATCGGTAGGTCCGCGCCCGCCGGGAATGTGCGAGCGGAGCCGATGCCTGGGCCACCACCGTTGGTCTGACCGAGCGAACAGCTGTCGTTCTGCGCATCGCAGAAATCGTCGCGAAACTCAGCGCTCGCGGCACCTGTAACACCCGCAACAAAGATCGGTACATCGACCTCGGCTACACGGTTGTTCAGCAGACCAATGCGTCGGTTCTGAGCGAGACCCAGCACAGAAAAGCCGTGGTCGTTGTAGCCGACCGGCAATGCCAAACCACTGACGTTCGCGTCAACCGGACGACCACCTGGGAGCTGACTGGTGTGCGTGCCACCGCAGAAGTCGCACACACCCGCGCCACCACCGCAAGGCAAGCTGCCCACCTGTGGAGTACAGGGAATGTCGACACGCGTACAAGGATCGCATTTATCCAGCGTGTTGCTGCAGGTACCAAGGTTGATGGTGTCGTTCGGATCCTGACCACCTAAGAAGCAGCGCAAGTCATCGCCCATTTGAGCGCCTACCCACGCGACCGAACGCGTACCCGTAACGGTAATCGCATCACCCGCCTGAGCGAGATCGCCTTCAAGCGAATCGTAAAGCAATTGGATACCCGCGTTGCGATCCTGAAGACCCGTCTGAACGATTTCCTCTTCTTCATAGGTATGGAAGTCGTACGACGTTCCGCAAAACGGTGGGCAGGTCGCGTTGACGCCATTGTCCCAAGCCGCAGGCGCTCCTGCAGGAATAGGATCGTTGACGTCGAGGTCCTGGGTCCAGATGAAACCAACGGAGTCCAACGCACCCGGCAGCTTGCCTTCGACCGCCGCGGCGGCCGAAGTCTCATGACAGAAGACGAAGCTGGAGGCATCGCAGATACCCCCTACGCTGGCGCAATCCGTATCTTGAATACAGAACACATCGTTGTCATTGGTGCAGAAACCATACGCGGGTAGCTGTGTTTCCCACTTCGCCGGCGGGTTACAGAACTGCACCGAAACGTGGCTGTCCAAGGCGCCGTTCTTGGTCGAAGAGCTGAACACGTAGTCGGCCCAGTTGGAGTCGCCCAAAATCTGCCAAGACCGAACACCCATCGGGGCGGAATTCGCGTCTTCCATTTCAATCGCGAACGTCGTCCGCTGACTGACAATTGCGCCCGCGTCCACGTTTACAGCCGTACCCGTGCCCGGCTTGCGCTGTGCAGTGAAGAGGTCCTGCGTGTTTTCCATATCGTTACGGGGCGAACCCAGATCACCGTCACCCTCACCCGCGTTGCTGCCGCAGTTCGAGAGGCGCTGACCGAGACTCTCTAAAAGAACTTCTACACAGAGAGCAACGCCGAAACCACCCACGTCGAGGCTGGGGTCGCCGTCGGAGCAAAGCGCGCTCGGACCACCGCATTTGATGGTTTCGAAGTTGGGCGCTGTCGGATCAGTACCATTGCAACGAACGCTGTTGTCGTTGCGCGACATATCGCAGCTCGCGCCACCGCACATCGCGCTATTGCCATCGGTGTTCTCTATCGCGGCCAGCTGCGCTTCCAATCCGGCGATTACGCCAGCATCAGTGGCAGCGAGGATCTGAAATTCGATATCGATGTAGGCATCCGGCAAGCACGGCGTGCCCAGCGGCGAAAAGCCGAACTGATGGGAGCTATCTGGACCACCGTTCGGGCCGTGCGCGAAACCGGTCGTGCCCGCGCAGAAACCGCCACGCGCTGGCCAAATCTGTGAGACCTGAACCGGAACCGAGTTCGAACCTTTGCTACAGCGATTGGGAGGAACTGTCGCGAGGATACAAAGACTGTTTGGATCGTCCGCGCATAGATTTCCCTCGCGGTCATAACAACCTTCGATGAAGTCGCATGCGAGATGCGAGACGTCACGTAGGTTATTCCGACCAAAGGCTTGAACGCTTTGATAGGGGAAGATCGTCGCGCTGGCTGGCACAGCCAGAATCACGGCAATCAATACACTCAGAATTCGCAAGACAGTCATTTATTCCCTCCCGTCCACGGTGTCTGGAGTTTCCCACAGATGGCTGCAGTTCGGAAACCCCAAAAACGCCAGGATGCCCCTCGGGGCCAGCTTTTTATCCGCCAGATAAGTGCAGCCGCTTCTACAAAAGTGACGAGATGATTTGGTGGATACTTTTTTTCTCAGTGAAAATTACACCATTAATTGAATTGTTTATTCTTACTAGCGAAGTGGTCTCCCGCCTCGCTGTGCTCGCGCAACAAAGAAGCAGCGTGGAAGCAAGAGGAAGTTTCATGATATCTCTGACGCTTAAGATTAAGAGATAGGCAGTCTGTTTCCCGTCGGCCGATCTGATGGATTTAAGTGAAACGCCGCGGGAAATCTTCTTCCCCGCGGCGGATCGTGGCTGAGACGGACGGTTACCAGGCGACATCTAGACGAATCAACTACGGCAGGCAGTTCCCGTTGGCATCAACCGTACAGGCGTTCGTATAAGCCGGGCAGGCCTTGCCCGTCACGGACGGCGGGTTCTGCAGATCCACGCTCGTTCTCCCGAGTAACGCGGCGGCCGTTGTCACCGCGAAGTTCCTCTTTCGTCATCTCTCCAATCTGTGAGGCACATGAGCTGGCGCGGCCGAGATATGGGTGGTGGCCAGGGGATGGACTCCCGAGCCACACCAGCTCACGATGCTTCGTGAATAAAGTGGAACGCGGGCTCGCTTGGGTGTTAGCTGTCGGACCTTAAACGAAACGCCGCGGTGGATTTCTCCACCGCGGCGCAACATCTTCAATTACTACTGAAGTTTTATATCGAATCTGGTTCGATCGGTTGGACTACGCCTCGAGATCCGCGAACGCTTCGAGCAAACGCTGCTTCGAAGAATGTCGCAACTTCTCAATCGCCCGCGCTTCCAACTGGCGAACGCGTTCGCGAGAAAGGCCGAGTTTTTCACCGATCTCTTCCAAGGTATGGTCCTGTTCGCCCTTCATCCCAAAGCGCCAACGCAGGATATTGCGCTCACGCTCATTCAATTGAGCGATTGACTCCTCGGTCGCGAGTTCGAGCCGGAACCGATCCAAGCCGTCCAACGGAGATACCGTGGTCGGATCCTTCACGAAGTCCTTCAGAACCTTGGAGTCCGTACCCTTCACCTGGTTTTCCAGTGAGACCGGTTCACGCGTCATCTTCTGCAAGCGCTCCGTCTGCTCGACCGAGATACTCATCTCTTTCGCGAGCTCAGACGTCTTGGGCTCCCGTCCCAAACGCTTCGATAGCGCATTGAACGTACGGTAGTACTTCAACAGCGTGTCGTGCATATGGCTTGGAATACGAATCGTGCGCGACTGATTTTGAATCGCACGAATCAGCGCCTGCCGAATCCACCACAACGCATACGTCGAGAATTTATGGCCACGACGATAGTCGAATTTCTCCACAGCCCGGATCAGACCGAGGTTGCCCTCTTGGATCAGATCCTGGAACGCGATCCCCATATTGCGATAGTCCTTCGCAATGGCGATCACGAGCTTCAAGTTGTGCTGGACGAACTTGTTCTTGTGATACATCAGCCGGTCATAGGACAGGTCCACCGTGTCCATCAGCTTGATGAACTCTTCGACCTTAATGCCAACGACGGTTTCGACTTCCTTCAGATGCTTCCGAAGTAGCCGGACTTCCTTTTCACGTTCCTGCTTGCCCTTTTCGGAGCGTGGCGCGCGCTTCGGCGACTTCAACTCGCGAATCTGGCGATCAAAGCCAGCCATCGTGTCGCGCGAAGTCCGTAACTTGCGGCGAATTCGCTCGAAGATCTGCATGGAAAGATCCGCGTCGCGCAACGCGCGCACGATTCCCTGCTGAACCTTTTCGAGTTCGGGTTCGGTGGCTTTCTTTTCCTGCAGCGCATCGTACTTCGCCAACGCCGCTTCAACACGCTTCAGTGCCTTGTCAAGACGCTCGCCGCGCTCCTCGCCCTCAGGCGCACCGGAGCCATATGCTTCCGACATCTTCGCCGTCACACGGTTTTCAGCCTGAAGGCCGTGCCAGATTTCGATCGCTTCGCGCCAGGTAAACGGCACTGCCAAAATACCCGAACGCATCTCGAACGTGGCCGACTCCATCTCCTTCGCAAGCATGACTTCCTCTTCCTTAGTCAGGGTCGGAATGCTCGCGATGTCGTTGAAGTAAGAAAGCAGCGTATTGCGATTGCGCGCCGCTTCTTCTTCCGGATCCACGTTAGAATTTTCCGGATCGACTACCGCATTATTGTCTTGCCAGCGGCTTCCTTCGATCATCTCTTTTCCTCCTTGAGCTCGCCGGTTAGCCCGCGATGCCAGGTTACGAGTTGAACTCGAAACTTTTCCCTCTGCGTTGTCTCTTACCGGGTATCTGCCCACCGGGTCAGAATCCCCTGCTCCGTTCGCTCATGGCCGGGCCCGCTACGATCCCGACCGCACCGCTGACCCATTGGCCTTCGACGCACTGTGTCAATGTTTTTGGAGCAGAAAGAGACACCGCTCTCTCCTCGCCCTGCTCGGATTTTTCGAACAAGCTGGAGGGGGGGCGTCTTTAGGGTGAAACTCGACTGCTTCCTTATCGGTCGGCACCGTACGAGACTTTAGGGCCTCTGTCAACAAAAAGGTCTCCAGCATTCTATCCAGCAATCTCGGTCACTTAGGCGGGCAGTTGAGTATGGGCTGAAGAGGACTTGCCGGTCCGTTTTGAAGCCTTTTGCCTACGCCCTGCCGGTCTGCTCGAATGTTTGTCTTAGATGCAGGTATGACGCAGTGAGATACGTCGGGATTCGAAAGGATCAGCGAAAATACGGATTTTTAGCGGTGCCCGTGACGAATCAGCCCCAGGAACTCGCTGCGGGTCTTCGGATCAGCCTCAAATCCCCCGAGCATCGCGCTGGTGATCGCGACCGAGTTCTGCTTTTGGACGCCGCGCATCATCATGCAGAGGTGCTGCCCTTCCACCACGACCGCCACACCTTTGGGCTTCAGCACCTTGTTGATCGATGCGGCCACCTCCTGGGTGAGGCGCTCCTGTACCTGGAGCCGGCGGCTGTACATTTCGACCAAGCGGGCGATTTTTGAAAGGCCCACGATTCGACCCGCGGGAATGTACGCCACGTGGGCCTTGCCAAAGAACGGCAGCATATGGTGTTCGCACATGCTGTAGAAATCGATGTCCTTCACGACGACCATTTCATTGCAGCTATCTTCAAAGACCGCTTCGTTCAGAACCACCTTCGGGTCCTGCTGATAACCCGAGGTCAGAAAATCCATCGCTCGCGCGACACGACTCGGCGTACGCTGCAGACCGTCACGGGTCGGGTCTTCCCCAATCTCTTTGAGTAGGCTTTCAACCAGTCCTTCAATTCGGCTCATGCTTCTTCCTCCGCCCCCACGTACTCAACCGCATTGTTCTCGGTCTCGACAAGGCGAATCCGATCTAAGATTGATGGCGCGATCTCGCCTTTGAGCGCATCCCAGGCGAAGCGCGCGATGTTTTCAGCCGTTGGCACCTCGGTTTCAAAGCGATCCACATCCCGGTTGAGAAATCGGTGATCCAATAGCGCGAGAACACGCTCGCGCACGATCGCATCGAGCTTGGGAACCGCGACCAAACGACCTGACTGTGGATCCACCTCCCCACGCACGGTGACTTCCAACACGTAATTGTGCCCGTGACCCGAAGGGTTCGCGCATTTGCCGTAGATCTCAGTGTTGCGAGCGTCGTCCCAATCGGGTCGAGCCAGCACGTGCGCCGCGCTGAAGCGATAACGGCGGGTTAATCGAATCACCGACTCACCTCTACCGTGAGATCTTCATCCGGCGAGAGTCGCACGCGATGCAACGCGCCGCTTGGCAGCGCACCATCGAGCAAATCAAATACCACGGTTGCAAAGTTTTCTGCTGTCGATGGACGCTGGTCGAAGTACGACGTGTCTCGGTCAAGATGACGATGGTCGAACGTACTGCCCACAACGGACTCCATCACGTCGCGCAGCTGTTTGAGGTCCATCACCATACCGGTCTCCAAATCAACGTCACCGCGCAGTGTCACTTCTAGCTCGTAGTTATGACCATGTGTACTCGGTCGCACGTCGGTTTGATGTGCTGAGGAAAAACTCATCCTGCGGGTCAGAAGCACGATCTAATATTGCCTCAGCAACCCTACGACAACGCCCTGGACCTCGACATCCTCGGCCGGAAACTCCATAGGACGCATCGTCTGATTGGCGGGCACCAATTTGATTTTGCCACCGTCGCGATAGAAGCGCTTAAGTGTGGCCTCTTCCCGCCGAATCAACGCAACGACGGTTTCACCTTGCTCGGGTAGATTTCGGCGCTCAACCAAAACCACATCACCATCTTGGATATGATCGTCGATCATGGAATTGCCCTGCACCCGCAACGCGAAACATTCCTTCTGCCCCACCATGTCGATAGGTACCGCAAGCGTATCCGGCGTTTCAATCGCTTCGATCGGAACACCCGCCGCAACGGAACCTAGGAGCGGAACCTCACGTGCCGTGACGCGATCGGGATCCACAACTTCGATCGAACGACTCCGGTTCCAGGCTTTGCGAAGCAGACCTTTTTCGACCAGGTTATGAACATGCTTGTGAACCGTTGCAACGGACGACAGTCCGAAACGCAAACCGATTTCCTCCAAGCTTGGCGCGTAACCTTCACGCTCCAAGTAATCACTGATGAAATCGAAGACTTCTTTCTGTCGTTTCGTGAGATGCATCGGGACCCCCGTGTAAAGCGCCACCCCCTTGGGTGGGAATACTCTAACCTGCCTGCCAATACCGGAGTCCAGTCCTGTCTGGATTTCCCCAGCCCTGAGGCTTGCGGCGAATGAGCGTATTCGAAGAAAGAGCGAAAATCAATTGGTATGTGGCCCTTTTCTTGGCCGCACTCGCCGCCACCGCCTGGTGCCAGCCTTCGGTCGCGGGTTCTGACCTCTGGTGGCACTTGGCCGCGGGACGAGACATTCTCGCGATGTTGCCCGATTTCCCCAAGGAGGATCTCTACTCCTACACGTTTGGGGGCGAACGCTGGTTGAACCCCGAATGGTTTTGGGCGGTGCTCTACTGGGCCGTCTACGCGATTCAGCCACAGGGGGTCGCGTGGTTGAACTTTGCGGTCATCTTCTCGGTCTTCGCACTGGCGTTCGTCGCAGCATCCCGTACTAGCGAGTCGGCGCTCGGTGCAGCATTTGCTGTGGTTCTCGCCGGAACGGCGGCCCACTGGTTTATCGATATTCGGCCACACCTTTTCACGCTGCTCCTACTCGGCATTTTCCTGGTGACTCGCGATCGGTCGTGGGCTCCCTGGCTTTGGCCTGCTCTGGTTTTGTTCTGGGTCAACACCCACGGTGGCTTCGTCTTTGGAATCGGCGCCATCGGCCTGCACGTCCTGGTGATGTCGATTCGCCGTGCCTGGGCGGCCCGTCATCGCGACCTACCGTGGCTCGAACGCCTGGATATTCCCAAACGCGAATGGATCGCAGTCGCGGCGTGTTTTGTCGCGATGACCATCAACCCCTACGGCATCTTCGTACTCGAATATCCGATCGACTACTTGAACGCAGATTCACCCTTCCGGTCCATTGTTGAATGGATGCCACCCGCCTGGATCTTCAACGCACAGGATCGTGATCTCATCTTCGATCTCGGCACGTTTCACAGTCGCTTCTGGATCATCATCTCCTTTTGGTTGATCGGGTTACCTTTCGCGTTTCGACGTGACCCATACTTGGTCGCCCTTTCCATGGTGACATTGCGCATGGCGCTAACATCGCGACGCTTCGTGCCGTTATTCGCCATCACCGCAACACCGATGGTCGCGTGCGCGATCGGCTTCTTCGTGCGCCAAGCCATCCGCGCCTGGCCACGCTTGGGCCGGGCAGATGTGGCGTTCGCAACCACTGGCATCGGCGCAGTGATCTGTTTTTGGTTTTGGAGCAGCGTGCAGATCTATCCGTTGTTCCTGCAGCGTTGGACCGAGTGGAATCTCTATCCCGAAGCCGCAGTGAAGTACATGCAGGCGATCGAACCCGCGCCCACACGAGTGCTCAATTACTACAATTGGGGCGGGTACCTGATGCTGCACGCGCCGCAGTTCAAGCTCTTTATCGACGGGCGCGCGAACACCGTCTATGACGACGAAATGTATATTGACTACCTATCCATTCTGAGTGCCGGGCCCGGCTTCCATGCACGCGTGGCGAAACGTCCGGCTGAGATCGCGCTGCTACCCACCGGACGTCCGCCGACCAAGGCGTTGACACAGCCACCATCGAATTGGCAGGTCATCTACAGCGACCATGTCGCGACCATACTCCTGCCGCCAGGGTCGCCGTTGATCGCGCGTCCTCCGCAGCGGAGTCGTCTGCCGGATGCAAAAAGGGTTCTAGCCGGACATCCGGATCTCTTGCTCCAAGAATCACGCGCAATCTCACAGACGGGCCAAATCGACCGAGGCATCGAATTGCTCGAACAGGCGTTGGAGATGAATCCACTGCTCACAAGAGCGTACGGTCAGCTGGCTCAATTCCATGCAGCAAAAGGCGATTTCGACGCAGCCGACGCCGTCATCGACCGTGCCATTGCATTCGAGCCACGGCAGATAAAGCGTCTGTATCAGCTGAAGGGCACCATCTACCAATCTCATGGACAGCTCGAACGCGCGATCGAGGCATTTCGAAAAGCGGTACCCGGTGGGCCTTTCAGCAGCCCCCGTAGCATGCGTGCCCGCATCCGCGAGCTGGAAGAAAAACTTTTAGAAAAACGAGCGTACGAGGGAATTGAATGAGCGACACACCCACAGTTCGCATCGACGAACTCGCCGCCCATGTCGAGCAAGACGTGCGGCTTCAAGGCTGGCTCTACAACATCCGCTCGAGCAAGAAACTGCATTTCATGCAGCTCCGCGATGGAACCGGGATCGTTCAGGTCGTGGTTTCAAAAGCCGATGTCGGCGACGAAATATTCGAACTTGTGAGCGGCATGGGCCAGGAGTCGTCCCTTCGTGTCATCGGAAACGTCAAAGCCGATGAGCGAGCACAGGGGGGACACGAGTTGCTCGCCTCTGACGTTCAACTGATTCAGAACACGCATGACTACCCGATTACGCCGAAGGAACACGGTGTTGCTTTCCTGCTGGAACACCGACACCTCTGGCTGCGCTCCAAACGGCAGCATGCGGTCTTACGAATTCGCTCGCAGGTGGAACAAGCCGCACACGCGTTCTTTGAGAGTCGGGGCTTTCTACGCTTCGATGCGCCGATACTTACGCCCGCGGAATGCGAGGGCAGCAGCACGCTCTTTGAAACCGATTACTTCGACGAAAAGGCGTACCTCACCCAGAGTGGCCAGCTCTATGCCGAGGCGGGCGCGCAGGCCTTTGGACGCGTCTACACCTTTGGCCCCACCTTTCGCGCGGAAAAATCCAAAACCCGTCGACATCTGATGGAGTTTTGGATGATCGAACCCGAAGCGGCCTTCTTCGATTTGGACGACGATATCGAACTCGCCGAGGGCTTCATTTGCGCGCTGCTCGCACGCGTTCTCGAAACCTGCCGCCCCGAACTCGAAGTACTCGAACGCGATACCGCAGCCCTTGAAGCCGTTACCCAACCGTTTCCGCGCCTGAGTTACAGCGAAGCTCTCGAAAGACTGAGGGCTCAAAACATGAACATCGAGTTTGGTGAAGATTTCGGTGCCGATGAAGAAACCGTACTCGCGAAAGAGTTCGACCGCCCACTGGTCGTGCACCGCTACCCCGCAAGCCTGAAGCCCTTCTATATGAAGCGAGATCCAGACGATCCCTCGGTCGTGCTGAACATGGATGTGCTCGCACCGGAGGGATATGGCGAGATCATCGGTGGCAGCGTGCGTGAAGAGGTGCTCGAAACCCTGGACGCACAAATCGCTGAAAAGCAGATGGATCCCGAGCCGCTGGGCTGGTACCGGGACCTCCGCCGTTACGGCAGCGTGCCCCACGCCGGCTTCGGCCTCGGACTCGAGCGCACGCTGACCTGGATCTGTGGTCTCCACCACCTGCGCGAGACCATCCCCTTCCCCCGCCTGATGGGCCGTCTCTACCCGTGACTTGGGGCGGTATCCCGCCGACGCAGTCGCTCCTGCGCGCACGGCGCGCGACTATGTGTGCGCCTTTGTTGCCAAATTTCGCCCGAGGCAGGCACAAAGTAGCCTGCCGTACGGGCAGGTGAGCTTCGCTCGCCGATAGCCCGTCAAGACGCCCGCTTGACACGGTCGGTAGTGGTTTTAGACTGCGGCCTCGGCTGGCACTCGAGCCTCTCAAGTGCCAGCCACAAGTATTTGATCTATATAGATTTTGCCCAATACAGGCATAGGGAGAGACCCGTTATGAAGATTCGTCCACTCCAGGATCGAATCCTGCTGCGCCGGACCGAAGGCGAGGAAAAGACAGCCGGGGGCATCATTATCCCCGACAGCGCCAAAGAGAAGCCACAGGAAGGTGTCGTAATCGCAACAGGCAAGGGGAAGGTCCGTGAAGACGGAAGCATCACCCCGCTCGATGTTGCGGAAGGCGATGTGATTCTGTTTAGCAAGTACGCCGGCACGGATGTCACCGTTGACGGCGAGGAACTCATCATTCTTCGTGAGGATGATGTTCTCGCGATCGTCGGCTCGGCTGGCGCCAAGAAGAAATAGGGGAGGAACTAAACATGAGTGCCAAGATCATTAAGTTTGATCAACAGGCGTCGGACGCGATCCTCCGTGGCGTGAACACGATGGCAAATGCCGTCAAGGTTACGCTCGGACCCCGCGGTCGAAACGTTATTTTGGAAAAGAGCTTTGGTTCGCCTGTTGTGACCAAAGACGGTGTTACGGTCGCCAAGGAAATCGAACTCGAAGATAAGTTCGAAAACATGGGCGCGCAGATGGTCAAGGAAGTCGCTTCCAAGACGTCTGACGTGGCTGGCGATGGTACGACGACCGCAACCGTGATCGCACAAGCGGTCTTCCGCGAGGGTCTCAAACGCGTCGCCGCCGGTCATAGCCCGATCGAGCTCAAGCGCGGTATTGATTCCGCGGTAGCCACGCTGACCGAAGCGCTTGGCAAGCTGTCCAAGCCCACGCGTGAGCGCAGCGAGATCGCACAGGTCGGAACCATCAGCGCGAACAGCGACGAAGAGATCGGTAACTTCCTCGCAGACGCGATGGAAAAAGTCGGTAAAGAAGGCGTCATCACGGTCGAAGAGAACAAAGCGCTCGACACTCAACTCGATGTTGTTGAGGGAATGCAATTCGATCGCGGCTATCTTTCGCCCTACTTCGTGACGGATCCCGAGCGGATGGAAGTCGTACTCGAAGACGCGCTGATTCTCTTGAACGAGAAGAAGATCTCGAGCATGAAGGACCTTTTGCCCCTATTGGAGCAGGTCGCAAAGATGGGCAAGCCACTCCTCGTGGTTGCCGAGGACATCGAAGGCGAAGCTCTCGCAACGATGGTCGTGAATAAGATTCGCGGCACCCTCAACATCGCTGCAGTGAAGGCACCTGGCTTCGGCGACCGTCGCAAGTCGATGCTCGAAGACATGGCGATCCTCACCGGTGGCCAGGTCATTGCAGAGGAACTCGGCATCAAACTCGAGAATGTCACCTTGAACGATCTCGGTACCGCGGCGCGGATCGTGATCGACAAGGACAACACTGTGCTTGTCGATGGTGGCGGCACAAAGAAGGACATCGAGGGCCGTTGCAAAGAGATCCGGAATCAGATCGAAGCCACAACGTCGGACTACGATCGCGAGAAGCTCCAGGAGCGACTTGCGAAGTTGGCTGGCGGTGTCGCGGTGATCAAAGTCGGTGCGGCAACGGAATCCGAGATGAAGGAAAAGAAAGCACGCGTCGAGGATGCGTTGCACGCCACTCGCGCAGCTGTCGAAGAGGGCATCGTGCCCGGCGGTGGCGTCGCGTTGATTCGTGTGCAGAACTCCCTCGATAAGGCTGCGGCGGCAAACGAGGAACAGCAAGCGGGTATCGATATCGTGCATCGCGCGATTGAAGAGCCGCTGCGGATGATCGCAACCAACGCGGGCCAAGAGGGTTCCGTGGTGGTGGATAAGGTCCGTAACAACAAGGGCGCTTTCGGCTACAACGCACAAGCCGACGTCTTTGAAGACCTCGTCAAAGCCGGTGTGATCGACCCCACCAAGGTGGTTCGAACCGCACTGCAGAACGCTGCGAGCGTTGCTGGGCTCTTGCTCACCACCAATGCAATGATCGCGGACAAGCCTGAGGAAAAGGGTGCCGGCGGCGGTATGCCGGGCGGCGCACCTCCAGGCATGGGAATGATGTAAAAGCCTCCATTGGCTAAAAGCGGCGTCGGCTTCAGTCGGCGCCGTTTTTTTTGGCTTGACTTCATTTCTATTATTCTATAATATTGGAAATATGGAAAAACAAAAAGTCGTCTCCGCCCTCGCCGCCCTCGCGCAAGAAACCCGGCTCGAGATCTTTCGGCTGCTCGTCCGTACGGGTCCCGATGGACTTCCCGCGGGATCGATCAGTGACGCGCTCGAAGTACCGGCCGCGACGCTCTCCTTTCATCTGAAAGAACTGAAGAGTGCCGGGGTCGTGCGCTGCCAGCGGGATGGGCGCTCACTGATCTACAGTCCCGATTTCAACACCATGAAAAACTTACTTGGTTATCTCACCGAAAACTGCTGCCAATCAGGCACGTGCTAAAAGGAAGAAACATGCGACTTCAACTTGCCCTCAACGTGAAAGACCTCGATGCGGCCGTCGAGTTCTATTCAAAAATGTTCGACACCAAAGTAAACAAACGCAAACCCGGCTACGCGAACTTCGCGATCGAGAATCCGGCGCTAAAGCTCGTGCTCTTTGAAGTACCCGACGCACCCGAACGACTCAATCATCTCGGTGTCGAAGTTTTCAGCGATCTCGACGTGGTTAAAGCTACAAATCGATTAAAGGAAGCCGGCATGGCGGATCTCGTCGAAGACGAAGTGACTTGCTGCTATGCCAAGTCCGATAAAGTCTGGGCCACCGAACCCGACGGCATGCGTTGGGAGTGGTACCGCGTACTCGAAGACTCCCCGACTTTTAGTGGACCGAGTTGTTAGCCGTAGCGAGCGGGTTAACGGCGCGGACGGCAGCGCTTCGCGCTGCCTTTGGTGCTTCGATCCATCGCTGTTAGCGCGCTGGATCTAATACCATCTTGAGGGCGCCGTCTTTGCGGTCGGCAAATTGGCGGTAGGCGTCGGGACCTTCGGATAGGCCGACGCGATGGCTAATCACCTTTTCCGGATGCAGTCGGCCACTCTGCACCAAGGGGATCAACGCCGGAAGTTCCGCTTGAACGGCCGTCAGGCCGATATGAAATTCCAAAGCTTTCAGCTGCACCAGTGTCATCGGGAATTTGAATTCCATGTTCTGACTCACGCCGATGACTGAAACCCGGCCGCCAAAAGCCGCGAGTTTTAGCGCGAGCGTGATCGTTGCATCCGCGCCGACCGCTTCGATCGATGCATCAACACCGCGACCACGAGTAACACCCATCAATTCCTCGACGGGATCTTCATGACGCAGCGCAATCGCACCGAGTTCTTCCGCACGTTGACGCCGCTCTTCAATTCGATCGATCGCGTACACCCTAGCCGCGCCCATCGCGACCGCGGACATCACCGCGCAGAGTCCGACGGGACCCAAACCCACAATCGCAACCGTGTCCCCGGGTTGAACTCCCGCGCGACGCGCGCCGTACCATCCGGTCGGCAAAATATCGGTAAGCAGGAGTGCTTGTTCGTCGCTCACACCGTCAGGAATGAGATGTAAACACGTATCTGCAGCGGGTACAGCAACCGCTTGCGCTTGCGAACCCTGGAGCGCGTACCCCAAGCCGTAGCAGCCCATCTTTTGGTTTTCGCAGCGCAATACCTGCCCGCGCCGACAAGAAGCACAGGTCGAACACCCCACACTGCCGGGGATCAAAACACGATCACCAACATGGAAACGATTTACATCGCTGCCCAACTCAACGACTTCACCGATACTCTCGTGCCCGATCGTATACCCCGTATCCGGCGTAAAGCCATGACCGTGGTAGATGTGAAGATCACTTCCACAGATTGCACAGAGCTCGACTTTAACCACCGCACCGTCGGTCGCGGTCGGTGTCGGATCGTCCACCGTCGAGTACTCGATATGCTCGGGCCCGGCGTAGGTGAGTGCCTTCATGACTAGGCACGCTCCGAATACGAACGGTCGCGTGTATCGATCTTCAACTTCTCGCCGCGATCAATGAAACTCGGCACCTGAACCGTGGCTCCCGTTTCAAGGGTTGCGACCTTGAGTTTCCCGCCCTTTTCGGGAGGGTCAGTCTCTTTGACCTCGAGCACAACGAAGTTAGGCAGCTCGACTCCGATCGGTTTGTCTCTATGTAAGAGAACTTCGACCTCACAGTTTTCCATCATGAGATCCGCGTTTGATATCGAAGCGGTCGGAATTTCGGTTTGCTCGTAGGTTTCTTGGTCCATGAAGACCAAGTTATCGCCGTCGGCGTAGAGGTACTGCATGTCGCGGTGACTGATATCCGCTTGCTCGAGCGCCTCGCCCGCTTTCAACGTTCGGTCGAGCACAGATCCAGTGATCAGGCTTTTCATTTTGAGACGTACAAACGCCCCGCCCTTGCCCGGTTTTACGTGCTGGTATTCAGTGATGATGTAGGGCTCGCCAGCATCGAGTTCGACGCGCGTGCCCGGCCGCATTTTTGAGGTGTCTATCTTTCCCATTGCGCGCGAAGAGTAACACGGGAAACGGATTCCTAAGGTCTAGTAGCCTCACAGGTCTGACTGATACCCGGGAGGAGCGGGGTACCATCGACATTGCGTCGGATCACCACAAGGTCAGGCAGACTACAAGGGTCGTCCGCATCGATCACGTCGCATTTACTTTGGCCCGCGGGCGTTAGCGGGAAATTTATCGGATCGACGAATGCGTCTTCGAGCACGACGCGGTCGTTCGGATCGACCAAGCCGTTGTCATTCGTATCACCACATTGGCACGCGTTACCGATTCCATCCGGAAGGCTCGCGACACCGACACCACCTATATCCTCCTGGAGCGGGTTATTGGCGAAGGGGCAGTTGTCGCGGAACGCCTGAAGACCATCGAGGTCAGAATCTAAGTTGGGGAAATCACCGGCGACGATGGGCCAAAAACCGGGTGCGGCCGTGGAAAGACTGGATGTGCTGCCGCTCAGCCCGATGGCTTCCGCCTGGCCGATCGAACCGCCCAGCGTCATGAGGGAAGGGCCCGTCATCAGCACGGCGCCACCCGAATTGAGGTTACTACCGAGCACAATGAAACTCGCGCTCACCAGCGTTTCGGCTTCGGTGCGAGGCCCCAGGACGAATCCACACAGCACCACCAACATGGCAATCCAGATCTTCCGCATGATCCATATTCTCCCCCCCATGCATGCCGAGTGCAAGCCAGCGGAAGATTCCGGGAGAAGGGGCCGGAACCTCAATCCCACCTCGGTGGAGGCCGATCAAACGAACAGCACCCGTCTATCGGGGGAACGAGGGTCGTTTGTCGGACGTTCAGCGACACGCCATATTTTTGGGACAGCGCCTGAAGGCGATGGGAGCCGAGGTCCGCATGCGTGCGGACGACACCAGCGCCGAGGGTCGACTGGGGCTCAGCGGTACGCCGTTCGAATCCCTCCAAGAACGTTTTCGCGTGGAGTACGCGAGCTTCTACACCCTCGGCCATAACCGGGTGAAGTTCTTTGAACCCCGCGAATTTTTCTCGCTACCGGCGATCGAAGTCTCCCGCTGCGAAACCCTCTCAGACATCGAAGTCGCCCTTCGGCAGGCATGGAATGCGCGCATTATCGAGTTGCGGAAGGCCCAGAGCTGGTTGGACGAGCTGGCAGTAACCAGCCATGTGACCGGCGCGGATCGTCTCGAGCTTCGCAGCGCCGGCTCCGACGATCCGCCCGCGCGGGTCCAGAGCCCCGCGGAAATCCAGCTTCCCAGCGCAGGCCCCCTTGCAGAGGCCTCTCCCGAACAACCGGGCGAGCGCCGCTACCGTCCGCTACGCAATATCGAGCACAGCTCGGATCTGGAGATCGGAATCTCAGACGCCATCGACCAGCTCAGTAAGCGCTACGCCGCCAGCCAGCGGCGCGGTAACCCGCCGACCTCAGAAGTTGAGCCCATCGCAGAGGGCGAACGCCGAGCGCTGGTGCTCGATCATGACCGAGCCAGCTTGGCCGCGACCCGTTCGCTGCTCAATCTTCACGGCTTCCAGGTTGCCGCATACCAGGACCCCGAGCGGGCGCTGACGGCCCTTCGAGCGGCCAGCGTCGACATCGTGATCTCCGACGTCCGCCTACCCCGTTTCGATGGCCTCGAATTCACCGTCAGGATCCGCCAACTGCCGGGTGTCGAAAACCTACCTGTGGTGCTGATCGACGACCGGCCCAACAAATCCCGTCGCGACGCGGCGCGCAATGTCGGGGCAACGGCATACTTCCGTAAACCCCTGCACTGGTCTGATATGGGCGAGGACCTGATGGAACTCGTGGAGCGTTCTACCGTACGGCGCTTTGAGCGCTTCGAGGTGCGGCTGCCCGTGCACGCGAATACAGCGGACGGTCAAGCGATCGAAACGCTGGACGAAGCCGCGCGCGGAGGCATCCGCATCCGCTCCCAACGAGAAGTCTTTCCCGGAGCCGTGGAACGCTACGAGATCGTCCTCCCGGCCCCACTGGAACCGGTGACCATAGAGGGCCAGGTTGCATCGCGTGAGACCTGCCCAGGATCTTCAACCCTGATCATTGGGGTAAAGATCCTACGTTTCCTCGAAGACGCGGAACCACGATGGATCCGCTTCATCGAAGGCCTGGCCAGAGCCGGTGAAGCGAAATCCACCGACTCTATTCCCGACTAACCCAGTTGCTCTTTGGCCCGCTGGATATCGGCATCCATGATGGTCTTGCGCCGGTCTTTCGCAGCACATTCCGATGCCGCTTGAGCCAATCGAGCGATGTAATTCTCGGCTGCCGCGACCGCGAGCCCCACCGCCGAAGATGAAGTTCGAAGATCACCACCGTGTTTCGTAAGCAAGCGCTTAACCGCAGCGCCAGGAAGATCCGCCATGAACGTTCCTTCAAAACCCTAAATGGGCATTGGGGCGGATCGTAAGACCCCGCCCGGGGGCCGTCAATAGGCGCCGTCGCCTTCGAGATGAGAGAAGAAGCGCAGGGCATGCTGCGCAACTTCCTCCCGCTCCACATCCACGGGCAGTACGTGGGCCGATTTGGAGAGCGTATGCAGCTCACATTCGGGCGATGTGACCGCGCTCGCGAGCTGCTGAGCGTTCTCGTAGGGGACCGTTGGATCGCCCAGGCTGTAGATCAGACACAGCGGTGCACTGATGCGATGCAGGTCGCGCTTCAGGTCGCGCTGAAGGCGCAGCAGTTCGAGCGCACCCGCGAGCGGCATCTGGGTGTAACTGGGGTGGCGCCGCTTCGCCTCGGGATCGTGGATTGAATGGGATTTCGGAATCACGCGAATGAACGGCGCGAGCAGTGGAACCAACAAACGTGCCAGCGGCTTCAATTTAAGCGGTGTTGCTAACAGGACCGCGCCAGATACAGGGCGACGTAACATCAACGCGAGCGCGAGCAACCCGCCGAGAGAAAGGCCCAAGACATAGATACGATGATGTGTACGTGCCAACTCATCGTAGGCTGCTACGACCGTGTCGATCCATTGCCGGCGCGTAGTTTGCGCAAGCTCTGCGGCGGAGGTTCCATGTCCGGGAAGCAATGGGCCCCAACATGCGAAGCCCGCCTTGGCCAGAACCTCCGCGGGTTGACGCACTTCATAGGGTGTTCCCGTGAGCCCGTGAATACAGAGCACGGCTGGTCCATGCCCACCGATATCTCCGAGTTTGAACGGCCCTGCGTCGACGGTCATGATCAAACGAGCTCCGCTGCACGTTCTGCTGCGCGATACACCTGTTGCAACGGTGCGTCATGCTTTTTCGCGGCATGCGCGCAGGATTCATACTCCGGAGTAACGAGCGCGCGACCATCTGGCGTCAAAATGCGTTTCACGCGAATCATTCCGAACTCCGTTTCCACCTGCGACTCCTCGCGTTGCAGCTTGCGTCGCTCCATCTCTTGGTAACGGACACCGAGGGTGGTGGACTCAAGCAGAATCCGCTCGGTCAAAACATCTGCGCGGTCCGGAGTCGCGATGACACGCAACAACTGTCCCGGTCGGCCTTTCTTCATCGCCAGTGGCGACAAACTCACATCGAGTGCACCGTCGTCCATCAGCTTCTCAAGAAGGTATGGCAAGTGTTCAGGATTCATATCGTCGAGGTTTGTTTCCAACACGATCACACGATCGCGCTCAAAAGCCTTCATGGTTTCACCGACGACCGCACGCAAAACGTTGGGCATGGGTCCCTGCCGATCGTCACCCGCGCCGAAGCCCTGCGCTGACGGCACCATGGCGGGCAGCGGACCAAATTCATCGACGACACTCGCGAGCACCGCGGCACCCGTGGGCGTAATCGTTTCCCAGTAAACTTCAACGGGATAGGTGGGAATACCGTTCAATAGCTCCATCGCAGCGGGCGCGGGCAACGGTAAACGGCCATGTGACGTCTCGACGTGACCCGATCCGACAGCCACCGCCGACGCAGTAATTCTACCCACCTCAAGCGCTTCCAACGCCGCGCTCACTCCCACGATATCACCGAGCGCGTCGATCGCACCGACTTCGTGAAAATGAACCCGATCGAGCTCCGTACCATGGACCCGTGCCTCTGCTTCGGCGAGTTTTCGAAATATAATCTGCGCTCGTTCACGCACGGGTTCGGAAAGGTCGGCGTGCTTGAGTAAGTTTTTGATGGTGGCATAGCGTCGTTCGGTCGCGTCGCGCGCGGGGCCGCTAAACGAAACATAGTTCGCCGCAAGTGAGCCGCGTTTTACGCGCTCCACCTGCATTCGAATACCCGGTACTCCGAGACCTTGAACCGCTTCTCGAACCACCTTCGAATCAACACCCAGATCGAATAGAGCGCCGAGCAACATATTGCCCGCCGCACCTGAAAAGCATTCCAGGTGTAGGATGCGGTTCTTACGCTTAGGCGCGATTGATGAGGGACGCGACAAAGCCAGCTCCAAATCCATTATCGATGTTCACCACCGTCACATTCGAACTACACGAATTCAGCATCCCGAGCAATGCCGCGACGCCGCCGAAGGATGCGCCGTAGCCCACACTGGTGGGCACCGCGATCACCGGACGCTGCACCAGCCCACCGACGACAGACGGTAATGCGCCCTCCATGCCCGCGACCACAATCAACACCTGCGCATCCCGGAGGACGTCCACCGAACGAAGCAATCGGTGCAAACCCGCAACACCAACGTCGTAGAGCCGCTCGACTTTGTTCCCATAGAACTCAGCCGTCACCGCTGCCTCTTCTGCAACCGGGCCATCGGACGTGCCTGCAGTCACAATGGCTACCGTTCCACGCCCCTGTGCGGACGGCGGCGCGCATACCCAAGAGAGGATTCGCGCACGTTCGTGGTACTCGAGCGCCGGAACGACCGCGCGAACCGCGGCCGCCTGAGAAGCATCGACGCGTGTCACCAAAGCATTTTGGTTAGCAGCCACCAACGTGCGGACGATTCGAACGATCTCATCGGGGGTTTTTCCCTGGCCCAGCACGACCTCCGCTTCGCCTTGGCGAAGCGCGCGATGCGTATCGATTCGTGCATCGCCGAGATCCCGGAAAGGCAGGCGTGCCAATTCCTCAAGGACGGCATCCTCAGCAATCTCGCCGGCACGGTAGCGCCGCAGCAGTGCTTGAAGCTGTTGGGGGTTCATCCGGGTAGCATAACGCAACGACCGCGGATGGGTTTAGTCCGTGGGAATCCAAACGAAGCGTACGCGAATCATGCCATCGCGCTCGGCCAGCTCGGTTTCGGCCAGATAGGCGGGCTCAGGATGGAGTGCGCGGCGCAGGCCTTCCATCTGAAAAGATTCGTCCATATCAAAGCCCAAGCGCGGAACCGATGGCACCACCACACCGCCGACCAGATCGCCAAACGCACTGGCAGCAGCCGAGAGCGCGATATTTCCAACTTCGGAAAGCGCAGAACAGGCGCGTTCGTCAAGATCGCCGACGTGATCGTCCCCCATCAATCGAGTGAGGACTTCCTCGACCGCGCCGCTCGTGAGCACAATGCCGGCTTGCCCCGTGGTTGCGCCGACGATATCTACGAAGACCGATACACCCCAATCGCGGCGCGGCGTGAAGCTCGACGATAGATCGGGAACTTCCACCGGCCAACAGCGCGGGGGATCCATCATCACGGTGCATTCCAGTAGTTTTGCGAGCGCATTCGCGGCGTGCCCGCCACCAATCGAGGCGAATTCGCGAGCGCGATCTTTCGCCACTTGGCTCATAGGAAATCCTCCACCAAGGCGGCGACTTCGAGCACGAAGACCGGCGTTCCGTCCGGCAATACAGCAACACCCGCGAGCGGATCGATCGACGCAAGTGCGGAGGGTACATCCCGTACGAACACTTCGAGGTGAGCGGCCGCACGATCCACGTGCAAGCCAAACTGGAAGCCGCGAACTTCGACGACAACCACACAGCCGAGCTTATCGGTAACCGCTTTCGATAGACCTACGCGTTCGCCCAGATCGAGCAACGGCAGTGGTTCTTCTTTCCAAACGAAGAACGCTTCCGTTCCCATTTGTTCCACCAGACCTTCGTCGATGCCCAGAACCGCTTCCACGCGTGAAAGTGGAATCGCGATGCGCTCGGATCCGACTTCAAGAATCAGTACATGTTGCAAAGCCGCCATTGAAGGCAGCTCTAAATCGAAACGGGTGCCCAAACCAAAATTACTGGAAACTCGGATCGTCCCACCCAAGCCTTCGATCGTCCGTTTCACCGCATCAAGCCCAACGCCGCGACCGGAAACCGTAGTAACCTCGTCGCGCGTGGATAGACCCGGTTCGAAAATCAATTCGCAGATTCGATCCGGTGGCAAATCTTCTGCGACTTCGGCCGGTAGTCGACCCGACTCAATCGCTTGCTCACGCAGGCGTTCAATGTCGACGCCTCCACCGTCGTCATCCAAAGACAGCTCGAGGCGACCCGATACCGTCGCGGCTGAAATTCGAATCGTTCCAACGGCATCCTTCCCCGCGCTGATGCGGGTCTCCGGAGCTTCGATACCGTGATCCATGGAGTTTCGCACCAGATGCAAAAGCGGTTCGCCAAGATGATCGAGTACGGCGCGATCGACCTCGACTTCCTCTCCCCGTAATTCAACGCGCACGCTTTTTCCGAGTTCGTGCGCGAGTTCACTGGCGACGCGTGGCAAGCGTTCAAGTACGCGTTGCACCGGCGTCGTTCGGATCTCCAGCGCACGACGACGTAGATCTCGAACAACGCGCGTCATGCCTTCAAGCTCTTCATCGAATTCTCGATGTCGCTCCCAAACCGGCGCATCCTTGTGAATCGCTTCCAGGCGAGCCTGGCGTTGCAACATCTCACCGACGGATGCCAGAAAGCGATCAATGACCGTAGTCCGAACACGGACCGAAGGAGGCAGCGGCGGTGCGCTAGGTTCGCTGGCCGACATCTGAGTTGCGGCTTCAGTGATCTCATTGCGGCCAAACTGAATGGGTTGAGACAACCAATAGGCCAAGTCCTCGCGCGGCGCCGGAGACTCACCGGACTCTTCCACCGCGGTCACCATCTCTTCGAGTGCACGGACCGAACCAAAAAGAAGTCTCAGGCCATCAGCCGGCACACGCCCGAGTTCGCGGGCGGGTTCCAACCAGTCCTCGAGCTGGTGTGACAAAGCAGAGATCGAGTCATAGTCGAGTGACGCCGCCATGCCTTTGATGGAGTGCGCCATTCGGAACAGCGTATCGATCGCCTCCGCAGCATCTTCAGATGAAGCGTTCCCTTCCAGGATCGCCAGCGCGCGCGACATCTCTACGAGATGATCCGTCGCTTCGTCGACGAAGAGAACCTTGTACTTCTCGAGGTTCACCGCGCTTACCCGTCGTTGCTCTTCTTCAGCGCTTTCTTTACGACGTTGATGACCTGATCTGGCTTGAATGGCTTCACAACGAAATCCTTGGCTCCCGCCTCAAGTGCTTCCATCACCAATGCTTCCTGACCCAGCGCGCTCACCATGACACAGCATGCCGATGGATCGCTCCGCATGATCTCTTCGAGCGCTTCCACGCCGCTCTTTCCGGGCATCACAATGTCCAACGTCACGAGATCCGGATTATGTTCGTGATACGCGGTTATCGCTCCCGCACCATCGGACGCTTCCGCCACGATCTCATAGCCACCCTCGGTCAAGATGTCTCTCAACATCTCCCGCATAAAGGCAGCATCATCTGCAATTAGAATGCGCTCTCCCATAACCCTTCTCTCCCTTCAACGAGACTTCCTGAAAAAATCTCTGCTCCGTGGCGCAGCAGTCCGTCCGCATCCACCAATCCCAAATCAACTTCGCCATCGTGCACCCATTGCACGTATGCCGGTTCAACAGGTTCGTCCTGCCGAGTCACTTCCACTCGCAACGTTCGGTCAATGCGAAGCACACGAGAAACCGATACGCCGATACGTGTGTCGGATGATTCAAAGAGCAACACGTGGCTATGCCCGAAAGACGCTTCACCGGTCAACAACAGACCGCCATTAACTACGGGCAAAGGCTCGCCACGAAACGTAATCACACCGCCGTGCTCCAAGGGCACGAGTGGGATGAGCCGCGGCGCATCTGCATTCATCACTTCGTTCACCGACTCCAACGGCGTGGAGTACTCCTGATCGCCGATCGTAAATCTAAGCCAGGGTTCCGCTATACGATTCAACATCAGCGCGTTCTAAACCTTCGGGCGACTTGCCCGAGTTCGGCAGACATATCCAGAAGATTGGCCGCTTGGCGAACCAAATCCTCGATCCCTTGAAACTGAACGTGCAGGCTGGCCCGCATCTCTGTTGTGGAGTCGGCGTTCTCGCGCGCGACCGCTGCTACGTCCTCAAACGCACCCGACATTTCTTCGGCTTTCTCCACCTGGACACCAGCCTGCGTCACAATGGTTTCCGAACAACGCGACGCCTCCTGAACCGCGCCCTGGATCCGTTCGAGTGACGTCGAGATCCCCGAAAGGTCTTCGCGTCCCCCGCTGACTTCTTGGCCCATCTCGCGCATGAAACCTGAAATGCGTACGGATTCCGTTTCGAGCTGACGCATCACGCCGCCAATCTGTTCGACCGAGTGGCTGGAGCTTTCCGCTAACTTTCGTATCTCATCTGCAACAACTGAAAAACCGCGACCTGCATCGCCGGCGCGGGCCGCTTCAATAGACGCGTTGAGCGAAAGCAGATGCGTTTTCTCTGCAACACTTGTAATCATTTCCGTGATGCGATGGACATTTCGAATCTTCTCTTCGAATTGAAAGACCAGCTGACCTACTTCGTCCGATTTTTCAAAGAGACTCTGCATCTTGCTAATCGTCACTCGCGAAATATCGACGCCATCGGCCGAGCGTTGGTTTGCTTCTGCGGCAAAACTGAACATTTGGCGCGCCGCTTCGGCATTTGCGCGAATCGCACCCGCGAGTTCTTGTATGCGCACGGATGTGCGCTCAACATCCTGCTGTTGCCGAAGCGCGCTGGTGGACATCGAATCCATCGTGCCGCCGACTTCTTTGTTCTGGACATTAACGGATTGAGACGAATCGGAGAGCTCCTGCGACGCATGCGCTACGTCATCCGCCGCGCGTTGAATATGCTCCACCAGGTCGCGCAAGCTGCGCAGCATGAAGTCGACTGAAAACGCGAGATCATGTGACTCGTCTTGAAAACGTTGCGACTCACCAAGATCTACTTCGACCGTTAGGTCACCTTGGCTTACAACGTTCGTGCACTCCGTGAGTTTTCGGAAATTCCTTGTATGCTGGCGTGACAACAACCAGGCGATTCCAGCACACGCTGCCATCGCGAAAAAGATCGCGCCCCACTGCGGAATGTCTAACCACTCCAATGCGGGTGGCAGACCAACCGCCACGCCAGCAATCAGCACGTATCCAAGGACAAACTTGTGAGTCAACTCGAGGCGCAACGGCTTTCCAAACGCGCAGTGCAGCGGCGCAAATCCGTAATCTTTTTCGGAATTTCACTAGCGCGTCTTGAAGTGTTCGAACGCCCGTCCCGGAATCGAGACCGACTTACCGTTCATCCTGAACCGCGGTCGACGCCCGCGAACAATGCGCCCGATCTCTGTCACGCGATGCCCCAGTTGTCGCGTGAGCTTTGACGCAGTCGATGCGTCAGCGCGCACCGTAAAAAGAAGCTCATAGTCTTCTCCGCCAAAGAGTACGAGTTCCCATGGATTCAAGTTTTCTTTGTCACAGGAACGATGAAACCCTCGGTTGACGGGAATCAACTCAAGGTCGACTTCGGCGCCGACTTCACTCGAGAGACAGATTCGTTCCAAGTCGGTCGCCAAACCGTCGGAAAGATCCAGCGCCGCACCCATGCCGCGTGACCGTAAGAGCCGGCGCCCAAGCTCATAGGGCGGTGCGGGATCAAGCTGACGCCGCTGATAGATCGATGCTTGCTTTCTGCCGGCTTCAAGCTGATACAAGCCAAGCGAAGCAGCACCAAGGGTCCCGGTCACCATCAGCCGATCACCGACCTTGGCGGTGGACCGCAATAACCCTTTGCCCATGGGCACGCTGCCAATCGCGGTCACCGACATCGTCCAGACCGGCCCTGCGACAGTATCGCCGCCAACCAGCGGACACTTGGCCCGATTTGCCAGCTGCAATAGTCCACGCAAAAAACCGTCGATTTGCGACGCCGAACTCGACTCGGGAAGCGTCCAGTTCAGCAGAAATCCGCGCGGGGTCGCACCCATCGCCCCAAGATCTGAAAGATTCACAGCGAGCGTCTTCCGGCCGAGCGCACGCGGACGCGTGGTCGACCAACGGAAATGCGTGCCTTCAACCAGTGTGTCCGAGGTATAGACCAGGTCCTGACCTTGCGGCGCTCGCATCACCGCAGCATCGTCACCGATCGCGACGCGCCAACCAGATTGGCGACTGCCCGCACGTCGACGAATCAGCTCTACCAAGCCACGTTCGCCCAGCGCTTTCAAATCCAACCGTCCCACGACGGCTATTCTACGTTACTTCGCTTTAGGAACGAACAATCTGAGACGGCGAGCGTGAAGAATGCTGCGCCGAGCGCCGACCCGCTTTGATCGGGTCGCGAAGTGCAAGTTCAAGGACCTGGTCCATGTCTCGCACAAAGTGGAAGGTGATTTTCTTGGCGAGTTCGGGCGGAATCTCTTCGAGGTCGTTTCGATTGGCCTCAGGAAGAATGACCGTCGTGATACCGCGCCGCAACGCCGCAAGTGCTTTCTCGCGAACACCACCGACTGGGAGTACACGGCCGCGCAGGGTGATTTCACCCGTCATCGCCACATCGGATCGAACCGGTGTGTCGGTGAGCAGCGAGATGATCGCAGTCGCCATCGTCACACCGGCGGAGGGTCCGTCCTTCGGAGTAGCGCCAGCGGGAACATGGACATGGATTTCATTGCGCAGGAGCAGATCGGCGTAGCCGAGCTCAGGCGCGCGCTGCCGCACGTAAGACATCGCAGCTTGACCGGATTCTTTCATCACGTCGCCCAACTGACCCGTGAGCGTTAATCCGCGGCCGCGAACCTTTGAAGTTTCGATCAGCAATACTTCGCCACCCGCTTCAGTCCATGCGAGACCGCGCGCGAGGCCCGGAAGAGCGTTCCGCGGTATCGCTTCATCGGCAATCGGTGCTGGGCCGAGGTAAGAGGTGAGGTTTCGCAAGGTGATCGACGCTTCTGTAACTTCGTCCTCGGCAAAACGCCGGGCCACTTTGCGCAGCATTCGGCCTATTTCACGCTCGAGCGAACGCACGCCGGCTTCTTGCGTATAGCGCGTAATGACTTCCTTGATCGCCGCACGCGACACTTTCACCTTGGCCTGTGTCAAACCGCATTCTTCGATTTGTCGTGGAACCAAAAAGCGACGACTGATGACTTCCTTTTCCTCGGGCGTGTAACCGGGAAGGCGGATTATTTCCATGCGATCCATCAACGGACGCGGAATCGGATCGATCAAATTTGCTGTGGCGACGAAAAGAACGTTGGACAAATCGTAAGGGACGTTCAGATAGTGGTCCCGGAAGTTTCCATTCTGTTCGGGGTCAAGCACTTCGAGCATCGCCGACGCAGGATCACCACGATAATCCGCACCGAGCTTGTCGATTTCGTCCAAAACGAAAACCGGATTCACGGATCCTGCTTGGCGCATGCCCTGTAAAATTCTTCCGGGCATCGCGCCAACATAGGTTCGACGGTGGCCACGAATCTCCGCTTCGTCACGAATGCCACCCAGCGACATACGCACAAAACTGCGACCCATCGCCTGTGCAATTGAGCGACCTAACGAGGTCTTCCCTACACCGGGAGGACCCAACAAGCATAGAATGGGACCGCGAGAGCTGTTCCCACCCCGAAGTTTGTGAACCGCGAGAAATTCGAGAATGCGTTCCTTGACCTTGTTAAGGTAGGCATGATCGTGCTCCAACACGTCCCGCGCTTCCTTCAAATCAACCAGGTCATCCGATGTCTTGGCCCAAGGCAGTTCGACCATCCATTCCAAATACGTACGAATTACCTGGGTTTCAGATGAGTCTGGATGCATATGCGACAAACGCTCCAGCTGTCGAGTCGCCTCGGTATGGGCCTCTTCGTTCATGCCCGAGGCTTCAATCCGTGAGCGCATCTCTTCGATCTCGCCGTCTTTGTCCTCAGCGTCGCCCAGCTCGGCCTGGATCCAACGCATCTGCTCACGCAGGAAATGCTCTCGCTGGGAGCGACCCAACTCTTCGCGCGCTGCGCCTTGAATCTCGGCCTGCATGGACGACACCGCCAGCTCGCGTCGCAACAAGCCGTCGATTTTGCGCAACCGAGTTACCGGATCGTGAATCTCAAGCAGCTCCTGCGCTTCTTCAACGCGCAAGCGCAGATTCGAAGCCACAAGATCCGCCAGACGACCCGGATCCTCGACATTGGCGGTAATGGACATGATTTCGGGCGGCAGATGCTTGAGCGGCAGCAGCTCTTCGACTTTGTCGCGCACGCCACGCATCAATGCTTCGACTTCAACCGACCACTCCGCCAATTCCTCTACCACTATCTCTTCAACCTGAACGTCGATATGCGGCTCAGTGCGGATAAACTGACTGATGCGAATCTTCGAAAGGCCCTGCACCAATACCTTAAGGCGACCGTCGGGTAGACGCATCAAGCGCATCACCATGCCCACGGTGCCCACGGTGTAGAGGTCATCGGGTCCTGGATCTTCGACTTCGGGATCTCGTTGAGTCACCAATGCGAGGAGTCGATCGCCTGCCACCGCAGCTTCAATCGCATGGATCGAAACATCACGCCCCACAAAGAGCGGAAGAATCATGGACGGGAAGACAACCGCATCGCGGATTGGCAACAACGGCAAATTTTCCGGCACTGAGAACGCGCTGCTCTGAGCTTCCTGCTGCACAGCCGACTCCATCCCTGGCAAGCGTTCTATGACACATCCGAAGTGTCATGGAGGGTACCTGCCTCTAACGGGAACTTGAATCGACGTCGAGCCGAGTGAACTTAACTTAGGGGGTGGTAAGAACCTGTTGGATCTCGTTTTTTTGCACGGTAAGAAGGTATAGATTCTCCCTCGTACCGCCGGTCTCGTCAAAGGAAGCCAAGCCCGACACCCCAGGGAAACCCTTAACCTCAAGTAATTCTCGTCGCAGAGAACCGCGAGAAACGCGCGCAGATTTCTCTATTTGTCGTCGGAGGAGCATCGCGGCATCATATCCTTGAGCGGCAAGTAGATCGGGTTCCTCACCGTATGCAGTGATATAACGCGTCACGAAGTCCTGCACGAGAGGTTTCTCACTCCCTTTAAAAAACGCGTCTACGAAAATGGCACCGCGAGCGTCACGACCCGCTATTTCCACTAACTGTGAATCGTTCCAACCGTTCGAACCCAGAAAAGTTACGTGCTGCACATCGTAAAACCGTAACTGCGGCAGTATGAGTCCAATATTGACCGCGCTGTCGGGGATAAACAGGGCGTCGAAGTCCACATATGGGGGCAGACTCGCCAAAGCCGGCGCCGCCAGTCGATTCCGATTTTCCTGTGATCGTCGCCGTAGCCGATCACGCTCGCGAATCAACTCCTTCTCACGCTTCGTAAGAAAATGCAGCCCCACCAGCTTTTTTACTTCCGCCTGATGATCAACAATATCCGGCCGGTACCCCTCAACACCAACTACGGTACCGCCCCGCTCCTCAACATGTGTCCAAAAGATATCCTTGAACGCACGCCCATAGGAATCCTGCGGATACAGAATCGCAAAGCGCTTAAAATGTTTTCGCCCAATCGCGTAATCGATCAGCGCACGAACTTGGTCGGTAGCGGTGAGGCCCATGCGAAAAACGTTCTCCCCTAAGTATGGGAGCTCGTCTCCGGGTGCCAGGGTGACCAACGCCAGACCCGCACGGTGCGCTTCGTGGGCGGCCGCCTCGACCACGATGGACCGCAGCGGACCGATCGAGGCAACCACACCTTCATCCGCCAACTCGGCCATCATCTTTGCACCCGTATCGGGATCCCCTTCGGTATCGCGTATCACCACGCGGTACGAGGTTGGCGGCTCGTCGTACAGTCCCAGACCCAGAACCACACCCTGTAACGCAGCATGGCCGAAATGTGCGTACGGCCCCGATAACGGCAAAGCAAGCCCAATCGTGTACACCATCTGTTCTGCGCCGCGCTGTGCTTGAACCCAGAGGCGCTGACGCTCGGCTTCATCGAGGGGCTGCAAGCGTTGTGGTAGCCGGTCCAACGCATCCATCGCAGCAGAGAAATCTGCACGCATCAGCGCCCGACGCGACGTTTCCAGCAGCACCCGGTCATAGACGGGGCCACGTGGCAGGTGATCCACGAGCTCTTCGAGCTCCGCGTCGCGCAATCGGTCGCCAATCAACTCATCGAGTTCCAGATCGATCTCAAAAATCTCATCGCGGTCCTCGGTATCGCGTCGCGCAAAAGCCAGCGCGCGGACGCTATCGGCGTAGCGCGCTTCTATGCGCGCCAAATCAGCCAACATCCGATACATGCGTCGGCGCAGTTCGTCGTCGGCGCGACCGAATTGCGCTTCCGACAAAACTCGACTAGCGATCCCAATGCGACCTCGATCGCGATAATGCTTCGCTAATCGAAAACGCGCTTCGGGTGTATGGGGATCGCGTGGGTAATGGTCGATCAAACGACGCCAAGTGATCACGGCGCGATCCATCTGACCCAGCTGCGAACGCGCTTGACCCAGCATAAACAACGCCTCACCGGTACGACGGCTGGCGGGTAGCTCCACGAGAAAACGATCTAGGATTTCGATCGCTTCGTTGGGTTTGGATGCATCCAGAAGTTCATGGGCTTGAAGAATGTCGCGCTGTGCAGCGGATTCATACGGAATGCTTACGCCATCTCGAATAACCTCGGGGTGCGCACATGCGAAGAGAAACGTCAGCAGGACGCATCCGATCGCAGAACGCTTGATCAATCCAATAGCCTCCGAAGTTTATCCATGAAACCTTTGCGACGCGGGCTCACATCATCGCCAGAAATCGCCGCGAATCGTTCCATCAGTTCGCGTTGCTCATCCGAAAGTTTGGTGGGTACCTCAACAAAAATTTGCACGAGCTGATCGCCATGCGGACCCCCATCTAAACGCGGGAGACCCTGACCGCGCAAGCGTATAATCGCACCGGACTGGGTTCCTGAGCGAACTTTAAGCGTATCCGTGCCTTCGAGCGTTGGAATTTCAACGTCACAACCCAATGTCGCCTGTGCGATCGAAACGGGTACCTCGCAGATGATGTCGGAGTCATCCCGTTCAAAGAGCGGATGTTCGCGCAAATGAATCACAACGTAGAGGTCGCCAGCGGGCCCGCCGTCGTATCCTGCCTCGCCCTCACCGGTAAGTCGCAAGCGCACACCGGTATCCACTCCTGGAGGAATCCGAACATTCAGTTTCTGCATGGTTTCGAGCCGGCCGTCCCCGCTGCAGGTCGAGCACGCACGACAAAGCTGCTGACCTACCCCGCGACACCGATCACAGGTTCGGCTGATCCGGAAAAATCCCTGCTGCAGGAAAACCTGACCTTGGCCGCCGCAGGCACTGCAGGTCTCGCGATCGCCGCCGCTACCGGAGCAATCCTCACAACGTTTGTGCTTGGGTATGCGCAGCGCCTCTTCACTGCCCGTCGCAGCGACTTGAAAATCAACCTCGAGGTCATAACGAAGATCCGCACCGCGACGACCGCGACCCCGTTGCCCCCGCCGCTGGCCAAAGAGATCTCCACCGAAAAACTCATTGAAGAGGTCGCCAAAACTCGAAAACGGATCAAAGCCGGCAAATGGGTCGCCCCCGCCGCCGGCCTGGAATGCCGCGTGCCCCATGTGATCGTACGCGGCGCGCTTTTCCGGCTCGGAAAGCACCGCATACGCCTCAGAAGCCTCTTTGAAGCGAGCCTCAGCCTCGGCGTTGTCGGGGTTCTTATCCGGGTGAAATTGGTGGGCGAGTTTCCGATAGGCCTTTTTCAGCTCATCAGGACTCGCGCTGCGCTCGATACCCAGGGTTTCGTAGTAGTCAGCCTTCAAGATCGAGGTAGGCTAGACACCCTCGAGCTTAAAGCAAGCCGCGGAGCGGCCGATCCTACTCGCTGCCGCCACCCAGGCGCTCGTACATCGCCTCCGTCATCCGATAGGCGAGGTCTTGGAGATCCGCGATCGCTTCGCGAAGCTCCTCGGGCTCCTGTCCCTGCAACGCCGCACGTGCCCGTACCACGGCGTCTTCGACTTCCTTGCGCTCTGTGGCGGCCAGTTCCCCGCCATGTTCCTGAAGCGTCTGCTCGACCGAATAGATCAAGCCTTCGCCGGTGTTGCGAATTTCCACATCCTGGCGGCGCTGCGCATCGACATCCGCATGGGCAGACGCCTCCCCCACCAGCTGGTCAACCTCCTCCTGACTTAATCCGCCGGACGCGGCCACGCGGATCTTCTGCGCGGTGCCGGTGCCCAGGTCCCGCGCGGATACATTGAGAATGCAGTCGGCATCAATATCGAACATCACCTCGATCTGCGGCACGCCGCGCGGCGCGGGCGGAATCCCCAGCAATTCGAAACGGCCTAGCGTCTGGTTATCCACCGCCATTTCGCGCTCCCCTTGAAGGACGTGGATCCGCACCAGGTTTTGATTGTCCTCCGTCGTGGAGAATACTTGCGCTTTGCGTGTGGGAACCGTGGTGCTTCGGGGAATGATCTTGGTCAGCACACCACCCTGGGTTTCAACACCCAGTGACAGCGGTGCAACATCGAGCAGGAGTAGGTCTTCGCTCTCGCCCGCCAGAATGCTCGCCTGTAGCGCTGCACCGACCGCAACCACTTCGTCTGGATTCAAACTTCGATTGGGCTCTTTGCCGAAGATTTCTTGGACCTTGGCTTGAACCCGCGGCATACGCGTCATGCCGCCAACCAAAAGCACGTGATCGATTTCGTTTGTATGCAAACCTGCGTCATCAATCGCTTCGGTGCATGGCTTGGTGAGGCGCTCAATCAAAGCATCGACCATCGTTTCGAACGCTTCGCGCGTCAACGTCTGCGTCAGGTGCTTCGGACCCGCGTCATCGGCTGCAATGAATGGTAAGTTGACGTCGGTTTCGTCCGCTGATGAGAGTTCTTGCTTCGCGCGCTCCGCAGCTTCTTTGATGCGTTGCAGCGCCATCGGATCGCCATGTAGATCGATCCCGTGCTCCGCGCTAAATCCTTCGCAAAGATGGTCTACCAGAAGCTGATCGAAGTCTTCACCCCCTAAAAAAGTATCACCGTGCGTTGCCAAGACTTCATAGAGACCTTCGGTAACGCGAAGAATCGAAACGTCGAAGGTGCCACCGCCCAGATCGAAAACCGCGATGGTTTCGTCACCGTTTTCTTGCAAACCGTAGGCGAGCGCCGCAGCGGTGGGTTCATTGATAATGCGCAACACGTTGAGACCCGCGATACGCCCAGCATCCTTGGTCGCTTGTCTCTGTGCATCATTGAAATACGCGGGAACCGTCACGACCGCATCAACAACAGCGTCTCCTAAGTAGTCCTGGGCCGTGTCGCGCATGCGCTGTAAAATCACTGAGGAAATTTCCTCAGGACTGCACATTTTCTCCTTCACACGAACCCAGCCGTCTCCGTTGGGGCCCTCACAGATTTCGAACGGCGAAACTTTGATAAAGCGTTCAACATTGCTTTCGTCGAAGCGTCGTCCGATTAAGCGTTTGACTGCAAAGATGGTGTTCTGGGGATTGGTCACCGCCTGCCGTTTGGCAATCTGTCCTACCAATTTTTCGCCGCCTTCATTGAATGCGACGATAGAGGGCGTGGTTCGCGCGCCTTCGCTATTCGCGATCACCACGGGCTCGCCGCGCTCGACAAACGCGACGCAACTATTCGTGGTTCCGAGATCGATGCCTACTACTTTGCGCATTCCGCCAAGACCGGCAGCGGAAGCGCGAAGCCTTACGCGTCTTCCTTCTGCCCTGCTACGGCCACCAACGCCGGCCGAAGAAGTCGATCGCGCAGGACATAGCCGGTCTGAAAGACCTCGATGATCGTTCCCGGCGGATGTTCATCCGTGGGAATCTTGCGGATCGCTTCGTGGACTTTCGGATCGAACTCTGCGTCCTGCGCTTCGACGACTGTCACCCCCGCCCGCTCCATTGCCTGCAGCAAAGAACGATGTGTGAGTTCTACGCCCTCAAGCAAGCTTTGCGGGTCGACGGCTTCTTCGCCCTGGCGCGCATGACCTAGTGCTCGCTCTAAATTATCGACCGTTCCCAAGAGCTCCTTGATGAGATTCTCATTGGCGAAGTTGAGCAAGTTCTGGCGCTCCTTGAGCGCGCGCCGCTTGTGATTCTCAAATTCAGCGGCAAGACGTAGGTAGCGATCACGCAACTCTTCAAGCTCGAGCGCCGCGAGACCTTCGTTCTCGCCATCGCCTGAGGTCGCTTCGGCTTCCCCGCTCGGCTGAGGCGTCGCGTCCACGTCCTCAAGCTCACTCGCGAGCTCTTCCGGGAGCTCGACCTTTGGTCCCTTATCGTTCGACAAGACTTTCCCCATTCATCATGTCAGGAGATGTAGCGACCCACCCGGGCAGAAAGCAAGCGTACCGCCGGAATCACTTGGTCATAGCGCATACGAACCGGACCAATCACGCCGATCCCCCCGGCTTCGCCGAGCGGTGCGGTCACCACCGCACATTCACGAATCCTCGGCTCGGCAATCTCGGTTCCAATCGTCACCCGAACCACATCCGCGGCGAGCAACTTCTCCAAAAGCGCCATCATTCGTTGCTTTTCCTCCAAAGTCGCCAACACGTCGCGGAGCCGTTCGATGTCTGAAAACTCCGGGTGGCGCAAGAGGAAATGGCGATCCGCGACATAGAAGGCGGCGTCTCGCTCAGGAGCCAGACCCGCACGACCCAGCTCCAGCGTGTGACGCCAGAGCGCATCCCGGCGCTCGCGATCAACCTCGATGTTCGAGACCAAGCGCGAACGGGCTTCGCGGAGCGTGCAGCCCTCGAGAATCTGGGTGAGTTGCAATGAGACGCGATCCAATGTGGTTTGGTCCGTTTCGCTTTCATCGATCACGCGGCGTTGCACCGTACCCGCGTGGGAAACCAACAATGCCATCACGCGTTCACTGGACACTCGTAGAAAATGCAAATGCCGAATACGCAATTGGTCGCTATCGGGCGCGAGGAAGAAACCCAACTGCCCAGTCAAACGCGACAAGAAATCCGCTGCAGAGCGCAACGACGCGTCAAGCGGGTTCAAGTCGTTATCCCACTCGAGTGGGATCTCTTCTGACTCTACGTGTCGCAGCAAGAGGTCATCAACATAGAGTCGAAAGGCCTGCTCTGTTGGAATTCGACCTGCCGACGTATGCTTTTGTTCGAGCAACCCCTGATCCATCAGTACAGCCATCGTGCTACGCACTGTCGCCGAGGAGACCGATCCCGTAAATCGTTTGGCAACCACTTGAGACGATACAGGACATGCGTCATCGACGTAGTGCTCCAATACCGCGAGCAGGACTTCTTGCATCCGTGCGGGAAGGTCGCTCAGTCGTTGTGAAGGTCGCTCACTCATTGCGGCTCGAGCGTGACAGTGGTGGGGCCGACTGTCAACGCCCGACGAAGCGCAGAAACACCTCGTCGGCAAAACGAACTCCGCGCCGAGTGAGCGAGAGGTGCCGATCGACTTGTTGCAGCAAACCCAAGGCTTTGAGTTCGTTTACCTCGGTTTCGAAGCAGGATTCCACCGCTTCACCAAAACGTGCTTCATACGCGCGGAGGTCGATCCCCTCAGGTCGGCGAAACCCCAGGTAGAGCGTCTCACGACGCAAGTCCATGGCGCCGAGCCGTTCCCGTTCTTCGACGGGCCGCTGCTTTGAATGGAGCGCTGCCTCCCACGCTTGGCGTGCACGAAAGTTTGTGGTTCGTTCAGCGTTCAAGAGGCTCGATGCCGATGGGCCGAGACCCAGCACGTCCTGGCGCGCCCAATAGCGCTGGTTGTGACGCGAGCGATGCCCGGTCAACGAGAAGCTTGAAATCTCGTACTGTTCATAGCCGGCCTCGTGCAAGCGGTCTTCAACCAGATCATGCATCGCGATCAGGTCATCCTCAGCCGGCAATTTCAATTTGCCTTTGGCGTGCGCGATCGTGAACGGCGTACCGACTTCAAGCGTGAGCGCGTACGCTGAAATATGCGGAACCGCCAGTTCGAGCATTAGATTGAGATCCTGATTCAGCATGGCGAGGGTCTGATCCGGTACACCGAAAATCAGATCCACCGAGACCGACTCAAATCCTGCGGACAGACACTTCCGCAAGCCCGCTTCCGCGGCTGCACCGCTGTGCCCGCGACCCAAGCGCTTTAGCAATATGTCGTGAAAAGATTGAACCCCAAGCGAAACACGCGTCACTCCGAGTGCTCGCCATTCTGCCAAATGATCCAATTCGCCAAGCCCAGGATTTACCTCGAGCGTGACTTCGCCGATGGGCTGCGGCCAATGCATGTGCAGCTGACGGAAAAGCCGTTCAAGAGCATCGATCGGCAACAAAGATGGCGTGCCCCCGCCGAGATACAGGGTCACAAGCGAACGCTCGAGCAACGCGGGTCCGACCTCAGCCAGAACCAGATCCAACTCCTGGAGCAGATTGGACACCCAGGCATCCGCAAGCTTGGGCGTACCACGACCCACCGCTTCAACGGCAAAGTCGCAATAAGGGCAGATATGTGCGCAAAACGGCGCATGCAGATACAGTCCGAGGTCATCGGTGCTTGTGAGTCGATCCACGGCTCCTATTCTATGCGCCCTATGAAACGTTTTCTCTTTGTTCTCATCACCGTTGTGCTTGGGGTTGGCTGCGCCAATCTCCTGCCCCGCTCCAGCCAACCGGAGGATCTCGTGCGTACCACTCTCGATAACGGCCTCAAAGTCGTCCTGATCGAAGATCATTCCGCCCCAGTCGTCGCGCTCAATGTTTGGGTACGAACAGGGAGCGCGGATGAAAATCCCGATGAAGCCGGCATGGCGCATGTCTTTGAACACATGCTTTTCAAGGGCACGGAACGCCGCGCGGTTGGTGAAATCGCCAGCACCGTGGAAGCGGCAGGTGGCAACATCAACGCCTTCACTTCGTTTGATATGACGGTCTACCACATCACCATGGCGAGCCGTGACGCAGCCGTCGGTATCGATGTGCTCGCCGATGCGGTTCAGCATTCGACCTTCGACCCGGCCGAACTCGCCAAAGAAGAAGAAGTCGTACTCGAGGAAATTCGTCGTGGGGAAGATTCGCCGGGTCGCGTACTTTCTCAAGCGGTGTTTTCCGCTGCCTTTGAAAAACACCCGTACCGCTTGCCCGTCATCGGTACAACCGAGTCCGTGAAAAGTTTTACGCGTGAAGGCCTGCTCGACTTCTTTGGTCGTTGGTACGTCACAAACAATATGACGTTTGTCGCAGCCGGAGATTTGGATCCGGAAGAAACGCTAAAAACCATCCGTGAAGCGTTTCGCGGTGCGCGGTCGCGCCCCGGTCTCGAGCATGGTCGTGCACCCGAACCCGCGCAACAGGGTGCTCGTTCCAAGATCGAGCGCCGCGCATTCGAACAAACCTTGCTCGGACTCGCGTATCCCGCCACGGCATTCGGTGATGACGATACCGCGTACCTCGACCTACTCAGCCTGGTGCTCGGTGCCGGAGATAGTTCGCGACTGTATCGAAACGTGAAAGACCAAGCGGGTCTCGTGCACGGCATCAGCGCGAGCGCGTATACGCCGCTTGACCCGGGACTGTTCTTCATCGACGCACAACTGGACTCCGACAAACTTGAAGACTCACTTGCGGCGATCTCCGTCGAAGTCGAGCGCATGCGGCGCTTCGGCCCATCCGATGTCGAGCTCTCGCGTGCACGCGTCAACCTGCTCGCCCAAGAAGTTCACGAAAAAGAAACCATGCAGGGGCAAGCGCGAAAGGTCGGCTACTACGAAACCATTGGCGGCGGTCTTGAGAACGAGAAACGCTACCTCGACCTGATCCGCAACGCGACACCCGAAGACATTCGCAAGACTGCCCAGAAGTACCTGGATCCAGATCGCGTAACCATCGGCGCATTACTCAACGAAGACGAGCGCAAAGACCTCAGCGAAGATCAGTTGCTCGCCGCGTTCGCAGTGGACAGTTCTAGCGAAAGCCAGACCCAAAGTAAGGAGATCCACCCGGGCATCTACCAGTATGTGCTCCCCAATGGCTTACGCGCCCTCATCAAACCCAATCCCAACGTGCCTTTGGTTTCGCTTCGACTGTCGTTCATGGGCGGCCTGCTTGCGGAAACACCTCAGACCCAGGGCATCAACTCCTTCATGACCGAAATGCTCGAGCGTGGCACCGATACCCGCAGTGCATTGCAGTTTGCGGCAGAGGTTGAAGGCATCGCGGCATCGGTCGACGGTTTTTCGGGACGCAATAGCTTTGGCATGACGGCCGACTTTCTGAAGGACTCCTTAGACACCGGCCTCGAACTCTTTACGGACGCGCTCCTCAACCCCGCGTTCGACGAAGAGGAAATCGAGAAACTGCGTGTCGAACGGCTCGCCGCACTGAAGCGTCGCGAAGACAATCTCGGATCCAAAGCGTTTGAACTCTTTGCAGAAACTTTATTCCGCGGACACCCCTATCGCTTCCAGATGTCAGGTACCCCACAGTCCATTGGGCGGATGTCGCGAAAAGACCTGCAGCGCTTCTACGATAAATACGTCAACCCGCGCAACGGCGTGATCGCGGTCGTGGGTGACGTGGATCCCGATCGCATGGCTGAATCGCTGGCGAATCTCTTTGCCGAATGGCAATCGGAGAGTGAAGTCGCATTGCCCAAACGCAAGCCAGTCCCGGCCATTTCAAAGCCGATCAAAAAGACGCTTAAGAAAGGCAAGCAGCAGGTACATGTCGTGATAGGTTTCCCCGGACTACCGATCGGTCATCGAGACCTGCCCGCGCTCGAGGTTCTTACGCAGATTCTATCGGGACAGGGAGGTCGACTGTTCTTAGAGCTACGCGATAAGAAGAGCTTGGCTTACTCGGTCACCGCGTTTTCGATCGAAGGCGTTGATCCGGGTTCGTTTGGCGTGTACATCGCGTCCGCACCGACTAAGTTGGACGAGTCCATTGAAGGCCTCAAAACTGAATTGCAACGCGTGCTCGACGAACCCATCACCAAGGACGAAATTGAACGCGCGAAGGGTTACTTGATTGGATCGCAAGCGGTTTCGCTGCAACGTTTCGGTTCCCAAGCCAGTTTGCTCTCACTCGACGAACTCTACGGCCTGGGCGCGACACACCACTTGGGCTACGAAGATCGTATTCAGGCGGTGACACTCGATGACGTGAAGCGTGTCGCCAAGGAAATCATTCAGATCGATCGGCCGGTCTTGGTGGTGATCAACTAGTCCTGAATGGAATAGCCAACGGCACGGCTGGCACGGCGCGGGTCAGCGCCGCCGTAGATGACGCCTCGCTCGAGATCCACTTCAATAACCTGTGCGGCGCCAATACCGAAGCGCGACTCTTTGACGGGATGACCCATCTTGATCAACGCGTCTCGAATGGTCTGCGGGAATGCCGCTTCAAGCTCAAGCGCGTCGGGCTTCCACTGATGATGAAAACGCGGTGCCGCGACCGCGTCCTGAGCGTTCATTCCATGATCGATCATGTTGATGATCGCCTGCAATACCGCGGTAATGATCTTCGGGCCCATCGGACTCCCCACCACGAGCCAAGGCTTACCGTCACGCAATACGATGGTGGGCGTCATGCTCGATAGCGGACGCTTACGCGGTTCGACACGATTGGCGCCGTAACCCACCAAATTGAACGCGTTCGGAGCGTCGGGCGCTGTCGCGAAATCGTCCATCTCGTTATTGAGTACGATACCGGTCCCTTTGGCCGTCAAGCCGGATCCGAACGGCGTATTGATCGTCTGCGTAATGGCAACGCTATTGCCTTCCGCATCCATTGCCGAAAGATGCGTGGTGCCAGAATCGTTAGCGACTTGAGGAACTGGCGGGTCGACATGCAGGATGCGTCGACGGCCCCAACGCCACGGCGGTTTGCGATAAAACGGCACGGGCTTCAGGCGTCGAGCTAACTTCGCGGCGTACGACTTCGACGTGAGACGTTCGACAGGCACAGCTGTGAAATCCGGATCCCCCAAGAACACCGCCCGATCCGCGAATGCGAGCTTCATCGCTTCAGCGATCAGATGAATCGAGTCCACCGAACCCACACCCATCTGCTTCAGATCAAAAGCTTCGAGGACGTTCAGAATCTCGATCAGGTGCACACCACCGGAACTCGGCGGTGGCATAGAGATCACCTGGTAACGATCTCGATACGTACCCACCAGCGCCTTGCGTTCCTTCAACTCGTATCCGCGCAGATCGGCGAGCGTCATCACGCCACCGGATTCACGCACCGTCTCCACGATCGCATGCGCGATCGGGCCTTGGGTCATGGCGCGTGATCCGTGAAGCGCGATCGTGCGATACGTACGTGCCAGATCCTTTTGCACCAGGCGCCAACCCAATGGCGGAGGCTTCCCATCTTTAAGCTGGATCGCGGCGGTCTCAGGCGGTAGGTATTTCGCGACAAATCCCACCAGCCGCTGATGAAACGGGCCCACTTCAACGCCTTCTTCACACATGCGAATCGCCGGCGCGAGCACGTCTTCCCAATCCAGCTGACCGTAGCGACGATGCAGGCTTTCAAGACCCTGAACCAATCCCGGCACCGCAACCGCGCGTCCACCCGCACGCGACGCACGTGGATCGTGGCGACCGTTCGGATCTTGGAAGGTTGTCGATGTGACGGCCGCCGGCGCTAGTTCGCGGGCGTCGATCGCAAGCGTCTCACCGTTGGCCAGACGAACCAAAATGAAACCGCCACCGCCGATCCCCGAGCTAAATGGATGCGCGACGCCTGCCGCGAACGCGGTCGCCACGGCGGCATCGATCGCGTTCCCACCTTGCTTGAGGATCTCATGGCCGGCCTCAGCCGCCGGCCCGACCGAAGAAACCACCATCCCGTCACGTCCCTCAACCGGTGCGGCCGCCCCGGCCGTAAAGGCGAGGTTTGGGATCACGAGAACGGCGAAGATCCAAATTAGAACGCGCACGCGGGGGACGTTACCATGGGGCCTCGCCGCCGTGCTACGGTGTCGCGATATCTGGAGGAGACCTGGTGATGAATTGGGTGAGAACAGCAGCATTCGGGCTGGCGACACTTGTATTTGCGATCGGCTGTGGTGGTGGCGACTCATTGGAAGACGTGGGTGCTGGAGAAACCGCGGACGAAATCGCTGTGCTCAAAATCAAGGATCACGGTGAAATCCGCATCAAATTCCTCACCGATAAGGCTCCAAACCACATCAAGAATTTCGTCAAACTGGCGAAAGAAGGCTTCTACGACGGAACCACATTCCATCGCGTGATCCCGGGATTCATGGTTCAAGGTGGTGATCCCAACACCAAGGACGACGACCCGACGAACGACGGCATGGGTGGCCCGGGTTACAACATCGACGCGGAATTCAACGATACGCCGCATAAGCGCGGCGTCGTTTCGATGGCTCGGCGCGCGGAGCCGAACTCAGCTGGAAGCCAATTCTTCATCGTCGTGAAAGACTCAAACTTCCTCGACCATAAGTACACGGTCTTCGGCGAAGTCATTTCAGGCCTCGAGGTTGCGGATAAGATCGTCGCAGTACCCCGAGACCGCCGCGATCGCCCGCTCGAAGCCGTGACCCTTGAATCAGTCTCCATCGAGAAGGCGTCTTAACTCGTTGAGTTCCGATTCGACCTCTTCGGGTATTTCTACCCCGCGAGAGCCCGAAAACCCGAGAATCGTGTATTCCTCAAGCACTGCGAACGCATCGCGAGCGTGTTCCGTCTTCGGTGCGGTTCGGATCGAGGTCTTTAAGTAAAACCCTGCATCCGAGAGCCAGTAGTTGCGCTGCGACCTAAGCTCCGTGAGACCTAAGAGATAGAACGTCTGGCCGCGTTTCTCTGCCTCTTCGACGTCCGATTCGATATAACGATGCAGCACACCAGCCGCTGCAATGTCATACACAAGACTGTCGCGCTCGGATGCATAGATGCTGGGTTCTTGGCTATCGGTCACCAACCAAAGCGCTTCGGCAATCGGATCTTTCTTCGGCGTACGATGCCGAAGCGTTTCCAGTGCATCGATCCAGCCCTCGACGTTGGACCGCAGGTACACCGGAAGATCTTTGCGCTTGAGAAATTTCTGAAGTGCGACAACCGGTCGCGCATAGTTTTTCTTCACGCGAATCGCAACCGTGAGGTAGTCGATCATCGAACCTTCAAGGTCGACCGTAACTGCAGGGATGGATTGATCTTCGAACCGCCGTTCAAAGCTATCGAGCGCTTGATCGAATTGACGCGTCGCGATCGACAGTCGTGCAATGCCGTGTCCGCCGAGCGTGTCTTGATCGATCCCTTCGATAAAACGGGCAGCAAGGTTCGACTGCTTGGTCACCTTCATGCGCGAATGGCAAGCGACACAGGTTTCGGTCAGCTGTTGCAAAAGAAATTGCGACTCCGAGAGATGGCCACGCGAAAACTGGCGGCGAACTTGATTCACCTGATTGGCGAGTGATTCACCCAAGTAGGCGAAGGCGGGACCCCCTTGGCTCCCGTGCATTTTAAGCTGCCCGGTCGCTTCGGCCAGCGAAGACAAAGAATTTTCAATACGCAGGCGCTCATTGGGGTCCTGAAAATGCCGCACATCAAAACTCAGTGGAAGCAAATACCGAACTTCGTTAAATATGCGTTGCATGGTAGCTTGCGTTTCAGTCGCCGCGGACCAAGCATGAAAAGGAATGAGAATGAAAGTCAAAACCAAAAGCCGGCGGCCTGGCATCGTGTTTCCCCCACAAACGAATGATGCAGGGAGCGTAGCCACACCATGATCCGCGTCAAAACATTTCTTCTAATTTTATTTGCAGCGACCATTAGCGCATGCGGTATTGGTGCTTCGAGTTCAACTTCGTCGCCTTCAACACCGGAGTCACGCGCGAATGCAGGCGAAGAACTTTTCATGCGCTACTGCGCAACCTGCCACGGCGAATCCGCGAGCGGCAACGGCCCGGCCTCGGCGAGCCTGAAGCAACCGCCTGCGAATTTGAGACAAATTGCCACTCGGAACAGCGGGACCTTCATTGCCCATGACGTCGCCGCCTATATAGATGGGCGCAGTCGCGTGATGGCCCATGGATCCCCCGAAATGCCAATCTGGGGCCGAAAGCTCGATGATCGAACCGAAAAGATCGCCGAGGAGACCAAATTGGCCCCCGGATCCATCTATCTGATCGTGGAGTACCTGCGCTCGATCCAGGAATAAGCCGCCCCTTGGGAATCCACCTCAGCTGGGATATAACTACCCGCCTCCAGCGGCGCGGTAGCTCAGTTGGTAGAGCAGCGGACTGAAAATCCGCGTGTCGGCGGTTCGATTCCGCCCTGCGCCACCACCAGCGTAGCGATCAACGAACGTGGAACCTCGCGCCCTGGCGAGGTTCCCACCATCCCCTTCTTACCAGCGTAGCGATAAGTTAGACGGGAAAGGACGCCGAAGGCGGCGTTTCCACCATTCTTCCGATCACCAACGTAGTGACCGGCGGGAGTGAGACCTCGAGCATTCGCGAGAGGTCTCCATCATTCTTCCGAAGGCGCCCAGCGCTTAGCGATAAATGAGACTTGGAAGTTCGCCGCAGGCGAACTTCCCACCATTCCCATCTCAACAAGGCCACCGCCTCGCGCTTGAATTCCTCTGTGAACTTCCTGCATTTTCCCATGACACTCCCTCAGACCCAGCATAAGCCTTCTTAGATGTGTCCGTGAAACCAGGGCAGAACCCGTCCCGGGTTCCGTTGCTTGGACGTGCGCACAGCCCTCTCTCTCTGGCCCCTAGCCGCCATATGCTCCAGCAGTTTGCCAGTGTAAATAACTGGATTTATGTGATTTTTGTGGAGTCTAAAGAAAAAGTAAATGCATTCCGTCAATACATATGTATTGACAAACTGATTATGGGTACCATACTCGTTCCATGAAGAAACAACGGAAGACTCACCAGCTTCAGATGCGCCTCACGCTTTCAGAGAAGGCGGCCATCCGGCGGCAGGCTCGGCGTGCGGGAATGAGAATGTCAGACTGGGTACTGAGCAAGGTGCTCCCCCCGATACAGACAGCCTTTGAGGCTAAGCTGCAGGCAATCTCAAAGGCAGAGCGGCCCCACTACGCCGTTGCTGAGCTGAATGAGATGCTCACCGAGCTCGCGGCAACGGAGTTCAGCCTGGCGGTTTCGGATGCACCGAGGACGAGGCTGTCCCCCTACTGGGAGAACTACGTTGCGGCGATGATCGAAACTGCAGCGGCCAAGAAGAACAGAGAAGCACCCGCGTGGACAGAGCAGGTAGAAGTGCTTTCGGAACCAGTGTTCGGATCACAGCTGACAAGTCTCCGGTTGCATCTCCTGACGAATTCTCCGCCGGCATTCCGTCGCAGGAACATCTTCATCGACTCTAGCATTGGCGACCGAGTCTAAGCAGTGGCCCAGAGTTTATCGAAGGCGGACATCGAGCGGCTGTTTGATTTGCTTAACGAGGAGTTACGCTTAGGCTCCGTGAAGGGAGAACTTTATTTGGTCGGAGGCGCCGTCATGTGCCTGTCGTTCGATGCACGCGAATCCACTCGTGATGTAGATGGATTCTTTAAGCCAACCCGGAAGATACGAGAAGCTGCCAAGAAGGTAGCAGCCATAGAGGGCCTTAACCCGGACTGGCTCAACGACGGAGTTAAAGGCTACCTCAGCCAAGACGGCTCCCACTCAAAGTATCGAGAGTTGAGCAACTTGACTGTGTTTGTCGCCGACCCAGAGTATCTGCTTGCCATGAAGTGCCTAGCGATGAGAATTGGCGAGGAATTCCAGGACCTGGACGATGTTCAATATCTCTTGAGACATCTCGGTCTGCGTGAATACCAAGACGTAGTTGAGATAATCTTGAAGTACTACCCTATGAATAGGTTCCCTCAGAAGACGCTTTATGCTCTAGAGGAGATGTTGCCTAAGCAGTAGATGCACCCCAGCTTGGCCGCCTGCAGCCCGGATGGCCCGGGGGCCGCGATTTAACACATCGCCCGATCTCGGAACTGGACTCGTTCAAGGGAGTCAGGTCAGCCGGGTAGCGCGCTCGTCGCGTTTACCGATGGGCTGGTAGAGGTGACCAACACGCGTGAAGAGTGCATCGATCCTGAGCAGATCACTTTGGCGCTATCAGAGTCCGCGGAGGCCAGTGCGACGGAGTTACTCGATGTGATGCTTCATGTGTATGATGAATTCAAGGGAGAAGCGGCCGCGGCCGACGATCTTTCTGTACTCGTCGCGAAGCATATCGCTAAATAGGGCCGGTACATCGATCCAAAAGTGCGATCAAGACTGAGTGATCGGTAGGCGTACGATGAAGACCGTTCCACCTTCCTGCGGGCACTCATGGCTCAGTGTTCCACCGTGCTTGTCAACAATCGTCGAGTGAGCGACAGATAGCCCCTGGCCAGTACCCAGGCCTACATCCTTCGTAGTAAAAAATGGGTCATAGATACGACCGGCTATTTCATCTGGGATTCCTGAACCTGTATCGTGGACTCGGATCTCCGCCCAGTTCTCTACCGGCCTCGAGCAGATCTGGATTATACCTTTCTTAGTGCGCTCTTCCCCGAGCATTTCTTTGACGGCCTGAATCGCGTTTAAAATCAGATTGAGAATCACCTGACTTACATCCGCCGGATAGAGCTCGATCTCTGGCAGCTCCGGGTCGAGCTGTAGATCCAGATCTGCGATTTGGCTCCATTCACTGCGCGTTACGACCGTAGTGGAGCGAATAAGTTCGTTGAGATCGGTAAGCGAACGACTACCAACACCGGGATGCGCGAAATCCTTCATAGCAAGTACGATCTCGGAGATCTTCGCCAGTCCTTCCAGGGATTCGGAGACCGCTTGGGGTAGATCTTCCGCAAGATACTCCCATTCGATTTCCTCGCGCCGTGCTGCCAAGACCTCACGCACCTCTTCGGGGAGCGTCAGCTTTTCTTCAACGATCTTTTCTATGTCTCGCCCCCAGTCGAGCAATGTTCTAATTGAGTCTTGAACGAAGTGCAAATTGTCTAAAACGTACTGTGCAGGTGTGTTGATCTCGTGCGCTAGGCCCGCAGCCAATTGACCGATAGATTCCATTTTTTCGGTCTGCACGCGTTTGCCTTCTTCGCGCTTCTTCTCAGCAAGATCGTGAAAAGCGATGATCAGTCCGACGATGGATTGATCTGTATCTCGGCAAGGGTAGCAAACGTAGTCAACTGGAACGGCCGAACCGTCTTTTCCCCAGAACACTTCGCTGCAGTGGTGTACGATGCCGTCCGCGAGAGAGATCAGCGGCGGGCAGAACGGCGCCGGATACTCGGTGCCATCGCGCTGGGTATGATGCACGGTGGCATGATAAGGTTTACCGACGAGTTCGTCACTGCTCCATTGTAACGCGCGCTCTGCGGCCTCGTTGACCTCGACGATATTTGCGTCGGTATCAAGTTCGATCATCGCGTGACCCGACCACTCGCGTAGTAGTCGCGCTTGTAGCTGCAGCTGCGCCAGCGCGTGCTCTGCCTCTTGGAGCTGCGTATGTAGCGCAGTTTTATCGTTCACGGGATCGGCGGTCGCCGTCTTTTCATGCGACTTAGACGACACCAGGCTCATCCTCGGACGGATCCGAATTCATCGGCAGGTGAATAGTGAAGGTCGTACCCACACCCTCCTCGCTCGAGATATCGATGGTACCGCCGTGTTTGTCGACTACAACGGAGCGTGCAATCGCCAATCCTTGACCGGTTCCCTTGCCCACCCCCTTGGTGGTAAAGAAGGGGTCGAAGATCCGCTCACGAATCGCTTGCGGAATACCAGGTCCGGTATCGCGAATATCGATTCGTGCTGAATCGCCCTCGCGTCGGGTCTGGATTTGAATAGTCCCTTTCTCTTCGTTGGTGTTACCTTCCGAAAGCGCATGCGCAGCGTTTACAACGATGTTCAAAATGACCTGATTGAACTCTGCTGCTACGCATGGAACATCGTATACGTTCGGATCGAGGTCGAGCTGAACCTCTGCAACGTATTTCCACTCATTACGTGATACGGTTACCGTACTTTCGATTGCGCAATTGATATCGATAGGTTGTTTGTCACGAGATCCCGGATGTGAGAAATTCTTCATTGCACTCACAATATCGGTAATACGCTGCATGCCATCGCGTGACTGTCCGAGTGCCTGAGGAATCTCTTCGAGAAGGTATCCGATATCGACTTCCGCCTCCATTTGTCGCGCCGCTGCGGCCTGTTCGAGCAAAACGCCAGATTCTTCTGCCGCCGTGATGAGTGCTCCGTACTCCTTTAATACTCGAGCGAGTTCTTCAAATGACGACGAAATGAATTGAAGATTGTCGCCCACGTATTGTGCGGGAGTGTTGATTTCGTGTGCGATGCCAGCCGCGAGCTCCCCGATGGATTCCAACTTTTGTGCCTGCAAGAGCTGCGATTCCAGTGCCCGTTGCTCGGTTAGATCCGAGACAATGCCAGTAAACGCGCGCTGACCACGTACGCTGCACTCGGTCACGGTCAGGGACAATGGGAATACCTTATCATTGCATCGGCGTCCCTCAAGTTCGTGCTTTACGCCGATGATGCCATCGCCACCCCGCTCGCAGTAGCGCGTGAACATTTCCTGGTAAGCTTCCATTGATGAATCTGGAATCAGCATATCCACACCGTGTCCGAGGACTTCATGGGAGAGATAGCCGAACGTGCCCGCGGCAGCCGTATTGAATGTGATCACCTGTCCCGTATCGTTGACGCTGATGATTCCTTCTCCTGCGGTCTGAACGATCTGGCGTGTGCGCTCCTCGCTCTCGTGTAGATCGTCAGATATTCCTTGTAGACGCCGGTCGACAATTGTCGAAATAATCGCGGTTGCCAAGATCACAGTTGACAACAGCGATACCGCCAGACCTAACGTATCGGGGTCTAGCACAACATCTGGCGCGGCAAGTATTTCGCCCGGCAGATAAACGGATGCCATCATAGCGGTGTAGTGCATGCCGGCTACCGCACATCCCATAATCCCCGCACTGAGGAGCTGTACTTTGAGAGAAGTGGCTTTGGAGCTTCGATTGAGACCGAACTTTACATAGAGTGCAAACGTCGCCAATCCATGCGCGACCAAGATAGACAACGCGAATAGGCCGGGATGAAAAAGCATCTTCGCCGGCATAACCATCGCCATCATGCCGGTATAGTGCATGGCGCCAATCGCGCCACCGAGCAGAATGCCACCAAGGTTGAGCCGTGCAAACGACAGCTTTGTACGGCTCATCGTGTGAAGCGCGATGGCACTCCCGACAATGCCGGGCAAGATCGACACGAGTGTGACTACAGGATCATATGCAACAGGCACGGGGAGTCGGAAGGCCAGCATTCCAACAAAGTGCATCGTCCATATACCGCATCCCATGGCGACGGCACCCAAGCTAAGCCAGATGATCCGCGTTTGAGTCCGTTCGTTGTGGCTAATACGTTCCGAGATCAGCAGCGCGGCATAGCCCGCAACCGACGCGACCAGCAGCGATAGCAGCACAAGCGGCAGATTGAAGCTGCCCTGGAGCGCAGCACTGAGATCCATGCTCGCGTCAACAAAATGAAGCGGTCCATGCGACACCTACGACTCCTCCACTTCTACCGGCAGACGAAGGATGAAAGTCGTCCCCTGGCCTGTCTCTGTCTCGATCTCAACGGTTCCCCCGTGCAGCTCCACAATGACGGAGTGTACGATCGCGAGTCCTTGGCCCGTGCCTTTTCCGACCTCTTTAGTCGTAAAAAACGGCTCAAAGATCCGCTCTCTAATTTCGTCGGGAATTCCAGAGCCAGAGTCTGAAATTTGAATCTCCACACGATTTCCGTTCAGTCGGGTCTGAACGTCAATTGTGCCCTTCTCGGCGCGCTCTTGTTTGCTTGTACCGCCGATCGCATGGGCAGCGTTCACGATCAGATTCAAGAATGCCTGATTGAGCTCCGCTGGATAGCATGAAATCTGCGGCAGATTCTCGTCGTAGTTGGTGACAATATCCGCGACGTACTTCCACTCATTACAACTCACCGCGATCGTGCTTTCGAGTGCTTCGTTGATGTCCGCGCTCCGCTTCCCTTCTTCCCCAGGATGCGAGAAGTTCTTCATCGCACGAACAATCTTTGCAACGCGATCGATTCCTTCGAGTGATTCGTGAATCGCCTTGGGAACTTCTTCCTTCAAGAATTCGAGATCCGCTTCTTCATGTGCTGTGTCGATTTTCTCGAGCAGGCCAGGATTTGCTGTTCCTGATTTTACCGCTTTAATTAGCGCCGTATGATGTGAGATCACATCAAAAATTTTCTCGAAAGACTCCTTCAGAAATCGCGTGTTGTCGTTTACATACTGAGTTGGCGTATTGATTTCGTGTGCGATCCCAGCCGCGAGTTGCCCAATAGCCTCGACTTTTTGTGCCTGTCGAAGCTGAGATTGGAGCGTCTGTTCTTTCGTCGCATCGCGTCCGACTGCAACAAAGTTCAGTGTCCTACCAGATGTGTCCCGTACTGGAGAAATCGTTCGAAACTCTTCGAAGTACGTACCGTCTTTTTTTCGGTTAATGAGGTAGCCTTTCCAGACACTTCCCTCGATGATCGTCTGCCACATGTTTCGATAAAACACTCGATCGTGTCGGTCGCTTTTCAGAACGCGTGGTGTCTTTCCGATTACATCATCGCGATCGTATCCTGTCACACGGGAAAAGGCAGGATTGACATAGCAGATGGTTGCATCGGTATCTGTGATCATCACCATTTCGTCGATATGCTCAACTGCGCTTTCCACACGTCGTCGGCGTTCGATCTCCGACTCGAGTTCCTTTGCATAACGCATGTGATAGATCGCACGGGATTTCTCGGTGCTGGAGTTTCGCAATAGCGTGATGAGTAGGAATAACCCGGTGCATCCCAGAATCGCCAGTACAGCAAGGATGGGTAACTGCTGTCTCTGAAGAGACGCTGCCGCTTGACTGCTTGCATCGAGTGGAACCGTGACCTCGATAACGCCTCGCACGTCGCCCACTTTCCAGTCGTTCTTTGGTGTTTGGGCATGGGAATTGTGGCAGTCGACGCAGCTTGGACGCATTCGATCGGCGACCGCGTAACGGAGTACAGATTTTCCATCATGTTCTTCGAAGCGGTGAAATGGTGAGTTTGGATCCTGCGCTAGTGTTTTCCATGCAGCTTGCGAAAATACGTCACGGAGACCCCCGTCCTCTTGGCGCCAGGGAAACGGGTACGCGCTATAGAGGCGTGTTGTTCCAATCGAGTGCTGCTCGGTCAGACGCGATCCGAGCAGCATGCTTAGGGTCGCGGGGAGAGGGATTGCGCCATCTATGGAGCGGTAATCGTGAGTAACCTTGACGCCGTTTGCGCGGACGCGTTCAACAACTTCAGAGGTGTAAAGTGTCCGAAACTCACGCAGGACTGTTGAATAATTGTTGGCGTGGTGAATCGCGATGCTGCGTACGAGTTCGTGCTGAGCGCGTTGTTGAAGAAGTACAGTTATTCCAACGCTAATTAGTGTTACAAGTATTAAAAGCGCTGCGACATACCGATCGATAAACAGCGTAATGCGTTCCCGTAGTCGCATCATGTCTTGTCAACCCGTTCCATCTCGAGAGCGAGTTCGGCCATAAAACTTTCGAAGTCTTCTGGTATCTCATCGGATTTTACAACAATCGCGCCCGTCTCGTTGCGGTCGACCGTGACGATGCCGGGATTCGTCCGTTCCAGGCGCTCGAGACGGTCGGTCTGTTTCCGCAGACAGCGTAGGGCAGTGGTACTCGCAGATTTCAGTCGTGCGAGGTCTATCGCACTCCGAATTCCGAACGACAGATCGACAGCTGATATTGGCTTATTAAAGAACCGATAGATTTCACCATCGTTGATGGCACGCTTCGCAACCTCATGCTCAGTTTCGCCGGTCAGCATCATGCGTACGGATTGCGGCCAGCGGCGGCGAACCTCGGCTAGAAAATCCGTCCCTTTGATTCCCGGCATGTTTTGATCCGAAATCACGACGTCGATCGGACTTCGCTCAAGCAACTCAAAGGCCTGAGGTGCGGCCTCCGCGACGAGCAGTTCAAACGACTCGTTTCGGAGCGCACGTTGGATGCTGATCCGTAGGTTCGAGTCGTCATCGACAAAAAGAACCGTACCGCGGGCACTCATTTCCCGGATTCTCGGCCAGGAGGATTGGGGCCACTCGATGGCAGGACCTTGATGGGTCCTTTCATCACCTGCCCGCTGCTCTCGACCCAGTTGCTAAGTCGTTGGATCAATGCAACGCTAACTTCTTGACCCGCCGGGACCAGCAGCATGCCCCCTTCGCTGCAGATGTCCTCCGAGATCACCATCCCTTCCTGCAACTGGTCCAGGGAGAGCTCGCTCTCGCGATCTGTCACGGTGAGCTCGGCGAGTTCCGCGGCAATTTCCAGCATCTTGGGATCGTATGCCGGCGCCTTCTCATTTAGGCGTTCAAGAACCTGTTTCGGGTCTTTCTCGGTTGCCTCGAGCTTGTCAATATCGAGCGCGATCTTGAGTAACCGCGCTCCAATGGGGATGTCGTCACCGCGCGGGTCATCGTTCTGAGAGCCGATACCGTCGTAGCGTAGCTGTTGAAGGCGGATCGCCTCAGAGACCTCTTCGAGCCGCGGAATCGGGCGGATCAGCCGGCTGCCAATCTCCGCCTGTTCTTTAAGCATGCGCCGTTCTGCGACGCTCAACGTTTGAGCATGGTCGTACTTGTCTATCACCTCTGGCGGAACCGTCACCGATCCGATCTGTGAAAACATCGCTGCGATCTCATAGCGCCAGATATCGCTGAGGCCTAGTTTCTGTGCCATCAGTGCCACACGACGGCGCACGCGTGCTGCTTTACCGAACGCGCGAGGGTTTACAAGCCCGAGAATGTCGGTCACGACGTGTACGGCTCCGTGCAGTGTTTTCTCGAGAAGTTCCCGCTCCGCAATCACCAGGCGATGCAATTTGATCCCGTCACGAATCGCGCTGCGGAGATCCTCGGGTGTACACGGCTTAGTCAGAAAGCGTGCAATATGACCTTCGTTGACCGCCCGTTTTGCAGCTTCGAGATCGGCGTTTCCGGTCAGCATGATCCGGGTGACGTCAGGAAACTGCTCCGCAACTTTCACTAGGAATTCGACGCCGTCCATCTCGGGCATCTGCAGATCCGCGACGACGACTTCGAACTCGGGGTCCTCCTTGAGAGTTGCGAGACCTTCGCGTGCTCGCGGATGCATCACAAGATCGAAATACTTGTGCTGCTGGCGGCGAACCGCAGAAAGCAAGTTCTCATCGTCATCGACGTAGAGGATGCGGGGCAATGAGGGCTTATCAGTCACCGTCTACCTCATTCACCGGAACGTTCATGCATTTCTCGACCCAACGTTCAGCAGCGTCCATTAGCTCGAGATCTTCCAGGTAGGCCAGGTCAAGACCGAATTTCGCGAGATCTTCGACTCGTTCAACACCGCTGAAGTCACTCCAGGCGCAAACCTGTGCAAAGTGCACGATCGGAAGTGGACCACGCTCTTCAAACCCCGACTGGTGCGGCGCGCTATGCCAGGCCACCGTCTCGGCGATCGGGACGGGAATCCCCCAAATGCCCAGTAGATACGCACCGATCTCTCCGTGAGTCGTGCCTAGGATCCGACGCTCGGCTGATTCATCGTATCTTGAGGGTGCGCCTGTGGTGCGAAGCTCTTCCAGGGAGTCAGGCATCGCAGCGGCAAGTACCATCCAACCTATATCGTGTAGAAACGCGGCGAGCGACGCCTGACTGGTGAGCTCCGACGTCGCCTTCTCGATCTGGCAGATCTGACGCGCGTACACAGCTGCACGCTCACTTCGCCGAGCAACCTCATCGACGAATGCGCCTTCTTTGCCTTTGAATGCCTCGAAGACCTTTCCGGCGAAAACCAACGACTGGAGTATCTCCGTACCGAGAATGCTTACGGCCTTCTCAGGGCATTCGATGCGCCGCGCGATCCCGAAATAACTCGAGTTCACAAGCTGGAGGACGCGAGCGGTCATTCCGATGTCCTTAGCGATGATCCGACCGAGTTCTTCGATCGACTTTTCGCTGTCGATCGCACTCACCAGCTCTGAGTAAAGCGATGGAACACTCGGAACCTGCTCGAGCTTTCCGACGATTTCAAGAAGCGCGGGATTTTCAAGTTGCTGCCGCAGGTTCTGTGCACGTTCGATACACGCCTTTAGACGTTCCGGGTCGCATGGCTTGGAGAGGAACTGGTGACTCGGCCCAACCGCTTTCATAATCGCGCTGGCTTCGGATTGGCCTGAGAGAATCATCCGGATGGTCTGGGGAGAGATCTCCATGACCCGGCGCAGAAGCTCAGCGCCGTTCATCACCGGCATGCGCATATCGCTCACAACAACATCGAATGGTTCTTGCTCGATTAGCTCGAGAGCTTCCGTGGGAGAGATGACGAATTCCATATCCCAGCGGTCTCGATGCGCGTGAAGCAAGCGTCGTAGACCTTGAATCAAGCGCCGTTCATCGTCCACGAACAGGATTCGCATCTTTCGGTTTTCCGAAGAGTCCACCATCTAGCCCATCCTTGATCGGGAGTGCTGCAAGAGACGTCACGTATTGTTGTGACACGTATTTGCGTAGTAAATCGCCATCTCACCAGCGATGCTTGAGCGCTAGGTGCGGATCTTGCTGTTCGGTTGCTGCGTGGAGCGGGGCTGTGCGACGCAAGGGACTTAAGCGTATCCGCATGTCCAATAGCTCTGAACAACGCCTGCTTGGGACGTCATCCGAAAGAAGTTGCCATCGCCGCCATCAAGACCTTCCGTGGGCCCGAGATAGATCTTCCTCGCTGATGCGTAGATCATAGGGCGCCCCTTAACGAAGATGGGGGGCTCTACTCGGGAGGTCTACGTGTCGGAGTATCGGGATATTCTTTACGAAAAAGAGGCGGGCGGGGATTACGCTGTATACCGCTTCCTGCCCATCCCTTTCTCCTTTCAACATCCATGGTCCTACATGGACTCGGTCAAGGGGGTCAGGTCACTCCGAACGCAATGGCGTGCTTGCACACCGGTGGAATCTCATGTTGCCCGCGAGCTTGGCTCGCAGCGGAGAGCCAGTCCCAGGCTAGACCGCACCCTCTTTAAGCTCTTGCTGTACTCTTTCGGCAAGGAAGAGCTTGATGAGTGACTGGTAAGGGACGTCGTGTTTGTGAGCGAGGAGCTTGATTTCTTCCAGGATGTGCGCGGGAAGTCGGAGTGAGATGGTCTTCAATGACGGTCGGAGGTCGGCAAGAACGGCCTTCTCGGCCGTCGACCAATCTACGACGTCGGTTGAATCCTGCGTCGACCAGAACTCACGCTCCTCATTCTCGTTCTTGAACTTTCGTTTCTTACCCATAAGTGAAATATGCCTCTCGCTCTCGCTTTGTCATATCGCGAGCAGAAATCACACGGATCAATTCGCTACGGACAGTACACACGACAAAAAGTTTTCGACCTGCATTTGTTCTTCCAAGGACCAGAATCCGGTCTTCACGATCGGAGTGCGCAACGTCCGGAACCACGACCAACGGCTGATTAAAGAATACTTGCTCGCACTCACCATCGGAGACCTGGTGCCGTTCCCAGTTCTTGCTCGAGTTGCCATCGTCCCAATCAAACCCCGTACAGGCGCGTAGTTGATCAATCGGATCCACAGCTATTAGTGTATATTGCAACCATATACATCGTCAATCCCCCACCGAGGCTTGAGTCCAGCTGCCCAACGCTCTGATCCAGCGAATTCAGCCCAAATCGAGGCTCAAATCCGGTGCCGTATAGTGCCGTCGCGCCGGCACGGATGCAGGCCAGTGCAGCGGAATACACCCGCTCGCAAGGCCGCAGACGTAACTACACGTTATTCGTCGGGGTCTTGGCCTTCTGAAAATCCGCGTGTCGGCGGTTCGATTCCGCCCTGCGCCACCACTTGAGTGCGGTCCATACCGGACACATGGGTAACGGTTTATACCGGAGACATAGGTAACACTTTAGCACCGAAGGGGTTCTTCGCAGGTTCGAGCCTGGCGGCCTCGTGATCAAAGAATCCCAGGTCGTAGTGCATAAAGCTAACGAGCCAGATTTTGTCTTCGACCTCCTTGATGCCGACGTTCTGGCCGGCCAAGACGCTACTGAGATTGATTTTCCGCGATCCCAGGCAGAGGCGTCCGCACTGAGTGACGGTGATCGTCTTGTCATGGAAGGGATACTCGAGTTTCTCCAGGCCGCGATAGGGTCGGGTGGAGGGGTTGTAGACTTCTGCTGGAAACTTCATTCCGAGTGCCTGATGTGGCCGCTCTTGGTTGTACTCGTCGATGAAGTCATCGAACTTGGCCTGCTGTTGGAGAAAGTTCTGAGCCGCCGGCTGGGTGGCTTCCTTTTTCAGTGTGAGATGCATCCGCTCATGACGACCGTTTTGTTCGGGATGTCCTGGCTTGATCCGTTCGATCTCGATCCCCAGCCGCAGCCACCACACCGAGAGTTTGGAGAGGCCAAACAAGCTATGCGGACTCGCAAAGGGAACCCCATTGTCGGTCCGGATGGCGTTCGGGAGTCCGAAGTCTTTGAAGGCGCGCTCAAATATGCCAAAGGCGTACTTCTCCTTGGTGGTGGACAGCGCATCGCAGGCCAGCAGATACCGACTCGAGAAATCGCTAATCGTGAGTGGGTAGCAGTAGCGATGATCCGCCAACATGAACTCGCCCTTGTAATCGGCACACCAAAGCTCGTTGGGACGGCGGGCTTTGGATAGCGCGGTGCCTTGGGCTTTATAGCGACGGCGTCTGCGTCGCTGGACGAGTCCATGACGATCCAAGATCGAATGCACGGTGCTGATTGCAGGCACCCGAAGATCCGGGTAGCGCCTCCGGAGGCGCTCCCGGATCTTCGGGGCTCCCCAGTGGGGCTTTTCCTTCTTAAGCCGAACGATGACCTTCTCGACTTGCATCGGCAGCTGGTTGGCTTGTCGATACGGGCGTCGAGAGCGATCCGTCAGCCCCTCGAGTCCGCTGTCCTGGTAGCGATCAAAGATCTTGTAGCCGGTCTTCCGCGAGATCCCGAACTCCCGGCAAAGCGGCGCCATCTTCTCCCCATCCAGTAGCCGCGCTACGAAACGAAGCCGTTCATCCATCTTGTAACACTCCTTCCAGGGCACTTTGCTCTCCCTTGCAAAGACCCAAAAGTGTTACCCATGTGACCGGTTTGAACTGTTACCCCTCTCTCGGGAAGGGCAC
>JAJDAK010000083.1 GCA_029261895.1 Deltaproteobacteria bacterium
GGGAAAGTGGTGGGACGGAAGCGCCCGGCAGGGAGGTTTCACCGATGGGATGGAGACTGTTGCCCAAAAACTTTTTAGCCTGGCCTTCGAAGGTGCGGCGTTTGGTCGCGAAAGTCTCCAACCGATGTTCGATTTCATCGACGGAATCGACGACGACTCACCCTTCTTCATCTGGTTTGCGCCCGCGCTGCCGCATGGAGCCTTTGATGCCGGGCCGGAGTTCCGCGACCGCTACGAAAACCGCGGATTTACCAACGGGGCCGTGGGCTTCTTCGCCAACACGACCCGCATGGATGCACGCATCGGCGAGCTCGTTCAATACTTGGATGACAACGGTCTGCGCGAGGACACGCTGCTGATCTACATCGGCGACAATGGCTGGGAACAAGAGCCCTTCGAGCCGTGGAACCACGTGCTCGGAGGCAGAAAAGGCAAAGGCTCCATGCACGATATCGGTCTGCGCACGCCCATCGTATTTAACCGGCCCGGGTACGTACCCACGGGTGAAGTCTACGATGACCTGGTCGGCGCCGAGGATCTCTTTCCTACGATTCTTGAGTTCGCTGGTGCTGAACAGGTCGCGAACCGCCTCGGCCACAGCCTTCACGACCGGGTCCATGGGCAGGGCTCGGCGCAAAGAGATCACCTGATTCGCTATGCCGGCGCCGCTCGTATCACGCTCAAAGAATTCGAAGACGATGTCTATTCGTATCGCGATGCGACCTGGCACTATATCTACTACTCCGCAATAGGAGTCGAAGAACTCTACGCCATCAACGATGACCCTTTCGAAAACAACAACGTCGCCGCTGCCCATCCGGACCTACTTGATCAGTTCCGACCCCAAGTACTGCAGTACCTCGAGGACAGTCTGATCGCACCCGAAAGGCTCAACGTGACGGGTCTACTCACAGATGAAGACACCGGGGAGCCGATTCCTTTTGCCACCATCTCCCTCAACGGCGTAACCGAAGCCAGTGGCCGCATGGGTTTGCGGGTACTCACCGGCAATGACGGGCGATTCGCTTTCCGCAACCTCCCCCATGCCGACTACCGCCTGCGTGCAAAGCAGGCCGCGCGAAAATTGCATTTCGATCTCCAGCGGGCAGGCAAGGTCGATATCACATTGCCCGTGGGACCCGTTGGACAGTACCTTCCCGTCACCGCCAAGCGGCGCAATATCGAGACGCCTGACTTGGCGCACCGCCTTGTCGGCCGAGTCACCTCGACGAACAGCGAGCCCATCCCCTGGGTGACCGTCACGGTACGCAGTGTTGCGCCCAAACGGAACCGCCGCCTCAAAGTCCTGACCGACGAGAACGGCGACTACCGCGTCGACCATCTACCCGCAGGCCGCTACCGTGTCGACGTTCGAGTTCCGCGATCGCGAACGAAAAAGCAGATCATCGACATCGGAGACACATTCGAGGCCCGGCAGGATCTCGTTGCCAAAGCGCGCTAAGCGCCAGCACACGCGCGAACTCGACGTCACTTGCTGGAGTCTGAAGGGCTTCGCGGCGGATTAGCCGAGATCCCTCTCGGCCTTGGAAAGATCGTCGTACCGATCTGGACACAGCGAATTTAAAGATGCCTAGCTGGGCCGATGAATGGGTAACATAGAGTAATGCGTCGCCTTCATCTCGTTGAACTCGAAGACCTACCCTGGTTTCCCACGGTATTACGCGATGCCGGGACCGCTTACCTCCGTTTCGCAGCGGAAAAGATGGGGCATGCCCGAGCGATCCAACCCGTCATCGAGGCCGCGCTCACTGAGAGCGGCGAGACCCAGATTCTTGACCTCTGCTCCGGCGGAGGTGGCCCTGTTATTTCGATCGCCCGCGCGCTTCATGACGCCGGGTACAAGATCAAACTTCTGCTCACCGATCTGTTTCCGAGTGAAAACGCTATCGAGTTGGCAAAAGATGTGAACGACGCAACGGGGCTGGATGTTTCATTCCATCCGAAACCCGTGGATGCCACTGAGGTGCCGCTCTCACGCCCAGGATTACGCACACTCTTCAATGGCTTCCATCACATGCAGCCATCGCTGGCCATTCGTGTTCTTCGGAATGCGGTCGAGCATCAGCAACCTATTGCGATTGTTGAAGTCTTACAACGCAAACCCGTCATACTGCTCGGTCTTCTTCTCGCGCCTATCGCACCGATGTTAGTGGTTCCCTTTTTACGACCCCTTCGCCCCGCTTGGCTGCTCTTCACGTACGTGATTCCGCTGATCCCATTCTTCATCATGTGGGACGGACTCGTCTCCTGCATGCGTGTCTACACCGAAGAAGAACTGCTCGCGATGACGCGCGAGGCGGACCCGGGCGGCAGTTTCAATTGGAAAATTACCGAAATCCCCATGCTTCCAAGTCCTATACCCGGGCTCGCATTGGTCGGGATCCCCCGGCATTAGTCGATAAGCCCGTAGAATCACCTGCCCTGCCGCTATTTTGCATTACAAACATTTCTAACTTCCGTAATAGCGAAGAAGTCGCCTTCGACCGATACTGCTTCCAGATTACGAGGATCCGGTCTCGAGGGGCCTGATCCATAGGACAGGGGGTCAGACATGCTTTGGTGGCAATGGATCGTTTTAGGAGCACTACTACTCGGTGCCGAGCTCTTCGTCGACGCCGAGTTTTATCTGGTTTTCATCGGTATCTCAGCAATAGCAGTGGGACTCGCGGGACTCACCCCGATAGAATTTCCCATCTGGGCTCAGTGGCTACTCTTTCCGACACTCGCCGTTCTCTCACTCATGGCATTTCGACAGCGGCTACACGCCAAGCTGCGAAGCGCCGGACCCGATCTCAACGAAGGCGTTGTTGGCGAGACGGGAATAGCCGAAGGCGCCATCCCACCGGGTGAATTTGGCCAAGTTCAGCTACGTGGGATTTCTTGGTCAGCCAAGAACATCGACACGGAGCCCGTTCCTGCACAAAGTCGAGTCCGAGTTGCGCGTAGCACCGGCCTCACAGTCGAAGTCGAACTCGAGCGCTAGCCGCACTACTTTTCAAAAGGAGAAACTATGTTAGACCCCTACTTCGTCGGAGCCATCGCCCTTGCGCTCTTGGTCATCACAGTATTGGCCAAGTCCGCAGTCGTGGTTCCACAGCAAAGCGCCTACGTCGTTGAATCGCTCGGGAAATACAGCCGAACACTGCGCGCCGGATTCCACATACTGATTCCGTTTATTGAACGAGTCGCGTATCGACACTCGCTGAAAGAGCGCGCGCTTGATATCGAAGAACAGGTCTGCATCACGCGCGATAACGTGCAGGTCGCTATCGACGGTGTGCTCTATCTTCAGATCCTCGATCCGCAGCGTGCGTCCTACGGCATCGGCAATTACGGTTTCGCCATTACACAGCTGGCGCAAACCACGCTGCGTAGTGAGATTGGTCGGATCGATCTCGACCGCACGTTTCTGGAGCGAGCCACCATCAACGCCAACGTGGTCAGCGAACTCGATAAGGCGTCCGACGCCTGGGGTGTCAAGGTCCTGCGCTACGAGCTCAAGAACATTCGTCCGCCAGCGGACGTACTCGCGGCAATGGAAAAGCAGATGCGTGCCGAGCGCGAGAAACGCGCGGTCATCCTGACTTCAGAAGGTATCCGCGACGCCAAGATCAACGAGGCCGAAGGTCATAAGCAGGAAGTCATCAAGCAATCCGAAGCCGATCGGCAGAAGCAGATCAACGAGGCACAAGGCCAGGCAGAAGCCATCCTCGCCGTCGCCAGCGCGACGGCTGAAGGCTTGCGCCAGGTCGGAAGCGCCCTCAACACCGAAGGTGGCGAGGCCGCAATGCAGCTGCGGGTTGCAGAGCAGTATGTCATGCAGTTTGGCGAGCTCGCAAAGAAGGGCAACACACTCGTGATTCCGGCCAACCTAGGGGACGTCGGCTCGATGATCGCGCTTGCTACCAAAGTGGTGAAAGAGATCAGCCCTGCGAACGGCGCTCGGCCTAGTTCTCAAGCCTAACCTAGGCAAAACAAATAACGCCCCGGAGGCCGCTTCGACCCGAATCGTTGGATCCTCGCGTTTGCGTTATCGGGCGTGCTATGGACCGCAGCTAAATGTGCGCGGGCTGTTCTGTAATTCATGCCATGCGCCGCTCTGTGGGTCCTGCGCAAAAGCGCGAAGCGAGCGGGTCTGCCCGTCCTTCCAGGCCGAAGGGAAGTCCATGACGAATCCGTGGTCACTGTGAGAGTTTCCACAAGCGGTCTGGACACCCGGTTCGCGTCGCACCGTCGCCAACCGATCCCAAACCACCGCGCCGCCCAGCCTACGTAGCTGGATGCGAACGAAGTCGAACCAGTTGTCACCGTCGCAGGCCCAACCGTAAATATCCTTGCACTGGTACACACCGTCGAAGCTGCCCTTCGGATCCTTGAGGTCCGGCTGACCACATTGCACCTGCACGGGATTGTTCTGGAGATCCACGACGGTGCCCGTATTGATATCAACGGCCCGCGCCACCAGGCTGTGAACGTTCCCGTCCTTCATCGAGCTAGGAATCGTGTATTCGAACCCGTGCAGGTTGTTGCCGCCGCAAGCGGTGGCCACGCCCGGTTCCCGCGCTTGGTTCGCCAGCACCGTACCCCGGAGCTGGGACCCTTCCCAAATCTGCACCTGGACTGGAGCCGCGAAGTTGTCGGGATCGCAGGTCCACCCCGCAGTGACCCGACAGTCGACGACACCGTCATGAACGCCCTTCGGATGCTTGTTGATCGGCACTGTGGCACGCGTGATCGTCAGCGTGTCGCTGCCCGTACTCCCATTGAGAGCCGTCGCCGTGTAGGTGATCGGATTCTGTCCGGGCACGAGCGGAACATTGAGCGCAACCCAACCGTAAAACGGAATCGCGTCGCCCTCTACACCGTTCGCGGCGTTTCTCCAGCGAACGCTCTCCAACTGCGCAGCAGGCAACACTACGTTTGCGATCAAATGAATCGACGCATCCTCTGTGCTGAACGTATCCGCCTGCGTGGGCAGGAGGATCTGTACGCTGATCGGCGCTAGCCTCTCCACGGTCAAAAGATCCGTAGCGGTTCCCCCGGGTCCTGTTGCCGTGTAGCGGATTTGGTTTTCACCGACGGCAAGTGGCACGTTGATCGCCATCCAGCCAAAGAGGAGGATCGCTTCGCCCGTCGCACCGTTGGTCTCGTTACGCCAACTCACGCTCGTGACCTCGCCGGTCGCGATGGCCGATAGCAGCTGTGTATCCTCGCTGGTCGTAAAGGTTGGGGATTGGGTGGGGTAAACAATTTGAATTGTCGGCGGCGGCGTTTGACTGGAGCCGTGCCGCAGCACAAAGAGGCCCTCCTGAATATCGCTCACCAGAATGTTTCCGCTGGGTAGGAACGGATAGTTGCTGAAGGAGCCGGAAAAGCCATCCACATCGCTAAATGGATGCGTGTCGAAAAACGCGACTTCGCTCAAGCTCGCGTTGGCCAGGTTGCCGAGTTCTAAGATGCGGAGCCCAGCTCGATAGTTCGATTCGTAGACCAAATTGTCTTTGATAAAAAGATTATGCGCCGTCGCCTCGGTGCCATGAACATGCGCTCCCACGTATCGCACCGCATCGAGATCTGCGATGTCGAAAACATGGGTCTTCGTCGTTGGGAACTCATCGGCTTCGTCGTTGTAGAGGGCGTAGCGCTGGTCCGGCGTCAGCCAGACCTGATGACCGAAGCCCGAGTTTGGGTAGCCTGTGCGCGAAAGGAGCTGGGTGTTCGACTTGTTCGTAACGTCGATCACATCAAGACCATTCGCGGGCCCATCGCCAAAGTCGGCGAGAGCCACGAAGCAGATTTCAGAACCGCGATGCTCCACATCGGGACCTTGGTAGATCACACACTGAAGATCGTGGTACCCGTCAAACGGGCCCGTTACCGCGCAGCCTGCAAACGTCGGCGCTGCAGGACTCGAAATGTCGACCATGTAAATTCCGCCCGAGAGCTCGGGCCCACAGGGGATGAATTCTCCCACCGCATAGAGAAAACCCGTCTGTTCGTTGATCGCGATATTGTGGGGTCCCTCATCGGTCCCCGCGATCACCGCCACCGGCCCGAAGGTCATCGGCAAACCCGTGATGCCGCGAACCAGCCGCAGATCGAAGACCTGGATCGGCTGAATGAAAGCCTCGTCAAAGGAGACGAAGGCGTGATCTCTGTAGACCTTCACGTCGGATAAGCCTTGATCCGGTGAAGGAAGAAGGCCGACCACGTGGGGATCTGTGGGTTCGGAAACATCGACAACCGCCGTGCCTCCGCAGATTCCGACGACCGCGTATTCCTTTCCGGTCGTACCATCACGCCAGCCCCAGAGATCGGTCACGCATTGGGCGAGTTCGCCACCGGTCGGGTCGAGGTCATCTACTGGAACGTGCGCCAAGAGATCGACGCCGGCACAGGGAAAGCCCGCGGCCTCGCCGTTCACACACGGTACGTTGGAGATGATTTCAGCCGCTGCAAAGGCGGGACTCAGACACGCAACGGATAACACGAAGCACAGGCGAAGAAGCAGCGCCATATCAGATTCCTCCGGTTCAGGATTCAGTCACATACCGACTCAGATATTTGATCACATAGAAATCGAGGCAAACCATAGATTCGGTTCACACTGATAAGAAATGACAAACAGCTCCTCCCGAATCCCATCGACACATAATTATTCCGCTGCAGTCGGAATTGGCGACGCTGGCATAGTGGGTAAGCCATCGCTCCAGCGGCCCTGCTGACATGCCGTTATGCTATTTGGCATGGTCGAGATCAGCGTCGTCATACCCACCTGGAACAACGCCCGACGCCTGGAGCTCACGCTCGACGCACTGGCGGGTTGCACACGCCCTACCGGCGTGGACTGGGAAATACTCGTCGTTGCCAATGGCTGCAGCGATGACACCGACTTGGTGCTTGAGTCATATCGCGATGAGCTCCCAATCAGCTGCCTTCGGGAATCCCGCCAGGGCGTAAGTCACGCACGTAATCTCGGTATCCAACACGCCAAAGGAAGGCTTGTAATCTTCTCAGATGACGACGTCAGATCGTCGCGGGATCGTATTGCAGCTTTCTGGCAAGCCTATTTGGAAAAAGGCCAGCAAGTCTTCCTCTGCGGCCCACTGGAAAGTGAATTCGAATCGCAACCCCCGCCACAGGAGCTTCTACGTGTTGCACCGGCTTCGGTCCGCGGATTTGATCTAGGGTCCGAGCCACGTATGTTGGAGCCGAACGAAACGCTACTCGCGGGAAACTTCGCCTGTGACCGAGATGTCTTGCGACGGACCGGAAGCTTCGACGGCGAACTGGGGTTGACGGCGGATTCAGCGCTGCAAGCCGTCGGCGAAGAAACCGATCTGATTCGGCGGCTACGACTTTCTGGGTACGTCGGATGGTACGTCCCCGACGCAAACGGGAAGCACTTCGTACCCGACTTGAAATGTACGTTGGAGCACTTCCTGTCTCGCGAACGTCTCTGGGGCCGATACCACGGACGTCGATTTACCGACGAAAAGTCTCTCGAAGAATTCGCTTCAGGGGTTCCGCTCCACTACCTCGGTACGAGGGTCACACTCTGGCTCCGGTATTTCAAAATGCTCAGCAAAACGGTGCGTCTCAACTTGCGCTACGTACTTCGACGCGCGCGCTTTCAATCGGGTTATGCGGAACGCATCGAGCTAGAACAATATCGGGGAATGGTCGATGCGGTAAGAGAGCGACTGCGTTGAAACGCCGCTTATGGATCACTATTTTCGCGCTCAGCGGACTGATGCTTCTCGCGATCTTGTTCGAATACCGGAACGAGATCCGTGCCGGACGTTTGGCGCTCATCGCGTCCCTCGTGTCGTGGATTCCGGCTGGCGCCGTACATGAAGTCTTTCGTGACTCTCTGCGCTTCATTTTTCTTTCACCCACGTTCTTTGCGATGACGGGCGGCATTCTGCTACTGGAACGGCTTTTCCCTGCAAAGCCCGAACACAGTGTGTGGTCACCTGCGCTGCTTCAGGACTTCCTCTGGTACCTAATGCAGTTTTCGATATTCGTGTCCCTTGAAGCCGCATTTGTTTCCTTGCTTGGAAACTTCTATGACGACTGGCTCAGTTTTCTAACCGTGCAGTCAGTACTCGAATGGCCAGAACTCGCGCGCGTCCTACTCGCGGTTCTGCTATCGGACTTTCTCGGGTGGCTCCACCACGTGATTCGACACAAAGTTCGCTGGTTCTGGTTCTTCCATGAGGTGCATCATTCGCAGCGTCAGATGAATCCCTGGACCGATACGCGCTACCACATCGTCGACTACTTCGAAGCCCAAGCCGTGCGCTTTATCCCGCTCTTCATGCTCAGCCTCAGTCAGCCAGCCATTGTCGCCTATATCTTCTTCCGCATCTGGTTCACACGCTTCTACCATTCAAACATTCGCTCAAACCTCGGCATCCTGCGCTACGTCTTCGTGACGCCGCAGTCCCATCGCATTCATCACTCGGTATTACCCAAGCATCAGGACAAGAACTTCGCCGTCTTCTTAAGCATTTGGGATCGTATGTTTGGCACACAACATCCCGACGACCAGAGTTATCCTGAAACCGGAATCCAAGATTCCGGTTTCCCGATGGAAAACAGTTGGCGCAGCGTGCTCAGCCTGCGCCCACTATTGCGACAGCAGTTCTATCCCTTCATACGTATCTGGCAGTCGCTGCGGACGTAGCACGCGCTTCCGCCAGATTGTTCGAATTACGCTAGAAGCATAATTCCCTTAATCCCTATTGACCTGCAGATTCAATCTCCGGCAGAGTGCCACCGTCGATGGTGGCATGTAAGAGGAGACTGTGGCGTGACTCGAATGTTTCTGATGATCTTATTGCTGAGTAGCGTAATTCCTTTGGCCTCCGTACACGCGCAGCTGCGCGGCTACCAGGACGACGGCTTCGGTGCACCACCGGTTCCCGTGGTCACTGAGATCGACCCCAACACAGGTGCTTCCTCGATCCCGTCGGAGTGGGCCGGCTGTCCGACCGCTATCCCCAATACGCTTTTCGCTGAGGCGGGTTTCGCGCTCGGATTCACCAGCGGCTACGCGGTGCGCAGCGGAGACCTGTACGGACTCGGTTGGACATTCCCCGGAATCCACCTGTACAAAGTCGATTCAACCTTTTGTGCAACCGCTCGCCCCATCGACTCCGTAACACCAACAGGTTTCGACGACCTCGAAAGCCTGGCGTACTGCCCAGATAACGATCGATTCTACAGCGCGGATTTTGACTTTACCGCGCACACGGGGCGGCTCATCGAGATCCATCCGACAACGGGCATCGGGACGGTGATCGGCAGTCCCATGAGCTTCGATGTTCGCATCGTCGGCATGACCTGTGACCCCACCGGCGGAACCCTCTACGCGGTAACTTCAGCCTTCGGCGCAACACGTCCTAACGTTGAACTACTGAGCGTCGATCGCACAACAGGCGTAGAGACGCTGATCGGTGATACTGGCCTTCCCCCTAACTCGCTGGAGAGCTTAACGCTGAACGGGCTCGTGACTCCGGCGCGGCTCATTGCCGCCGATAACGAAGTTTTTCAGATCGACGTGAGCAGCGGCAACGCCACACTGATCGGCGGCACGCTTCCTGGGCTCTGGGGCCTCGGCTCTCAGACGCTGGGATCACCTCTACCCGCGACCGTTCCGGTCCCCTTCTTGCCGCGAGCCTACTGGGGCTTGCTCGGGATACTGCTACTCGCGACCGTACGATTGCATCGCCCACAGTCCCGGGGTTGACCCAGATAACTCGACGGTCGCCTTAGACGGCTCGGACGACTTTCGGCGTTTTGGGCGGCGGTTTGGTCGCGATTCGCAGCGTCGCGTTAATCCTGTCTAGTAGAAGCTCGCCAATCCAGGTGTACATACTGTCACCAGGCTTCGCCCCTTCTGGTTTGGTGCACATGCACTCGCGGCGGCCCCAGAGCAGAAAGTACGGCTTCTCTTCTTCCTGAGCGATCCGCAGTTCCTTGCGCACGCTCAGCGACTCGCTCGTCCGCTCCCCACAGATCACTACTACCTCGTCGGCACTGCGAATGCGGTCGCGCAATCCATCATCGCTGCAATCGGCGTTTGTCGGGGATTCGGATTGTGCCGAGACCGCAAAGCCCGAGTGCCGCACGGACGACTGCGCGAGCAGTCGATCGTGCAGATCTTGGTCATTGTCCATATCGAAGCTGAGGAAAAGATTCACGTCGCTTATAGATGACATCGTCATGATCTCCTCTGCCGAGCACCGCGATGATTACGCGGTCGTCGCCTACGGGTTTCGGGTTGCACAGTATTTGTACTTGTACTGGTGCTCACCTCCGCCGGCGAATCGACACGATCGAGTCGCTCGTCGATCAGCCGCTCGATCGCTTGCAGCTGCTGCCGGTCTTCAGTCGAACAAAACGAAAACGCCACGCCGGCTTTTCCTGCGCGCCCCGTCCGACCCACACGGTGTACATAGCTTTCCGCTTCCATTGGTAGATCGAAGTTGATCACGTGCGACAGGTCCTTGATGTCGATTCCACGTGCAGCAATATCGGTGGCAACCATCGCCCGCAGATCCCCGCGCTTAAATAACAACAGCGCGCGCTCCCGGGCATTCTGTGACTTATTGCCATGAATGGCTGCAGCAGCGACCCCCGCGGCCACGAGTTTTTCCGAAACACGATTCGCCCCGCGCTTAGTACGCGTAAACACCAACGCCCGATCCACTTTGTGTTCCTCTAAAAGCTTGAGTAAGAGTTTGATCTTACCCGAAGTCTCGACGAAGTAGACCGATTGAGAGATGGGTTCGCTCACCGATGCGACCGGATCCACCGCAACCCTCACCGGGTCTCGCAAAATGTTCCGACTGAGCTGCTGAATTTCGGTTGGCAGCGTCGCTGAGAACAACAACGTTTGACGCTGCTTCGGCAACGCTTGAACAATGCGTCGCACGTCGCGAATGAAGCCCATATCGAGCATTCGATCGGCTTCATCGAGAACGAAAGTATTGACGTGGTCGAGTGCGACCTCGCCTTGCTGCATGAGGTCGAGCAGCCGACCCGGTGTTGCGACCACAATATCAACACCGCGACGTAATGCACGGATCTGGCGCTGCTGCGCCACACCGCCAAAGATCACCACGTGACGCATTTGACTGCCTACCCCGTAATGTTCGAAAGAATCGGCAATCTGCGACGCAAGCTCGCGCGTCGGCGCTAATACCAAACAACGGATCGGGGATGTCCGCGCATTTGATCTCTCATCCATAAGACGCTGAAGAATGGGAAGCACGAAGGCGGCCGTTTTGCCGGTACCAGTTGCGGCACAACCCAAAACGTCTTTGCCTGCGGCGACCTCGGGGATGGCCTGTTGCTGAATGGGGGTGGGAACAGTGTAACCAGCGGCGGCAACCGCATGTAGCAGCTCGCGGCTCAGTCCCAGCCCATGAAACCCTGAGCGCGTTGGCTCGGGTTCGTTGCTGACAACCTCGGCGGTTGTCGTTGTCATATTTGAATACAAATGAATTTCCTAGTATTTCTGCGCGTAGACGTTCGGCTCGCATCGATCCGAAAACGGTCGGTGAAGGCAACGCTATGCGCTACGAATCAGTTGATTTAGTTGAGGTGCGTCCGGACAGAAGTGTGAAGGACGAATCTCGATGATTTCGAGACAGCTGCCTGCCATCTCTCACATCTCGTCCTAGAGACATGTGCGGTTTGACGATGAACTCATCCCAATCGGGAAGGACGTCAGAAGGTGGCGAGCGATTCGAGGCCCGCCGAAACTGCTTAAGCTCGGGAACATAGTCACATAGCTTTCGACTGAAAGCAATGAGGGCCCTAAATGAGCCCGCTCGGCGGCTATGCTGACGTTATCAGTCATTACCTGACGCTCGCGGCACCAAACGGCCCCGACAGGTCATCAACGTTCTGCGTACACGTAAGGGTTTTGATACCGAACATGTAGCCTAGCGCTTCCCAATCGGTGCGGGTTGATCGGGTAAATGACGTAAGCCCATCCAAGCAAGACCAGCGAGGTGGCTTGCGACTTTCTCCACCGAGGGCTTACGGGCTTCGGTCCACCACTGACCCACAAACGTCACCATCCCCACCAAGGCATGCGCATAGATGGGCGCGGTCTTCGCGTTGTAACCGGCGTCTTTGAACGCAACGGCAAAGACCTTCCCTACCCGTTCAGCGACATCACTTAGCAGGCTCGAGAAATTGCCGCGACTCGCAGTAATGGGCACGTCATGGGCGAGCACCGCAAAACCATCGGGGTGATCCTTCACGTAGGTGAGGAAAGCCAGGGCGGCCTGCTCAATCCGCTCGCGCGGCGAGCCCGTGGAGATCGCTTCGGAAATCACCGACACCACCAGCTCCACCTCGCGATCGACGATTACCGCGTAGAGCCCCTCCTTGCCCCCGAAGTGCTCATAAACAATGGGCTTTGAGACCTTGGCCCGCTCGGCGATCTGCTCCACTGAAGTGGCTTCATAGCCCTTTTGAGCAAAGACGCTACGGCCTACCTCGATCAGCTGTGCTCGCCGGGCTGCGGCTGTGAGCTTTTTTCTGGGAACCATGTTGACAACGTTACTACGGACACGTAAGTTACGCTACCGTATATTACAGAAACGTAAGTTATAGCTCGCGACCCCGTGGAATCCCACGGCCGGGTCCACCAAAGGAGCCCTTCCATGTACGTCTTAGTCTGTCTCGGCGTCTTTATCGCCGCTTATCTGGTGAACGCCGTCATGATCACCGTCTTCTACCACCGCGGCTTAGCACACCGTGCAGTCACGCTGCGTCCCTGGGCGCGGAAGCTCACTATCCACTCGGGTATTTGGCTCACCGGCCTCGACCCCAAAGGCTGGGCCTGCATGCATCGCCGCCATCACGCCTACTCGGATACCGAGCAAGATCCACACAGCCCACGCAATCTCGGAATGTTCGGCGTGTTATTCGGCCAACTAAAATCGTATAAACGCACACTCGTTGGTTTGGCGCGTGGTGACGAAAAGTACAACCGCCAAGTGGAAGACTTGGACTTCCCCATCAATTGGCTCAATCGCAATCGTGTTTGGTACCTCCCCTACGCACTACACATCGCGATCTCTCTCGCGATCGCTATTCCTACAGGGATGTGGGCGCTCGCTGCCGCGTACTACTTTGGAATCATGAGTCATCCCATCGAGGGCTGGATCGTCAACACATTGGGTCACGCCGTCGGTGGGCGTAATTTCGAAACTTCGGATGATTCACGCAATAACCATCTGGCCGCGTGGCTAGTCTTCGGCGAGGGATTTCAAAACAATCACCACCGCTACGCGACTTCGGCGAAGTTTTCCTACCAGTGGTGGGAAGTCGATATGGGCTACGGGCTTTGCGTCTTGTTAGAAAAGCTTGGTGTGCTCGACATCCGCCGCGACACGCTGATTCCCGCGCCGCCAAGATTGCTTGTATCGGATCCCGACCCAACCTGCATCAGCACGACAATCTGATGCGATCGGATCGCGACCTCGATCGGATCGGATCAGCGTGATATCACACAGCGACTTCAAGGCTCGGATGGAGCCTAACTCTGCCTGGCTGTAGGGGAACAACCTGAGGGAGTGTCAAGTCATATTTTAATATTAATATAATTTTCTTCTTGTATTGTTATTCCCTTCTAAGCAAAATTGCAGAAATCAGCTTCTGACGTTTTCCCACGGCCCGTCACATTCTCCAGATTTCCCCTTTTCCACGGATCTGCACCACCACAGAGACCCGGAATCCCAACGTAGGTTTGCCAATCCAATACCCAGGAGGGATCCCCCATGTTTGATTTTAAATCACGACGGTCCGGCGGTGTCGCGATCGCAATCTTCGCTGTCGCCTTTCTCGTGCTGATCGGCGCCAGCCCAGCCATAGCGCAGATCGATAAGAACGCTCAGAAGTGCTTGAACGAATACAACAAGCGGCTGCAGAAACTCTCCGCAGCCCAAGGCAAGGTGCACTGCGGCTGCATCAAGGATTTTTCGAAGGGCAAGATCACCGATCCCGGTGCGTGTTTCCCCAACGATCCTTTCGATGCAAAAGACAAAGTCACCAAGGCGGAGACGCTGTTCTTCGACAAGGTGGCGCTGCGCTGCAGTTTCGATCCCAACGACCCAGGCTTTCCAGATTTCGGTGTTGGCGATCCGAATGATGCCGCCGATGCGGCGATCCAAAAAGAGTTCGATCTCTTCGAGGATATCTTCGGTGCTGACCTAGGGGATCCGAATCTTTCCCCGATCACGTTTTCGGGAAGTGGCGCTTCGAGTTCGGATAAGAACGAATTCAACTGCCAGCGCTTGGTCGCGCTAGGGGCGAAGAAGTGTCAGGACACGAAGCTCAAAGAGTTCAACAAGTGTAAGAGGCTTGGTCTCAAGAGTGGCGCTATCACGGACGCGGACTCATTACGGGACGAGTGTTTTCGCGCGGACCCCAACGATCCAAGTGTTGCCGGTCAACCGGATCCCAAAGGTACGATTTCGAAAAAGTGCGTCGGCCAAGGCAAAGGGATCGACCGTCAAGTCCAGAAGAAGTGCATCGACAAGGGCATCGGTAACGTTTTCCCCGGTGAATGCGGCGCCGAAGATCCGAACGATCTTGCGGTCTGCGTGGATCGACTCGTGGAATGTCGTGTCTGCCTGATGGTCAACGCTGTCGATGGGCTTGATCGTGACTGCGATCTCTTCGATGATGGCACCGTGAACGGCAGCTGCGGCGCATCGCCGGCGGTTTGTGGCGACGGCATCATCTCGCCAGGCGAAGCCTGTGATACCGCAGGGGATGACTCTGCATGTCCGGGTCTCTGCAGTTCGCTCTGTACCTGTCCGGGTTCACATCCTTTCGTTCTCGACCCGGTCACAAGTGGCGCGACCGTTGTAGGTGCACTCGCACCGGGTTCGCCGTTGCCGCTTTCGGGATTCACCGGCTCGATCTCCCTCGATGTCGGCGCACCTGAATTAGGACCCGGCGTATTCCCGATCTCGGTTCCAGTGGGCGCGTTGCCACCGGTCGATGTCCTGGGTGTTGTGACGGTCTGCACGTTCCTCGAAGAGGATCCAGGCCTCCCAGCGTCGGGAATTTCGGGCACGGGTCTGTTGAACTGCTTGGGGGTGCCGTTGGCAACACCACCGAGCCCGGACTTTGCGCTGCACCTGGACCACTGCACAGCCGGAACCGCATGCGATAGCTTCCCGGCGGGTCCGACGACCTGTCCAAGCATCTTCGGCCTGGCATCGACGATCGATCCGGGTTCGGGACTCTGCGTTCCGGAACTACCGCCCGATCCAGGTTGCGTCGCCGTCGATCCGGCAACCGGAGGCACCGCAACACCCGAGGGCGCGTTGGGTACGCATCCGTTCGCGTGCAACAGTCCGCAGTTCTTGGTTCCAAGTGCAACGCCATGGGCGGCGGGTGACGCGTTCTTCACGCTGAACCTCTCGCTTGATATCCGGGGTCCCGCGGATGCGTGCGTGGGTCCACCCGTCGCTGCCGCAAATGTTCTGCCCTTCACAACCGGGGCTGCAGCATCGACGCTCTTCGATGCGTTCGGTACGCCAGGTTCGGTACAGTCCGTGGGTGGCTCGGGTACACCGTTTAGTTGTCCGGCGGTACTCAATAGCACCACAGCAGGAGCGGAAATCGTGACTGCGTTTGGTGCGTTGGATCAGGCTTTGCTCGGTCCTCCAGTCGACATCAACACGTTCGTACTCTTCACCGGTATGTAAGCCCAGACAGGCGGCACCCGGCTTCGGCTGGGTGCCGCCACTTCCGGCATGCTATGAAACACATCCGAATCGTCTTGCTCCTTTTGGTGTTCTCAGAACTCAGCTGCAGCCTGGGCCCGGATCCCACAGCAGTCCCAGCGTTCGAGCCGAAAACATTGCCGTTCATCGAGGGAGCTGAACCGTTTCAGTCGGCGATCGCAGACCTAAACCACGACGGCATTCCCGATATCGCAGTCTGTGGCACCACGTTCGAACGCGGTTACGTGCGGCTCTACCTTTCCAATCCCAGCGGCGAATACGAGATTCAAGACTTGAATGTACCGCTGGCACCTCGGGATCTATTGCTTCGGGACCTCGATGCCGATGGCGAGTTCGATCTCGCCACAGCAAACAATCGCGGAGGGTCGATTTCCGTTTTTAGAGGGGATGGGCGCGGCGGTTTCTTCGATCGACAGGACTATGCGTATCCCAAAAACCCGTTCGCCATCGAATCCGAAGACCTCGATGGCAACGGCCTACCGGACTTGATCGTCGCGGGGGAAAGCGGCAGCGTCGGTATTCTGTACAACCGCGGTGAGTTGAAATTCCGCGATCGCAAAGAGATGTTCGAATCCTACGGTCCGGCAGACCTGACCTGGGTTGATGTTGACCGCGATGGACAACGGGATCTCGTCGTTCCGATTTGGAAAGAAGATCAGCTTGCGATCTTTTGGAACCGCGGGAAGCTGGGCCTTAAGCGTGGGCCCTCGATCCCCGTCGATGGGCACGCCCCGTTCGCGGTCGCTGCCGCAGATTTCAACAGCGATCGTAACACCGATCTTGCTGTACCTCTGCTCGATCAGGCCAAGCTACAGGTCCTCTATGCCAACGAGGTGGGGACGTATGAGGCAGGGCCGAAGCTTTACGCAGGGAAAGGCTCGCGGAACTTGATTACCGCGAACCTGAACCAAGATCGACATCCCGACCTTGTAGCGGTCGGAACAGACAGCAACGAGATCGTGCTCTACTACGGTACGTCGACACGCGGGTTCTATACGGTCCCGCCACTGACAGTGGGCACACACCCTCGCGCAGCAACCGCTGCGGACCTGAACCAAGATGGATTCGATGATCTGGTCATTGCGAATTTGCACAGCCACGATCTGACTCTTCTTCTCAGCCAAGCGCTCGTCTCGGTTGCCGCAGCGCCACCGCCCCCAAGCGCCGCCGAATCCCTTGCGCCATTGGTAGCGCTCGAAGACTCCTTCAACGCTGCGGTATTGGATTTCCAAGCGGGGGATATCGAGCTCAGCGGGCGGGTCTTCTCGAAGGTACTTGCAGCCGGCTTGCGACTCTATCGCGATGGCGTACTGGAACCTGACGCTCAAAATCCGCATTGGAAACGCTTTTACGCCGCGACACTCTTGACGAGTGATATCGCGCGCTACCAAAGAGAGCGTCCAGACGAGGCGATTGCGGTACTACAGGATCTCGCCGAGGTCGCGGAAGCACAGGGGGATCTGCAACTCGCGGGATTACTTTGGCTCGACATCGCCGAAATACGTCGTTTCGATTTGGACGACAGAGGCGGAGCCATTCAGGCCTATCAGCAGCTCATCGAATTTGCAGAGGCCGGCTTCCCGACGATTCTCGACGCGGCACGCTTCGGCATCGATTCGCTACACCGAGACCAGGATGGGTACCAGAAGCGGCTGCCGCAGGTAATCATGCCGTATACCGTGGAACTGCGCGGCTCGGATCTGGCTCGCATGGTTCATCCTCATTACGCCGCCTACCAACGAGGAACCCAGGCGATTCCGTCGTACCGTGCTTTCTCAGATGCGCACCCACGCAGCTTTCGAGGCGCGTATGCCGACTACTTTGCGTTCTTCGCCGCACTCTCTTTCTCGAGCCAGCTCGGCGATCCCAAAGTCCTGCACGATGAACTGCTCAACCGACATCCAGATCGCCTCATCAATCTGTCTGCGGCCGGTGCGCTTCTGGCGCATTACAAATACGCGCATGAAGACGCTGCCTACAATGAGCAACTCGACGTCGTGCGCAAACTTGGCGAACGGCTCGGCTTCAACGCCGAGGTGCTCGAGCGCGACGCCTAGGCGGCGTCGGCTTCAGCGAGTCTCGGTGAGCTCGTGGTCTCGCCTTGATAGTTCTGCCACTCGCCCTTTTCAAAGTCGAAGAGCTTACATTTGGAAGTGGTTACCAAGTAATCACGGACCTTGTAGTCGCGTTCGACGATGTGGTCGCCCCACTTTGCGCGCAACGCATCACAAGCTTCGGCCAGGTGATAGAACGGAATTCGCATATCAACGTGATGGGGCACGTGAAGCATGATGTCGTGCGCGAAGAAGTTGATCAAACTCGGGACGTGCAGAATCGTGGTTCCCTCCACCTGTCCCTTGAACTTGCTCCAAGCCCGACGCGAGTACCACGGAATTTCGGGTGAAATATGATGGACGTAGACCGCCCAACCGATGAAGTAACTAAAAACGACGTACGGCACGGCGAGCAACTTGACCCACATCCAAAGCGCACCACTCATTGTTTCGTAGTGAATCGCGCCCGCGATCAGCACGATCAAACTCACAACCACCGCATAGGTTCCCACTACCAAACGATCGTGACGAATCAACGGCGCCATTTTTTCACCGCCTGGAAACCGCAACATCTTCTGGAACCAAATCTCATGCATGTAGTAGACGCCCGCACCGAATGCGGACCATTTGATGCGGTGCCCGAGCTTGCCTAAACGCGACAACGCGGCGTAGCCCTCCGGAGTCAGCGGATGCCAGACATAGTCCATCCCTTGTCGCGTTGTGTGTCCGTGGTGGATTCTGTTGTGCCCAAACACCCAGGCCTCATAGAGATGGAGTGACGGCAGCATGGCGATTTGTCCCAGCACATAGCAGAGGCGCTTACTGTCAAAAAGCGCACCGTGGGCGGCATCGTGTCCGAGAACAAAGAGCGCGGAGATCGACATTCCAGCCAACACCCAAAAAGGAACAAGCAGCCAGGGCGAGTCCGTTGCGAATAGCCCAGCGAGTGCAGCAACGTACAGGAGCAAATCTCGCGCCAGCCACGCGATCCCCTTCCGGGTCGGCCGCTCGTAGCAGCTCTCGGGAAGGCTGGCGAGGACGGTATTCAGCTTGATCGGCGTGGCATTCGGCATGGACGCAGTCTAGCCCGCTTTTGGAAGACTCTCCCGCCTACATCCGTGCGGGGCACCTTCCGAGCCTCGACTGCGGCATCGTACGCTTTCATACGAGTTAGTACATGAGGGGAGAATATTGCGATGATTCGATATGGAATTGGTTTGATGTTTTTGGGATTGGTTCTTTGCATCACGTCTGCAGCGGACGCCGCAACGATTGCCACCGGCCCGATTGGGTCGCCGGGTGACTCCGGTCAAGTGAGATGCCGGGCCGTAAACATAAGCAGCAAGCCACAAGTGGTCGCAGTCATGATCTACAACCAATTGGGCACACTGCTCACTATCGCCTCATCCACAGTCCCACCGGCCTCGACGGAGCTGGGAAGCGCGACACTCAGCGCAGGGCAATCCGCCTACTGTGTCATCGACATCAAGGGCGGCAAGAGCATCGTACGCGGCGAACTCTGTATCGAACAGCTCTCGATCGGCAGACACTACTGCGTTTCTGCGCGTTAGGGCGCGGTTGAGAAAATTTCAGGCTGGAAATAAGGCTCGGAGCCATCAGAGGATCTTCGGCCGAACATCGTGTAGAATCCGCGCATGACTGAACACCTGTCCTACGCCATGCGTAATACCGAGGCCGTGAATGCTCTCATTTACTTTAACGGCCCAAGCGCGCTGAAAGATTGGAGCTTTCTCGCGATTGAATTCATCATTTTCAGTGGAGCCTTACTCGCGATCGCTCATGCGATTCGACATAGCAAAGCACATGGGAACCCCTCTGCTCTACTCACACTGGCCGGTTGCTTCACCTACGGACTGCTGATCGACATCGCGTCCTACTACACGGTCGAAAATTTCTGGCACGGTGAGTTTTCGGTGATGTTTCTGTACAACCGGCTTCCGCTGTACATCGCGCTGTTCTATCCCGCTTTTATCTACCACGCGTGCATGACCATACGACGCTATGAGTTTTCCGCCATCGTCGAAGCGCTATGCGTCGGCTTCTACGGCGGGTTGACGTACTTGATCTTCGATAACTTTGGCCCGCTTCTCGGCTGGTGGATTTGGGACACGTCCGACCCAACCACATTGCCCTACTTAAACAGTGTTCCCGTCACCAGCTATCACTGGTTTTTTCTTTTCACCGGCACGTTCGCGTTCCTGAGCCGAATCATCTGCTGGGACTGGGTCGCGAAAGGAAAGAGCAAAGGCCTGGTAGCGGCAGGCTTTGTCGCCCTTCCGATCCTCACCTGCGTCGTGGGCGGCGTGCTTTTCGTACCCTACAACCTATTTGCACGAAACGGCATGCTAGAGTTCGCCGGCGCATTCCATGCAGCGGTCTTCGCAACAACAGGGCTTGTATTCCTGTTTCAGTACCGAAAGCCTCGCGCGGGTCGCGATAAGTTACTCATGATCTTTCCGCTGACGTACCTCGTGGGACACGTTTATCTCTACATCGCCAAGTTTGATCTCTTCTTCTCAATCGACACGAACGGCCTCTCCCAAGATGGCTTGGCCGCAGGTAACCTAATCGCCGCCATCGTCGCAGCCATCTGCAGCATGGCGATCCTGCTCGCCACCCACCCCGCCGAATCGTCCAACTAGAGCGGAGACGAATATTTAGGGTATCGGAACGTCTAGCGATGAGTTACCGATACACTCAGCTCAGGCGGTCGTATGGTCGCCTATAGGGTCTAACAGGAGGTCATTTCGATGGTAAGTCTTGGATCGTTTCTTTTGACGATGCTACTGGTCGCGGGTACTGCCGGAGCGGCTCACCACGAGGGAGGCGACAAGTCTCCTAAAGGGCATGAGCGCGGTCACGGCGGATCCGGCGCGAGCATGGTGCTCAAACACGCCGATCAACTTGGACTCGATGAGGCCACCCAGGCCAAAATCAGCGAACTCAACAAGGCTGCGCGCGAGTCCGGTCATAGCCGCCACAAGGACATGAAAGCGCTGCACGAAGAGATGCGGGAGCTCATGAACCAGGACTCACCCGATGAGGCTGCCGTAATGGCGTTGGCTGAACGCATGGGCGCAGCCAAGACCGAGGCTCAAAAGGTAAATCTCAGCAATATGTTGAAAGTGCAGGCATTGCTAACACCCGAACAACGCGAAAAGCTGAAAAGCATCCGTGCCGAGAAGCGCGCCGAAGGTCACGGCAAAAAACACGGCGACGGCGAATGCAGCAGCGAGAATTGTGGCTGTAAGAAAGGCCGCAGCGAAGAATAACCTGCGTCTAGAAATGCATCGATCGGATCGCTATCGCGCCGACGTCCGTGCCATTTGGACCATCTCGCTTCGCACCGCGCTTAAGGTCTCGCAGGCAGCCGAAAATGGAAGATAGTGGATCTGCTTTCCGGTGCGAATATGGAATCCCTCCACATCCACCGCAATGAGTCTTGCAGCCTCGGTTTCTTTGCCGACGTAGTGGGCACAGATCGCGTTGAGTGAACTCTGATGGTCCGAGTTCATATGGTCGATGATGTAGGCTTCATCCGACTTCCATTCGGGGATGGCCCGGAGCCATTGCTCCGGCTCGATCCAATAGATCTTGCCGAAGCCGCCAATGTATCGCACCCGGACCGGTTGAATCTTGTAGAAGGCGAAGTCGTGTGCCCCGGCGTAGCCGCGGCTATCAAGAAAAAAGTTAAAGTACCGCTCCTGAACCTCGTCGGCTTCGTCCTCTGGAACCTGCATCGCATCGCCCACAACCGTAACGCGTCCGGCCGCCTGTTTGTCCGGGCTTTGGTAGTCCATTACGGTCAAGCAGACCTTTGGGTTGGCCTGGATGTTCTTCGTATGCTGCGCGATCGTACTTAAGTAGACCACGACTTCACCCTTGATCGTGGTGCTGTAGGGCGTCACCGAACCGAACGGGTAGCCCTCAAGTTCGACAGAGTGCGCACATAGGATGCCCGCGTCGGTACTTCTGAGTAAGACACGGGCTTCTTGCGCAGTTTCTTGATGGTCCGTCATCAAAGTTCCTCACCGGCCGTATCGGCCCGGCGGGACCGTATCACGAGAAGCTGGGATACCCGGATGGATATGACGCAAACCACAGCGTTATGGGAACACTCCCACCGACGGTTCTACGCAGCTGCTGCCTTTTCTGGTCAACGCAAGCTCAGACGCTTTCGTGTGCGGTGTCGGGCTTGCATACCAGCGCATGTCGCAGACGGCATCTCCATCCGACAGGGTATGCTCGCGCTCATAGTGCCCCCGCTCTCCGGCGCCACCGTTCAACATGGCGTACGTGATTGCCCAATCATAGTCACACCATGACCGCCGAAACGCTTCCACCTCTCCGCGATCGCCGTGCTTCGCAACGTACTTCCGTACAAACGCGTAGGGTGGACAGTAGGTCCAGTCGGTACAGAACCGTCCAGATTCGGCCCAACTGTGGCACTCATACCCTGGCGGCCCGGGCGTACTGAATGGGTACACCATCAACATTCGCAAGATGAGATTGAGTTGCTTTTGTGGATCACGCGAGGCCAAGCGAGCAACCCAGCCAAGAAAAGGGACCGGTTTGGAATAGAGCTTCCAACCTAAGTCGGCGAACAACTCGATCGCATAGTCCTTTGGAATTCCGAAATCGAGTAATGCGTGGTACGCAGCCACGGTGAGCGCGGACAGGAACACATTCTGCCGATTGCCGAGCGTCGGAATCCGCTCCAGCTCCGCCTCAGGCAGAACTTCTTCCATATGCTGCCAAACTTGAGCCACGATACGGTCGACCTGGTGCCGGAGGAACCGACCTCGTTCGGGTCGCGTCTTGTCGATGAGCCGTCCCGTCAGGACGTGGCGCGCAGCACGCCGAACCTCGTGGCGCAAAAACGATCGCAGCGGCTTCATCGCTCATCCTTTACGTCGAACCTAAGGACACGACGTGTACGAATACAAAGCAAGCCGCATGCCGAGGATTTCAAAGATCGCGACCGACGCTTCGACGATGAAATCCCAGAGGAAATCGTATCCGTTTGTCAGAACGCATCATGGGAACGTCCCTCCGAGTCGGGAACGAGCGGGACATTTTGTCCAACTTCACATGACGTAGCACCACAAAGCGTTTTTTAAGCGAAGCTCGTGACTGAGTAGCCGGCATGGGGTTTGCACTAATCATACCGGGGCCAATCCACCGGACCGTGGGCTCGACTCCAAGGAGGAAACAGCGATGTTGAATGTCAAAACTTGGGCGCTCACGTTATCCACATTTTGTGCCGTCAGCTACGTGCTGTGCATCGCTTGGTGCGCGGTCGCGCCGGAGGGCTGGCACGCCCGTGAGTTCCTCGAGTTGATGCTACCTGGATTCATCTGGTTGAGCCCTGGCAGTTTCGTATTGGGACTGCTTGAAAGTATCGGCCTCGGCGCGTATACGGGTGCGTTGCTCGCGGCAATTCATAACTGGATCGGTTGACGGCGAAGAGCAACCCGCCCCTCTAAAACTGAAAGAACGGCCACTCCGGATCGACGCCCAGCATCACTTGACCGACTGATTCGAGCCGACTAGCACAAACAAACGCATGCTGCGTAATGACGTGTACATCGCGGAAGTGCTTCTGAAACTGGTGTTCGTTCCGGATTCCCGTCGCACCAATACAAGCATGCACGAGATCGACAGCTTCAGCCGCCGCAATGACGGCATGAGACTCGCCTTCGACCGCCAACTCGACGCTAGTCCCCGCGAGTACCGCCAAAGGTTCTCTTCATCGAAAGCCGTGTGAGACCGATCGGGACGCCTTAGCCCGTAGCCGCTACGTAGACTTCAGCCGCTCCAACATAGTAGCCATCATGCCGTGCACCTTCTGAATGGCTTTCAACGGACGGATCATCACCTTGAAGTCGATGATTTGGCCGTCATCATTCCAACGGATGAGATCCACCCCGTTAACGATGATGCCGTCCATCGTAGTGCGAAACTCGAGCGCAGCGTCCGTGTCTGAGATGACCTCGCGCACGTAGCGAAAACCCTCATCAGCTTCGCCAGCCGACCCCTTGCTATGGGACTTGTCGCCACCCAAAACCCCAAACGCGGCGCTGAGGTACAACTTGGTGATCGCCTTCCCGACCTGCGGTGTGTGGACAACCGGCGAATGGAAGACCACATCGTCGGCGAGTAATGTGTCCAGCGCATCGAAATCCTTCTCCCGCAGAATCCGGTGCCAGGTTTTCACAACGTTTGGGCTCCCCATAGATCACTTCTCCTTCCGTACGGCTCGTTGTAGGACTTCCACTAACACAACACTGTTATAGCTTCACTACTGCGTTCGCGGCAATCTCTCTACGCTATGCCTGCAGGGTGTAAAAAGACCCCGTCGCACTCGATTGGCTTCGCTTTGTTATCGCTGCCACCCTGCGGAGTCCGGCAGGGTACACTGATTCGCACCGGTACTGTAATCCGTCGTTGGAGCAGCCTCGAGGAACACCGAAAGTTCGAATAATTTCCCCAAGCGTCAAGTGTCGTTCTATGCTCGGTTTGCAGATTGTGCGGCCCAGTTCTCCGGAGGGTTCCGGAGCCTACCCTGCACAAGCGCAGGGGTTCATCTCGGACGGTCGGACGATCAGCCCGATAAGGGGATATTATGAGGAACCTAGTTCTTCGTATCATGGGTGCGGGTGCGATCTTCCTGGGGCTGACCTTGAGTGCAGGGGCTCAGACCGACGATCATCTCAAGTGTTACAAAATAAAGGATCCGTTAAAACTCAAAGGCGTTGTGGACCTCGACGGTGTTCAGTTTGGACTCGAAGCAGGCTGCAAGGTCGGTAAGGCGCAGCTTTTCTGCGTGCCGGTTACCAAGAACGTACAGGAGGCCTTCAACAAGAAGACCTCCATCGATCCGTTGCCGATCTTTGGCCCTGCGATCAAGACTGACAGCATTTGCTATCCGATTAAGTGCCAGAAGCCACAGATCCCACCGACCACGGTGACCGATCAGTTCGGCTCAAGAACCATCGAGTTCAAGAAGGCCTTCATGCTGTGTACGCCGGCCTTCAAGGGCGTGCCACCGCCGATTCCGTGTGAGAACTCAGACTTCCCGACCTGCGCGGGCGAGTGCGCGGATGCAACTCTCGAGTGCCTACCGCAATTCAACGCTGATGGCACCCCGGGCAAGTGCGACTGTCAGCCCCCCCCCACGCCCTGTGCGTTGAGCGCGAACGGGGTCTGCGGCGGCGACTGTCCCGTTGCAACCGACATCTGTCAGTGGGATCAGGTAGCTCAAATCTGCGACTGCGGTCCGACGCTGGGCAAGTGCACGGACTCCTTGTTCCCGACATGCTCCGGTCCTTGTCCGTTGGGGCAGATTTGTACAAACCTTCCGGGCAGCGATCTCTGTGACTGCCAGGATCAGACACAGCTCAGCTGCAGCGATACCAAGTTCCCGCAGTGCAACGGCCCCTGTCCTACCGGACAAGCATGCACAGTCATTCCAGGCACCATCGACTGCAACTGTCAGGATGTCTCGACCAACTGTGCGAACACGACCTTCCCCATGTGTGCGGGTCCCTGCCCGCTGGGCCAGGTCTGCAAAAACCTGCAAGGCAGCGATGCCTGTGATTGCCAACCGGAGAGCCAGTTCACCTGCAATGCAGGTACGGGCTTCCCCGAATGCAACGGCACCTGTCCGCAGGGTGAAGCATGCTTGCCCGACATCGATCCACTCAGTCCGGGCGTTTGCGGTTGTGCGCCCGCGGGCTTTGACTGCGGATCAAACAACCTACCGCCACCGGTTTGTGGTGGCCTCTGTGCGCCCGACCAGTTCTGCGACGTAGACACAGTCACTGGGCTTTGTCGGTGTACGCAGTAAACTGAGCAACCATTCTCTGGCCCCGGCGGCTTGTGCGCCGGGGCCTTTTCGCTGTTGCCATTCGAGCCCCAACCTAGCAGCAATCTGATACGTTTAGCCCCATACATACAATCACCTGGAGCTAAATATGAGTCGCACGAGCATCGCCGTCGTAATTTCTTTGGGGGTCGCCCTTTTGGTGGGCTTCTTCGGCTTCGGTAATAGCTTCTACAGCGCAGCGATCGGACTCGATCCGAGCTTCTTTCCGTTTGGTGAGGTGATGCAGCGCATCGGCGCTACCTTCGTGCCCGATATCGGCATGACGGCTGCGGGAATCGCATGGGGCCTTACACTGGTCCTGCTCTGCGCCATCGCGGTGTTCTTTTTCGTTCGCTCGGTCGCACGAACATCAGCCGCGCGAGTCGATCCGACCCGCCGAAACTTCTTAACCGGCACCGCGACCGGCGCCGCCGCAGGTTTTGGCGCGCTGGTGGTGGGTGGAGCCGCTGGCGTAGTTCGAGCGTTCAAAGGTGTCGGTACCGGCGGCCCCGGTTGGTCCGATGCTGCAAGCAAGATCTTCGTTCCCGCCCCGTACACCCATCCCGAATACAAGACCGAATGGAAAGGCAGTCGCATCCAAGCGAAACGTCGACTCGGCCGCACGGAGTGGCCGGTTTCCGATATCGTGCTAGGCACGGGACGCCTCGAGGGCGAGCTCGGTGAAAGCGTTGGGCGCTTGGCACTCGAGCGCGGTGTTAACTACTTCGATACCTCACCCGACTACGCGGGGTCCGGCAGCGAACAGGCGATGGGCAAGGCGCTCGCACAGTTTCCACGCGATCAGATTTTTGTTGCGACCAAGTTCTGCAAACCCGGCGGTCATCTTCCCACCGGCACGCCCGTGGCTGAATACAAGCAGGCCATCGAAGAGAGCTTAGGGCGACTGAAGCTCGATTACGTCGACCTGGTCCACGTTCATTCCTGCGACGAGGTCGAACGGTTAATGGATCCCAACGTGCATCAAGCTTTCGATGAACTTAAGGCAGAAGGTAAAGTGCGCTTCCTGGGATTTTCGAGTCATACGCCGCGCTTGGTCGAGGTTGCGAATACCGCGATCGCATCGGGTCGCTTCGACGTAATGATGCTCGCCTACCATCACGGCATCTGGCCTGAGATGCCGGAAATCATCCGCCGCGCGCGTCAAGAGCAAGACATGGGCGTGGTGGCGATGAAGACATTGAAGGGCGCGAAGCATCGCGGTCTCGAAAATTTCCAACCCTACGCCGATTCCTACAGCCAAGCCGCGCTGAAATGGGCGCTTTCCAACGAGGACGTTTCGTGCGCCGTGGTCTCATTCTTCGAGCTCCAACACATCGACGAGTTTCTCTACGCGTCGGGCAAGCCGTTCGGGAGCGCCGACGCCAAGGTCCTGCGTAAGTACGATCAAGAAATCATCGGCTCATACTGTGCACCGCACTGTGGCAAATGTCTTGGCTCATGCCCGGAGAACGTCGCGATCAACGACGTGCTGCGACACCGCATGTACTTCGAAGACTACGGCTGGGAAAAGCAGGCCATCGAGCAATACACCGCGTTGAAGCACGACGCTTCGCCCTGCTTGAACTGCAGCGCACCGTGTCTGGGTAGTTGCCCGCTAGGCATCCCAATTCCGACGCAAACGCGTGGAGCCCACGAGTTGCTTACGATCGGTTGATCAATAGAAAATGACCACCGTCTAATGCGTTGAGCGCATGACGTCGTTTCGCTCAGGGACGTCGCAGATCTTCAGGTCGAAGTTATTCCCGTTCTTGAGCTCGAACTCCATCGCGAGCGGGACCGTGACATTGTTGTTGATGTTGGTCTCTACCTGGAAATGAGTATGCGGGTCGCTCGAATTTCCGACGTTCCCAACTACACCGATTTGCATACCGCGCCAAACACGCTGGTTTACAACCACCGTGGGTGCCATGAAGGGCATGTGCTGGTAGGAAGCGGACGTACCATCCTGATGCTCGATCCGAACCCAGTTGCCCCAATTACCCTGTGGGCAAGTTGGCTGCTGCCAGCAGTTGCCCATTCTGTTGTTCACCACCGTGTCCACACGCCCGCCACGCGCCGCAACTAACGGAGTCGAACCGTTTACACCCAGGATGTCCAAGGCAAAGTCCTGCGTGCATCCCACCGCGTGTGTACAAGCGCAACCCATGCACATATTGCAGGTACAAGCCCCTTGCCCCTGCCCCATGTCGATGTCGCCCTCGCTGATGGGCATGGGCAAGCGGAAGTACTGGTCGACACCTGGGCAGATGTTGATCCGGTCGCGAACAATGCTCGGCAGCTTGCACGAGTAAGCAAACTGATCGCCGTTCCTATTCCCAACGACGCGCGGCCAGCGCAGCGCGCTCGGCCTATCGGTCCCGCCGCGTTGAAGCGCAACCGGGACAGCCGTCGGGAAAGGTGCAAACTGTGTGAACGCATGACACCAGCTGGTTTCGGCGTGGAAGCAGGGTTCCCAGGCGTGAACCGAAAAATTCTGATCCTCGACGATGCCGAAGGCGCTGCGGAAACCTCGGTAGTGGCCCCCGCCGATGGGCACCGTCGCAGTGAAGCTATCGCCGTCCGCGATGAAGCTGCCTGTGATACCGAATTGAAGACTCATGCTGGTGACCTGCGCCGGAGCAACAGAGGCAAGGTCGTGGTCCTCAAACGAGAAAGTCGTCGTCGAGTAGTTCGCGCTACACATCGCGCCCTGCTCTCGGATGTAGACGTTGACACTGTCGGTCTCGACTTCAGCGGCTTCGCAGTCGTAAGGGTCCGGCTCGGGCTCGTCGAAGAGCGAGTCCCATTGCCCGAAGACTGGACAGAACGTCTGCGAGGTACAGGCACTGGCATCGATCACATGACCGTACATGGGGACCTCCGACGACGGCAGATGCGTGCAGTGCTGGCGTTTGTACTTGATGTCGAAAGTCACAATCTCCTCTGTCGGTAGCCCGATGACGCCGACCGGGTTATCAGCGGGTTCAAGCTGCGTCGCGAGTACAAAGTTGCCCGCACTCGTCACGGCCTCGATCTCGATGCTGTAACGATGGAAGTCCTCCTGTGTATCCCCGAAGTCCCCCAGACAGGGCTTCTTGAATGCGATTAATCGCATTCCTTGCTCGAGCACAGAAGCGCCCAAAGCATTGGCGTTTTCATAGGCGACAAACTTATGCGCAACATAGGGATCAGACTGGGGCGTAGCGGCTTGGAGTCCCTTTCGACCATACGTCCCCAGCGGCTCGCCCGAGAACGGATGAAACTTTCCCTGGTCAAAGAACGGCTCAAATGGTTGCACCGGTGCAACGCGAAGCTCGATGCAATCGGAGACATCCTGAAAGAGCGCCGGGTTGATGCCGGCCGCAACCGACTCGAACATTGAAGAACCATCGCCCAGCCCTTTCTTGGTCGACGAGGTGATGCTCAGGTTCGCGTCGAGCTGGGTACCATCGCTGCGGCGCAATCCAATCACTTCACCAGTCGCAAGGCGTACGCGGCGATCAGCATCGTTGATCTTCATGATGACACCGGCTTGCGATTGCGTCGGCCCGCTGGCGGCATTGATCTGCTCATAAACAAGAACTTGTTTGGACAGCTCGGCGACAAGCGGCTGCAGATCCTGCTCCATCGCGAACAGCGGCGAGAGTCGCTCGCCTTGCGGGCCCGAATCACCCAGGTTGCTCTCGTCAGAAAAAATGGGCTCTTTGAGAATTTCTTCGATTCGTCCCGAGAACGCTCCCAATGCCGACGCGAGTGTTTGACCCGCGTTACCGAGTTCGGTGAAACCCCGCTTCAGTTCGCCCTCCGGAAAAAGCGTGAGCGCATTGTCGAGGTCATCTTCAGCGTTGAGAAACGCGCCAAGCAATTCCTCGAGATCGTTGTTGTTGCTGCTGCGTGCGATCAACTCCGCGAGCATGTCTCGGATTGGTCCCAGTCGCCGCTCTGGGAACTGAAGCGCGTCGAGCGCGGGGAACGCACGATCTCCGCAAGTTCCGTTGAGACTCCCGTCATCGAAGAGATCGCAATCTCGGTTAAGACCGCCCGCTATATTGAGCACACGACATACCTCGCACTCCACCGTGCGATCGAGACATAGCGAAAGCTCGTCCTGAGAGGCTGCGTTGCAGCCGGGAAAGCTCGCGGCAAGATCGGCTTCAGCACATTTTTTTCCGACAATGTCAGGAATTTTCCCCGTCGCGGGATTACAGATCTTGGCGATCTTACCCTTGGGATCTGGCTGCGGATCAAACAACGTACCCAGGCAGCCATCTTGAAGTTCAGTCTCGTTCTGGAACCCATCTTTGAGACCCTGCTTATGACAGGTCGAATACTCCTTGAGTTTCATGCGCTGACATTTTCGAACCACCTTAAGTGTGGCGAGCTGACATTTATGCAGGTCGACATCCGCTAGAGCCGCGTCCAAATCCGAACCCATGATGGCGTGAAAGAGTCTGTCCTCTTTTGCGGCGACCGCGTCGTTAACCGCATTCGGATCATCGGCACCAAAGGGAGGGAAGCGAAACTCACCCTTCTTGTTCTGGCCGGTGCACTTCTTCTCGAAATTATCGAGTGTCTTCTGGCGCGCTTTAGCAAGCTTGCTTTTACGATCCGCATCGACGCACGCCTCAACGTCGGCGATCTTGCCCTGGGTCTGGTCCTTGATACAGCTGAGCCATTCGTTGCTCGTCAAAGTGGCGAGCGTGAAGAGATCCTTGTGGAGCTTGATCGCGCAGCCGCGTTGATCGCGCGTTTGGAGCTGAGCTTGAACGTGGCCAGCAGATAGAAGTAGAAAAACAGCTAAAGCGAATCGCATAGTTTTATTCCCGCAGATAAGACCGCCATTCTATAGGGCGACGGCGGTCTTGCAAGGAATATGCGGGATATTGGGATGCTTCCCCCTTTTACGCTTTGACTTCCTCGAGGGGCGGGAGACCGAGCGCAGCGCGATAGGTGTTGTGGTAGTGGTGCAGCGCGGGCTCGTTTCGCCCGAAGATCACGTGGTCGTGAATACGACTATCGACACCAAGCTGTGAAAGCGCCGCAATCTCGAAGTCCTCGTCGCGAATGACTTCGCCGAATGTTGTGCTGGTGGTCTTTACAAAGTCCGGATCTTCCTTCAACGCTTCTGGGCTCGCGTAGAAGGAGATGCGCGAAACCGCGCGACCGGCATCATCGGGATCGGGGTAGATGCGCACCAGGACGACAGAACGTGGCAGCACATTGAGTTGAACGTTCGGAAACAAGTAGTAGACCGGAAGCGCGGCTCGACGGATGTCCCAGTTCTCACGCGGTTCATTACGAAGCTCATCGATCGAACGAAAACAAAGACCCATGCGGTGGTTGCGACCAAATCGGTCATAGGTCTGGACGTTTCCGTACATGAACGGCGCCAAGGTATTTTTATGAAGCCGCTTGAAGTGGTATGTCTCACCGAAGGTATCGATACCGAGTTTCCAATTCATCTTGGTCTCGTAGGTGTCGCTGCCGACACTCACCATGCGATCAAACCGCCAAGCGTCGAATTCCTCAGCCAACTCCTGCCCCAGCAGTTCGTCCGTATCGAGCTTGCCGTCTGGCTTTGGGTGCACCCACAGAAAGCCGTGCTTCTCCACAGCCGGAAGCGGCGTCAGCCCATGGCATGACTTATCGATCGCGCCAAAGTGATCCTCCTTGGGTACTGCTACGAGCTCGCCTTCATTCGAGTACGTCCACGCATGAAACGGACACGCGAAACGCGCGCGCTTGCCGCGCGCTTCCCCTTCCAACAGAACGCCACGATGACGGCAGATGTTTACGAAAGCCCGAAACGCCCCGGTTTGATCGCGCGTGGCCAGCACCGGAACGCCAAAGTCGGAGCACGTTATGAACGTGCCGGGCTCAGGCAGATCAGCTGACATCCCAATTACCTGGGGATGATTGCGGAAGAACGTCTCCCACTCGCGCATAGCCATGTCGGGACAGCGATAGACCTCGGTCGGGTTTTTCAACTGCACGCCCGCGTCGACATTCACGCCCTCATCTAGGTGTTTCATCAACAGCTCGATCACACGAATCTGTTCTTCGTTCTTCATAACCTCTCCCTCATGATCCAAGCGGGGCCAAGCTAAGGAAATTGAATATAGCGGTCCAACTGCTTCTACTAATATCTGGTAGTGAATTTCCTAATGTTACTCGGCGGTCCCGGCTCGCGGGTTAATATAAATAGGAGTATGCTAAGAACCAGACCCGATTTCGGTCTTATTGGAGGTCCCACCAATGAAGCATTTGTTCAATGCGGGTTCTGCGGTTTCACTCGCCCTCCTCATCATTGCAGCGTCTTCGCCTGCTCCGGCATGGAGCGCCGATGAAGATCTGAGCGGTGCAGCGGCTGCCTTCAAGCCGGGACAACTGATCGTTTCCTTCGAAACTGATGGCGCGTACGCGATTCTTGACTGTATAGACTGTGCCTTATCCCAGAGCCGAACCGTTGCGGGCATCTCCGCGGATGGCTCTGACAGCATCGACCAGCTCATGACACGATTCGGTGTTCGTGGTGCGAAGCCACTCGATCAGCGTTTGCAGGGCAACACACTTTCGCAGCGCCGTGAGAGTCAGCGCGAACGCATGAGCAGCGCAGCCGCGCGCCAACAGCGCGGATATGGTCCCCCTGCGCCGAGCCGGGACCTTCCCGATCTCACGCATACCTACGTCCTCGAACTCGCAGCAGGCACTAAGGTGCGTAATGCCGCTGCAGCGTTCGCGGCCGACCCGCACGTTCGCTTTGCACAACCCAACTATCGGTATGAAACGAATCTTCTCCCCAATGATCCGTTCTTTTCGACAGTGGGTAGCTGGGGGCAACCCGAAGACGACCTCTGGGGCTTGAAGCAGATCCAGGCCGACTTGGCCTGGGATATTTCGCTCGGCTCCGGGATCGTAGTCGCTGTCGTAGACACGGGTCTCGACTACGACCACCCCGACATCGCTGAGAACGTATGGGTCAATCCCTGTGAAGACCTGAACGGCAATGGCGAGATTGATCCCTCGGACTTCAACGGCATCGACGATGCCTGTTCAGGCGAACAACCGAACGGATTCGTCGACGACTTACGCGGCTATGACTTTGTAGACGCAAGTCTGCAAAATCCACAGCAAGACAACGACCCGATGGACGGCAGCGGTCATGGAACGCACGTCAGCGGGACGATCGGTGCTGTGATGAACAACGCAATTGGCATCGCAGGCGTGGCGCCCGAAGTGCAAATCATGCCGGTTAAGGGGTTGTCCAACACCGGTAGCGGCGACAGCGTGACACTCAGCAACGCCATCCTGTACGCCGCAGAGAACGGAGCCAAGGTCATCAACAATAGCTGGGGCTCCAACACCCGTAACCTTTCAGCCCCGGCCGAAGAGGCTGCCGTTGGCGTCGCGCATTCGCTTGGAGTGGTTGTCGTCTTCGCTGCCGGCAACAGTGCGGACAACGTAGCCTTCTATGCGCCGCAGAACATGTTGGATCCCAAGCCGATCATCGTCGCAGCGAGTACGCAGCACGATGAGCCGACCTCTTTTTCGAACTTCGGACACCTCATCGATGTGACCGCCCCCGGAGGAGGAGAAAACGATGCAAACTCAGGCGTCATCTCTCCAATCAACAACATCCTCTCGTTGCGCGCTGCAAACACGGGGTCACCCACCTTCATTGTCCAGAACGACTATCTCCGAATCGCGGGAACCTCGATGGCCGCACCCCATGTTTCCGGCGTGGCTGCGTTGATTCGCGCGCTTAACCCCGAATTCGATCCGGACGATGTTCGCCAAGCGCTCCGCCTCTCGGCCGATGACGTTCAAGATCCAGGGATCGATATGACTTCCGGCGCGGGACGCATCAATGCCTTTATCGCGACCGCGGTGGGCGTGCTTCCGCAGGTCTCGTTCGACATAACCGCCCCGGCAACCTCGAGCGTTCACGATCCCAACGACGGCCCGATCGATATTCTCGGAACCGCTGCAGGTGCCCAATTCGAGAGCTATCAGCTTTTCCACCTTTCGGCGCTGGAAGAAATCGAGGCGGCTTTCACGCCCTTTACCTCGGTCGTTTTAGCTCCCGTCACCGACGGTGTGCTCGGCAGTTTAGACCCGAGCAGTCTGGTTGAAGGCATCTACGTGCTGCGACTGCTAGTGACTGCGTTCAACGGTGCTCAATTTGAAGCATTTACGCAGATCGAAATTGACGCCGGCGTATCGAGCCCAGCGACTCCGGACCTAACGTTATCGGGCGGTTCAGACGCTTCGAATCGCCGCATCGTCTGGCAGGAACTCGCAGGAGGCATAGGAGTCAATGTCGGGATTAGCCTTTTGGACATTGATACGCAGCAAGTCACGGATCTCAGTTCACGTACGGGCATTCACGTTGGAGCCCGCATCGATGACAACCTCGTGGCCTGGGATGGATTCTCCAACGATCCTCTCAGCGTCTGCACCGTCGATCTCAGTCTTCCCGGTTGTGGAATACTCGACACCCCGGTTTCCGCGATCGCGATCCAGAGTATGACGATCTCCGGGACGCAGATCGCGTGGACGCATTTGCCCGATCTATCGACACGACGTGAAGTCTTCACCTGTAGCTATGATTCGCTAACGGGTCTATGCCCGATGGTTCGTTTGACGGAGGATGCGATCCATCAGGGAGAGGCGGCCATCTCAGACAATCTAATCGTATGGGAGAACCTGGTCCTGGATACCTTCACGGGGAATGTCCTCGACGCGGATCTCATGGTATGTGAGTTCGATCCCATGACGCAGTCCTGCGAAACCCACGCCCTCACCCAGGATTTGATAGAGCACGCACTCCCGGCCATCGATGGAAACCTGATTGTTTGGGTCGACGAAAGGGATGGCGATTCGGAGATCTTTGCATGCCTCTACGACGAGGTAACCAACACCTGCCCCGAGACTCAAATCACCGACGACAGCGTCCAACAGGATGACCCCGAAATCTGGGAGAATCTGATCGTCTGGGAAGACAATCGGAGCGGATCGGGCGACATCTACGGATGTGCTTATAACGCGCGCACTCAGACCTGCCCCGAACAGCCCCTCTTCGAACACACTGCGCGTCAAGTGGATCCCGCTATCGACGGGACATTACTGACCTGGACGGATCTTCGCTTGGGCTTTCCGAAGATCTTCTACCGAGAACTCCCCGATGCAGATCAAGATGAAGTTCCGGACATCGCTGATAACTGCCCTCATGCGTTCAACCCAGATCAACTGGATCAAGGAAGCATCGGGAACGAACCAAACGACGCGATCGGCGACGCATGCCAGTGTGGCGACGTAACCGGAAATGGAATCGCCAACAGCTCGGACGCAACAATGATCAGCCGGAAGACGGGAGGGTTGTCCGCGCCCCTATTTATCGTTCCGGGCAATTGCGACGTCACGGGGGATGGACTCTGCGACGATTCAGATTCGGACGCCATTACGACGCGCGCGCTAGGGCTCCCGACGCCCGAGTTTGGCAACTTCTGTCCGAACTTCACGGGCGTCTGCATCCTCGACACCGACGGTGATCAGTTCTGCGACTCGGAGGATAACTGCCTGGAGGATCCGAATCCGACTCAACTCGATACCGACGGCGACCTCGTAGGAGATAGCTGCGACAACTGTCCGCTTGATCCCAACCCGGATCAATTGGACACCGACGGAGACGGCTTTGGAGACGCCTGCCCCCCACCGGTTGGCTGCTTCTGATGGCAACTCGGCTGACTTCGTTGATGCACGGGCAGATGTCGAGTAAGCACGATGTGTCCCAGCAAGGAGCGAAAGACTAGCGAACGCTATTCGTCCTCTTCGTCCTCTTCGACCTCTTCCTCGATCTCCTCTTCGTATTCGGAGCCCTCGAGATCCTTCGCGTTCTCTTCGGTGTCTTCCTTGGCAACCTCGATTTCCTCGGCCCTTCCGTCGCTGTGCTCCACGATCACCTTATGTTCGTGGACCTCCTTTACGACCACGACCTTGTCATCGATGAAGAGCTCCCAGCCGACCGCAACCGCGAGCGGCACGACAAGCACGCGTCGCGCTCCGACTGTCCGCCAGCGTACGTGTCGCCGGATTCTTCGGCGCCGAACGCGGCGTCTTCGGATTCGCTTCCGCCGACGCGGACCGTGTGGATGTCTGTGTTTACCGGGATGCGCGATCGCGGATGGCGCAGCCCATACGAGCGATACTCCACCTGCTACCAAACCCGTCAAAAGAGCGCGGCGCGATACGTCCATTTGGATACTCCTCAGATATCGTCCATTTCTAAATGCAACGGCTGCGTTTAGCAAGCTTTGGTGTGGTCATCGCCACATCAGCATTGGAGATTCGCATGCGTCAGCGGCGACGGCGTCACGTTTCCATGCGCCAGCGGGACCACGACAGGACCCTTTGGTGAGATCTGTCCGCTGCAGCAAGAACGGCTACGGTCGTTTCAGTTTGTCGAGAAGTTCCGATTGGGAGCTAACGTCTAGCTTGCGAAAGATCGACTTAAGATGATTGCGAACCGTACTCTGACTGATGTGCAACGATTTCGCGATCATCGTTACTCGGTGCCCAATAAGCAGACTCTGAAGGATCTCTCGTTCCCGCGGAGATAACGTGAGAATATCTTTCCGATTGCCTACCACGTCGGTACCTGGGAAGAGCCCAGTCGAACCTCCGGCAAGTTCAACTTCCAGAGCGATCCGTTCGAGAGCCTTCTCCAAAGCTCTTACCTTTTGCTGAAGCCGCTCAACTTCATCCCCTGAGCCACTGTCCTCTGCCATCAAGGTCACCTTGTTCACAGGACCAATGCCTAGCTGAAAACACTGCATCTCGTGACATTGGGGCCACTGAATGCGCCTTGCGACGCTGCAACCCTTTATCAAAGTACTACCTACGTTTCGGACATAACAAACAATTTGTTCTCCGCATTTCCGAAAATGATCAATTCCGGCTATGAAAACAGCCTGCAGCGGCTATTCCGTCCAGGGTCGTAGTTCACGATGAGTAGTTTTAGATTTGATCTCTTTGAAATTAACGAACTCTGTCTAAGACGACGTGGTGTAAGAAAAACAAGCGCCGCATTAGCCAGTTTTTTTGGTAGAGAGTTCACTCCATTGGCATTACGGGTTCATATTTCCCCCAATGAACGAAACGCAACTTTCTTCATTGACGGTAAGTTCGAGTTTGCGCTGCATAAGCCATTCCTCGACGGTCTAAAGCAATGCAAGCAGGTATTGAACTTCCTTGTCGACCTTGAGGGATGTACTGGCATGGACAGCTCCGCACTTGGGATGCTGCTGATGTTGGCTGACGTGGCGGGATCTGCGGAGCAAATCGAAGTGGTCAATGCGAATCCGGAGATTCGGAAAGTTTTCGAAATCGCCGAAAAAACTTTTCCCGTTCGTCTTCGTTAGCGAATCGTCTCGGGAAAGGTGAACGGCGCTCACCTAAAGGTCAATATCTGCGGGCAGACCGTCGCTGGCCCAGCACGATAGCCGCACAATTCGGTCGTTCCTTCCTATAATATACTCAGAGCTACATTGAGGATCACTAGGGAGTTCATGACGATGGAACGCTGGAAACCCGCTGCCCTTTTGGGCCTGATGCTGTTCATGCCGTATCCGTCGTTCGCGCAATTCGTGCCGGGCGACGTGAACGACGACGGGGTCTTCGACGTACTCGATACCGTCGTGATTCGACGCGCAGTGGTTGGACTCGGACCAGGAATCAGCCAGCAATGTGTCTTACACTGCGGTGATGACGAGTTGGATCCGGAAGAAGCATGCGATGGCACCAACCTCAATGGTGAGACTTGCCTCACTCAAAGTTTCACCGGTGGTGAACTCGTTTGCGATGCCAAATGCCGTCTCGATACTACAGGCTGCACTCCCAACTTCGTAGGTGCAGTGACGAATGCCGCTGATCCGAACATCCCCGGAGCGGGTGTTGACTCACTTTGGTCCTTTGGAGCCGAAACCGGTGTTCAGGCTGGCATCGACATGTGTAACGCGATCGGGTCGGATCATCCTTGCACATACGCCGAGGTACTCGAGGCAGAGGCTGCAGGCCAGTTGACGGCGCTTCCAAACGGATTCAACTTCTGGCTTCACCGCATCAATCTGAACGCCCTCATCGATGGGAGTATCCTGTCGCCGCCGGGCACCGGTGGGCGATGCAACGACTGGACGCTGCTGAGTAACGCGGCGGCCGATGGTGAGTTCGCGGAGATTGTGAATAACGCCGTCGTCTATCACTTCGATCAGGACACGATCTATAGCGGCAACCCCGGTGACGGCCATCAGGGTTCCGGCCCAAACGATGGTGGGCCATGCGGCAGCGTGCAACGTGCCATTCTCTGCTGCGGGTTATGATGCGCCGGAAGATTGACCCACGAACGGGAGTAGTACGCCATGCATGAAATCATCCTTCACTACTATGACATGTCGCCTTACGCCGAAAAGGTTCGGCTGATGTTCGGCTTGAAAGGTCTGCCTTGGCGATCGGTCCAGATCCCGATCATAATGCCGAAGCCGGATCTAACCGAACTGACGGGCGGGTTCCGTCGTACGCCGGTGATGCAGATCGGTGCCGACATCTACTGCGACACCAAAGCGTGTGCACGGGCGCTCGAACGACTTCATCCGAAGCCGAGCCTCTTTCCCGATGGCAACCCGGCAACCGTCTGGGGGCTCTCACGTTGGGCCGAGACGAGCTTCATGATGGCGGTTACCGTTTTCCTGGGTACAGGCGGGCTCTTCGATGAAGCTTTCATCGAAGATCGTAAGAAAATGGCACCTGGCGTGGACTTCTCGAAAGCGGGCGAAGTCGTGCCGGCCAAGTTGCTGCAACTGCGCGCAAACCTAGACCTACTCGAAGAACAACTTGCAGATGGTCGGCTCTTTCTGCTCGGTAATGTCCCAAGCTTGGCCGACCTTTCGGCCTACCACCCGCATATGTTCTTGAAATTTCACCCGACCGCAAAGACGTTACTCGAGTCATTCGAACGCGTACAAGCTTGGATGCAACGCGTGGGTACGATCGGACATGGAGAACGCACCGAGCTCGCGTCCAGCGACGCCATCGACATCGCGCGCAACGCTTCACCAGCTACGATCGAATGTGACGAATCAACATTACCCGACGGTCTGGCGGTCGGCGCGCCGGTCGTCGTCGTGCCCGAAGAGCCGGGCTCTGGTATCGTCAGCGGCACACTCCTCGCAAGCGACGTGCAAGAGATCGCGATCCGTCGCCAGTCAGAACGGGCGGGCGAACTCGTGGTGCACTTTCCGCGCGAGGACTACTTGGTCGTTGCCACCGGATAGAGATTCAATTCGCGAATAAAAAATCAATTCCCGTCGCGTATGGCTTCGAGTTCGTACCAGCGCGCGTAGACGACTTCAAGTTCGCTCATGATCGCAGCGAGTCGTGCGTGAACACGCGCTTGTTCGGCGGCATCACTCTTGTAGAACTCAGGCTGACTGATGCGCTCGGTCAGCTCGGCCTGCTCGCCTTCTAAGGTCTCGATCTTCGTGGGCGCTTGCGCGAGCTCACGCGTTTCATTGAAGCCGAGCTTCGTTGCTTTCTTCTTCGCGGGCGACGACGTCTTCGCAGCAGTCATGGATTTTGGCAGGACGCTCACCACCTTTGCACTTTGGCGCAACCAGTCCGAGTACCCGCCCACGAATTCCTGCACGCGGCCTTCACCCTCGAAGACGAGCGTCGACGTCACCACGTTGTCGAGGAACGCGCGATCATGCGACACGAGCATGAGCGTACCGCGATAGTTCATGAGAAGTTCTTCGAGAAGTTCGAGCGTCTCAATATCGAGATCGTTGGTCGGTTCGTCGAGCAACAGCAGGTTTGCGGGTTGTGCGAACAAGCGCGCGAGTAGCAGGCGATTGCGCTCGCCTCCCGAAAGCACCTTCACCGGCGTGCGCGCACGGTCGGGGCTGAATAGAAAATCCTTGAGATAGCCCATGACGTGGCGCTGCTGACCCTGCACATCAACAAAGCCGTTTTCGTTGGCGATGTTCTCGATCACCGTCTTCTCCAGGTCGAGGACGTCGCGCAGCTGGTCGTAGTACGCGATCTCGAGTTTCGTTCCCAAGCGCACGCTGCCCGACGTTGGCGCGAGCTGGCCAAGCAGGATGCGCAGCAAGGTCGTCTTGCCGATGCCGTTCGGACCGATCAGCCCAATGCGATCGCCGCGCATGATGCGCAGCGATAGATCGCGCACGAGTGGTTCTTCGCCATCGCTCCAGGCAAACGAAATCTTCTGCGCGTCGGCCACGAGCTTGCCCGACGTCCGCCCCTCATCGATCGACATACGCGCCTTGCCTTCGACTTCACGCCGTTTGGAACGTTCAGCACGCAATGCTTGGAGTGCTCGCACGCGACCTTCGTTACGCGTGCGCCGCGCTTTGATACCCTGACGAATCCAGACTTCTTCCTGTGCCAGGTTCTTATCGAACAACGCCGCGTGGCGTGCCTCTTCCTCGAGTGCCGCGGCCTTCTTCAGCAGGAACGTCGGATAGTCGAAGGACCAAGATGTGAGCACACCGCGATCAAGCTCGACGATGCGCGTCGCAAGCCGCGTGAGCAACGCGCGATCATGCGTGACGAAGAGCACGCCACCGCGGAACTCGAGCAGCTGTTCTTCAAGCCACTGGATCACCTCGATGTCGAGATGGTTCGTGGGTTCGTCGAGCAGTAACAGGTCTGGCTCGGAAACAAGTGCTTGTGCTAACGCGACCCGTCGCCGCCAACCACCGCTGAGCTCCCCGATCCTTTCATCGGGCGGAAGTTCGAGCCGCGCCAGGATCTGGTCCACGCGCTGACTCAAGCTCCAGCCGTCGCAAGCTTCGATCTCGTGCTGCAACGCTTCCATGCGCTTCATCTGCAAAGGGTCTTCCGCCACCGCGTGCGAGACGTGGTGAAACTCCGCGAGCAGGCGACCAACATCGGCGAGCCCTCCCGCGACCACGTCGAAAACCGTGGCATCATCTTCAAAGGGCAGCTCCTGCGACAACCGTGCGATGCTGAGGCCCGGCTGACGCCAGATCCCGCCCGCGTCGGGCATGACCTCCTCATCAACGATCTTAAGCAGCGTGGACTTACCCGCGCCATTCCGGCCGATCAGACAGACGCGCTCCCCCGCATCGATCTGAAAGCTCGCCCCGTCGAGCAGGGCGTGCCGACCGAACGAAATCGAGACATTTTCGAGACTGAGCAAGGGCATGGGCGGGAATCATAGGGCGCTTGGCTCAGAACACACGCCCGCTACGGTACCCGTTGCCATGAATGTAGAAGCTAGAGCGTCTTACCACGGCCAGGACCCATCATCGTGGCGTTCGCAACGATGTAGAGCACGCGCCGGACGTAGCGGAGCCGGCTCAACAACCTGTCGTAGTTTCCATAGCGGAGAAACGCCTGGATGCAGGTCCAACCGACTCGAACCTCTAGACCATTCTTATTCCGCAGGACGAAGGTGGCGATGCGCCCGTGTTCTGAACGGCAGTGATCGCAGTACGGGTTCGACGAAAGCAGGTAGGGCTCTATATCGATCGCGGTGGCACCGGGGAGCCGAAATACGATATCTCCACTAGGAACATGATCGATGGAAATGCAGAACTCCCAGCCATTCTCTTTGAGTGCGTGTCCCTTGAGTGAGAGAGAATACTTACGGTGCTGAGTCACCTGTCCCGTATCGCGATCGGTGTCGATCGTGTCCTCTTCCTCGATTGTTTCGGCCTTGATCTCAGAAAGACCGGTCTTGCGCGCCTGTAGTGCTAGATCCCAGAGTTCGTCCTGGAGCTCCTTCCAATATTCGTCCCAGACGGCGTAAACATCAGACACTCTCGTCTCCAGCTGAGCTACAAATTCGCTCCCCTATCCCTCTGCGGTCAAGTGACGTGTCGACCTGAGACGTGCGTGAGTTTCCAAATTTGGCAGCAGCCGTACGCTCGCGTCCTCAACAAGGCGGGCTCGCGGTTGTGTGGCGTAACTCATGTCTTCTGATTGATCTAGATCAATCAGATTATCCCAGGCCAGAAAGAGACAAGCCGCCTCACTGATGTGACCAACGGCCGCATATTCTACAAAGTCATGACACCACAGACCGCGTCGAAAACACCCATAACAGTCCCTCGGTAGACGATTGAACGAACCTCGCGGTATTCGCATTCGCTGGCGCGACATTTGCAACCCAACCCGGTTATTGGTCGGCTGCTCTGCCAAATAACTGCGGCAGCTCTGAGAATCGAAGAGGGGGACTTCATGGATCAGAACTCCGGTGTGAAGCGACGAGATTTCTTGAAGGGAGCGGGCACCACTTTAGCAATGGTCGCCGGCAGTGAGCTGCTCTCCCTTTCGCTGCTCAAGCCGGCATCCGCGGCGACCAATCCGTTGGCCGATTACCCAAATCGCGACTGGGAGACACTCTATCGTGATGTGTATGCCTACGATGACAGCTTCATCTTCGTCTGCACCCCGAACTGCACACATAACTGCTACCTGAAGGCCTACGTTAAGAACGGCGTGATTACACGCTGCGGTCCTTCACAGCGCTTCAACGAAGCGACGGACCTTTACGGCACCAAAGCAAGTCCCCGCTGGGATCCGCGCCATTGCAATAAGGGGATCGCCGTCGTTCGCCGATTTACGGGTGATCGACGCGTGAAGAGTCCCAAGGTCCGCCGCGGCTTTAAAGAATGGGTCGACCGTGAATTCCCACGCGGGGAAGATGGTCTTCCCCCGGCCGAACTCTTTCGGCGTGGCGAAGATACTTTCCTGTCCATTGGCTGGGAAGAAGCCTATGCGATGGTCGCTAAGGTCCAGACGCACCTCGCACGCTATTACTCCGGTGATAAGGGCGCCGAGCGGCTCTTGGCGCAGGACTATCACCCTGAAATGGTCAAAGCCTGCGAAGGTGCAGGCACGCGCGTACTCAAGTTCCGTGGCGGAATGCCGGTACTTGGCTCGATCAAGCTCTTCGGTCAATACCGCTCAGCCAACTCGATGGCGTTGTTGGATGCGCATATTCGAGGTGTAGAACCAGACCAAGCCAAAGGCGGTTCAGGCTTCGATAACTATACCTGGCACACCGATTTGCCACCCGGTCACCCCATGGTTTGCGGTCAGCAGACCATTGATTTTGATCTCGCGAACGTCGAATACTCCAAAGTCGCGATTCTTTGGGGCATGAACTGGATCTCCACCAAGATGCCCGATGCGCACTTTCTGACGGAAGCACGCATGAAGGGTACGCGGGTGATCTCGATCACGACCGAGTACAGTTCAACCGCATCAAAATCGGATGAGATCATTGTGATCCGCCCCGGTACGGACCCTGCTCTTGCGCTGGGTGTCGCGCGCGAGATCATCGAACAGGATCTTTACGACAAGAAGTTCGTAAAGGGCCATACCGACCTGCCGCTCTTGGTTCGCATGGATACGAAAGAGCTATTGCGCGCAGCGGATGTAATCCCCAACTACAAGAACGCCAAGCTCAAGCGCACCAAAGTTCTGAAGCCCGGCGAGAAGGTCGCGCCCTACGCAACCAACGAAGGTCACCCCGTGGTCTCGGAGAAACTGCGCGAGGGATGGGGCGACTTCGTCGTCTGGGATACGAAGAGCGAATCGTTTTCGGCGGTCTCACGTGATGACATCGGTAAGTTCTTCTTTGCACGTGGCATCGACCCCGCACTGGAAGGAACCTTCAAGGCTACGATCGATGGCGCGGAGGTAGAGCTCCGACCGGTCTTCGACCTGGTTCGGCAACACCTGCGCGATACCTGGTCACCAGAGAATGTGCAGAAGGTCACCTGGGCACCGCAGAGCGCGGTCAAGAGTCTTGCACAGCAATGTGCCGCGAATCCTGAGGGGGTGCTCTTCGTCGTCGGGATGGGACCAAACCAAATGTTCAACGCCGACCAGAAGGATCGCGCAATCCTCCTCGTTGCCAGCTTGACGCGCAACGTCGGCTTCCGCGGGGGCAATGTGGGAAGTTACGCGGGCAACTACCGGGCAGCCTATTTTAACGGCATGCCCCAGTACATGTCGGAAGACCCCTTCGATCCCGAACTGGACCCGGAGAAAAAGGTGCGGATCCGTCCCACGGTTCGCATGCAGTCGGCACATTACTACAGTCATGGTGACACGCCGTTGGATGTGCATGGCAAGATCTACAATGGCAAGACCCACATGCCACTTCCCACAAAGCATCTGTGGTTCTCGGCTTCCAACTCGCTTCTGGGCAATGCCAAGGGACATTACGACGTTGTCATGAACCTACTGCGTCACCCTGCCTATCGCGCCAAGTCGCAGAGCAAGCGGATGATCGATGCGGTGATTGTTAACGAGTGGTGGTGGACGGGCAGCTGCGAGTACGCAGATATGGTCATGGCGGTGGACTCCTGGGGTGAATACAACGTTCACGACATGACCAACTCCTGCACGAATCCCTTCATGCAGGTGATGCCGCTCTCGAAGGTCGGCCGTATTCACAACACGCGCTCGGATTCGCAGATTTACGCGGGTGTTGCGGGCAAGTTGGCGGAGATCACCGGCGATAAGCGCTTTAACGACTACTGGCATTTCATCGAGAAGGACAAAGCAGCGACCTACATCCAGCGAGTTCTGGATCACAGCAATGTCACCAAGGGGTACCAGTTCAAGGACCTATTGGAGAAGGCAGAAAAAGGCATCCCCGTCATGATGATGGGTCGCAGCTATCCCAAGTTCATCGGCTACGAGCAGAGCGTGGAGTGCCTGCCCTGGTACAACCGCACGGGTCGGCTCGAGTTCTTACGTGACGAACCTGAGTTCCGCATGCACGGCGAGAATATTCCGCTTCACCGCGAACCGATTGACTCAACATTCCACGAGCCGAACGTCATTGTGGCCGCGCCGCATCCGCTGATCCGGCCGGACACGCCGAAAGACATGGGGTTCTCCAGCAAAGATCTCCGTGGTGAGACACGTCAGGTGCGCAACGTCATATTGACCCCTGACGAACTACTGAAAACAAAACACCCTTTGATGAAACATGGCTTCACGCATCAGTGGATCACCCCGAAGTATCGACACAGTGTTCATACCTTGGTTGCGGACCTCGATCTGCTGGCCGTGTGGTGGGGACCGTATGGCGATATGTATCGCCATGACAAGCGCTCGCCTTGGATCGGTGAAGGCTACGTCGACATCAATCCCACCGACGCCAAGGAACTCGGAATCGGAGACGGTGACTACGTCTGGGTTGATGCCGATCCCGAAGACCGGCCGTTCCATGGCTGGCAGGAACGACCCAAGGAAGCCAAGATCGCTCGTGCGATGATGCGCGCGCGCTACTACCCGGGAACTCCGCGCGGTATCGCACGCACCTTCTTTCACTTTGCGGGTGCATCGTTCGGTAGCGTGCGTGGACATGAGACACGCGCCGACGGACAAGCCAAGAGTCCCGTAACTGGTTACCAGGCAATGTACCGCTACGGCAGCCATCAAAGTGGTACGCGCAGCTGGTTGCGACCGACGCTCCTAACAGATTCATTGGTTCGCAAGAATCTAATGGGACAGGGAATCGGCCAGGGCTTCTGCCCAGATGTTCACTGCGCCAACGGCGCGCCGCGAGAAGCGTTTGTGAAGTTCGAGAAGGCGGAACCAGGAGGCAAGGACGGAGTCAGCCCGTGGGAGCCCATTGCCATGGGAATCCGCCCTACACAGGAAAGCGACAGCATGAAACATTTCCTGGCGGGCCAGTTCGTCAAGGTAAAGAGAGGGAGCTGAGCGCATGGGAAAGGTATTCAATTGGCAGTTGGGCCGAGAGATGGAGTATCCGTACGAAGATGCTCGCCCCGATCGGCAAATCTCTTGGGTCTTTGATCTAAACAAGTGCATCGCATGCCAGACTTGTTCTATCGCGTGCAAGATGACGTGGACCTCCGGGCGCGGCCAGGAGTACATGTTCTGGAACAATGTCGAGACCAAACCCTATGGGGGATACCCCAAGGCCTGGGACCTAAAGGTGCTAGAGAAGATTGGGCCGGGATCTTGGAGCGACGGCAAGTACGAAGGCAAGACGATCTTTGAAGCAGCGGATCCGGTCAAAGAGAAGATGGCGGGTTATCGTCCCGGTGACGAAGAGTGGAACCACCCCAACATCGGCGAGGATCTGATCGCGGGCGGCGAGATGCCACAGGGTGCACACATCAAGGACGAGACTCACCCGCTCTGGTTCTTCTACATGCCGCGGATTTGCAACCACTGCACACATCCAGCATGTCTTGCAGCCTGCCCCCGCAAGGCCATCTACAAACGCAAAGAAGACGGCATCGTGCTGATCGATCAGAGCCGTTGCCGTGGGTATCGTGAGTGTGTCAAGGGTTGCCCCTATGGCAAGTCTCTCTTTCGCCCCAACCATGAAGTCTCAGAGAAGTGCATCGGCTGCTATCCAAAAGTCGAAAAAGGCAGACAGACTCAGTGCGTGGAGAATTGCATCGGCAAGATTCGGGGTCAGGGTTTTCTAACGGACCTCACCAAAGGAGAGGCCAATCCGGACAATCCAATCGACTATCTGGTTCATATTCGTAAGCTGGCCCTGCCGCTTTATCCACAGTTTGGAACCGGGCCGAATGTCTACTACATCCCACCAATCCACACTCCCACGGACTTCCTCGAACAGATGTTCGGTGGCGGCGTTCAGCAGTCGATTGAAGCTTACCGAAACATTCCAAACGATCCGAAGCTGGCGGGGTTGCTCCAGCTCTTCGGTAGCTCACCTGAGATCATGGAACGCTTCAAGGTCAAGGACGATGTGGCGTACGGCTACAACAAGAAGGGGAAAGAAGTTGCCGCAGTTCCCCTCACGGAACCCCCACAGATGCGCAAGGGCTACGACAAGAAACTCGATGTCTATCGACTCGATGTGACCTAAGACGAAACTGAAGGAGGAAATCAGAGATGGCGAGAGTCTGCAGCTTCGTAATCGCGGTCGCGTTCTTGTGGATCGGTCTTGGCTTCCTGTCATCCAACGCGGATGCACAGGCGGCTGATCCAGCTGAAGTGCGTGTGGTCTTTGTACGGGACGGGGTCTTTACTAGCCCAACCGACCCAGCGTGGGATCAGATTCCAGAGACGCGCCACGCATTAATGGCGCAGATGATAGCGGTGCCACACGGCGGGGGCAGCGTCTCCGAGATTTCCGTGCGTGCCATCCACGATGGCGACCGAATTGCGATCCGCCTGGAATGGGCCGACCTGAGCGCAGACATCGGTGTGGGGGTGAATACGTTTCGCGACGCCGCCGCAATCGGTTTTCCAGTCGGGCGGCCGGAGATTACACCCTCCCCTTTCATGGGTGATGAAGAGCATCCCGTTGTCATCTGGCAATGGGCGGCCGATTTCGACGCGGACGCGGAGGGCAAGAGTCGCTTTGGTACACGCTACCCGCATAGCGAGGGAGTTTGGATCTTCCCGCAGGACTTGAGTGTGCGTCAACAGGTGCGTGGCTGGAGAGGCGCAAACGCAGTGATCGAATACGTGGCCCATGGCTTCGGTACGCTCACACCACGCATCGAGACAAGCGTGGAGGGCTCAAGTGAACACAAAGATGGTAAATGGAACGTCGTGCTTCGACGCAAACTCTCAACTTCGAATACCGAGGACCCGGCGTTTGTGCCCGGTGAAGCTTCGTCGCTAATTCTCGCGGTTTGGGACGGTGCAAAAGAAGAGGTCAACGGTCGCAAGGCCGTCACATACCAGTGGATTCCCGCGAAACTGGATGGAACCCAATCGACCACAGCGCGGGCAGATGTAGGAGCGCAGGGAGATGCAGGAGGCCCGGATGCAGATGAGTAGTCAAGTTTCGACGGAGATTTCGTTTAGCCAAGATCGTGCCCGCGTCTATCGTGCGTTAGCTCAGGTGTTTCGTGTACCGGATGTGGCCACGATCCGTGAAGCCTGCGAGCGCGACCTGCCCGAACTCTGTCAGGCCATGGAGCGGTTAACGAGTGAATCCTCATCGGAAGAAATCACCAGACTGCTCGGCGAGGCTCGCACACTATATGACGTATTTGCTGCGGCTCAACTCGAAGAGCTTCGCGCTGGACACTATCGTGCGTTTGATGAGAGCAGTGGCACGCGCTGTGCACCGACGGAAATGGATCAGCTCGGAGGTGTGCCACAACTCGAACTCACGCGTACTTTCGAAATGGCCGACGTCGCAGGTTTTTACAAAGCATTTGGTGTTGAAGTAGGAGATACGGGAGAGCGTGTCGATCATATCGCGGTGGAGCTCGAGTTTATGAACCTGCTTGCTGTGAAGGAGTCGATCGCACTCCAAGAAGAAGGCGAAGGCGAACACGCAGAGATTTGCCGCAACGCCTCGCGAGTATTCCTACGCGACCATCTGGGTCGCTGGGCTTCACGCTTCGGCGAAGCTCTCGCCAAAGCGGATGGAGATTCGATCTACAGCATAGCTGGGCGTTTGCTGGAAGACTTTGTCGGGTTTGACGCGCGGCGGATCAAAGCGGCCGACGCACCTCTGCATCGCATCGCAATCAAGGACAACTAGCCAGTCGTGACCATCGAAGAGATCGTATTCGAGTTCAACGTCTTTGATAAACACGGTGAGTCGTTAGGCGGTAACAAGGGCGAGACCCCGCGAATCTTCGAGGTCGGTGCGGGCGAGATGCTACCCGCGTTGGAAAAGGAACTTCTGCAGATGAAAGAGGGTGAGTATCGATCCGTTGTACTTGCGCCGGCGGAGGCTTACGGGCCGGTCCGAGACGATGCCTTCTGCGAGTTTCCGTTGGAGAGTATCCCCGAGAAGGCCCGTCAGGTAGGACGCAAGGTCATGGGCCGCGCGCCGGACGGGACTGAGGATATGTTCGATGTCGTGGAGATTCGTGGAGACAAAGTCGTCCTCGATATGAACCACCCGCTCGCTGGACAAACGCTGCGTTTCGAGATAACGCTGCTCGGCAAGACCAGCCGCGAACCGGAGGCAGCGAGCGCTCCCTCAACACGAGGCGATGCCGTCCGGTCGTTTCGCGTGTGACCCGACATGCGCCCCATGCTGGCCAGGGGGTGCAAATGGCGGCAACGGACACGCTCCGTCGTCTCGGCTCCCTCTTCAATACGTCATACCCGCTCGAACGGGAAAATGCAGCTATCGCTTAAAAACGACCGTCGTGTCTCCGATAAATATGAGCTGTGAGACAGAGTGACACCATGAAGATTCTCTTAGTGCACGGGGAGGAGTACGCCGGTGCGCTTGCCTCAATGGGGCACAAAGTCTTCGTGTATTCGCCCGAGCAGACGCAGATTCAAGAGAGTACAGGCGTCGCGGAATTCTCACTCCAGCATGCGATCGAGCAAGCCAGTTTTGAGCCGGATCTCGTATTGATTAAGCTCATTGGTGGCCGACCTCTATTGAACGACCTTGCGGCGTGTCCGTATCGTCTCGTTGCGTATGTCTACGATTCTATGCTGAATCACTTCTGGCTGCGCCACTATCTGAAACTCTTCGATGATGTATTCGTCGATTGTAAAGACTCACTTCGACGTCTTGCCGAAGAAGGCGTCGAGGCCCATTGGCTACCTTTTGGGGTTGATCCTGCACTCTACCCGAGCGAATACGTCGAGAAGGAAGTCGACGTGGGCTTCGTCGGATCGGTTCAGGGCCGACCGCGTCGAGTCGCTATGCTCGATCTTCTCCGCGAGCACTTCACGGTACGTGCAGAGGGCGGTTGGGATTCAGACGAGTTTCTGAATGCGAAGCAGGCGTGCGCGATCTACCGTCGGTCGAGGATTGTTATCAACGAGTTACTCTTCCAGACGGTTACGTCTCGGACCTTCGAAGCCATGGCTTCGGGCAGCATGCTCTTGACGGAGTCCTGCGCGCCCGAACTTCGGGATTTTTTCACCGAAGGCATTCACCTCGATACGTTCGAACCCGAGACCCTGATCGAGAAAGTCCGGTACTACCTGGACCATGAAGAGGAACGCGAACGCATTGCTGCCGCCGGTCGTAGGAAGATACTCGCAGAGCACACGCTGGAGCGACGCGCGGAGTTCCTCATCGAGATTGTGCGCTCGCGAACCGGACGCGGCATTCAGCGGGATATCAACCGGCGTCGTGTTCTCATGGGTCAGACCGCTTATCACTTCTGTAAGCGGTGGCCGCAGTTCGCCGCGACTCAGATTGCGGCTGCAGTAGGTATCTTGGGTTCGGTCCTCTGCGAGGAACCCGACAACGGGTCCAGCCTCTGGATGCTCGGTTTAACCGAAGCGGAGTATGGGGATAAAAGAAAAGCAGCGGAGCTGCTTGAACGCGCAGCCAAACAACTTCCGGAGGAGTATCTGGTCCTCTTTCACTTGGGCCAGCTTCTGCTGGAGGACGGGGATGAAGAGAGAGCGATTCGCCACTTCCGGAAGGGACTGGGGCGGATCGCGAGTTTGGGCGATGAGGCGTTGGCCTCCACCTGCGCCCAACTCCAAGTTGCGAAGATCGACTGGCGATTCTGGCTTGGGCTTGGGCACCTGCTCGATGCGCGCGGACGATGTGCTGAGCTCTACGCGTGGCACCCCGATAGCAGCCCGTTTCCTTTCTTTTCGATCGCGTACTTTGTTCGTGCCTATCGTGAGGGTGGCGGCGCAGAGGCTCTGATGGCCATCGGCGAAGCGCACTCGCATTCGGGCGCACTCTGGGATGCGACGGAGGTATTCGCTCAGGCCGCGACGGAAAGTACGCAGAATCCCGAGAACATCTTCCGTGCCGGGACCGAGTCTCTCAAGGTCTTCCGTCGGAGCCAGGGACTCTCCTTTCTGAGCGCCGCGATCCGACTAAAGCCCGCGCTGCGAGGCCGTCTGAAGGATCTGCCACTGCGACCGGCCGAGCAGGCCGCATTGCTTTCGATCGATCAGCGACAGACCAACCGCGTACCTTTGCGACTGCAAGAGAACGGCAGCGGCACACCCGTGCGGTCAATTCCAGAATCTACATGCGTCAGCGTGAGGGAAACATCGGTCGGTAGTATCGCCCGCAGCGAAAGGCCTTGAACGCGAACCAGTGACAACGACGTACGTTAGAAGATGAAGTTGCACATTGATCATACAGGCAAGAAACATGCGGTGATGAAGATTGATATTTCACCCTGGTGACTCTCACAGGGCTTCTGCGGCATACTATGGGTAATGTTGTGGTTCAGACCATCCCCGATCCGCATGGCGCGCCATATGACGAGCGTCGCTGTGCTCCTCATCGCGAGCGCGACGCCGATCACCAGCGCGCACGCCGTTGAGTACCGCTTCTATCACCCCGACCCACTGGGTTCGAACACGGTTGTCACCGATCGTAGTGGAAACGTCGTGCAACGCGCGGTGTACTCGCCCTACGGCGAACTAACTTCGGTTGTCGATGGCCAAGGAAACTCGATCGAACCTGGTGCCGACAGCGTGCGGCATCTCTTCACGGGTCAGGAGCAGGATCCCGAAAGCGGCCTTCACTCCTTTGGTGCACGCCACTACGATCCGTTTGTTGGGCGGTTTCTTTCCGTCGACCCCGGCTTTCCGCAGGGACAGGGAAGCCTAGCCCAGCTCGGAACGCACGGCGCTGCACTCAACGGTTACGCGTACACGCTTAATCAACCCACGAAACTCATCGATCCCACCGGCGAGATAGCCGTACTCGCAGCGATCGGGATTGCAGCCACGATCGCGGGTGTCGCGCTCACGGCGTACGAGTATCACGAATCCGGCCTGGCAACCGATCTCGCTGCCGTGGCGCAGAACCCATCGAAGGACAACTTTAGAGCATTGGCACTATCCCAACTCGAAGACGCCAGTGCGCTGGGCATCGTCTTCGGTATGGCGGAGAAAGCTTTGCCATCGACGAAGCTTGCCGGTTTGGGCAACAAGCTTCTCAAGGATGGCCCAGAAGCAGCCGTGTGGATCAGCCGCAAGATTGCTCGCTTGAATCTGGACGACGCGGGAGCCGCACTGCGGAAGTTCATGAAGAAGCTAGCGCCACGAGAGGTCAAGAACGCGGAGAAATTCACGGACATCATCGCGAATCAGGGAACGGGAATACTCGGGGGCCACCTTAAACCAACCAAACGCCAACCACATATCCTTCAACTGACGTCTGGACATGATTCTCGCTTGCTCTTCTATATCGGCATCGAGGACGGAAGGAAAAACTACGTCTTAGTGGATGGCGTGACAAAGGCGGATCAGCTCAAAAACAGATATGACAACGTCCTTGACGCAGCCGAAGCGGAACGGAAACTCTTCCAGCAGAAGTGAGGAAATAAGAGGCACTGTGTCTCTTGCGGTAGTTCTCCCGATGCCCGGCTTTGGATCGCGTTAGGGCAGCTCGATCACCTTGCCCCTTTTTTAAATTTTGCCCCCCACACAACTCCATTCCGTATGGATGTTGGCTGCTCGGACTGTGGACTCAGAAGCCAGTAGGTTGGCAGAGTTCAACTGCCTGGTTGGGATCGAGGAATTCAAAGCCAAGCACCTCAAACGTCTGCGGCAGGAAAAACTGCCCGGGTGGCTTCGGAGTGCCGGCGAACGGAATTCCCGGCAAAGGGATTGCCAGGGGATTGTTGGGATCACTCACCGTGAACGGAAGTCGCACATCGTAATCGATGACCAGCGCATTTCGAGAACTTGGATCGCTTCCAATTCCGACTTCGTTACCGGCGGTCATGTTTCCATAGACGTGAAGTTCGTTGTCCACGTTCTCCGCAAGGAAGTTGTTCTCCGCAAACATGAAACCTGAAAAACGAAACGTAGTGCCAAAGGCTGGATCACCAAACAAGATGTTGCCGCTCCCCTCCGTGGTCTCGTTGCCGGGCGGCACGCCGAACTCGCCGGGAAAGTCTTCGGGCGCCTTAATGGCGATCAGCGCGATGGCATCCTTTTCGAGATCTTCGTAAACAAAGTTGTCGCTAATGAAGATATTACCCTCAGCCACCATCGTAATCCTCGTGCCCTCATTTCCCTCCGTGATCAACCTAAACGTCAGCGGAGCCGAATTGTGGATCCAGATATTCCCGTCCACGAAATAGACTTTGTCGTTTCCCTCTGTACTCAAGCTGATCCCGAAGCCAAGATTGCCGTCATAGCTTGGCTCTTTGTCGCGTGCCCCTTGGCCGAAACGGAACTCGCCGTCCCCCGCGCCAGTAAACACGTCGTCGAGGAAGAAGTCGTTGCGATCGGTCCCCGCGATCTCGATCGGATTCCGACGCGGGTTCATTACGAAGATATTTCGCGGATCGTTAGGATCACCCAGGAAACGCCCGGTCACGCCGGAGTAATCCTCGGGTCGAACGTGGACTACGTTCACACCGAGAATCGAGTTCGCATCGATCTGTTCTGGTGACGCCAGTTGCTGGAGAAAAGGCTGAATGTTTTGCGCGTTGGGACTCGTGATTTGTATCGCCTGCACCGGATCCGGGAAGCCCGAACGAACTACAGAACCCGGCGCAACAAACGCTTCGTCCTGGATGATGATCGGCCGACCCGAGTAGATCGGTCCAAAGAACGCATCCGCAGAGGGTAAGAGTCCGCCCAACACGAGTGCGGGTGGCACGTTCAACGACCCACTGTAGAGCCCATAGGAGAAGGGACTGGTCGCGCATACCTCTGCAAGACCCGGTGCGGGCAGTCCGAGATCGATCTGAACGCGCTGATCGAAGGCAACCTGGTTGGGTAAAAGGGGCACGTCTTCATTCACAAACAAAACGCCATCGAGAATTGCATTCTTGAGATCGGCACCGAAGAAATCCGCGCCACGAACATCGCTACCTTCGAGATCGATTCGCTTGAGATTCGTGTCGACAAACACAGCTCCAAACAAACTTGCGAATCGAACGGTGGCACGCTGCATCTTCACCCCACTGAAGTCTGCACCCGCCGCACGAACGGCCGTGAGATCCGTGCGCTGCATCTTCGCCCCACTGAAGTTTGAACCTTCAAGTCGTGCACCCGAAAAGTCCGCTCGTTGTAACTTGGCACCGGATGCATTCACGACCGATACGTCGGCATCACGAAAACTGGCGCGGCGCGCGACTGCGCCCGTGAGGTCGGCGCCCTGCAAATCTGCTCCGCTGAGATCGGCCCGGTTTAACTTGGTGCCGACCAAGATCGCATCCACCAGAATTGCCTCACTAAGATTTGCGCGTTGTAACTTGGCACCGCTGAGATCGACACCGGTGAGATCCATCCCCGAGAGATCGGCGCCGCGCAGATTAGCGCCTGGGCCAATAACCTGCGCGTCGGCTTCAGATACCGCCAGGAGCAAGATTAGAAATCCGATGGTCCGCAGGCTGCGTGCTGATGCTGCTCTTCGCATCGTGTCCTCCCTTTCGTGCAGGTGGGATGATGAGTCTTCCCTACTCTACCACCCTGGGGCCACGTGTGTACCTCCTAGCTCTACCGAAGCTCGATCGTCGCCGATTGGCTAGATTCGGAAAAAGGCAGCTCCTCGCTCACGAATACGCAAGGTTGAATGGTTCGGGGAGTTGCGCCGGCTCCTCGCGTGCAGGGAAGCTGAATGAGCCGTGCGTTTGTAGCGATTCTTAGGTTTGATTTTTCACGTTGGGAACATCCGCATGTACGGTGGAGAATCTGCCTACGGTGCCTCACAGAAAAGAACAACAAGTGGAGGCGCAATCTTCGGTACGGTGACGAAGTTCAGCTAACGCTTTGCGGTCGCAAACTCGCAGGGAAACCAACCATCCTCGCGGATGACTCAACGCAAACGCGAAAAGCTCTTCATGACCTTCTGATCGCAGTCCCGCGCATCGCGCCCTATTACAACCACACCGATAACTTCTGGTTGCGGGCGCGGAATTCGCTTATGCTTGGCCAGCGCGCCCGCATTTACGGAGGATCGCTCAAATTCGATTGTGGGGTTGTGATTCGATGCGAAGATCTGAATGGTTTTCTCGAGTGGCCGTGAACATGTTCATCGTTCTTTGTGCCGTGGTTTCGATCGGCACCACGTTGCTGGCGCCCAGCGAGGCGCACGCCACCGGGCAAAACTGCGGCGTTTTTAGCCCTTGCTCGCACAGCCACGACTATTGCCGATTCATCAGCATTACCCGCAGCGTCTGCACCGAGCGCGGTGACGGCGGCGAAAGCTGCACCGGCCTCGGCCAGGGCACCTGCAAATCCGGCCTGCGATGCGACATCCTCGGCGAGTGCCGCCACGTACCCGGACAGACGGGCGAGCTCTGCGGCCTCGGTGTGCCCTGCGCAAGTAATCTGGTTTGTTCGGCCGACATCGCCGGTCGCTGTCAGGCGCGCGGCGGTTCGGGCGATAGCTGTTCGGGAATTGGCCAAGGTAGTTGCCAGTCCGGTTTAGTCTGCGACTTGAATCGCACCTGTCGTCACGACCCACCCATTATTAACGAGCCCTGCGGAACCGGCGTACCGTGTGCGACCAGCGATCTGTATTGCAGCTCGCCTATTGGCGGTACCTGCTTAGCCCGCGGCAACGGTGGCGAGAGTTGCACCGGTTTAGGTCAGGGCACCTGCCTCAACGGTTTGCTCTGCGATTTCCTGGGTGAGTGTCGGCACGTACCCGGCGAACTCGGCGAATTCTGTGGCACCGGCGTGCCGTGCATCGCATCGCTCGGCTGCTCGGCCGACGTTGGCGGTCGTTGCGAAGCACGAGGTTCGTCAGGCGACACTTGCTCCGGCGTTGGTCAAGGGAGTTGCGAGAGCGGTTTGGTCTGCGACTTGAATCGCACCTGTCGTCACGACCCACCCATTATTAACGAGCCCTGCGGAACCGGCGTACCGTGTGCGACCAGCAATCTGTATTGCAGCTCGCCTATTGGCGGTACCTGCCTCGCTCGCGGCGACGGTGGCGAGAGCTGCACGGGTTTAGGTCAGGGTACCTGTCTCGACGGCTTGCTCTGCGATTTCCTGGGTGAGTGTCGCCACGTACCGGGCGAACTCGGCGAATTCTGTGGCACCGGTGTGCCGTGCATCGCATCGCTCGGCTGCTCGGCCGACATTGGCGGTCGTTGCGAGGAACGCGGTGAGTCCGGCGATTCCTGCTCTGGAATCGGCCAGGGTAGTTGCGTCGACGGATTGCTTTGCGATTTCAATCGCACCTGCCGCCACGAGGTACCCGAATTGGGCGAGCCCTGCGGTCTAGGTGTACCGTGTATTTCGTCGCTGGGTTGCTCCGCGGACGTAGGCGGCCTGTGCGAGGAACGCGACGTTTCGGGCGAGACATGTTCGGGCATCGGACAAGGCAGCTGCGCGGACGGACTGCTTTGCGACGCGCTGCGTGAATGCCGCCACAGTCCACCACAACTTGACGAGCGCTGCGGCATCGGAGTTCCGTGCGCAGACGACACCCTCTTCTGTCAGATCGGAACGGGACGTTGCAAGCGGCGCAAGACTGTGGGCGAAGGCTGTTCGATCGCCAACCAGTGTCTGAAAGACTTGAGTTGCGAGATCTGTCTCACCGACGGCTGCGACTACCCATTGATGTGCTTCCCCAACTCGGCGAATGGCATTCTCACCGAGCAGCAATGCAACGCGATCTACATCGGCTTCCTACACGATCGAGCACGTGATCTGGGTGTGGCCATGACGTACGCTGTCGGGGATAGCGCGGCCGCGGGCGTGGCTGAATCACAGGGGATTGGCGTCGCCTACGGCCCGGATGACCGCTACGGCTGTTACACCAGTCTTTGCGTCGGCGCAGCGGTCGACGTTGAAATCGCCGCGTTTGTCTCCGTCGGCTTCTACAACGATCTCGACAGCGTCGGTGGTTCGTCCACGGCGTTTGTTGAAGAAGTGGAAACTCCGGGCGGTACGTTCAACTTCTCTACGTCGCAAGTCTTCGGACGCACACCCGACGATCTTTTGGGACCCCTGATCGGTACGGAGGACTGCTTCTCCATCGGTATCAGTCCAGACCTATTGCCCTTCAGCTTCGGGGTTTATGGCTGCGAAACCGTACTCGACATCGTGCGCGATGGAACCACACCGTTGGAGAGCCCCTACTGCGGCGACAGCGTCGTGGATCCTGGCGAAGGTTGCGACGACGGCAATGTCTTTATCGGCGACGGTTGCTCGCCCTTCTGCACCAACGAAGTCATCTGCGGCGATGGCGATCTCGACTTGGGCGAAGGCTGTGACGATGGTAACCGCACCGATGGGGACGGCTGCAGTGCGTCTTGCATCCCCGAACCGCGCTGCGGCGACGGCGATATAACGCTCGGCGAGCAGTGTGATGATGGCGGCACCATTAGCGGGGACAGTTGTTCGGCGTCGTGTCAGCTCGAGGCGAGCTGCGGTAACCACCGACCCGACACGGGCGAACAGTGCGACGACGGCGACCTCGATGAAAACGACGGCTGTGACTCGAATTGTCGTCTGACACTTTGCGGTGACAGCGTGCTTACACTCAACGAGGAATGTGACGACGGCAACCTGATAGATGGCGATGGCTGTGAGACGGACTGCACCCTCACACCGCTCTTGCAAAGCAAGGCTCAGCGCAAATGCCTCACCCAATTGAACCTGAGCCTGGCCAAGGTGGCGAAGGCGCAAGGCACTGAGGTTCAGAAGTGCCTGAGCGACTGGAGCCGCGACAAATTGGACGGCCTGACCCCGGATGCGTGCATTTTGGCGGACCGTAAGGGCAAGATTGCCAAAGCCACGGACAAGACGACCGAGGCCGCGAACAAGCACTGCGGCACTTCACCTGACTTTGGTGCAGCGGATGCAGGCGCAGTCAACGCAGCCGGTTTGGCCCAGCTCGATCTGGCGCTGAAGATCTTTGGGCCCGATCTTGGTAACACGATCGCGCGCAAGAGCGTCGACCCAACTCGGGCGAAGTGTCAGCAGGCGCTCACCAAGTCGGTACTGCTCTGTCAGGCCGCATGGTTCGCCGAGTTCAATCGCTGTCAGAAGAAAGGCACGCTAAAAGGCGACGTCGCGGGCGCACTCGATCTCGACAATTGCCTCAGCGCGAATCTCCTGGCCAGCAAGAGCATTGCGCCCAAGTGCGACAAGCTCGAGGGCAAGAAGCTCGACAAGATCCGCAAAGATATTGTGAAGCACTGCGGCCCGGTAGATCTCGCGCGGGCGTTTCCAGGTTGCGCCACCGATAGCGCTGAGCCACTGCACACCTGCTTGAGCACAAGCGCCGCGTGTAATGCCTGCAACGCCCTCAAGCTGGCAAACGGGCTCGATGTGGACTGCGACCTGTTCGACGACGGAAGCGTAAACGGCAGCTGCATCGAGTGACGAAAGTGGAGCCATCGATGGGACTCGGTCTTTGCTACTAAGATCCGCTCTGCGCCTGGGACTGTCACCAGTCTTCCCGCAACAGCTGGAATCCCAGATACCCGAAGATCATCGGGAAGACGAAGTACTGGTACTGGGTCCAGACCAGTGCCAGCAACGTGTCGGCCACGCCGCCGGTCATGTTCACGAAGCCACCGAACACCTCGGCGAAAGAGAAGATAAACGTGGCCGCAATGGGTTCGCCGCAGCCAAGAACAATGACGAGATAGCGATACGGTGAGCGTTTCTTATTAAGGTAGAAGAAGTAAAGTGTCGCGCAAACGTTCGCGAACGCAAAAAGCTCGACGACATAGAACGTGGAATCGTGATTAACGGTGCGAAGGTCCACCGAACCAAACGAAGCCAATACCCACCAGTACATATTCAGGATGCTCGACCGCATATAGTCGGTGTGTGCGACGATATCCTCGAGGCTGTTGAGGCCCTCAAAGACAAACGGCGATGCAAGAACCCATGGGATTTCCCACAATACATTCGTCATCGCATATGACACGATCCAGATGACCAGACAGTCGTGGTAGAGATCGAACTTCGAGCGCGGCTTCGTGCGGTTCGCCGAAATGGCCAACAACCAACCGTTCAGCCAAACGCTAATACCGTAGAGCGACACCTTCGCACTCATCGTAAAGTCCAAGACCCCGGCGAAGAATAACGCCCCACAAACGCCCACACCGCCCCAGCCGATGAGTGTCCAAACCAAGAAGTAGCGACGCGCGGTGGGCGAGAGCGAACGCTCCACCGCCTGTCCAACGACATCGGCATCCGAATCCCGTGCGATACGCGTGAGGAACCTGTCGGGCTAGGTAATCGAGAACTCCACGCCCGCGTTCTTCCACAACCGAACGAGCAACGCATCCCCCATCGCCGTAGCCGGCGTGAGGAAGCCACCTTCCGTCGTCGCCGAATCGCACGCCAGACATACCGCGCTCTCGCCGAGCATCTTCGACGTGGAGCCGTAGCCGGGATCCATGTCGCCACGCAGACACGCGTCGAGATTGCGAGCGGGATCGTCAGGATGCTCGGCGATCATGCGAAGTTCCCAATACCCCGACTCGCGCCGCCTCTTCGACGGTCCGTCACCCGGTTGCGGCAGACGACCCGCGATCCTGCGTCGCAAAGGACCGAGAGACATCGCCGCCATACCGCCGCCAAGAGCGGCGGTCGCGCCCGCAGCTTTCGCGAATCCACCCGCGCCGCTTCCTGTAAGTACGCGCTCCTCGTAGCGGAAATTCGCACCGTACCGACGCTGCAGCAGCGCGTTACTGCGACGCACCACCTTGGTATTCACGGCCGCCATCACGAAGGGCGCCGTCCATTGACCGAAGAGGTCGTCATGCACGGGACGAAAGACATCACCCCCGTCGGGCCCCACGCGCTGATCCTTGGGATTAAGCGCATAAGGGTCGTTCATCTGCTTCATGATCTCGGGGTTGGCTGCGGCCTCCTCGACCATGTTGAGCATGCTCGCGATCGTGCCGCCACTCGCACCGCCCTTGAATCCCACAACGCCCATACGAATACGCGGACTCGACACGCCGTATCGCTCGCGCATCTCACGCTGCAACCAGTACACGCCGAGATCCGAAGGGATGCAATCGAAGCCACACGTTGGAACGATGCGCGCGCCGCTCGCAACCGCGGCGGCCTCGTGCATCTCGATCATGCGCTGCATCCAGTGGACCTCGCCCGTCAGGTCACAGTAGTCCGTCCCCTGCTCCGCGCACGCGGCGACCAACTCGCTGCCGTACTTAGCGTACGGGCCAACCGTGGTGCACACCACCTTCGTCCTACCCGCCAAGGCGCGCATCGATTCAGCGTCTTGGGCATCACCCAAAATGATGGGAAGGCCAGCGCCTCCGATCTCGTCGCGCACGGCTTCGAGCTTCGAGGCGTTGCGCCCCGCCAACGCCCATCGGAAGGAGCGATCGACCCCGTAGTTCGCCAAGAGATACTCCGCGACCAAGCGCCCGGTAAAACCGGTCGCCCCCTGCAAAATGATGTCGTACTCACGCGTTCCAGTCATGGCTGCCCTCCTGCCAGCATTATCTCAGATACAGGCCGTCTTAGAACGGAACCGTACAGCCGTTGTCACTTTCTCTGTGTAGGACGACGGTGAATGGACAAACTGGAGACATCGAACGGATTTGCGCGGAGTCCGCTAGCGTGCCAACCGCTCGACGAGGGAAAAGGGTTCGTCCTGTCCCTGGTCCACCCAGTCCAGGTATTCGTCGAGGATTCGGCGCTCGTGGGTGGGGAGCGCGTCGAGCTCGATTGCGAAACGCTGCTCACAGTACTTGTACAGCGCGATTTCTGGCCCGAGTCGCTGCCTCAATACATCGATGGTCGCTTGGTGCTCCGACAGGTCTTCGGGCACCGCGCTCGAATTTAACTTTGGACAACGCGGTATGCTCGAAAACCCGAGTTTCCGTGCCAACAGAAAAATACTCTCATGGAAGCGTTCATAGAGTCCAACGAACAAAAAATGCTGATCCACCGCCTCGCGTGCTCGGTTTGATTGACGATCGTCAACCAACCTGTGGTGTCGAAATCTTCGCCGTTCTGAAGCGCGTAGTACTGCACGCCTTTCTCGAGTGTCTCCATCGACGCATCGTGTGCATCCATGGACGCCATGACAACGCCCAGGCAAATCCATGCCTCCGCATAATCGGGCTTCTCGACGACGAGGCCAGACAGCTCCGCCAGACTTCGATCGATCTCATACAAGGACAACGCGCACCTCACAAAACTGATCGGAGGCAAACGAGCGCGGTTGAAAGCTTATTGCGGTAGGCAACCTGATTGCAGTCATCCTGGCCATTGTTTTCTCTGCCACGATCCGACTCGTGAGCCACCCCGTCGATCCGCGCACCGAAGACTGACGAAAGCGCCTCTGCCGAGAATCAGGTCCGGTAAGGCAAGTAGCGACCCAGAGCGCGGTAGGCCAGGGAGATGGCGCCGCGAATCAAAAACGGAGGGGCATGCTCGCGGGGAACGGTAGAGACGAAGGGCCGGTCAATCGTCCGTGTGAAGAGCGATCCGTAACCAAGGTGATACTGGGATAGCGTTTCGAGATAGTGACGCACATTTTTGGAACGCTCACGCAGAACGCTTGGATCGATACTTCCGAGGTGGGGGGTGGGATGATTCCCGGCCAGGAACTCAGCCGCGTAACCTGTGATCGAAGAATTTTCGCGCAACTCGAGTGCAATCTGGAGCTCACTGCGCAGCTGTTCAAAGCGTCTGCAGAAAATGCGCCAGGCTTCTTCGAGCGCGTCGTCGCCCCGGTCCTCTTTGAACCAGTTCTCGCGCAACTCGTGCACAAAGGTAAGTCCTGCCAGCGGGGACCGCTCGCCGTTGAGACGTTGAAGCCCATTGAGCGGAAGCATGATGGATTTCACTTTCGAAAGGAGAACGCGCGCGGAGATCTGGCCGGAAGTCCTAGCGGTTCGATAGATGTGCTCGTATGAACAGTAGTCCTCAATCACCCGCGCCCAAGATAGCTCCAAGCCAAGATCGGGCGGATACGGATCCGCGTGCTTTACGGGCAGAAGATCTTCACCCGCGAGAAGCTTCGGCTGGTAGTGGCCGGTATATCGCAGCACGCCAAGACATTCGGGCGGCAAAAAATGCGGCTGATGTCGAAAGGGCCGTTGCAGCCGCTTGGGCAGCCGAACGCGAAAAGAGTAGTACTGTGCATTGTCCAGCCGCGCAGCATCAGGAATCACCAGCAAGTCGATATCCGAAATTCCCGGAATGACACGACTACCGACCTGGTAGACCGCCCTCGCCCGATGCTTTACCCGCTCAACATAGGTCTCCACCGCCTCGTCGTAAACTTCGGGCGCTACGTACAAAGGTTGGTCAGTGAAAAACATCGAGCCTCCGCCACGGATTGGCTTGGTGTTATTATATCCCGAACGGAATTTCAGGTGTCGGCAAGCAAGCGGCAATAGGAGCTGCGCATGAGTTGCGTACGAGTGTTGAGGTTAGGCGGTTTCAGTTCATCTGCGCAACTGCCGCAGAATCCAAAGTGAATATTCTCTACGCATCCCTTGCCTATCCACCGAGTGTGAGTGGAGCTGGAATCTATCTGCATCGCTTGGCTTGCGAGTTGGTCTCGCAAGGCCATCAAGCTCGTGTGATTACTCAATGGACACGTATCCGAGACGACTTTCTCTTCGGCTCTATCCTGCGTGCTGATCCGCACCATGCCTATGTTGAAGACGGTATTCCCGTTCAACAAATCGGCTTCAGTGAGTGGACTCGGCGTCTTATGTTTCCATGGGTTCATCTCTACCACCGTGCACCCTTTGCAGCTCGGCCACTGCTGATCCCCGCGATCTCACGGCTGATGAGATCAAGTTTTGAAGGCGCGGTAACGGGACCGGTCGACATCGTGCACGGAATGCGGACCGGTAGAGAATTTCTGCCGGTAGCGGCCCGGAACTATGCTCGCAAACAATCCGTACCCTATGTCATCACTGCATTACTGCATCACGACTGGCACGGCCCGCGCCATGCGCCCTTCGATCGGCTGTATCGCAGTGCCGACGGCGTCATCGCGCTGACGGACTTCGAAAAAGAGTTCCTGGTAGAACGAAAGGGAGTCGCAGAGGATCGCGTTCACGTAACGGGACTCGGCCCGGTCTTGGCGGAGAGTTACGACGTCACGGCGTTCCGCGCCCGGCATGGCATCGAGCGACCCTACATTCTCTTTCTGGGCCGAAAGGTGGACCACAAGGGATGGGGAGCCATCCTCGATGCCGCTCCGCAGATCTTCGCTCAGTTTCCAGACCTGGAAATCGTTTTCATGGGTCCAGATACGCCTGCGTCGACGGCGCGATTCAAAGCCACGACGAACTCGCGGATCCGAAACCTGGGCTGCCTGGACCTAGAAGAAAAAACTGCCGCGCTCGCGGATTGCGAACTTTTCTGTATGCCCTCGTACGGAGAAGCGTTCGGAATTGTATACACCGAAGCGTGGCAGCTAAAGAAGCCAGTTATTGGCGGCGACACCGCAACCCTCCGTTCGATCATTACCGATGGCGTCGATGGTTTGCTCTCGTCACATGATCCCGGCCAGTTGGCCGAACGCGTGACCTGGCTCCTCAGCCATGAAGCGGAAGCCAAGCGCATGGGCGAAGCCGGCTTGCAAAAGATGGAGAAGCGTTACACCTGGCAGCGCATCGCCGACGCAACAGCCGCCGCGTACATGTCGGCGACCAAGTCGCACTAGCCGAGTAGGCACATGAGAAACTTCGCCGCGGTTTTGGCGATGGCTCGGGCGTCATCGAAGAGCGTTGCCAACTGATACGTCAGCAGGACGACCACGGTAGAATAAATCAGCGCCAGGGTCCCCAGTCTTCGGGAGACAAAGAGTAGGCCGACCGAGAGGGTTACGAACAAGACCGCATGGTCGCTGGGGAACGAGCTCCACGTTTCGTATCCGATTCCCATTCCGTAGGGCAGTGTGAAGTCCAGTACCGTTTCGTTAAGCGGACGCGTGCGAAACGGCAGGCTGAAAGCGAGTCCCCGCGCGAGGACCATGGCGAACAACGAGCCTATAATCGTTGCAAGAACATGGCTCCGGCAATCTGCGCGATGGTCGCCCCGATCGAACCACGCCCACCAGATCGCGGCCGCGAGAACCGCGCCCTTGATCAGGCTGTTCCGTGAGGCGAGGACAACCCACGCGTCGAACGCCGGTGACCATCCTGCGAGCTGATTGAAGAACTGAACAATTTCGACATCGAACCCGTTCATGAATCGGATGATATGGCAGAACGATGGCCGAACTCCAGGGTCCATCAGAGACTGGGCGCGCTACGCCGACGCCGCACACCAGGGCTTCATCCCAACGGACTCGACTCGAGTTCCTTCGGTGATATCACCCGCGTAGCTCCGGACACCGGCATGACCGGTGGCGGCACGTCGGGCTACGTGACGTTGAATATAGTTCCTCTGTCGTGCAGAACCGAGTGACCGGGCTATACGCCTCCGATAAAGCCATCGGAGTGTGAGTTATACTTCTGCTCTCAACCTGAAGGAGGAATACCATGCGCACGATTGTCAGCCTCGCTGCAGCGACTGTGATGTCCTTGCTAGTCGCCACTCCCGCCGTTGCGGCAACGCTCAGCTCACCGCCTATCTACGCACAGGCATCTCAGGGTGAATCTCTGCGCTGCATGCTCACGAACCTGGGCAAGAAGGATGTCGAGATAACTCGCCGCGTGATCGACGCGGATGGGACGTCCGTCGCCGGCAACCTTGTGCGGACCGTGGTGCCGGGTGAGACGTTCCTAAACAACATCTCCGGGGGTGGCGTGAACGGCGCGCTGCGCTGCGATTACGAGGGAAAGATTTCTAAGCGCAAGGTCTCGATCACGGCGTGCGTGGTTGATTCCCCGATCTCTACCCACTGCATCGTCGGCCCCTAGCCATCCGAAATGACGTTTGGATCGACCGTTCGGTTCGGCTCCCCCAACTAAAAAAGCCCCTCCACGCGACTCCGCGAAGAGGCTTAGAAAGAATGGAGCACGAGACCAGCCGCGAACCGGCGACCAAGGCGGCACTGGTAACAAACCAGCCTTTGCCCCAACTTTAATCGCTCGCGCGACATTCTCATCGGCCTCGGCCTGGTTCCCGAGCGAACGATAACGCGCTAGTACTGCGTCGGAACGAAGATCGCGGTAATCGACGTGTCGAAGATCGTCGCAGTTCCGGCGGTCTTTACGCACACCAGATTGAAGGTCGTGTCTCCGGCGGACACATCAAAGCCTCGCGTACTCGCGAAGTCGGCGCCCGGTGGCGTAAACGCTTCGATGCTGGCCAGTGATTCGGTCACGTCCGCAGCCAATGCAGCGAGCAATTCCGAGCTGACATCGGACGCAGTCACCAACGACAACGTGTTGGGTGCAGCTGCGATTGCCACATCAAAGATTGAGAACACCGCTGCGGTCCTCAATGCAAACAGGACCCAGACGTTTAGCAGCGATGCGCTGGTGATCGACGGTCTCAACGATCGCATCGGTGTCAACAAGAGCGGCCCCGCCCATGCGGTCGACGTCGTCGGTGATACAAACATCACCGGGGACAGCGTCACAGAGCTCGAGTACTTCTACTTCGACAACTTTTCTAGCGGACGAACCGTGAACATGATCGTAGATCTGGTCATGCGCTCCGCTTGAATTGGAGGGTCGACTACACCCTGCCCGAGGTGAGCTACTAGCCACTCGATCATTTCAATAGGTTCGCGAACTAAGACGCGACTGACGCGGTAGACTCCACGGATGATTCCCGACAAACTCGCACCTGGCCATAAACCTGATCGAGGACTGAGCCAGGACGTCGCGCTCAGAATTGAAAGTAGATGAACTGCTGTGCTTCTGGTGCTACAGCCACGATCGTGAGCAGCACGAGTACTGGTACCAACAAGCTCCTCACGTAGTTCGGCCAGATCCAGTCAACCCCGCGTTCGAGATCCCATTTCGCAAAAGTATCAAGAGCTAAAAGAGAAGCGATCAAGAACGCGCAAAGCGGAATCTGTCCCTCACTCATGCCCTCCGCCCCAATCCCGCCCGCCCAGGTAAAGATCTGTCTCAGACTCGTCACGGAGTCTTGAAACGAGAGGCAGCGGAAAGGGATCCAGGTCAGGCAAACAAGAGCGAAGGTGAACAGGCCCTTTAACAGGACGACGGGGACGTCCACCAGGTGGAGGGGTCGCGGCTGTTGCGGGACGAATCGCACGATCAGCCGATGCACGATCAGGTAGAGCCCGTGTAAGAATCCCCAGAGTACAAAGTTCCAACTCGCTCCGTGCCAGAGTCCTCCGAGCAGCATCGTCGTCAACACGTTCGAGTATGTCCGCAGGCTGCCACTGCGATTTCCCCCGAGGGAGATATAGACATATTCCCTCAGCCACGACGAAAGTGAGATGTGCCAGGTGCGCCAGAAGGTTCTAACGTTGGTCGTAAAGTACGGAAACAGAAAGTTGACCGAGAGCCGAATGCCAAAGAGCTCGGAAATACCGATGGCGATGTCGCTGTAACCGGAGAAGTCACAGTAGATTTGAAAAGCAAAGAAGACCGTGCACATTAAGATCATAGCACCCGAGTAGTCACCTGGAGCCGCAAAGATCGGGTCCACGATCAACGCGAGATTGTCTGCCACGGCTACCTTCTTGAACAGGCCATAGGCAATCTGATGCACCGCGTTCAACCGGTCGACGGGCCGTGCGCTCTCCGAAGCACGTCGGATTTCGCCGAGTAGATTGCGTGCGCGCTCGATCGGGCCCGCAACGAGTTGCGGAAAGTAGGAGACGAAGAGCGCAAAACGGAGGAAGTTCGTCTCGACCTGGATCCGACCGCGATAGAGATCGATCGTGTAGGAGAGCGTCTGAAATGTGTAGAAGGAGATTCCGACGGGTAAGGCAAAGCTCCAGCTAGAGCCGAGCGGAGGCAGGGCTGGACCGACGCTGCTCAGAGCGGTACGAACCGATTCGTACGCGAAGCTGCCATACTTAAAAAAACCGAGAATCCCGAGGTTGCCCGCCAGACTAATGCCGAGCAACCAGCGCTTCTTGCGCTGCGTGGCCCGCCGAAACCCGAGCCCGCAGCAGTAATCCAGCACGGTAGAGGCCACGATGAGGAGTATGTAAAACGGGTTCCACCACATGTAGAAGACGTAGCTGGAAATGAGCAAGAACAGGATTCGCAGCTTGGCCCGCGCCTTTGGATAGAGCCCGAGTAGCCAGAATATGGGCAGAACGATGAGGATAAAACAGAGAAAATCGATGCTGTTGAACCACATGAATCGTTTCGCCGTTCATCCATCCGCGGGCACTTCGCAGGCACCACGGCTTAGCAGGGCTTGAGAAGGATCTCCCAAGTCAGATCACTCGTATTTCCCTCTCGGTCAGCAACGATCACCTTAAACTGATAGAGCATGGGCGAATCAAGTGTCGCGGCAGGACGAAAACTGATGCGGGAAGCGCTGACGATACAGTTCTCGGTCACGTCCTCACCCTGCATAAAAAAGCGGACCGAGCTTGGATCGATGCCAGATCCAACATCGTCGTACTCCGCCCATAGCGTTGGACGGTTGTCGGGCGGATAGGATCGAATGCCATAGCCGAGCTGACCGAGATGGCTGCGGAGCTTGGGTGGCGTACGGTCCGTTCCGGTCGCGGCGACGCTGAACTCAGGCTCTTTGCGCGCTGCCGCTGCTACGGGATCGTCCGAGATCCTCTGCGTTGGTTTTGGGGCCGGCGTGAAGGAGATCATCCGCACGTCGAGCGTCGCAAGCTCTGCTTCGACCCGTGCGGTCAGCCGCCGGCTTCCCGCTTCGTTGACGTGGTCGAAATCGGCGAAATCCTCGAGGGGAAAGTTGTGATGCCCTGCCTGATGAGCGTCGATGAGGCTGAAGTTTCCGTGCTGCACCTCGAGCTGACGAAGCGTCGCGATGACAGCAGCGTAGTCATCATTCGGTGTACCGTCCGCGTCCGCCGCGGGATGGCTCTCCAGGCTCGGGTGCATCGGCGGAATAAACCCGAAGAGCGCGATACCATGAGCCCCTAGCGTGTCGATCAAGTCGCGAAATCGTCGCAGCCGTTCCTCATCCAGCTCGAACCGACTGCTTTCCAAGGCGCGCAGCATCCGCTCCACCTCGAGCGGATCGGAAACGTCCCGCGTCTGTACGGGCGGAAAGGTCATGAAACCCCAGGGATTGATCGCGATGGCCGGCTCTTCCTGAAAGTGGCGGCGGCTCGCCGCATGCTCGATCAGGTCCAGGAGCTTCGCCTTGAGCAGCGACCGGTATGCGTAGGTCATGGAGATCGCACCCAACGCACGATCAAAGCCAAGCTCGACAAGCGCTCGAACACCGACGGTCGGGCCATTGGCGCTCCCGCGTCGGCGATGCATCTGATAGCCGCCGCTCGAGAGAAAGGTCTGATGCACAGGATCCATCCAATAGCGATTGAAGATACGCGGAGACAGACCCCAGGCGACGGTCTTTAAGTTGGGCCGATCCAGTAGGTAGCTGCGAACGAGGCGATCGGTAAACTCGATGCCGCTGCTCGCGGGAGCAAGGTTGTATACGCTGACTCGCGAACTTCCCTGCTGAGAAGCGAACCTTGAAGGATCGATGCCGTGGCGCGTCCTCGAGTCTCCCAAGAAGACGACTTCGACTTGGTCCTGGATACCCAGGAACCGATCAATTTTCTCCGTAAAGTACCGGCTGTGGTACCGCACGCGGTCTGGAAATGGACGATACTGTTCTGGGATCCAGAGGAGTGCTAGGCGGTCGAGCAGCAAAAAGCCGAGGACCCCTACCAGAATATAGGCGCCACGGTGAGATCTTCGCGTGGTCGACAAGCGCTCGGTTCCTTTACGATCCGTCGGCTTGCCGTAGCGCGTCGTCCAGAAATCTGGTGAGCTTCTTAGCGCCCTCGCCGTTCAGATGGTCGAAATTGAAAAAGTGTTCATCCTCGAATGGATTCCGACCGTCCCTGTGGACATCGACAAAGAAGAATCCCGTCTGCTCTCGATCCATGGACTCCATCCGCCTGACGAGCTCCCAATAACCGGAATCCGAAGTACCGTCGTCGTCCGCGACGGGCAGGTCGGCCACGTATCGATGCATCGGAGGAATGAAGGCGAGAACTCTCACACCTCTGCCAGTGAGAAGCTCTACAATCGATAGGAACCGCTCCCACTTCTCGGGTCCGATCGCAAAGGCCTTGCGCGGGCGTGTGGCGAGCTCGATCTGCTGCTCGACGACGTTCGGGTCGGTGAAGTTGTTGTACCAGACCCACTTCTCGGGCGGAGGCGTCTGATCTCCGATCCAGCCCCAAGCCGTTACCGAAGCAGAGTCGAGATCACTTACACGGATGGGTGTCGCAGGTATCGGCTCCCAGACGAGCGCGTCGAACTTTCGGTCATAGTAATAGCCGGGAGATTCCACAATCTGGTCAGCTCGACCGTCATGAAAGGCTTCATTGAAGATTCGCGGAGAGATTCCGTAGACAACCCAGCGGAGCCGCGGCAGATGGACTAGGTATTCCTCGGTCAGCAGCGCGTTTAGCCTCAGGCCGCACGAACCCGTGGCGAGGTTGAAGGACTTGGGAATCTCGACGTTTCCGTTCTGGAGAAGCGCCGAGGGATCAACACCGGCATCCGTCCGTGAGTCGCCGAGCACGACGACTTCGATCTGCTCTCGTAGCAGCCGGAAATAGCGCATCTTGTCGCTCAGTGTGTGTACGTATTCCTCGGCTTCAGCCGGTCGATGTCCATCTTGGCCGGGGCGCAGGTCTTCGAGGCGGAGCGGAGCGCTCGCAACGTCCGGCGTGCCTTGTCCTAAAGCGCGAACGATCAACAAGCTCGTGCCCACCAGAATGATCAGACTCAGAAGCGAAGTGATTGTTCTTCGGCCCATCGCGTAGAGAATCGCGTCACTCGCCAGTCAAAACGAGGCGTTGCAACGAGCTCAATGAGGGGTCCGCCAGCTGCCGAAAAACAGCACCCCGTCGAAAGTCGGGCGGGAGTACAAAGCTTGTGGGTGATAGATACTGCATCACGGCCATGATCCTCGGCTCCGCACCCTCGGTGACGCGGCTGCCGAAATGAAAACAGCGGCTGCTGTCAAAGAATAAAACGGTTCCCGGCGGGCCGGTCATGGGCTGAAGGTTTTGGAGCCCGATCGCTTCTTCTGCCTTCGGGTCCGGAATACGCATGGCGTATCGATATCTCACGCGGCGGCGGAGTTCGCGGGACTGCGCCGCATCCAACACCGTGAGCGGGCCGTTCTGCTTGCCGACCTCAGAGCACAGAACGAAGACTTTTATCTGGGACAGGTCGTCCGAGTCGCAGTGCAGGAGCTGGCTACTTCTCAGCTTCTTCTGCACGACGTACTGCGAGTAGAAGACGGAGATGTGTGTCAGGATTGGAACCAAACCAAGGTAAGCGGATACGGAAGCCAAAAGATCCGGACGCAGGGCCAGCCGAAGAATCGGCGATTCCAAAGTAAGAGAACTCGGATCCAAGCGATTTACCAAAAAGGTTTTCTTGGAGCGGCGCCCGGATGGATCCTGCGGGTGAAGCGCAACTTGCTCCAGCGCCGCTTCCACAACCTGGGATGCCTCCTCGAACCGATCCGGCGGCACGACCAGATATCCCCGGTCCCGCGGAATCCGAACCGCCGCATCGCCTGCAATCTGCGCGGCCGCTCTTCGGTGGCGGCGCACGGTCTCGCGGTTTGCCAAGCCTCTCAGAGTCTTATAAAAACGACGCTGAAGCCCCGTTCCCCGACGGCAGTAGCGGGCAATGGACCTCTCCCAATCCTCGGCGGCCGTTCGTACTTGAACTTCCATGAATTCGTTCCCCCGTACAGCGGAGCGGGATCCCTCACCGACTCTCCACCACCACACGCGGTCATTATCGTCCGGGCCTAGGCGAAGTCAAGACGAGGACTGTGGGTTAGCTCTGCACATCCCTCTCGGAAAACACCGCCAGCGGGATCAACTGGAGAATTTAATTTCAACGCCTTACTATCCCCAAACAAGTTCTAACTTGGGGATCGGAAACACTCGAGATGGTGCAGAAGACGTCCCCCGGTTGGACAAAAAATTCGCTCGGAAGCCAAAAACACGACGGCGGCGGCAAGGCCGACTCGTCAGGCACGTAGGGGACCTCATGCCAGCCGAAGCACCTACAGTTTCTGTTACACGCGACGAACTCGTCGCGGCCTTCGACCCCTTCGTGAAGGAGCGGTTCTCCGATCGCGACTCTGGCTGGATCGAACGCTTGCAAGCACTCGAGTCTAAGTGGCAGGAGAAACGGAAGAAGCGCGAAGGGTTGCCTCCGAAGCGAAAGAACACCGCGCCGCCGGAGGCTCCGCAAGATCCCGCCGAAAGGCGCCGCTGGGTGCTCGACTGGTTTGATGATCGACTTCGAGCCGAGGGAGGAAACGTACTCTGCCAGTGGGATTCGGACGGTTTCCTCGCCAAGGGCATGGGAACTTCACGCGTCCACCTGCTCTTGCTCGCCCGCATCATCGATAGCATACGGCCGGCGAGCATCCTCGAGGTCGGCTGCGGCAGCGGCACCAATCTTTTTGTGCTCTCCGCGCTATTTTCCCAGGCGCGATACGCCGGCTTGGAGCTCAACTCTGACGGGGTCGCGCGCGCCAAGACGGTGCAAGAGATGGACGAACTTCCACAGTCGATCCGTACGTTCTCACCTGTACCGCTCGAGGCTGGCGATCCGCACCAGCGGATCGACTTTCGCCAGGGCAACGCCAAGGATCTCCCTTTCGCAGATCGGAGTTTCGACGTTGTGGTGACCCGCCTGGCCCTGGAGCAGATGCATGACGTTCAGGACGAAGCGCTCTCGGAGGCGAGCCGCGTTTCCAATAGGTACGTGGTGATGATCGAGCCGTTCCAGGACTGGAACCTCGACGGCGTCCGGCGCGACTACGTCGTGGCGAAGGCTTATTTCGATGCCAAAGTCAGCGAGCTACCCGCGTACGGCCTTGAGCCCGTCACCGTGTACGACGACATGCCTCACAAAGTCGCGCTACGCCCCGGTCTGGTGGTCGCTCGAAAGCGCTGATTGTTCGCAAGCTGGATCGCTAGTCCTAGCCACCGGCGAACCAGAATTAGACTCGCGAGCAAGCTTTGCTTGCGATGCGCTCGCGGCGCTTCGCGCAGCTGCGAACCGGCGACAAAGACGTTGGCGGTGTGTTTTCAACCCGCGGAATTGCTCAGTATCCCGGAAAACCGTCGTCTATAGACGCCTACAGCGCCCCCTACGAATCAGAAGGTTCGTGGGGGGGGGGGGGTCAGGACCCAACTGATGGGAAGCCTATATTGGATTCGCGGAGAGCAGCCGTGTAAGATCGGCAGTCTAGAGGACGACTCGAGCTTCGGCCCTCGCCTTTTGGCCGCCGAATTGTCGATCGACCAGACACCCGACCCAGCCATGGAGCGGTGAGAAAGGACCCACTTGTAATGAGACATCGAATCCAATTCCCGCCGGCGGACGTTCGCGAGCTTTGCCAAGACGAAGTCTACTTTTATCTAAACGACGGGAAATCCAAGGAGAAGATCCGCCTCCACGATTACGATCGAATCTATTCGATCCCGGGTCTCTACGAGCAGGTGGTTTACGAACGCTTAAAGTGCCAATCGCCCAAGACGGTCGCAGACGTTCTGCGTTACTCGGTCGACCAGTCCCAGCAGCGCATCAGCGAGCTGCGTGTGCTCGACCTCGGAGCGGGTAACGGAATGGCCGGAGAGGAACTAAAGAAGCTTGGCGTTTCGCGACTGGTCGGCGTCGACATTATCCCCGAAGCGCGGGCGGCCGCGGACCGCGATCGCGCTGGAACCTACGACGCCTACTACGTCATGGATTTCTCCAACCTCAGTTACGACGAACGGGATGAGTTGAAATCATGGTCGCTTGATTGTCTGATCTCCGTTGCGGCGCTTGGATTCGGCGATATTCCGGCACAGGCATTCCTGCAAGCGTTCAATATGCTGAGCAAGGAAGGCTGGGTCGCGTTCAACGTCAAGGAGACGTTCCTGGATCGGAGTGACGATTCCGGCTTTTCCCAGCTCATTCGCGAGCTCATCTTCTCTGAGTACTTGGACGTCTACCAACTGCAACGCTACCGACACCGCTACTCGATCGAAGGCGAACCGCTCTACTACTTCGCGCTCGGCGGCAAAAAACTCGGCGACGTCCCCGATTCGCTCGTGGAGTCCCTCGACCTCTCGATCGAATAAGAAGTAGAGCCTTCGCCGGTTCGCGGCCGTCTTTGATTTGGGCGTCATTCACGCTGTGAGCTAAGCTGGTCCGATGGTCAGTGCAGCAGACTTAGAGCATTTTCAGCGCATCGCCAAAGGCGAGCAGGACGCGGCCGTCAAAGCCATCGAAGCGGCTGCAACGCGCCCGCCTGGTGAGAACATCGTGCTGGGCCTCGAGCTTGCCGAGCTCGCAGGTGAGTTCGGCTCAAGTTTGGAGCGACTCGAAGAAGTCTCACCGGCCAGTCTGTGGCGCGCGAGGAACTCGTCAAATTGAGTACACCGAGACTTGACCTCCGCGGTACGTTTCTAACATTACTCGAGGCACTAGCGGAAAGCCGCATTCCCTATGCATTCATCGGGGCTATCGCTGTACTCGCCTGGGGCCGAGTGCGAGCAACCACCGACATTGATTTGGTCGTTCTCTCCGAAGAAGGCTGGCCGCGCTTATTAAACGCGCTAGAGCGACGGGGTTTCGAAGTTACGCAACGCATTGGCCCGGCCGAATCTACAGATGAAATCGCAGATATTGTGATGTTCTCTCGGCCAGGATCTTCCGCCGTTCGGATCGACATCTTTGTCGCTAAAACCGAGTTCGAGCGTGTTGTCATCGATACTGCGCGCGAAACGAATGTGATGGATGTAAACGTGCGACTTGCGCAACCCGAAGCATCGATCATCTACAAGCTTCTGGCCAATCGACGCAAAGATATTGACGACATAGAGGGCATCTTTGAAGCCCGTCGGATTGCGCACGACGCTCTGGACTGGGACTTCCTCGACCACTGGGCCAAAGAATGGTCTATCACCGATCGTCTTCAGCCCTATCGGGAGCACTACAATCCATAGCCGCTAAGAATGGAGCCATCGAACGGACTCGCGGCCAAGCGTCGCTTGGCTAGCGCATCACGTGCATTGCAAGCGATGCAGGCTCGCGAATCGGCGACAAAGACGTTGGCAATGTGTATCGACGCTTTGATCTTGCTCAGGAATCCCGGAAAACCTTCGTCTATCGTCCGCACTTCAAGACGGGCCAACGGGGCAGGCTCATGAAAAATCGTGTACTCAAGGACAACGGCTCTTGACCTCCCGTGATACGGTCAGCACGGCAGACCGAGTACGAAACGCACGCATCTGCATGAAAGAGAGTCTTCTTGCACGAATCTCAGTCTCCGCAGCGCATCGCCTTCCTCGGCGATTACCTGCCGCGCCTCTGTGGCATCGCAACCTTTACTTACGATCTCTGTGACGCGGTCTCGACCGCAGCACCTGACGCCGACTGTTACGTCGGGGCCGTAAATGATCGCGCCGAGGGGTATAACTACTCCGCAAGAGTACGCTTTGAGCTTCAGGAGAACGAAGTCGATTCCTACCGCCGAGCGGCGGACTTTCTGAATTTCAACAACGCCGATGTGCTCTGCGTGCAGCACGAATTCGGAATCTACGGCGGCCCGGCCGGCAGTCACATCCTCGCGCTGCTAAAAGAAGTGCGCATGCCGGTGGTGACCACGCTTCACACCATCCGGCAAGATCCCGACACTGTTCAGCGCAAGGTAATGGAAGAACTCGCGGCTCGTAGCGATCGCCTCGTTGTGATGACGACGAAGGGAGCGGATCTACTGCGCGATGTCTACGACGTCCCGAGTGATCGTGTGAGGATCATTCCACACGGCATTCCGGACCTGCCCTTCATCGATTCGAGCTTCTACAAGTCTGAGTTCGGGCTGGAGGGGCGTAAGGTTCTGCTCACCTTCGGACTGATCGGACCGGATAAGGGAATCGAGCATGTCATCGAGGCCCTACCGGAGATCGTGCGGCAGAATCCAGACGTGGTCTATGTCGTGCTGGGAGCGACCCATCCGCATCTCGTGGCGCGCGAGGGCGAGCGCTATCGGCTGAGTCTCGAACGCCTTGCTGAAGAGCGCGGAGTCAAGGATCACATCATCTTTCTCAACCGCTTCGTATCACTCGACGACCTGAAGCATTTCATTGGATCGACCGACATCTACGTGACGCCCTATCTTAACGAAGCGCAGATCACGTCGGGAACGCTGTCCTACGTGTTCGGCGCAGGAAAGCCGGTCGTGTCAACTCCCTACTGGCACGCAGAGGAGTTGCTAGACGACGGTCGCGGTGTTCTCGTGCCCTTCCAAAATCCGATGGCCATCGCCGACGCCGTATGCGAACTCCTCGCTGACACGGAGCGGGTGGAGAAGATTCGCCACGAGGCCTACGCGATCGGCCGACAGATGATTTGGCCGGCTGTGGCACAGCAGTATCTAGAGGTCTTCCGATGCTGCCAAGCCGACCGTACGGCAACGCCACGGACGGCCTTCGCAGAGTCGACGCTCGACAGCCGACCGCGCGCGCTGCCGCCACGGCGGCTTGATCACTTGGTTCGCATGAGCGACGGGACAGGGATCTTCCAACATGCCCGCTTCAACGTGCCGAACTTCGACGAGGGGTACTGCACCGATGACAACGCGCGGGCTTTCATCCTCTGCACCCTGCTGGACGAGGCCGGAGACCAACCACCTTCGCTCAGTCTAAGCAAACTCACTGCGACCTATCTCGCCTTCCTCGCCGCCGCGTTGGACTCCAACAGTGGACGGTTCCGGAATTTCATGAGCCACGAGCGGCAGTGGTTGGAAGCCGCCGGCAGCGAAGACAGCCACGGACGCGCACTGTGGGCAGTGGGCACGGGCGCCGGCCGCTCACGCGATGCAGGTCACAGCGCGCTCTCGGCAAAACTCTTCAATCGTGCGCTGCCCGCGGTGGAAGCCTTCACCTCGCCGCGCGCTTGGGCGTTTACGCTTCTCGGTATCCACGAATACCTAGGGCGCAACTCCAGCAGTCCGATGATCGACAGGATCCGGATGAAAACGACCGAAGACCTCGTGCAGCTCTGGAATAAATCTGCCACTTTGGATTGGCCGTGGTGCGAACTGAGCCTCACGTATGAGAACGCGCGGCTGTGCCAGGCGCTCATCCTCAGCGGGCAATCGATACCGCATCCGCAAGCCGCTGACATTGGTCTGAATTCGCTGCGCTGGCTGGCCTCGATCCAGACGACGCAGTCCGGTTGCTTCAGGCCCATCGGTAGCAACGGCTTCTACGATCGCGGCGGGAGAAGAGCGGACTTTGATCAGCAACCCGTCGAGGCTCAGGCCATGGTGTCCGCCTGCTACGAGGCCCTTCGTGCTACGCGGGATCAGACCTGGAGCGAGGAAGCAAAGCGCGCTTTCGAGTGGTTCCTCGGCCGCAACGACCTCGGAATAGCGCTTTACGACTTCGGAAGCGGTGGCTGCAGCGACGGACTGCACGCGGATCGAATCAGCGACAATCAGGGTGCCGAATCCACTCTTGCCTTCCACCTCGCCCTCGCCGAGATGAGTGGTGCACAGCAACCGATCACCGATCCGCTGCTCACTTCGTCCGGTAAGTCGATCTCATGAACGCGAGCAGTCTCCGCCGCCACGAAGTAACGCTGCTCCCCGAGAGCTCGCGCGTCATCATCCGCCCGTTCATTCCCGCCGATCACCATCACGTGACGACCGTCATCGGCCGTGCAATGGCACTCACCGAGGCAGAGGTCGCCTGCGAACTGAAGACCGTGCTCGCGGAGTTTCAGGACCGCCACCTGGAAATCGAGTCGGTTCTCTTGGCTCATTTTAAAACGGTGAGCCACTTCGTGTTCACCCAGCGTTCGCTCACCCGCGAACGGAAGTTGCTCATCGGAGCGTTGTTCTCGGGTGAGTATGCGCTGGAGTCCGCTGCCATCTTCAATCCGTCGATCGTGCCGCACCCGGACCAGAGCGATGCACCTGCCGGCGGTCTGCGCTTCATCATGAGCCTCCGAGCCACCGGCGAAGGTCACATCTCGTCCATCGAATTTCGGACCGGAACCATCGCATCCGACGGCGGAATCGCGGTCGATTCAGTTTCTCGCTTCGTCAGCGCACCCGAAATCATCCCGGATCCGAGCTATCAGAAGGACCGTTTTCGAATCAAGATGCACGAGATGGATTGCGACGACCGGCACGCCGACGCGGTCCTCGCTCCGCTAGGGAAACGCTTCACACGCAGTGACCTCGAAAGTAGCATGAGTGCAGTTCGGCACGAATCGCAGCCTATGACTCACGAACTCAAGCACACGCTTGGCTGCGTCGAGTGGCTCGCCGACTCGAACTACGAATTGCGTTTCTCGGACTCACTCGCCATCAGTGAACGCATCATCTTTCCGGTATCGGCCAACGAGGCCAACGGCATCGAAGACGCTCGCTTCGTCCGCTTCGTCGATGACGATGAATCGGTGACCTATTACGCGACCTACACGGCCTACAACGGCCACGACATCCTGCCGCAACTGATCAGCACCGATGATTTTCTGCGGTTTCACATTCTCACGCTCAACGGGGGCGGGGTCCAAAACAAGGGCATGGCGCTGTTTCCTCGACGAATCGCCGGCCGCTACGCGATGCTATCGCGGCAGGACAACGAGAACCTCTTCATCATGTTCTCGGACCGGCCGGATCTCTGGAGCGATCCGGAGCTCATCCTGCGTCCGGCTGCGATGTGGGAGTCGGTCAAGGTCGGTAACTGCGGTTCTCCAATCGAGACCGAAGCCGGCTGGCTTGTGATCACGCACGGCGTCGGCCCCATGCGCAAGTACTCGCTCGGGGCCGTCCTGCTCGATCTAGAGCACCCCACCAGAATCATCGGTCGACTCGTCGAGCCCCTCCTCGCCCCGGTCGGACTGGACCGAGAAGGCTACGTGCCCAACGTGATCTACAGCTGTGGCTCCCTGGTCCACGGGGGAAATTTGATCCTGCCATTCGCGGTCAGCGACCGCGCCACTACGATTGCGAGCGTATCCCTAGACGAACTGCTGGCGGCGTTGCAGCCTTGCACCCATTGATGCAAGGACTTGCCACATCACGACCTTCATCCTCACAGTTCGAGTTCCGGTGGGTGCACCTCCGCACGTAGTTCGAATTGGCGCTCCATCCGGACGAGGAACTTGGCGAGGACAAGGCGGGTCTTCGCACGCCCGGATTCCGATCGGTCGCTAGCGACGGTCCTTGCGAAGCAGTCGTCATCGCCGAGGGCGTTCAAGAGCATGGACTTGATGATCGCATGTTCGTCTTTATGCATGACCATCCGCGCCTCTTGCACCTGGTTTATCCCATTTATCTTCGACTTACTCATGACCCATCCTCCTGGTCTCATTCTGGTCTCTATGTCGCCTCCACCCTGGGGAGGGCCCCTTTTAAGCGTGTAGTGAGCACCCGACGACCGGCGTTGTTGCTGAAAGACCCGGCGGCTCCGACCGCACCCACTTTCCAAAAGTCTTCTCCCCGGACGGTATCCCCGCTCGCAGTGTCACCCTCGAGGTGGAGCAAAGGACCCTGGAGCAGGGACGCGTATGACTCCGGCTTGAGCACCGAGTCGCCTTGCGAGCGGAGACTCTCGATCAGCACGATCAGGAGTTTGTGCATGACCTGCACGCCGGTCGACTTCTGAAGCGCGTAGCGAGGCGGGTCCTTGAAGACGTCGGGGAGGACATTCGAAATCCCCGCCCAATACGCGACGAGTACCTTGACCCTGTCGGACATCGAGATCGCCTCGAAGTACGGCGTCACAAGGAGCGGCCGAAGCGACGACACCATTCCCGAGGAGCTGATGAGCGTCTCGCCCAGCGGTTCGCCCGGGAAGCGTACGCGATCCTTCCAAAGAGGTGAGGTCTGGGTGAGCTGCTCCGTGATTAACTTTCCCTCGACTTTCCAGTACTCCCTCTGCTCCAGCAGCGCCTGTCTCAACGAGGGGTCATCCTCCGCACGCTGCCTTAGCAGGTCATACGCGAGGTCGGTGCGGACGCTCTTCGCCGTAGAGTTCACGACATAGAACTCCGTCATCTCCTGGAACTCATCCGCCCCGAGCAGGCATACAAAGGGGATCGGGAAGTCGGACCATCTCTCCGGATCCCGCTCGATGAGCTTCACCAGCGCTTCGACGCGGTGCTGACCGTCGACAACGTAGAAGGGACCCTCGGGCCGGAAGAAGTGCATGCCGTTCTCCTCGACGAGATGCACGCCGTCTTGGAAGGTTCGAATATTGAGCAACAGGGCCGTGGGAAGGTCGACTCTGTGCGCAACGAGATCCGCGACCAGCTTGTTCACGCGGGCAGGAGAAATGTTCCTCTGGTAACCGCTCCGCTCCCTATAGTCGCGCCGGGGAATGTTGTAGTTGCTCACCAGCAAACCCGCTGGCATTACCCCAACGACCTGCGGAACGCGCCGCGGCGCTCTCCTGAGGGAGACCGACAAATTTGGACCGGTGCCAGCGGCGGCTCTCCCGGCGACCTGCGTCGGCCCACCCTTAATCATGTGCTCACCCCTCTGGCTCGCCAGCAACGCGAGCCGTTGGTATCGATGATACGACTTCATGGGACCTCGTCAATAGTTTAGTAAACGGATTCAGTATCAAGAACCAATATTTTGGTCCCAATAAATCCGACGAACAATGAACCTTGGACCTCTCTCCGCGGGGCTCAATCATTCGCGGGTTAAATCACTCACAATCGGCTTCTCACCAACTATTAAACGATGGAGCCTTTGGGCAGGCCCCTGTGCTCATCTTGGCGGTAAGCCATGCGGCGAGCGCTCCCGGACACACTACTCTGGTACTTCGAACGCAATCGGCCGGTCTTTCCATGTCAGCCGCGCGGAAAGCGCCCAAGCACGCCAGGAGGATTTCATGAATCGACGCGACACAAAAAAGCGTGGAGTCATCGAAGCCCCCTCCCGGCCTCCCCCACAGCGCCACTTACGAATCGAAAGGTTCGTGGAGGGTTCGGCGTCGGCGACCTGCTCGCGCCGCTAGGTCCGGAAGCCGGCGTCCCGTCGCTTGAAGCTCACACATCAAAACCGCGGGATTCTCTCCTAAGCGCGGGTGCTTTCCAATGTTCGTAGATCATCCGTCCACCGCGACACCGCTCCGAGCAAAAAATCCCCAAGAGCACAGTTCTTTGCCCTATCATCCCGTAGCTCGAAGCGAAAAAACCGACCGCGACGGGGAGAAAGTCACGATGGCCGCGACAAAGCGGAAGACCCGCAAGACGACGAAGCGCACCAAGCGTGTGGGACGCAACGAGAAGGTGCTCGAGACCCTCAACCAGATACTCGAGATGGAGCTGGCGGGTGTCGTCCGTTACACGCACTACTCGCTCATGATCTTCGGCTATAACCGGATCCCGATCGTCAGCTGGCTCCAAGGAGTCGGCGATGAGGGCCTCCGGCACGCCCATGCTGCCGGCGAGCACATCACTTCGCTGGGCGGGCATCCCTCCCTGCGGATCGGAGCGCTGCTCGAGAGTCATCAGCACGACATCGGCGACATCTTGGCCGAGTCCTTGGAGCACGAGAAGACCGGCCTGCAACTCTACTACCAGCTCCTCAAGCTGGTCTCCCCACGTGACGTGCACCTGGAGGAGTATGCCCGAGGGATGATCGCCGAGGAGGAACAGCACGTCTCGGAGATCGAGAAGATGCTGCGCCAGCCCGGCGAGCTGAAACCCGCACGAGGCTGAGCGCTCGTTCGGGTCCTGCTCCAGGAGCATCTCCCCCGAGAGCAACCGTGCGGCCGGCCCCGGTAAGCCGTAGAGATGATGCACGAGGACAACACCCCAGAGTACAATCGATCCGTCAGCGCCTTCTTGCGAAAGCACAGCACGACAGCTTGATCGACGTGAGCCGCGAACCGGCGACAAAGACGTTGGCAATAGAGCCCGACAACGAGGAAGATCGGTAACTTAGCGCTTTAGCTCCGGCAAACAGCGGCGAGCAACGGACGTACCGTCGATGGCGGCTTCGGCCTCGGCTTTGATCGCTGCTGTGAAATCCCGGTGGCGCCACCCGAAAAGCCAACTTGCCTAGGCACCTTCATCGCGTAGGATGGGGGGTATCGACCCTAATCTGGGCGCCTCGCCTAGTGGAGAGAGGAGAGCCCATGCGAAGTCTCTGCGTCTGTTCCATCACCGTATTCATGTGCCTCTTCGCCAGCTCAGCCCGAGCCACGGTCCCTGACCTTGTGAACTACCAGGGCCTACTGCTGGATCCGAACGGCAGCTTGGTCAATACGACGACGAGCGTTGCCCTTGGCATCTGGACGGACCCGAACTCCACTGACAGTGGAACGTTTCGGATCTACGAAGAGACCCACCCGAGCGTACAGGTCGTGGACGGCGTCTTCGATGTACTGATTGGCAGCGGCGCCACGGGCGGGACGTTTGACGAAAGCCTCTTCACCAACTCAGACCGCTGGCTCGAGGTAACGGTTGGCGCGGAGACGCTCTCCCCACGCCAGCGTATGACCTCCGTCGTCTACGCACTCCAGTGCCAGGAGGCGATGACGGCCATGTCTGCGACCACCGCTAGCGACGCCGACACGCTTGATGGGCAAGACTCGGGCGACTTTGCGAGCAGCGCGCACACACACAGCTGGTCCTCTCTCTCGGGTGTACCCGCCGGGTTTGCGGACGACGTCGACAACGACACACTTGGCGAGCTGTCTTGTTCCAGCGGGCAACTCGCCAAGTGGAGCGGTGCGGCCTGGGCTTGCAGCGTCGACATCGATACGGACACCAACACCACTTACAGCGCCGGCCCCGGACTCGAGCTGGTCGGGACGAGTTTTCGCGTGGGTCCGGGGGCGATCACGGGTACTCAGATCGCAACCGGTACCATTACGAACTCGGACGTTTCGGCTAGCGCCGCGATTTCGGCCACCAAAATAGCGGGAGCCGCGGCCGTGCTGAATAGTTTCTCCCAGCAAGCCTTCGATTCCGACCTGCTCTTCCTCGACGGTGCCAACAACGAGATCGGCATCAACCACTCCATTCCGTCCTCAGCACTCGACGTCAACGGCACCACGCGATCGAATGCGTACGAGTTTCGCTCGCCACAGACCTACTACCATTTTCTACGAGCGCAGGAGTTCGCCCCGGCCTCCACAGACCCCAACTGGATACGCGTCGCAGATTTCAAATCCTATGCGTATACCGCGGATGTGAGCCCGCATTCCTCATTGGCACCGCTCCATCTGCCGGACGGCGCCGACCTCACCGCGCTCACCTGCTACTACTACGACGACGACCCGAGCCTTTCCATCGGGACATTTCTCGCCACCATTGCCGCTCACAACGTGCTAGCGAATACCTCGTTCGCGACCGCTATTCTCAATCCCACTCTTGGCAGTCTCAACGATACAACCGTGCGGAGCTCCAGCGACACGACCGTTTCTGGAGCCGGAGATCCGGTCGACAACCAGACCTACGCCTATGCGGCAAGCATGAGTTTCGGCCTCAGTGGCGGCCCCGGCACCAACAGCGACGTCCGTTTCTACGGTTGCCGCGTGACCTACAACATGGATACGATCGCCTTCCCCTAGACGACTCGAATAGTGGAGCAATCGAACGGACTCGTGGCCAAGCTTCGCTTGGCGGGACAACGTGCTCTTTGCGCGCTTGCGATGCGCTCGCGGCGAACCGGCTTACGATTCAGGACACGAATCGAATCGCAGTGCGACCGTCGTTTCCTTCGCCTCCCGCGGGTAGAAGCCGACCGCAGCGCTAGCACGGGCGACCGCATACTTCTCAACCTTGAGCGCGTGAATGGCGGTCACGATCTCGCGGTCTTCGTAGAGAACCGGAACGACGCAACGGGTCTCGCCTTTTCGGAGCAACTGCAGCTCTGCACCGTCCAAGGAATGCTCAACGGCCTTCGATCGCGGCATTCCGACCCACTCACCATCTTCACGGTCGACGATCCAGAGCCGAAGCTCTGCCGGCTTGCCGGTGCTGTTCGTTGCGTAGAGCGAGATCGTTTCCTCGAGTTCAGCCATCGTGGCGTAGAGCCCAAAAAAGAAGATCACCGGACTGACCGCAAGCCCCACCCAGCGAAGCAGACGTGGTGCGGCCGACCAAAGAAGAACGCAACCCAATACAAGCGAACCCAACCCGCCCAAGAGGTTTCCGCCCCGCGGCATCGCGTAAGCGCCTTCATGCTGTAGACGCACGACAAAAACAGCAATGCCAAGGATCAGCAGCAAGAATCCAACTGCGGTCCGAAGTTTGGAAGATCCGTTTGACTCACCCATGTCGCCCATCTGAGGATTCTGACGTGATCGAACGCGCGAGCGCAAGGGGATTCACAGAACACGCTGCAACCGGAGTCATGGATCGACTGAGGGCGCGGAACGCCGAGATGGAGCAATCGAGCGGACTCGCGGCCAAGCTTCGCTTGGCGGGACAGCGTTCTCTTTGCGCGCTTGCGATGCGCCCGCGGCGCGAAGCGCTGCCGCGAACCGGCGACTGACCTGACCCAGATAGCGATACCCCTCAAGGCCGACGCGAGTATCACGTTGCTGAGCTGAGCTGGACAGCGCCCCCCGATGCTTTACGAAGAAGCACGCACCTGAACTACAGTGCCCCGGTCTGTATAGTGAATTGACTGCAGAGGATTGCTTCCACATACGGATTAGTGACCATTTATGGATGAAAATTCGACATCTCTTGAGCTTGGCCACGGTCATTTTCGCGATGGGTGCACACTGCGGTTTTGTAGACCCCAACGCGGATCGAAGCCTTTGCACTAGCTACAACGCCGCGTTCACAAACAAGACGACCGTCGCGGCGGAGATCCGGCAACGCAACCTGGTTCGACACGATTGGGAGTGGGACCTGATGGATCAGGATCGATCAAGAGACCGCCGACGCCGCTTGAAAACTGGAATGAGTGAATGCGCTGTGCTTGCGGGTCTCGGTCTACCGGGAGTAAGCCAAGACGTGCGCGGGCTGATCACCAAAGGCCCTGCCAGCGCGGATGAGCTCTGGGTCTACTCGCTTTCAGTCGTGGGGCCCGACTACTTAGTCTGGATGGGACCCGATCCAAACGATCGCTGTCCTACCGGCACACTTCCCGACGCCTCACCCAATGCGATCCGCGCGGGCTGTGATCGCCTAGTGGTCCTCGAGTGGGAGTGTAATCCAGGGGCAAGAACCTGTGCGAGTCCAGAAAACTCGCGAGAAGAATAACGACCCAACACGTGCCCTCGAAAAAATGCATGGGTGGCGCAGCCACTTAGCAATAAAGCGCCCGATATAACGATGGCGTTTCAGGTTCTCATTGCCCCCATTGACCGACGAGTTCCGGACCAGCACGACCGGCTTCTGAATCAACCGTGCGGCGCAATATCTGTATCGTTGGGGCGCCATTAGACAGTGACCTGCCGTACTACCGCTGGCGCAAAGAGTACGGCGGCCTGCGGATCGACCAGGCGAAGCATTTGAAGGGGTTCTCCCCTGGTTTCACGGACACATCTGAAAAGGCTGATAATGGGCCTGGAGGAGTGTCATGGGAAAACGCAGGAAGTTTACGGATGAATTCAAGCGCGAAGCGGTGGCTTTGTCCGAAGCGCCTGGAGTCACAAAGAGCCAAGTGGGGCGGGACCTGGGCATTACCCGAATTTGTTGACGCGGTGGGGTCGGGAGCTGCGCGAGAACGGCTCGAAGGCTTTTCAAGGCGCAGGTCATTCGCGGGATGAGGAGTTGACGACGCTGAAGCGTGAGTTGGCCCGGGTGAAGAAGGAACGCTTGGGTTCAACCAGTCAACGCAACGCATTCATTGAAGCGTTCTGCGGGTGACACAAAGCCGAGTGTCTTTCGCGGACGCTGATTCAGCTGCAGCGCAATTTTGTTCAAGTCTGCTTGCGAGTATGGAGACAGATCGGTCT
>JAJDAK010000084.1 GCA_029261895.1 Deltaproteobacteria bacterium
CTCGTTAGCTTTATGCACTACGACCTGGGATTCTTTGATCACGAGGCCGCCAGGCTCGAACCTGCGAAGAACCCCTTCGGTGCTAAAGTGTTACCTATGTCTCCGGTATAAACCGTTACCCATGTGTCCGGTATGGACCAACTAAAACTGGTGGGCGGGAGAGGACTCGAACCTCCGACCAACGCCTTGTAAGGGCGCCGCTCTACCAACTGAGCTACCCGCCCAGACCCACTCCCGCAGTCTAGGCCATTCAGCCTGTATCGATAAGCCCTAGCCGGCGCCAACCCGTTGTGAGCAACCACGTACGCGCCATTGCCACGCACGCCAGCTCGGAATCCGGTCGCTGCCCCCGCCAACCATCGAACCAACGCGCCGAAGACGCGGGATCCAATACTTTCAGTGCCCTCTTCTCATGCTTCTGCGCATTCAACAGCACATACTTCAACGCATTACGCACCTCGGTGGGCGTCTTCAACGCTCGCGAATGATAGCGATCCACTAATACCGGCCCCCTCCGTTGAAACGATCGATTTACCGCCCGCGCGAAGCGCGCTGCGATCGACTTCATCCCGCGGGCAAGCGCCTCGGTTCCCGTAGCCTCAACGATCATATGCACGTGGTTCGACTGGATTGAGTACTGAACCAGCCGGAAATCCCCGCGCTCGCAAGCTTCTGCGAAACTGCGTTCCAACCCTTTGACGCATTTACGAATCCGCAGCGACGGCACGTCGCTACGGACTTTCAGCGTGACATGGCTGGGATGATTACGGCCAAACTTCTCACGCGGAGCGTGCCTAATTCGCGGATTCGGCCCAGGCTTTCGCCCCGCGCCAGGTCGCGATCCGCCCCAGCCCGTCGTCGTCTTGAAATTCAACTGTCTCATTAATGTGTAGAATACGGCGATGTTTATGAAACAGTCAAGCAAAACCTGTTTTCACTTAACCCGTTGTTACATTTGGCTTATAGAAACGCTTTCACCGGCGCTGCGGACGATCCGTACGAAAATCGTGCTGTCCGATATCGCGCCAGGTGGGTCCCAGCGTGAGCGGAGGATCTATGTCGAACACGCATAGCAACAGATTCAGTACGCGTTCTGATGCAAGAAATCTGCGCAAGCGTTCCACTGGAACGCGCGCAGCGAGGCCACGAGCGGAGATATCTCAGAGGGCGCCACTGGAACGCGCGCAGCGAGGCCACGAGCGGAGATATCAGAGCGGTCTAGTTCACACCTGGAGGTGCTTCGACACTGGGCGTGATCTCGAAGATCTCTTCGATGGGGTACTCATCGACGGCGCGCGTGAAAATGGTGGGATCTTCAAACGTGAGCGCGTGCTGGAGTACCTCATCCATGGTTTCGACCGGGATGATGGTGAGTCCGCGTTTCACCTTCGCTGGAATTTCTTTGAGTTCGCGTTCGTTTTCCTTAGGAATGAGAACGGTCTTGATCTCGCCGCGGAGCGCAGCAATGAGTTTCTCTTTGAGTCCACCAATCGGTAGGACACGACCCCGGAGCGTCACTTCACCCGTCATCGCAAGATCCGATCTCACGGGAACACCCGTGAGTGCGGATGCAAGCGCGGTCACCATCGTGATACCCGCGGACGGGCCATCCTTGGGCACACCTCCCTCGGGAATATGTAAGTGGAGATCGACTTTCTGGTGAAAGTCGCGCGCCAAGCCAAGTTGCTTTGCACGACGACGCACGTAACTGAGTGCGGCTTTTGCTGATTCCTGCATCACGTCGCCAAGTTGACCGGAGAGCTGAACCTTGCCCTTACCCGACGTCGCGAGGGCTTCAATCAGCAGGAGCTCACCACCCACCTCGGTAAACGCGAGGCCAGTCGCAATGCCCACCTGGTTCGTATCTTCTCGACGACCGTAACGGTATTTCGGCACGCCGAGATACTTTCGTGCCTGCTTCGAGCCAACACGAACACTTACCGGCTCATCGCTCGAGACGACTTCGCGTGCAACCTTTCGGCAAATCCCGCCAAGCTCACGCTCGAGATTTCGTACACCGGCTTCTTTGGTGTAGCGACGGATCACTTCGTAAACCCCTTGATCCGTAAACTCGATGTTTTCCGATTTCAGGCCGTTCGCTGCGATCTGCTTTGGAATCAGGAAATTTCGCGCAATCTGCAGCTTCTCCTCCTCGATATAGCCCGGAAGATGAATGATCTCCATTCGATCCTGCAGCGGACGTGGAATTCCACCGAGTGAGTTTGCCGTCGTCACAAACATCACATTGGAGAGGTCGTAGTCCATATCTAGATAGTGATCGTTGAACGTATCATTCTGTTCTGGATCCAAAACTTCGAGCAACGCCGCACTGGGGTCGCCGCGGAAATCCATCGACATCTTGTCGATTTCATCCAACAAGAAGACAGGATTTCCGGTTCCTGCCTTTTTCAAACCCTGAACGATCTTACCCGGCAGTGCACCGATGTAGGTGCGACGGTGCCCACGAATTTCTGCTTCGTCGCGCACGCCACCAAGACTGATCCGTACGAAGTCACGGCCCGTCGCACGAGCAATCGATCGACCGAGAGAGGTCTTTCCCACACCCGGCGGGCCGACCAAGCAAAGGATCGGTCCCTTCATCTTTTCAACCAGCGTTTGTACCGCGAGGTACTCGAGAACGCGTTCCTTCGGTTTTTCAAGACCGTAGTGATCCTCGTCTAGCACCCGCTCCGCGTTCTTGATGTCCTTGCATTCTTCGGCGTACTTGCCCCAAGGCAGCGACAGAATCCAATCCACGTAGTTGCGTACAACCGTCGCTTCGGCGGACATCGGCGACATCATCTTCAGCTTGCGGAGTTCTTTGTCGCACTTTTCCTTGGCCTCTTCAGGCAAGTTCAGCTCGTCTAATTTCTCTTCAAGCTCCTGAAGTTCATTCTTAAACTCGTCGCGCTCGCCAAGTTCCTTTTGAATCGCGCGCATCTGCTCGTTCAGGTAGTACTCCTTTTGGGAGCGCTCCATCTGCTTCTTCACGCGTGATCGGATTCTGGTTTCGACCTGAAGCAAGTCGATTTCAGCTTGAATCAGTGCGTAGATCTCTTCGAGCCGTTCACGTGGACTCGTAATTTCGAGCAGCCGCTGTTTATCTTCCAACTTGACATTGAGATGCGCGACGATCGTATCCGCCAAGCGACCGGGATCATCAATGCTCGCCACGGTCGAAAGCATTTCCGGCGGTACTTTCTTGTTGAGCTTGACGTAGGTCTCGAACGTATCGTTGATACTGCGAACCAGCGCCTGAGTTTCGACGGTGATCGTCTCGTCTTCGTCAACTTCGAGCGCTTCAATCAGAAAATAGTCATCGGTTTCTTCGTAGCGCTGCACTTCCGCGCGCTTCTTTCCTTCAACGAGTACCTTGACCGTACCATCGGGAAGCTTAACCAGCTGCACAATGACACCGAGCGTACCCATCTGAAAGATCTCTTCCGGACCCGGGTTGTCGGTCTTCGCGTCACGCTGCGCTGAAAGGAAGAGCATGCGGTCGCGCTGCATCGCTTCTTCGAGTGCACGAACAGACTTTTCGCGTCCGACAAAGAGCGGAACCACCATGTGAGGAAGTACCACGATATCCCGCAAGGGTAGAAGCGGTACGATGACGGGTTCCCTACTCATAGATTACCTTTGAACCCGCTCGGGGTTCCTCTATGCGCTCTCCGCATGGTCGTAGACGATCATGGGCTCAGCCCCAGTGCGGATCACGTCTTCATTGATCACAACTTCTGAGATATCCGTACGTGACGGAATCTCATACATCACATCCAACATCGTCGACTCTAAGATGGTGCGCAACCCTCGAGCGCCGGATTTCCGCTTCAACGCCTCGCTGGCGATCGCGATAAGCGCAGAGTCTGTAAATCGCAAAGCAACACCCTCGAGTTCGAGCAGCTTGGTGTATTGCCTGGCCAACGCGTTCTTCGGTTCAGTCAGAATCTTCACCAGCGAAGCTTCATCGAGCTCTTCAAGCGTCGCAACAACGGGCAGGCGTCCGATGAACTCTGGAATCATTCCAAACTTCAAAAGATCCTCGTTTTGCGCCAAGCGCAACGTCTCGCCTAGCCGACGTACGTTCTTCTTCCCGAGCTCAGCACCAAAGCCCATGCCACGAACGCCGGTGCGTCGCTCAATAATTTCCTCGATCCCGTGGAATGCTCCACCGCAGATGAAAAGAATATTGGTCGTATCAATCTGCACAAACTCTTGCTGAGGATGCTTGCGTCCACCCTTCGGCGGCACGTTGGCGACAGTACCCTCGATGATTTTTAGCAGCGCCTGCTGCACACCTTCACCGGATACATCGCGCGTGATCGATGGGTTCTCACTCTTGCGCGCAATTTTGTCGATTTCATCTATGTAGACGATGCCACTCTGGGCCTTTTCAACGTCATAGTTCGCGGCCTGCAACAGATTGAGAATGATGTTTTCGACATCCTCACCCACGTAGCCGGCTTCGGTTAGCGTGGTCGCATCCGCGATCGTAAACGGTACGTCAATAATCTTTGCGAGGGTTTGTGCGAGCAAGGTTTTGCCCGAACCCGTAGGTCCAAGCAGAAGGATATTGGACTTCTGCAACTCGACATCGCCTACGACGGATTGGTTCTCGATACGTCGATAGTGATTGTGTACCGCAACCGAAAGCACTTTCTTCGCCGCCTGTTGCCCTACCACGTATTGGTCGAGGATCTCTTTGATCTCCTTGGGCTTCGGGACAGAGGAAGTCGGCACATCGCTTTCACGGCTGGCTTCTTCCGCGATAATGTCGTTGCAGAGTTCAATGCACTCATCGCAGATATAGACCGTGGGCCCGGCGATAAGCTTTTTAACCTCTTTCTGGCTCTTTCCGCAGAAAGAACAAGCGAGATTTGACCCTTCTTCCTTTTTCTTCAACGTTATGCCCCTTCTTTCGTCGCAGGATCATGCTTGGACATGACCTTATCGACGATTCCGTAATCGAGTGCCTCGTGGGCAGACATGAAACGGTCTCGCTCCGTATCCTTTTCCACTTCTCCAACTTCGCGACCGGTATGCGCTGCCAAGATCTCGTTGAGCTTCAGCCGAATCTTCAATATCTCCTCGGCATGAATTTGAATGTCCGTAGCCTGACCCTGTACGCCGCCCATCGGTTGATGAATCATCACGCGCGAATGCGGCAGGACGTATCGCTTGCCCTTTGCTCCACCCGCGAGCAAGACTGCTGCCATACTCGCCGCTTGCCCCATGCAAATCGTCTCCACATCGGAGTTGATGTATTGCATCGCATCATAGATCCCAAGACCGGCGTTCACCTCACCTCCGGGTGAATTGATATAGATATGGACATCTTTTTCCGGATCCTCGGCTTCAAGAAATAGCAGCTGCGCGATCACAAGGTTTGCAACCTCGTCATTGATCGCGGTACCGAGAAAAACAATTCGATCTTTGAGCAGTCGGGAATAAATATCGTAGGCACGTTCGCCACGATGAGAGTGCTCAATCACCATCGGAATCAACATCGACATCCTCTTTATTCTAGCGGATTCGACGGGGGGATCGTAGGAACGCTGAGTGCCTCGAAATCCGTTTTTATGTTCCGTTTCAATGGGTTAGGAGCTGGAAAGGGTAGCTTCCGTCATCAGGAATTCAACCACCTGATCCTCAAGCAACGCGGCGCGTAAACCCTCTAAATGACCCTGTTCCCTGTAGTTGCGCTTTACTTGCGACAAAGACTCACCCTGTCGCTCGGCAATTTGACGCAGCTGGTCATCAATAGCCTCATCCGACACCGAGATCGATTCGGCTTCCGCAATCAGCGGCGCCAAAAACGCGAGGCGAACTTCCTTTTCAATCATCGGCCGCCATTCTTCGCGCCAATTCTCGATCATTTTCGACAACTCTTGAGCCGGGATTTGTTTTCCGAACTGCGATGCCGCCCGCATTAACCGTTGCGATAGCTGCACTTCAACAAATCGCTCGGGAATCGGAAACTCGTTTTGCGCAAGCAACTCAGCGACGACCGCCTCGCGCTTCATTCGCTTGAGTTCGTTTGTACGCGACTCGTCAACGCGTGCTTGAAACTCATCACGCAAATCTTGGATCGTTTCCTTATCCGAAACATCTTTTGCGAACTCGTCGTCGAGCTCCGGCAGTTCCTTACGCTTCAGTCCCAGCAGCTTCACCTTGAACGTGGCGTGTTTTCCCGCCACCTCGGGAGACGGATACTCCGCTGGGAAGTCGACCTCAAACTCGTGCTCGGCTCCGACCGCCAAACCCTCAAGATTCTCTTCGAATCCCGGAATCGCCCGGCCCGAACCCAGTTCGAACATTGCCTCGTGACCGGTACCACCGTCGAACACCACACCATCAATACTGCCTTCGAAATCGATCACCGCAACATGGCCGGTCGCCGCAGTCACGTCGCTGGCCTCCTCGACCAGTTGAGCCTGGTTGTTTCGAAGCTGCTCAAAATGCTCTTCAACTGGGTCCTTCTCCGGAGTCGGCACCTCGGGCGTTTGGATCTTCAAGCCCTTCACCTGCTTGAGCTCGATCTCCGGGCGAATATCCAGACCCACCCCATAGCTGAAGGCGGCGCCCTGCTTGGGCTCCTCGCCGGGTTCCACGCGCGGGTCACCGACGAACAAAAGCCCGCTCTCCTTGAGGGCTTTCGGCAGCGAGTCCTGGACGACGCGCTGTAAAACCTCGTGGCCGGCACGGTCGGCGAAATACTTCTCGAGCACGGGCCTGGGTGCCTTACCTGGCCGAAAGCCCCGTATTTTCGAGCCCTTACCAAGGTCGCGATAGACCCGATCGAAGGCGACATCCACGTCGGTCGCGGGCAATTCAATCCGAAGCTTCCGCTCCACAGGACCTATTTCTTCGACATCGATTTTCACGGTCGGGAGAGGGTGCCGAACTTCCGCCTGAACGCCAGCAAGCCTAGGGGGCCTCGCCTAGACTCCCGCCACCTAGATTTCAGAGGAGGACCCGATGGAAAACATAGTTTCAAACCTACGAGAGGCCATGCTGGCCTACGCGCCAGGCGTGGTCGCAGCCTTTGTCATCTTGCTACTGGGATGGTGGGTCGCCAAAGGCATCACCGCGTTGGTGCGACGCGGAATGAATCGCGCGAACGTTGACCCCACACTCACAGGATTCCTCGGAAACCTGCTCTACATGGTGCTGATGGGCCTCGTCATCATCTCGGCCCTCGGCAAGCTGGGCGTCAACACGACATCCTTTGCGGCAATACTCGGGGCGAGCGCGCTGGCAGTCGGGCTCGCACTACAGGGCTCATTGGGAAACTTCGCCTCAGGCGTCATGTTGATTTTCTTCCGACCCTTTAAGGCAGGAGACTTCGTTGAAGCTGGCGGAGTCAGCGGTGTAATTCAAGAAGTCCGGATCTTCGCCACGGTGATCCACACGCCAGACAATAAGCGCATCATCGTTCCCAACGGCGCCATCATCGAAAACGCGATCACCAACTATTCCGCAAACGACACGCGTCGCATCGATCTCGTAATCGGCATCGGCTACGACGACGACATTCGCCAAGCAAAAGCACTGCTTCTCGATATTCTCCGGAATGAATCACGGGTTCTCGCGGCGCCAGAACCCACAGTGGGCGTGGTTGAACTCGCCGATAGTAGCGTGAACTTCGTCGTGAGACCCTGGGTACGCACTAACGACTACTGGGATGTCCGCTTCGCGCTCACCGAAGAAATCAAACTAAAACTCGATGCGAATGGAATCAGCATTCCGTTTCCGCAGCGCGACGTTCACCTGAAACACAACGAAGCCGCCTAGTCAGGGGCTTAGTCGTTCGAGATTGCTGCGAGCGCTCTGATTACCGGGGTCAGCATCCAACGCGAGTTGGTAGTGCCGCTTCGCGGCGTCTTGCTTCCCGAGCGCAACAAGTACGTTGCCGAGATTGTTATGGGCTGCTGCATAACCCGGGCGCAGCTCAACAACGCTGCGAAAATGCAACTCTGCGGCACCGAAATCCCCTTGCTGCGCCAGAACCAACGCAAGATTGTAATGCGCCTGCGAGAGCGTCGGGTCCAACGCGAGCGCTTTCCGATAATTAGCGATCGCAGGTACATCGCTTCCTTGCTGGTCGAGCGCGATCGCCAGATTCAACACCGGTTTGACATCATGGGTGTCGAGCGCGATCGCACGCCGGTAATGTGCAATCCCCTCGTCATAGCGATTGAGTGCCACCAGTGTCGCGCCCAAGTTGGATTGAATGTCCGCGTCGTTGGGTTGAATTGCCACAGCCGCTTGAAGCTGAGCTTCCGCCTCTTCGAACTGGCCCTGATCGAAATACGCGCTACCCAAGATGTTCCGCGCCATGAAGTTTCGCGAATCCAACGCTGCGGCTTCACCAAAAAGGCTGATGGTATTGCGCCAATCAAGCACGCGATCCAGCGTACAAAGCGTAAGAACGCCAGCGACCCCCAACGTCAACACATGTGGAAGCCAACGCGGCGCGTTCAAGCGCTGAAACAACTCGGCTGCACCCCAAACAACGATCCAGAGCAGACCCAACGATGGTACGTAGGTAAAACGATCCGCCATTGCTTGGGAACCCACTTTCACGATGCCAATCACGGGTACGAGTGTGCCCACGAACCACAGCAAACCGATGAGCACAAAGGGCCGTTCCTGGCGCCAGCGCCAGGCTTGTGCAAGCGCAAGCATGAGGAACGTCGCAGCAGCGATGACTTTCCAACTGGGAATGCTTGCATAAAACAGGTAGTACGCAGAAAGCCCGCTCGGCCAGAAAATTTTGCCGACATACATCGCATAGCTAAGCGTGGCGTTTGCAACGCGATCGGCAAATGCCGCCTGCTCCACTGTCGCCACCGCACCGCCGCCCGATTGCGCCCAATACGTGATCCCACACGCCACGACCGTAAGCACAAAGAGCGGGAGCTTTTCAGTGAAGTGAAAGCCGTCACGTCGCAGTGGCCAGCGGTCGAGCAACATCAGCGTAAACGGAAAGGTGACGAGCATGGGCTTCGACATCAGGCCGATCGCATAACTTATGAAAAGCAGTACGTAGTCCCACGAGCGTTCCGATCGCCTCCAACGCAGGTAGAACCACGTCGACAGCACCCAGAAGAACGCGCAAAGCACGTCCTTGCGCTCGGAAACCCAAGCCACGGATTCGACGCGTAGCGGATGTAGACCCCAAAGCAGCGCCAATGCGGCGCTACACCCCAGTGCACCCGTTAGCTGCCAAAACAGCATGAAGACCATCGCGGTCGTGACCGCATGGATCAGAACACTCGTGGCATGGTGGCCGGCCGGATTCAAAGCATAGAGTTCGACATCCAGCATATGCGAAAGCCAAGTGACGGGATGCCAATTCGACGCTTCACGGGAGGTCAACGCCCATGAAATACCGTCCAGCGTGATTCCGCGACTTACGTGGATGTTTTCAGTGACGTAGTCGGGATCATCAAAGTCAATGAAGTCGTTGCGTAACGTAAGTGCAAAGACCGCACAGACCACGACAAGAAGGACAGCTGCCACCTGCCTAGCGAGTCTTGTTTCAGCATGCGCCACGCCGGGATTTATCGGCCAACACAGCGGATCCCAAAGCGTGTTTGCCGAAGCGCCGATGGCTACCTATGAGTTGCCGATTCTGATGGCGTGATAAAGTCGACTCAAAGAAGGCTTAGAAGTATGGCGCAGCAAAGGACGTACGCAGATGGCTATCACAAAGCCATCTACTTCTTTGAGAACGGGCGGATTCCCGTGCTGCCAACGCACGGGCAATTTCGCGCGGCGTGCGCGCATCAGCGGCTCTCGAGCACAGTTCGACTCAAAGCCGGTCCGTTCCTGCGACGCCTGTTCTCGAAGGAATCGTTTCAGCGAAAAGCAGAGACAAGCGATAACGCAGACGAGGTGGTCGCGGGCGCAACCATGCGACGCTTCAACCCCGGCGCGGCACCGCTGCCCGAAGACGCGGCGCGACGACTGGTAAATCCCGGCGAGTTGCGGACCGCCGATGTCGACCCTGAACGCGGCGGCTGGCTCGCGCGGCTTCTGCAGATGGATGTTCTTCGCGCCATTGCGATGACGGCGTACAACCCCGTGCTCGTCACAGCCGGCCTCGGTTTTCGAATTCCGGCATCTTGGAATGCGAACCACCTACTCTTCTCACCGCATCCCTGCGAGCACGCCGTTTGGGACCTGCAGCTCATTCAAGGCGATCCGGGAGGACTCGAATTGCTTGAGCGGCGCACGGAAGAAGCGCGTAAGGCGAAAAGCCTGCGCGGCCGTGTACTTTCGATCTTGGGAACGCATCGGACTGTTGGCAGTCATCGCTTTGAATTGGTGCGCACAGTAGACCCCGACACAGGCTGGGTGCGTTATGTCGACGCGACATTGGTCGAAGCCGGTTCCGTCGTCACGACACCTGAGGATTGGAACCTCTGGTACGATCACATGCGCGAGACCATCGAGCGTGCGCGGCGTTTTGAATACGCGGTACGACCCGCAGATCAAGAAACCTACTATCCCGCACCGACGATCACGCGCTTCCTAGAACTCGCCGCACAGCTGGAACCCAAGGATTTCGCGTTTTTTCGAAACCGAGATCCCTTCGGCACCTACCCTGAGATCAGCTGGCCTCGATTCGCTGAATAAGTTCCGCAGGAACACTGCGACCGAGAACTTCTATGTTTTCACGTAGCCGGGCCTCACTCGTCGTACCAAAGATACAGACAGAGACATCGGCGTTCGATAGCGCGTACGCCAACGCGAGTTCTGCACCGGTCCAATCGGTCTGTTCTTCCAAGAAGCGAAACGCTTGTGCGCGTTGCAAATCCGCGCGATGGCCAACCATGGCGCGTGTCAGATACCAGAGATCGGCCAGACGTGTGGGTCGCAGCATGCGGCGCGAAAAAAGCATCTGTGCCAACGGCGTCGCACCGAGAAACGCTTTGCCCGCGGCTTTGAGCTCCGCGATCCGTGGCTTACGACCGACATGCAGTACGTTGTAGTCGAACATCGCGGTATCGAAAATCGGATTGTTCAGAACGATGTCACGCAAACCCGGCGCACCACCGTGAATACCGAAGTAGCGCACCAGCCCGCGGTCGCGAAGTCGCTCCAAGCCGTCGACCAGCTCATCGGTGATGTCTTCGGGTCGCGGTACATGCAGATGCAACAGCGGGATCGCGTCGAGCTGGAGATTGCGCAGGCTCTGCTCAACGCTCGTGCGAATACCGCTCGGTGTGAAGTCTTTGTATGTCCTGCCAAAGCTCGCATTGCGCGTACCCGCTTTGGTGGCGACGACGATATCGCTTCGCTCGCGATCTTGGAGGGCACGACCCAAGCGCTGCTCCGCTTGCCCCGAAGCGTAGCTCGAACCGGTATCGAAGAAGGAGACGCCGAGATCGAGCGCACGGTGGATCAAACGACTCGCGTCTGCTTCAGGAAACGCCGACTTCGCCCAAAAGCTTGAGCAACCAAAGCCCAGCCGCGATACGACTAACTCGGTTTGCCCGAGACGAATCTGATCCACATCACGCTCCTAGCGGAGCGCGAGTGTCTCAAATTGCGTGGGGGCTGTCGTTAGCTTGAACGGCGAATCGCAGGTAATAGAGAGGCTCCGCAGGTTTGCACCTTCCCTCGGCAAGAAAAACGCCCGATTTGCGGCGTCGCTCGAAAAGAGCTGCCGTGGGGGCACTGCCCCAATCCGTTAGGCGTGTCAAACCAGATTCGCTGGAACCGTCACCGAACGGTCATACAACTATGTTTATATCGCCACCCATCAGAAACGATGAAGCACCATAATCCGCGGTTCACAAGGAGACTTTCATGGGGTCTTTTAAGATGGGTTCAATCGCGATCTCAATGGTCGCGATGGGCATCGTTCTCACCGCGTCCGCTGTGGCCGACACCGCGGATTCCCTCGAAACCCGGGTGACGGAGCTCGAAGCGCGCCTCGACCTGATCGATCAGAAGTTCAAGCTGCTCGGTGCGGATTCCATGGCGAATCTCGGCGCAAGCGAAGAGATGGCAGTCACCGCGGCGAAGCTCTATGCACAGGCTGAGCGCTCCAAAGAAACCCAGCAGTACGAGCTGAGCTATCGCCAGTACGCATTGATCCGCGCCCTCTATCCGGACAGCGAAGAAGCAAAGAAGGCATACCCCAACGCCGCCGGCCTGTTCAAACGTTTCTATTCACGAAATCGCCATAAGAAGCCACGGACCACTTGGACTACATCGGAGCCGATCTTCATGTACGATTGGGTCACGATTTTCTTCGGTGAAACTTTTCCCCAAGACGAAATGCTTCGCCTGTTCAAAGGCATGCCGTCCACATTCTTCGAAAAGTTCGAGCAATTCGGAGCGAAGCACCCAGAAATATCGAAGTGGAAAATCGGGATCACCAAAGACAACGGTATCGTTGAAGAGATCGATGCGGAAAGACTGGCGAACTAGATCCCAGATTTCGACAACAATGAATGTCCCAACGGCTAACAGAGACGGTTTCGGTTTGGGCTCGATTCGGCCGATGGCTATGCCATGGGCCATGTCGAAATTCGCAGGATCCTGCTCGTAACAGCCATGCTAAGTATGACGGCGTGCGCGAGCGTTCCAACCGCAACGACGGCTTCGCCTCCAGCGTCATTACCCGACACCACCGACGTTTCCAACGCGCCACCCCAACCCCACCCGATCGCGCGCGGCCTAAAGAAGATGGTTCAAAGCGCGATCGTGGGATCCGTTGTCGGCGCACCGATGGGCGGGCCCGCGGGCGCCGCGGCGGGCGCCGTTGTCTTTGGGATTTACGGGCTGGTCACTTGGGATACTCCCTTCGACATCGGCTACAACCGCCCCACGCCACCGAACGACCGCGGTCGTGAAGGTACGGACAATGAGCTCGAAACCGAAATCGAGGGCGCGCTCTAAGAAAAAGGCCCCGCCGGTTTCCCGACGGGGCCGATTCCGTTCGATCATCCGAAGATGATCTGCGTCAGTCTTTAGAAACTATCCGCAGCGCTGATGGCTTGATCCACACGATTCACCGCGAGACCTGCTGCGCAGTTCGCGAAGTCGGTCGCGTTGCCCTGTGAGCCACAGTTACCTGCGCCAAACACGCCTCCCAAAGTGACACCCTTATCAAGGCACTGCTTCTGCACATCAGAAGCGAGTTTCGCTGCAGCCTTCACGATCTTGCCCTTGCTGGGGTCGACCTGTCCCTTGGAGTCGAAGCCAACGCACTCGACGAGATCGCTTGCACCCGTTGCTGGGTTGTTGGCACCTGCAGGAAGCTTGCTTGCCTTCCCACCACCAACCTTCGTGATCTCTTTCTTGCATGCCACGAATTCCTTGAAGATGGTCTGCGACAGCTTGTTCAGGTCCTTTTGAACCGTCTGCTGACACTTCGACTCGTTCTTCTCGGTCGTCTTGTCGAAGACACCCAAGTCCGCTGCGTTGCCGAGCAAGTCGGTCTGAAGACCCACTGCCGCTGCAATCACCGCATCGTTGGCGCCGGGCACATCAGCCTGGTAACCAAAAGCGGGAATTTCGCACTTGTTTGGATCTGCACAGGTGCAGAACTTAGCGTTGGAGCCCTTAGCAGGATCCTCGTTCTTGTTTTTGAACGTTTGGATCTTGCCTTTGCGGTCTGCGCCCAAACACTCGAGTGCATTCGCCGCGGGAGCGAGGCTCTTGCCACCGGAAGCATCCTTGACACATTTCTCCGCTTCCTTCGTCGCTGCCTTGAAGACACCATTGTAGTTCTTGTTCAAACCGTTCAAGCACTTGCCCGCCTGCTTATTTAAGGCGTTCGCAACAACGTTACCTTCAATCGCCACGTTGTCGATGAAGGGCTGGCCAGAACTCGGGTCCAAGTTCATGCGGACAAAGACTGAGCCCGCAGCGCCTGCTGGAAGCGTGATCTCGAAACGTGTGTCAACCGTCGTGAGATTTTCGGTACTGACGAGCGCGTAACTCGAACCATCGGTCGAAAACTCAACGCCCACGCTCGCGGTACCGCTGAAGGTGCGACCCCCAAACGTGAAGATCCAGTTCTGGCCATCTGCCACAGGATCAGCCTGGAATACAATGCTTCCCACTTCAGCCGCCGTCATCGCAAGAAATTCAGCAAACTGCTGACCTTCCGACTGGAGTTCGTTGTGCGAGTCAAACGCGTTATCACCCACCTGTTGCACAGGAGCATCGAGATTGGAAGCCAGCGAACCGAAGACCTGGCTCGGAATGATCTCTTCACTTCCTGTGCCTTCCGGTACGTCGGTCGAGCCGAACTGCCCGTTGATGTACATCGTGCCCAAAAGCGCGGACTCCGTGCCCAAATTCAAAGTCGGATCCAGGTTGGAGTAGTTTGCATTGAGGGTATCCGTGAAAGTAGCGCCATCGATCGAGAGCAGGCCATCGCCGAAGTACTGGGAGAAGTCCCAGCCAGCGATCACATCAGCCTGCGCGTTACCGACCACAGAGATCGACAGAGCGATCGAGGCGATCAGGTTTCGTAGTTTCATCTTGAATTCTTTCTTCAAAGGTTTTGATGTAAGGGTTGAAAGGTTGGCCCGCCGGCGGGCGGGCCAACCTTATTAGCCAACCGAATTAGTCCGCGAGAACGTTGCCCAAGTTGAGCGTGGTCCAACCCGTGGTCCAAAGCTCAGGAGCCGTGCGAAGGAACGCACCGCGATAGGTCGCGTTTCGATCCAGACCGGAATCCTGCGGAGGAACACCACCGACAACACCCGTGAGACCGAACTTCGGTCGCGGGTCCAACTTCGTGGTCTTGATACCCGCGGTCAGCTTGCCACTCGCGTCACCCGTCGGATCAAAGGTCTGATCCTCGTTCTCCAAACCGTTGAACGAGCCACTGTTGATCGAGTTTGCGGTACCACCGATGAATCCATTGATGGTGTCACCGTTGCTCAGTGCAGTTGCTGTGTCGCCCGCGGGGGCAGCGCCGTCCTGGCAAGTCGTTGACATCACCGCGACCAGTGCGAGGCGAGTCCCTGCGCCACTCGCGACATTATTGGTCGTGTCGAAGCCGGGTGCTCCATCACCCAAGTCGTCGTCGACTTCAACGCAACTCCGGGAACCCGTGTTGACGATCATGCTGTTCGCGACCCAACCCGCATAACCGTTGCGCATCTGAACACCACGGTTCGCGCTCGCTGCATCCACCGGAACGAACTCCTGGCCGGCGTCAGGCGTCGAACCAATGATGGTCATCTGCCACATTCCAGGGTGAGACAGCGGCCATGGGGTCGGATCCTCGGTCGGGCTGCCGAGATCGGCATCGCGACGCAATGTCGTATTGAAGTCAAAGGTCGGATCATCCGGGAAGTGGTTATCGCCATCGAACTCACCGCCCTTATCACCCGACGCGGAACCGAACGGATCGGCATCGTCCTCATCGAAGAACGGCATCACACCGAAGAGGAACTGGTTGACACCGGTATAGCCTTCGTCGAGGTCGAACATATCATCGCCAACAAACGCGACCGAAAGGTTGCGACCGTTGACGGTGCCACCGAACCACTCGATGCCATCATCGAACGTCGCGTAGACATCGATAAACTCGATCACAGTTCCGTCGCCAACACCGGCGAGAGATATTCCATTCAGCTCGTTGCCCGCGCCGAGCTCGTCACCACCGTGGCGAAGCGAGACGTAGCGGAGCGTACCGGAGTTATCATGCGGCAAAACGCCACCGTACTTCGCATCCGCGGCATCGAAACCTGGGAAAGTCAAACCTTCGACCGTGGCCTCACCGAAACCAACGCCCTGTTTGTCCGCGTTGTTCGTCGGTGCGTTACCGAGGATCACGAGGCTTCCCCAGAGCTGCACGTTGCCATTCCCCGCAACGTTCAACGGAGCGAGGGGATCGGTCTTTGGAGTATCGTCGTAGAACGTGTCGCCACTCACCCAGGCATCCAAGAAGGTATCCGCGTCGTCATCATCGGGAAGGCCGTTGTTGTCGTTGTCGACCGCAGCGGACGTGAAGATGATGGGGTTGTCGGGCGCGCCTTCAGCATCAATGCGACCCGTCTGGGTAATAATCAGAGTACCTGGGGTACCCACAGTTTCGCCTTCTTCAATCGCTGCGGTCCGCGGCTGGCCACGCACAATGGTTCCGGCCAAAATCGTCAACGTGGCTCCGTCTTTCACGAAGACCGGGCCTTCCATCACGATTTCGCCGCTCCAGGTCGTGTTCGTGGTGATATCACCCGCCGGAACCGACGTCTGGGCACTCGCGCCTCCTGCAAGAGCGAGAGCAACGGTGGTAATCAATAGCTTTTTCATCTCTAACCTCTCTAATTGTTTTCTCTAGTTGATTATTCGGTTGACGGAACTTCACCGTCGGTCGAGAGGATGCCGGTCACAGGTGACAAGAATGTCTCGGTCCTGTGACGATCCGAAGGGTAGTTGTTGAAGAACCGAAGGCGGAGTAACGGGACGGACTAGAACGTACCCGTAATCGAAAACGAGTAGTCCCGACCGCGTTTAAAGCGCCGTTCAAAGACGGTGCCAATGGTCTGATCCGGGTCGTAGATGATCTGGCGCTCGGTATCGGTCAGGTTCTTGATACTTACTTTGAACGTAAAACTGCGCCATTTCTGACTCAGAATGAGGTCCACTTGGCTAAACTCGTCAACGTAACGATCCAAGGTGAAATTCGTTGCCGCTCCCGCATTGCTCAAGGTTGTTGTACCTGCTGCATCGAGAATGTCGCTAATCGCGAAGTACGCCAGAGTGGCCTTGGTGCCCCAACCGGGATGATCGAGGCTGATATCCGCATTCGCGATCCACTCGGGTTGATTAAACAGACGCCGTGTGGGCTTTAGACCCGTGAAGATCGCGTTGTCGTCCCCTAAGAGATTGAAAAATGACTCAGGACGGCGCAGTTCTTCGGGTACGCGATCCACTTCTGCATCAATGTAGGTGTAATTTCCACCGACAGAGATGTACTGCATAAAGTCGGCACCGAAAAAATTCAGAAACCCTAACGATTTTCGAGTCTCCAGCTCAAAACCAGAAAGCTGCGCCTCACTCGGGTTATTGAAGAACGTGCGAAACAGCGCTCCCGCACTCGAAGAGATGTTGAACGCATCTCGAACGATGATGCTCTCGATCGGGTCTTGAATCTCTTTCTTGAAAATACTGAAGGCAATCAGATCACCAAGGTCGCCCCAGACAAACTCAGCTCGGGCGTCCCAGCTTTCAACTTCTGAAAGTCCGAGCTGGGGATTTCCGACGGTGCGGTCATCCGAACCTTTGTCAACCGAGACGTAATAACCCATCTCACGAAATGAAGGCCGCGCGACCGTTTCAGACCAAGCTCCGCGGATGGTGAGGCCTTCAATCGGCCGGATCGCAACGCCAAAAGACGGAAGAACTTTCTTCTCATCGATCGTTCCGGTGGTGAGCGCGCGTAACTGCTCGGTGGTTGGATCGACACACAGCAGATGAGAAAAGTCGCCGCCACAACTCGTGACCGGTAGCGAGATGCCTAGAATCTGATCGTTGAACGCGAGCCCGGCAAGGTCTTGTTTTGCACGCTCAGAAATCGAAATTTCGCGAGAACTCCCCGTTGTACCCGGGACGCGATCGCGATTGGGGTTATCGAGCCGATCGAAAAGCGTGTATCGCGATGGAAAGATGTCCGCCTGCTTGAACTTCTCACCGCCTGTAAACGCATCGTTCTTCGACTCGATGAAGATCTCTTCCACCCGCACACCGCCGAAGACATCAAACATATCGAGAACCGTGGCTTTGCCGCCTAGGTTCCAGGCTTTGATTTCGCGCGTCGACTGATTGAGCCCCGTTCTTGTGGGGTCGAAGTCACCATCGAGACCTACAAGCAGACCATTCGCGATCGTTTCCCCAAGCGCCTTCTCGGTATCACCCAACACCGCGGTCTGCGACCCAGCGCCCTCACAATCGGTGCACAAATCATCATCGAAATTGGGGGTATCGAGGAACTTTGAGTTGACGTCGCGCTCAGCTTTTTCCCACCACGCGGCGGCCGTGACGGTGACCCGGAAACCTTCGGTAACATCCTTCTCATACTTCCCGTCGAGCCGGGCAAAATTTTGTTTTTCCTCAATTTCATTACGGCTCTGAAAGATGTCCTGATGGGCCACAAATCGACCGGGACCCAGATCCCGATCATCGACCGGAAACTTGAACGGCCCGCCGAGACGATCGACCCCTTCAGGACAAGCGATCGATTCGGAGAAGCCGCAAGGCTCGAAGTAGTAGCGCCCGCCCCAGGACTCTTCACTTTGCGTGGTCTTGGCCCAGTTGGTGGCCCAGCTCACGTGAAGTCCCTTGAGCGCATCAATTTGATGATCGCCATTGACCTGTGTCACGAGAAGGTCTCGCTCAACGTGAAACGTTTTATCCTCCTTAAAGCTATCAATCGCGATTGGTCCACGTGCGACGCGATCGGTAATTGCGTCCCGCGAATCCGTTAACCAGGCTCCCGGAATTGCAACGCCCGCGAAGTCGCGTTGACCTGGATCGTCATCATCGAGAATTTTCTCGGAGAGAAACTCGTATTCCGCACCCGGAACGATCCCGTTCTCTTTCTTCTGCGCCGTCTCTTGATCGTTCTTGGTATGGAAGATCGAGGTATCTATTTTGTGATTGCCACCCGTGTCTAAATCGAAACCGAACCCGAAGTAGTTGGTGTCCTGTTCCTCTCGCTCGCTCTGCGTGAAATCAAACTTACCGCCGCTGAGCCTCAGCTCGCCTTGGGAGAGTCCACCCGAAAACGTTTCCCGGCCTCCTCCCGGAATCTGGACGGTCTGCGCAGTGATCGGCTCGCGTTCTTCTGACGTGCCCTGAGCCGTTTCGAAATCAACCTCACGATTGACGACGCCTTTGTACCGCACCTCGCGCTGACCTACTTCCCCGCGCCCGCCAAACGAGAAGCCGTATTCGTTTTCGTCGGTTTGATCCATCTTATCGTCCGTGCCGATGAAGCGACCATCTTCGAGATGAATAAAGCGGTCCGACGCTCGATCGTTGAAGCCCGTCCCCAGCTTGGTTTTGAACTCGAAGACCTCTGGATACTCGTGCGTCACTACGTCGATCGATCCGCCAGCACTGTTGCTGGGTAAGTCGGGTGCCGCAGTTTTCGCCACGACGATATTTCCGACGATTTCAGATCCGAATAGATCCAACTGCGGAGATTGACGATCGGGATCCGGACTGGGGATCGGAGCGTGATTGTAGAGCGTACTGCTGTAGCGATCTTCAAGACCGCGAATAATCGCGAACTTGCCGTCCACGATATTCACGCCCGCGACCCGTTTAAGCGCGTCCGCAACGTCCCCTGCGGCAAACTTGGACAGTTCTTCCGCGCTCATAATATTGAGCAGCTGATCGGAATCCATCCGCAATTCGAGCGCCGCCATCATTTCATTGACCGTAGAGGCTTCAACCACGAATTCTTCCAGTTGCAGCACTTGATCCGAGGCAGCAGTCGGCGCCTGGGGCAAAGGAAAGTCCGCGCGGTTCATCTGATCCGCTTGCACGTCGATGTTCTTCATCGTCGACGTGCGGAACCCGGATTTGATAAAAGTAATCGTGTAGCCACCCGGTGGAACCGACGGAAACTCGAAGCCGCCTTCACTGTCGGTGACCTGCACATCCTGCTTCGGATTCGAGCCATCGGCCGGATCGGGCCATTTGAGAATCACCGACACACCAGCCAGTGGCGTACCCGCATCACCATCAAACACCTGGCCAGCAACCGTACCCTCACCCGGTTTGCGTTCCACAACGCTGGCCGATACATCAACGCCGCCGGCCCCATGGGTCTCATCCGCAGCGAAAACCAGTGACGCTGCCGACATGCAGACGCATGCTGTCGTCAAAAGCAGCCGGATCCGTAGGGTCACTGCAAACGCAGGTGTGCTGGCAGTCATAAGTATCGCGACTCTACTGAATAGGAATCGAGTCGTTTCCACGAACGCGTGATGAACGCATGGCAATTTCATGACAAAACACGATGGGCCTCAACGCGCGTAGCTACCGACGGACCGATTGTTCGACGCGGGCGAGGTAGCGCTCGATCCGTGGCTCATACTTGATCGACAGCGCCTTGCGAAGCAGCTGCGCAGCCTCACTGTAGTCCTTTGACGCTACCATCAACTGCGCCTGTTCAATCAACGCCGGATGCTCGAATTTTTCGAGCTTCGCTGCGCGCTCGAGCATAAGCAGTGCCTTTTCGACATTGCCCTGTGCGCGGTAGTACGAAGCAAGCTCCAACAACGCTTCCCCTCGAGTGCCGTCGCGCTTGACGATGGATTCCAAGAGTTGCGCGGCTTCCTCTTTGCGACCGGTGCCTCGGGCCACTTTCGCCTTCAGCGTGAGAACGCGGAGCTCCTGGTCCTGCTTCATCGCCTTGCCGTAGTGCTGGTTAATGGAATCCAGAACTTCTTTCGCATCGTCGTAGGCGTGCGCACGAATCAGCAGATCGGCCGCCCGGTAAGCGGTATCAAATTCCGGCGCAGCTCCGGCACGGCTGATCGCGTCAAGATACGCTTCCTTCGCGAGCCCCCACATCGCTGCATTCATGTAGATATCGCCGAGCAGCACCAAACTGCTGGTCCGCGCTTTGTCGAGTAGCCGCACCGCCTCGAGGTTGACGGCTGCCTTCATCGGCTGGTTCAAACCAATGTAAGCGTTCGCCTGCGCCATCCATGCGGTCGTATCACCGGGATCCGCTTCAATTAGCGTTTCAAACAGCGCCACCGCCTCTTCGTACTTTTGCATCCCAAGCAACGAGCGGGCGAGGCCAAGCTTCCAATCTCGGGTCTCTGGCTGCTGAAGAATGGAGTTTCGATACGCAGACTCGGCCGCTACGAAGTTCTCTTCGTTCACATAGCAAAACCCGATCAAGCCGAAGTTGCGACCATCGCGATCGCCGAGCTCCACCGCGCGCGTAAGATGAGGGAGCGCATTCTTGCAATCGCTCTCCTGCACGAAGAGTAGTCCCAGATTTTTATGTGCACGACGAAAATCCGGAAACTTTTCTAGCGAGCTCTGGTAGCTCGCCTTCGCGCCCTCGCGGTTGCCATTTTGGAACTGCAGATTCGCCAGGATGAAATCGAGCGAAGCAGAGCTTCCCGCACCAATCTGTGGCTCTAACATTGATGCCGCGGCTGCCGGATTCGCTTTCATGACTTCGATAACTTCGCGCAAGAGCAGAAGCTCTTCGGGATTAATCTGTGGTTCAGCGCCAGATAAGAAACCGTAACTCCCAAGGAAGCTCTTGCGCCACTCGGGATCATTGAGGATCGTCGCATCGGTCCATGGCTCCGTTTCGGCCCGCGCCACAAACGCGCTACTCGACACGGCAACCACAAGGATCAGTTTTAGCATGCACTTCATCAGCGTCACCTATTTGATTTGAATGGGAATCGGAAGTTGTGCCCTCGCATTCACGGCTTGCCCTTTCAATCTGGGCGGCGTGAAGGTCCATGTCTTAACCTGCTCAACGACGAAGTCTTCGAAGTCCGGAAGATCCGAAGACTGGATCTGTGCGTCCGTGACTTCGCCACTCGATGCGAGTTGGATCATGACCACTAGCTTCCCGTTCGCAGGCTTCCGTAAAAGCCTTCGGGGAAAATCGAACGCGACAGCGTCGAGAGGACGTGGCGCGAGGTCTAGGTCATTCGTATCATGCACACGAGCCACGAGTTCCGCATGGACCGTGCCTTCGATTTCCTCGTCCCGACGCGCCGCATGCGCACGAAAGCGACCGGCAACATCGGCTCCACAGAATTCGTCTTCGCAAAATACTTCGCGCAAGGTCTGTGCGGCGAGCTTACTCGCGCTCCAGCCATCGAAAGGGTCGTTGACCACAACGGTGGCGATCGCGATTTTTGGATCGTCCGCCGGAGCCACACCGATAAACCATTGATAGCGACCCACCGGATTACTTCCGCTGATGGTGCCGGTCTTTCCCGCTACCTGAACCTGTCTCAGCAACTTGCCCCCATCTGCGCGTCGAAACGCTCGACTCGCCGTTCCGCTTTCGGTGACGTTCACCAACAACTCTCGAAGATCGTCGACCACGGACTCGGGCCAAACCTCTTCGGCCTGTTGATGACCCGGAAGCGCGAGAACGTCTCCATTCGAACGGCGTACACGCCAAATCCAATGTGGACGCACCAGCTTGCCATGCGCCAACACGGCGGCGAGACGTGCAGCTGCGAGAGGTGTGATGTTCGACCCACCCAATCCTGAACCGAGATAACCCAGCGCTAGGGGAGAATTTACGTCCTTAACATTTCCTGCCAGGTGCCGTGCTGCCGGTGGATCGAACAAACCTAGATTCCGCATCTCATCAACCAAGGCTTCCTCGCCGATTTCATTCACCGCGAGTCGTGCAAAGCACTGGTTGTTGGAGAATGCAAGCGCACGCGTGAAAGACATCACATGGCTGCCGTGGTCCTTCGCTTGAATATCCCCCTCCGCCAGACGGTAGGGACTGCCGTCGTAGTAGCAATTTCGCTCCACTGCCTCGGGCGCGTGTTTGAGCGTGGCTGCTGCGGTTACGATCTTCATCAGCGATGCTGTCGGGTAGGCCCAGGTGGCTGGGAAACGCTCGGGATCGCCGGATACGAACGCATAGACCTCACCCGTTGCGGGATCCATCACGATAACGTGTGACATCGGCACATTCCCTGCCTTCATCAGCTCCCCGATCGTGCCTTCGAGCGCCGCATCGGTGGTGAAGTCGACCTGCAAACCATCCTGCTTGGATTCTAGGACTAACCCCGTGCTCGGCGCGGGCAGCGCGAGGGCCTTTGCCAAGGACGATTCGGCGTCGGCGGTTCCAGCCAACATCAGCAATCCCAGCACTGCGATAGGGTATTGATAATTTTTCATCAGTTGATCGTTACGGGAATGGGAAAACGCGCTTGCGCCTTCACCGCACGCCCCTCTCGCGTCGGCGCCGTGAACTTCCAGCGCCGAACTTCTTTCACTACAAAGTCACTGAACTCCGGTAACGTCGAGGAGTCCAATTGGGCATCCAAGACTTCGCCGCTTTCATCCAGCTTCACAAATAGAACAATCCGGCCACTCACCTTCTTCCGCTTAAGCCGCGGCGGAAAGTTGAAGCCCGTTACCCCGATCGGGCGCGGGAGCTGATCCAGATCGGAGAAATCCACGAAGTCTTCGGTGCCGAGGTCACGTGACGTCGTACCGATTATGGGCATCGCAAAATCACCCGCGAGCGAGCCGCCTGTACCGGGGTTCAACGCAATGTCCAATTGGTCCAACGACAAAAGCGGAAGGTCCTCTTTCAATTCCGGCGGTGGCTCCTCTTCTTCCTCCGGTGGCGGCGGCTCATCCTCAAGCTCCAGCACATCGGGCGGCGTGAAGGCCATCACGATTTCGTCAATCTGCGTCGAGGGCGGCGCGACGTTTCCCATCATCTGTGCCAACGCCATCAAGATGAACAAACCAAACGCAAAGGCGGCGCCGAGCAATAGACTATTACGCGTCTCGTCGTTGGCTTGCAGCTGTTGATATGTGTGCTTGCCCATGGAAGCGCCCTAATCATTTCTCGTGGAAAGACTGATTTTCTTGGCACCCGCGTTTTTGACTTCGCTCCAAACATCGGAGAACACTCCATGATTCGCGCGAAGATCCGCCTGAATGATGACCGGTAGCTCATCTCGACTCAGCAGCTGCTTTACACGCGCGCCCACGCCAGAAATACCGAGCTCCTTGCCGCCATAGACAACTTTATTGTCCGCCGAGATCGCGATGATGATGCTGTTCTTCTCAAGATCAAAATCGATCACCGCATCGGGCTTCGCGACTTCGATACCGGGCTCTTCCACGAAGACCGTCGTGACGATGAAGAAGATCAGCAAAATGAAAATACAATCGATCATCGGTGACAGGTTAATTTCCGTCTCTTCATCCGCTTGATCGAGAATACTTCGGCGTGCCATAGCGCTAGTTCATCCCAGTCGTGAGAACCGCCATCCAGGCTTCGGTCTTGCCCGCGGGATTGATGCCAATACCCGCTACGCGACTGCCATCGGCCGACACCGCGGTCACACGCGAAAGCTGCCAGGACTGACGCTGCAACGCAGGAGCATCGGCGAGCAATGCGTGCATCAATCGCGTGCCGTGTTGGCGATCCCAGATAAACGCGCGATCACCGACCTCAAACGTTTCGTAGCCCACGATGACTTGGCCGTCTGCGGATATATCGAGCGCACGACTTGCGACCACTTCCGCAGAGGACGGCCTCAGAGCCTGCAGGCCGGTCGCGCGCGTCCAGCGAAACGCACGCTTAGCTGCGGGTGTGGTTCCAAACCCCACAATCACGTTGCCATCTGCGGATATCGCCGAGGCCTCACTATGAAATTCGCCTCCGCGAAAATCACTCAAGCCTTGCAATCCGCTCTTTTCCGTCCAACGAAAAGCTTCCAAGCCATGCTTCGAAGACGCTCGGCCCACAACGACTGTGCCGTCAGCGGAAACATCCGTGGCGAAGCTCGTCACAAGCCCACCATCTAAATCGTCAAGATCGATCATTCCAGACTCACGCGTCCAACGCCAGGCACGCGACCATGCTCGCGTACCGATGATCGCCTGCCCTTCTCCTACGACGACTGAGCCGTCATCCGACACACCGAGTGCTGTACTCGAAAAGAGTCCCGAGGGAAGATCGCCGAGACTCAACATGCCGTTCTCGGCGCTCCAAATAAACGCCTCGAAACCAGACTCGGACGAACTCGCGCCCACGACGGTCGATCCATCGGCCGAAATGCGCGATGCACGACTGCGACGCGCACCACCGTTCAGGTCTCCAAGCGGGACCATTCCGGTTTCAGTCGTCCAAAGAAAGGCTTGGCGACGCTCGAGATCATCGATCACGGCCGATCCAGACACAATGCGGCCGTCTGCCGAGATCCCGTGGACCTCGCTCGCGAATTCACCGCCCGGTAGATCCCCGAGCGCGTGAAACCGCGATTCGGCTGCATGCGTCGGCAGCGTCGCGGTTGCTAACTGTGCTGTGAGTACCATCAACAGCAAATGAACTCCTTGCATTCGAAAGATACGTCTACTGAGTCGTCGTAAAACTCAACGCGACGGCTCCGCCTCTTTTTGCCGCATCCCAAACACTGACAAATTTCCCGTGTGCAGACTTCTCGTGCGCGCGTATCGAAACCGGTGTCTCTGGATCCTCGAGATTGGACTTCACTTCGCTCGTGACCTCAACTAAACCAATTTCATGGCCGTCGAAAAGAACCTTATTCTCGGCCGTAATTTCTAGAACGACGTTTTGCGTTTCTTCGAGCGAGGGAGATGCGGCGGCGTCTGGTTTATGAACCTGAATGCCCTGTTCCTCGACAAACACCGTGGTGACGATGAAAAAAATCAGCAGAATGAAGATGCAGTCGATCATCGGAGATAGATTGATCTTCGTCGCGTCATCCTCTGTCAGTATGCTTCGTTTCGCCATCGCTCAATCGAACTTGTAGTGGCTCAGCGTCAAGCTCTCGAGACGAGCCAATTTCGCCTCCAAGCAATGCCGCTGGCGTTGAATCATCATCACGACAAACAAACCTGGCAACGCAATCGTTAATCCGGTTTGAGTCGTCACGAGTGCCTCGGAGATCCCCGCAGCAACCACGCCCGCGGTTTCCCCACCGCCGCTGGTCGAAATTCCGAAGAAGGTTTGCAGCATCCCGAGCACCGTTCCCAAGAGCCCAAGCAACGGCGCGGCTGCAACCAACGTCCCCAAAAATTTCGTTCGTCGGTCAATCAGCGCGATGAGCGCGGTACGAATCTCGTCAAAGCGACTACGAATTTGTTTTGCGGAGGACACGCCGCTCTGGGTGTAGCGAATAATATCCGCCACTCGACCTTCCGCCAGTTCGGGTTTGCGTACCCATTCCCACCAAGTCGTTTCCGCGCGTCCGTCTAAATCGCTGCGACGCAAGTAAAGAATCAGCTGAGCAGCTTGCGCATAGAGCAACACCGCTAGACCAAAGAGTGGGATCATTACCCACCCACCGCTTTGCCAGATATCCCAGATACTACTCATGGTCGCGCGATTGCTCCGCCGACGTGAGGATCTTTCCGTCCTTCCGCAGCACCGTTACTCCGTTCACGAACGCGACCGATAGTTCCTCAAGCAGACCGAGCTTACGTTTCGCCATCCGCGCGAGCGCACCATGAAAAATCAGCGTTGGAATCGCCACGATCAGGCCTAGAGCGGTCGTTACAAGCGCTTCGGAAATTCCCGACGACAGACTCTTCGCGTCACCGGTTCCAAAGATGGTGATGAGTTGAAAGGTCTTGATCATCCCCACCACGGTACCGAGCAGACCCAGCAGCGGCGCCGCGGCTGCGGTAATGGCAAGAAACGGAAGAAAGCGCTCAAGTGTGGGACGGACGCGCAAGATACGCTCGAAGAGCAGCTCTTCAAGCACGCCACGTTTCTCAGCAGCGTGCTGCACGCCGGTTATCAGAATTTCGCCCGCAACGCCTTCAACGCGCTGTGCTTCGCGTAACGCGACCTCTTGGCGACCGTGAGCGACCTCATCGAGGATGCCATCGATCTGATCCGGCTTCGCGACCGGAAACGCGAGAATTTCACGGATCTTGAAGAGTGTGAGCGCGAGCGCAGCGAACCCAAGGACAACGATCACGTAACCGACAACGCCACCCTCTTCGATGTATTGAAAGACCGTCTTGCGAGCCTTTTCCACTTTGAGCGCTTTGCCAAGTGTAGCGTCAAAGGGCAGCTGGCCGGTTCCGGAAGTCGCGAGAGCCAGTAGGCCGTCGCTGAAGTCATCCGGCAACGCGACCACAACGGGATCTGCAGCATTGAGTCGGTTTTCAACCAGACCAGAGATTTCGCCATCATCGCTCGCGTAGAAAACCGTGGGGCCAAGCGCAATAAATTTTCCGTCCGTTAAGACGCCATCGGGGTTTAGCGCCTTGCCAGCGAAAACCTGGCCGCCGAGTTGCGCTTCAAGGCGGTACAGCGCGGCCTGTACGACTTCGAGCTGTTGAGTACGTTTCCCTTCCGCATCGAGGTTCACGTTTTTGTCCGCGAGCTTGGCCGCAGCGGTGATGCTTTCGTAGGCAGGCAGCTCACTGATATTGAGTCGACTTTCAAAGTCCCGAACAAACTCGTTCAGTCGACTGTTGATAAACTCGTGTTGGTCCCCCATCGACTGAACTTGGCGGCGTAACGATGTGAGGTCGATCGTACGGCTGTCTCGAATCTTCAAGAGGCGTGATTGTTCCTGCTGAAGCGACAAAACATCGTCCTCCAGCTGTGACACCGCGCTTGAAAGCGGAACCTTCTTCTTCGTGATCTGATCCCGCAGCTGACTGAGTTCACTGAGGCTTTTCTCGAGCTTCTTGTCGATCTTGCCATTTGCGCTGTTGAAGTCTTCAGCTACGGCCGACGTATTCCACATGAGAGCCAATACAATTGCTAACAAGTAGTACTTGGATTTCATCTATTGAATCTCAACCGGCAAGCTGACGAACTCAATGGTGTCCACATTGCCTTCGTAAATATCGAGCAGGAGTTTCGCGCGATCCGCAAGCTTGGGATCATCGGTGAATTTCCAACCTTCGTCGCTCGGGCGACCGATGCCAGCAGCTTCTCCGCGCGCATCCACGTAAACCGCGTGGCCCAATCCCCAATAGAGAGTTCGTACCTGTACGGGTTGCTCACCACCGATCGCTCGAGTCTCACCGACAAACGTGGCGGTACTGTTAAACTTCTCTGCCTGCGCGAGCACACCGAGTACGTTCATCAGGCGTTGCCCGAGCGCGACGTTCACCTTCTCGGGATCCTCAGGAATCTGCACCAAGAGCAATTCGAGCTTCTTTTGCAACGGCGCGGGAAGACGGGGAGCCAGCTTCAATACCGATTCTTCCATGGCCCGGATCTCGTCTTCCAACGCGCGACTGGCGCGTTGGTGATCTCCGCGATCCAGAAGCAAATCTCGTCGTTCCTCATCACTCGCAGTATTCGATTCCTCAAGCTCGGTGATCTCCGTCTCGAGCGCCGCCTTCTGCTGCTTCAACAGGTCCCGGGTATCGCGTAGGGATTGTTCTTCGGCTTCCCAGTCGGACCGTTCTTCTGAAATGATCCGCTGAGTTTCGACCCACTTCTCGAGCTTCGCACGAAAATCGTCCACTCCCCGCTGAGCGGATACCGCTCCAGGCAGAAAGCTTGCGAACAACAGCAAAACGCCCGCGCACATCCACCCGCCTTTTAAGAGCCTCGTCATCAAAGATCCTCCGCGAAGCAAATGCTCGCGGGTCGAGATGACGAACGAGCCGCAGTTCTGTGACGTTTCCGTGTTGTTTGAAACCGTACTAGCCGTCGGCTCAACACCACAGAAATGTCACAGGATCGCAGCCTCTTCGTCATTCACGGTTGCCATATTGCTGGCCAGTATCATCAACAGGGGAAGAGAACGAACCATGATGCAGAAGACATTGGCCACCGTACTGGGTATTTTGATTTTTGGATGGGCTGGCCCCGTATCAGCCGATCCCAATACACCGCAGGTCGTGATCGCGGGCTGGGACTTTTCACAGTATTTCGGCGACGGCTTGCTTTCGATCGACGGTAGTACGTTCACCGACTTTCTAAACGCAAACTACTCGAACCTAGACCCTACCTTTAACCTCGGCACGGAATCCGCAGACTTCGGCACGATGTACATCAACGGCATGTTTGGCTCGACAGACGTTCCTGCCGGAACGGGGAACGAGAAATTTTTTCCGACGCAGCAATATGGATCTCTCACGCCAAACCTCGAGGCACCCGTGCAGGGCTTCGGCGATCAACCGTTCGATAAGCACAACGAGCTTGCGAGTGAGGGACAACAGTTCACCGAATTCCTAAGCATGACTGCATCCGAAACCACAGATGTCGTTTTTGAAGCCACGCTTACCCAAACTCCGCTTTCGGTCCCGCCGATGGCAACAGATTGGGTCTTGACCTTCGCTGGACGAACCTTCTCCGGAACTTCCAGTGTAGGCGTGATGTACTCGACCAACGGTTCCAGCTACGTGAGCGCCGGATCTGCTGGACTCGGGACGACCGAAGGCGGATTCAATGTTCCTCTCACGATCGCACCGCTAAGCCAAATCTTCGTGAAATTGACGCTCGATTCGACAAGCGGTCAGCCCTACATCGATAACGTCGCGATTGAAGCAATCGTGGACCCAAACGCTGCTGGCCCCTGTGATGAATTCGGCGGCGACACCGACGGGGACGGCATCTGTGACGACGGAGATAACTCGGGCACATCGGGTGATAACACCTGCATCGGTGGGGCGACTACAAATTGCGATGACAACTGTAAATTCATCGCAAACGGGGATCAACAAGACTCGGCGGGGGTTGGTATTGGGCCACCTCCTGCGGATGGAATCGGTGATCTATGCCAATGCGGCGACGTCAACGGTGACGGCAAAGTGGACGGCTTGGACTCGATCATTTCATCGCGGGTTTCGGTCGATCTGCCCGTCGGTTCCTCGTTCTCGATCCCGGGGAACTGTGACATGAACGGGGACGGTTTCTGCGACGGTCTGGACTCAATCCTGATCAGTCGCGCAAGCGTGGAATTGCCGAATCCGCCGTCGGTGACTGGCAGGGCCTGCCCGAGCTATACGAACGCCTGCGTGGTCGATGAGAAGGGCAACTGCCTACCGTAGGGCTATGAAATTCGTCCACTGCATCGCTCTTGTAACTCTGCTCTTCGCCCCGATCGACTCGCTTGCAACTCTGCAGGTGAGTCGATCGGGAGACGAAATTCCGGTCTATACAGTTGCTGACCCGAACGCTCCCCTCATCACAGTGGAGAACTTGCTTGATAGGGAACGTTTTTGGCCCTATCACGCCTCGCTGACAAAGGCTTGGAAGCCCTCGGGAATGAAGCGAGAGCTACGTGCGAAGACGTATGGCGTATTGATTCGCGTAGAGAGCACGGGTATTGCTCGAATCGACTTTGGACGTGATGGCTTACACAATGTACCTATTGGTGTGACCGACTTGGTCGAGCGCGCAAATGAAATCCGTACGGGTCGAGAAACCAAGATGGCACCAAATTTCATACTGGCGCTCGGCACCAAACTGGTCGACTCGGCGGCGGAGACGATCCGGCCTTTCAACTACAGCAGTGTCGCGGGCTACAAGTATTACCTCTGTGTCTTCGCGGACCCGATGGCGGACAGTTTTCCAGAGATCGTGCTCGCCATGGACGCATTCAGAAATCGCAAGGATATCTTGATCATGTTCTTCCCACAGGGCGAACACAGTGATCACCGGGTTCGACACCAACTCCGTGAACACGATTGGAAAGTTCCGTTCGTCTTCGAGCACCTGAGCGTCCCCTACACAAAGACGCTTCTTTTCAAAGAAGCGCCCCGCCCAACGGTTCTCCTCCAAAGCCCGGAAGGCCGTATGCTCTTCCAGAGCGGCTGGCGCTCAAAAATCCTGTCGGATTTGGTTCGCGCAATGGACATCTCGAAAACTAGACAGTGAGGCTCATGGCCGAGGCCATGACCGCACTACGCTGCAGACTTGATGTTGGGTCTCGGCGACGCCTCGACCAAGTCCAACGGGCACGGCGTTTTGGTACCGGGAACCCGATACCACGGGTAGAAAGCAGCTATAAGACCCTCGAAATTCGGATCCCATTCGCTGCTTGAGGCGCTGCCGCCCAGAATCATGGCAAATCAACGGATTCTGGATCTTCGACTAGTGTGTATAGATGTGTATAATACTGGCCGATGAGTAGCACCGAGATCCTGAAGCGGCTGCGCGAGGCAGGGTGGCAGGAGGTTCGCCAAAAAGGTTCTCACATCAGACTCAAGCATCCGAAGCTGGGGCGTCCTGTGACAGTGCCACATCCGAAGAAGGATCTTCCCGTAGGAACGGTCCGCAGCATCGAGCGACAGTCGGGGATCAAACTCATCTGATGAGGAAATAGTCATGTCGACATACATTGCGATCTTGCGAAAAGACGAAGGGAGCGATTACGGAGTCAGCTTCCCCGACTTCCCCGGATGCGTAACCGCTGGGTCCACTCTCCAGGAAGCTATGACCATGGCTCAAGAAGCCATTGAGTTACACATCGAGGGTTTGGTTGAGGACGAAGAAGATATTCCTGCGCCAAGCGTACTCGACGAGATTGTGCAGGATCCAGAAAATACCGACGGTGTGACTTTCTTGGTGCAAGTCCGCAACACAAAGGCGCGCGCGGTACGGGTAAACATCACAATACCGTCCGACCTACTCGAAGAAATCGACAAGGAAGTGGAACGCAAGAAAACCAACCGTTCGGCTTTTTTAGCAGAGGCGGCACGTTTACTTTTAGAGGACTGAGTGTTGGGCCACGTGATCTCGGCCATGACCATCGATCACTACGCTGTGGACTTGATGTTGTGTCTCGGCGGTGCCTCGACCACATCTAACTGATCGCCGCGTTGGGCGTACCGGGAACAGGACTCGAACCTGCACGCCTTGCGGCACCAGATCCTAAGTCTGGCGTGTCTGCCAATTCCACCATCCCGGCACAGGAATCGCGAGGCGGAGCTGAGATTAGCCCCTTTTTCTGCGTATGGGAGTGTCACCTCGGCCGCGGCCTGGCCACTATCCTTAATGCAGGATTTGCGAGGGGACTCCCCATATGGGAAAATCCCTACCGATTTCGCGACGATACGTGGTACAAAGCAGGATCGACGGAGGAACAGGATGATGCGAAGCGGATGGCTGATTGGAATGGGTCTCATTGGAGTGCTGAGCTTCGGCGCATCTGCACAGGCTGGCGTCGTCACCAACGGCAACTTTGAAAATGGCATAAACGGCTGGACGCCCTTCCAGACCGCGAATGCTGGCTTCATTTTCCACGCCCCCGCACTCTTTGACACCAACGGCGACGGTAACGATAGCGGCGCCGGCAAGGTGAACGCGGGAGTCGCAACCATTGATGGCACATTCGGTGGTGGTGGTTTTATGCAGTTCGTCGGCCTTTCGGCGGGCTCGGTGACGATCAAAGCGGACATCGCGACCCATGACCGAGATTCCTCCAACGCCCAGGGCGGCCTTTTTGAACTCATCTTCGATGGCAACGTGGTAGCGAGCCACGATTTCGGTTTCATCATTGATGGCGTGGAGACAAACCCAGTCACTGCACGCGCAACACTGGAAGCTACTATCGATATCCTGGTCGCCGGCGACTACGAAATGAGCTTCTTGGTGACCCGCTCGCTACAGAACGAGTTCGGTGGACTGCCGGGCCTACCCACGCCGCGCCAATACCTCGATAACGTCCGACTGAGCGGAACCTCGGTTCCAGAGCCGGGCACCTGGGCACTCCTCGGAGGCGCCCTCTTCGGCCTCGCCGCACTCAAGCGACGACGCGCCTAAACACGCAACTAAGTCTCTAGTTCCGCGCCGAAGTTTCTGCTTCGGTCGCATTGCGTCCACGTGCTGACACGCGTGAGCATATTTTTCTTCAGCTGACGTAAAGTTCTCCAACTGTCGCCCCGATACGTGCCTTGTTCTGTATCGCTAAGTGTGATCGTTCCTGATCCCACGGTCGAAAGGCGGCAGGTCGAGCTTGAACGGCTCGCTTGCTTCCTCGAATGGGCAAACCCGTCGAAAGGCGGGGACGCAAAGCCAGTGCCCTCACGGCGTGTTCTTCGAGCACGTCGCGGGTCGAACGGTTGGCGAGGAAAGTAGACGTAGTCCGTTTAAGGGATCGACATGAGCCATCTCCATAGCTGCCACCTCTATATCTCGCACACCTCCATCGACTCCAATCGTATCGCTACCGCTGCATCCCCGCGCGGCTGCGACTTGAATCACTTGTATGTAATGGAGATCTTCATGAGGCAGTTGCTAACACTCGCCATCGCCTTGGCAGTTTCAATTGGATTCGCGAATCCAGCCAGCGCGCTCAGCGCGATCGACGCCGTGATGACAGCGGCCGGTGATGGGAGCGGTCATATTCTTCGTGATCCCACCGACATACTGATCGGCAGCGATGGTGACCTCTACGTCGCCAGCCGTTGGAGCGACATCGTGTTTCGCGTGGACCTCGATACGAACACGGTCAACACGCATATCGACGCATCTGCAAACGGCAGCATGCTTACTTGCAACATCTTTTTGCCCGACCCGAGCTGCATCATGGAGCGTCCACAGGCACTCGCGATGGATACTGCGGGAAATCTTTTTGTGGCGTACTTCGGCACTAGCACGGTGGAGCGCATCGAGCCCGATGGCACCACCTGCACCGTCTTTGACGCGGCGGGCGACGGCACCACGCCAGCGCTTGCACTCGGCGATATCACGACGGCACCCAACGGCGACCTTTTCGTCGCATCTCAAGGCAACGCGACCGTATTTCATGTCACGATGAACGGCTGCACGAGTTCAACCGTTCAAAACTATGCAACAGTTCCACAACCGAAGGGCCTCGCGGTTGCGACGGACGGAACACTCTACGTGGCATCGTTCAACGACGGTGCCGGTCATGCGAATGTTTACGCGGTTGCGGCTGCAGGCGCACCGACTCTCTTCATCGACGGACCCTCTGTGGGACTCGTGGGTGCTGTGGAAATCGCAATTGCCCCAGATGGCACGATTTACGTAACCGGGCTTGTGAGTGGAAACGTCGCGAAGCGCCATCCGAGCGGAACCGCCGAGCTAGCGTTCACCCTACCCGATCCCGGCAACACCGGCACGATGGCTGCCAATGGTATTGCGATCGATGCTGCGGGCATTCTCTATGTCTCCGATCGCTCGAATAACAAACTCTACAGGTTCGATGGCACGGTACCGGTCGAGTTGATTGGACCGCAAGGAGCTGGCACCGGAGCATCTCTTCTGATCGCCGGTGCGGTAGCGGTCGACAGCATCGGACGCGCCTATGTCGCGAGCGAGTTTCAGGACGCGGTGATTCGCCATACTGAGATCACCGAGACGATCGATTCCTTCATGATCTACAAATCCAAGGCCACGTCTAGAACGGCCAAGTTTCAAAAGGCCACTAACATAGCAAGCGCGACGCAGTTTGAAGATCAGAACATGGATCTCATCAAACAAGCGGGCTTCGGTCTGCCAGCGGATGTCCTTGGCAGCGGAACGGTCGACGACGACCTCTTCGTGATGGACTTCAAGGCCAAGACGTCAAAAGGCTCGACGACGCACGAGCGTCAGTTCAACCTTGAAATCACCAACGCTCTCGAGATCGTCACCGTTCATACCAAAAACATCAGCAGCTTTCTGGTGCCCGCGAACGCGAGCGGTGGCGGCCTGCCATTCTCCGACACTGGGAATCCGCCAAATACCAATGAGCACGGATTGGATTACTACAAGTGCTATGGCGTAGTTACCAGCCGTTATCCGAAGTATTTAGGTGTACCCGTTCAAGAGGCATTCGAGAGCCGCGTATATGACCTCGTTCGACCTACACGTCTCTGTGTTGCATCATCTGTCAATCTTGACGGCAGCGGCATGAGCCAGATGAAACGCGAAGAAGAAATGTTGCTTTGCTACAAGGCCAAACGAGCAAAGGGTCAGCCAAAGCATACGAAACGAAGCAACATCCACGTCAGAGGCAGCATGAGTGCGCCAAACGATAGCCTCTACGTCAACACCGCAGTTGAAAGCGAGCTCTGCGTGCCGTCGTTCTATCTCGACATGCCGTAATCGACCCAATCATTAATAAGGGTGGGACACGCGGATCCCCCTCGCGCCTAGTGCCCTCTCGTGTTCGCCTCTTCGCCCGGGCCCACGAGAATCCCCACGGCCCTCTTCCGGCGCGCCGCGGTACCCATTCGACGACTCCAGGGAGCTCGAGCACCTTGAGCTTCCTGGAGTCGTTCCTTTCAGTCACGCTTACATCATAAGATTCGTGGGCTTAACCGTGAAGTTTCGTCGCAGCCCCTCCGATTCAAGTTCCAACCACATTTTCAGGGGTTTGCTCCATGTCAGAACTGCTCGGGCGATTCAAGATCTCAACCAAACTCGTGATGATCGCGCTCAGCTTCGGTCTTCCGATTGCGGTGCTCTCGATGCAGCTCATTGGCGCACTGAACACGAATATCGAGTTTGCAGCCTTCGAGCTCTATGGCAACGCGTATCAGAAGCCCCTCGAGGATGTGCTCCGCTACTTGCCGGAACACGCACGCTTCGCCGGCAATGCGGATACCCGCGCCATGAGGGATAGGCAGGGTAAGATTGATGCCGCGTTCGACGCCTTAGAGGAAGTGGATGGCAAGGTCGGCAAAGCGCTTCAATTTACGCCCGAAGGCCTGGCGGCTCGTGATCGCGACCATCTCGAAGTCGCGAATCTCCGCAACGAGTGGAATAGTCTGAAGTCAAGTGTGACACGGCTCGACAACAGCGAATCACATGACCAACATCGTCATTTACTCGACGACGTTCGCGGCATGATCGCTCACGCGGGTGATACTTCGAATCTCATTCTCGATCCCGACCTGGACAGCTACTACATGATGGACGTGACGTTGCTCGCGCTTCCTCAAACCCAAGATCGGATTGCGGGAATTCTTGAGTACGGCGAAGCCGCATTGGGCCGAGGTGTATTGACCTCTAGTAACTTGCGTCAGTTTGCGGTCTTTGCAGCGCAGCTCCGCGAAGCCGACTACGACCGGACAGTGGCGAGCACGGAAACATCGCTCAACGAAGACGGACACTTCTACGACATCAGCGACTCGCTTCAAAGTCGGGTGCCACCTGCATTGAAGTCATACCAGGCCAAGACGGAAGCATTCATCCAAGCACTCGAAACGTTGTCGAATAGCAAGGCTCGCACCGTCACTTCATCTGGACCCGGGGGATCGGTAACGACCTTGGCCACAGACAAATTTGTTCCGGCCGTCACATCTGACGATTTTGCTGCGCTCGGTATCGACGCGCGAGACGCAAGTTTCGATCTGTGGTGGGTTGGTGTGGAAGAATTGGACAAGATGCTCGAAATCCGCATGGACGACTACGCTGGTTCCCGAACCAGAGAGTTTCTGACTTCCATGTTGGTGGTGGCACTCGCGGGGTTCCTCACGTTTTTGATCCATCGAAGCATCACGGGACCAATTCAAGCCGCGGTCGGCGGACTCGAGGCGCTAGCGAAAAAGGACCTGACACAGAAAGCTCAGGTCGTTGGCTCTGACGAGTTGGCCCAGATCGCCTCAGCTCAATGCGAGGCCGTCGATGGCATTCGCGCCGCGATGGAAAACCTTCGCGCCTCTACCATGGAGCTGAGCTCCTCAACGCAGGAGCTGCAACAGATCGGGCATGAGATGCAGTCCACGGCCTGCGAAACCTCGTCGCAATCCGAAGCAGCGTCTGCATCCGTTGAGCGCATCAACCAACACGTGCAGACGATCGCCAAAGGTGTCGACGAACTCGGCGCGAGTATTCGAGAGATTTCCGAGAACGCGAGCAAAGCGGTGAAGGTCGCCGGTGAAGCCGTCAACGCCGCCGAGGAAACCAATCGAACGATCACCAAGCTTGGTGATAGCAGCAGTGAGATCGGCGATGTCGTGAAGGTCATTACCTCCATCGCCGAGCAGACCAATCTGCTAGCACTTAACGCGACAATCGAAGCCGCACGCGCGGGCGAAGCTGGCAAAGGCTTCGCAGTCGTCGCGAATGAGGTCAAGGAACTCGCGAAAGAGACCGCCGACGCAACCGAAAATATCAGTCGTCGGATCGATACGATTCAATCCGACACGAGCGGCGCGATTGAAGCGATCACAAAGATCCGCGGTATCATCGATGAAATCAGCGATCTGCAGAGCAGTATCGCGGGCGCGGTAGAGGAACAAAGCGCAACCGCAGAAGAAATCGGAAGAAGCGTGAGTCAGGCCGCGGAGGGAACCTCGGCCATTGCCGACAACGTCAATTCGGTTGCCGCTTCGGCGCGGGGTACATCGGAGAATGCGACCAAAACCTCGGCTGCGACCGAATCGCTGTCCGCCGTTGCGAATCAGCTCGAGCAGATGGTATCCGAATTTCGACTCTAGGAACCCGTAGCTACGTGTCGTCGCTCACCGTGGTGAGCGCGCCCGGGCTCGAACCGGGGACCGGCGGATTAAGAGTCCGCTGCTCTACCAGCTGAGCTACGCGCCCGCGCCCGCAGTGTAGCGTGTTCGGGTCGTCATGCGAGCCCTTTTAGTCGTCCGAGCAGATAATCACCCTAGACGATAGACTGGAAACATGCCCCGAGAGCACCGATTTCGAACTGAAAAGCGTCTTCGCCCCCAACTCACGCTGAGCCTCATCGGCTTCCTCCTCGCATGTGCGACGCCGAGTCTTCCCCCGCCAGCGGAGACCCCTCGCGCGTTGACCAGTCAAACGGTTCAACGGACACGCGCGCTGTATCTGTATTCGGAACGCCTAGATCAGCGATTTATCATCGGCGCATTGGATGCGCTCGAAACGCGTTTTCACACCATCCGCTTCGATGAGCAGGGACGAAATGGCATCCTCTGGGTGGGGGCGAACCGTGCGGTGGTTCCGCTGGGCGATAACCTCGGTCCAGATGATTACCCGACCGTATTGACCCAGGCGCTTGATTTCATTGACGCGAATCTCAAGGAAAAAATTCCGGACAATCCCGATGCCGACCTGGAACTCGTGGCACTGCGCGGTGGCCTTGCCGCACTGGACCGATATTCGACCATCATCGCTGGATCGGGCACCGACAACTTCAAGATCCGTTTTTCCGGCAAGTTAAAAGGAATTGGCGCCCGAATCGGGCGACGCAAAGGTCAACTCATCGCGATCAAGGTTTTCGAAGACAGTCCGGCCCAAAAAGGCGGACTCAAAGACAACGACGCGATCATCCGTGTGGATGGCGATCCAACCCAGCCACTGGAAGTCACCGAGGCAGTGGAACGGATTCGGGGCGAAGAAGGTAGTACCGTCGTGCTCGGTATCGAGCGCGATGAAAAAGCGATGCGCTTGTCCATCGTTCGCGGCGAAGTACGGATCCCGAGTGTTGAATCGAAGGCGCTTGGCGACGGCATCGGCTACACGCGAATTTCTACAGTCACGCAGTCCACGCCCGACGAGTTTCGCGAACAGATCACCGCATTTGGCAATCTGAAAGGTCTTGTGCTGGATCTGCGGGGGAATACGGGCGGTAGCATGCAGGCCGCGTCTACGTTGGCAGACTATTTTCTCGCGGATGACACCATCGTGCGTGTGGTACATCGACGAGACCCCGACAGTCGGGGTCCACGCAGTCGTTCGATGGCCACGCCAGACGTATTGGTGACCTCACCCGTAGTTGTGCTCGTGGATCGCAATACCGCATCGGCCGCGGAGATCCTCTCAGGCGCAATTGCACCGCTCGAACACACTACGATCGTCGGGGAAACATCGTTCGGCAAAGGTCTTATCCAACGTCTGGTACCGCTTCCGAACAACAAGCTCCTGAAACTCACCGTGGCTGAGTATCTATTGTCTGGCGATCGGGTGATTCATCAGAAAGGTGTTGAGCCCAGCATAAAGATTCAACCCATCTCGAGTCGTCACTTGGGCGCACTCGCGGACCTAGCCGCTGACGTAATCCCGTATGTCGTGGTACCCGATGAGGAGAACGAGTTCCCCATCGACCTCGCAAAGCGCATGCTCCTCGAGAGTGAGGACGAGGCTCTTACCGCAACGCGTAGCAACACGCTCGCCGATATCAATGAGCGACTCCAAGAATTCGGCATTGCGCTTCCCACTGGAACGGCTGAACTGCCAGACAGCCTCCCCAAGGCGCTCGACGTCGAAGCTGCCGCAGTTGAACTCGAGAGTGGGCGCCCTGCTCGTCTACGAATCCGTGTATCCAACCCAAATTCGTTCTCGATCAACGATGCCTGGGCTGCGACCGACTCACCCGCGGAGTACTTAAGCAATAAGTTGATTCAACTGGGAACACTAGAGGCAAAGTCCAGTGTTGAGGTCGACATTGAACTTTCACCGCCACCGGGAATTTCAGTGGATGAGCAGGTGGTCATGGTTCACGTGGCATCGGGCTTGCGCGCGTTGCAATCTCACCGCCTGCTCCTCAACGTCGTCAACCATGTGCCAGATCTAAATATTGTTGTCACTCGCGTGGATGACTCGGACGTCAAAGTAACCGTAAAAAATGTGGGCGTGTTTGGTTCGGGCCCAGTTCGAGTCAGCTTGCGTGGCTCTATCGAAGACATTGAATCCCTCAAAGAAGGCGAGTCCAAGACCGTGCAACTTTCCATCAGCGGCAAAGCGGAGAAAATCGCGGTCGATCTGATGGGACCCGGCGTTAGACGTCGCATCGAAGTACCCTTTCCAGACGGCGAAATTTCCATCATCCCACCGATGCTGAGTGTCGCCCGATCGGGCCTCCCGGGGTTTCGGCGCGTACGGTTGAAGGCCGAATCCAGCGACGGGTTTTCAGTTGGATGGATTGCGCTCGACGGACAGAAGGAAATCTACGCCGATTGGGCAGGTGTCGCCGAAGTTGAACTTGAAACTCCGCTAGGCGACGGCGATCACAGCGTTGCCGTCATGGTGGAAAGCATCTCGGGCGTAGCGGTTACCGAGTGGCGGCGTTTCATAACAAACTAAGTTGGCGCACAGCGTCAATGATTTCGTCAAAGTCCTCGCCGAGTGGTTCGAGAATGGATTCCGCCACCGGCTTCAACATCTTGTCCAAATAGTACGTGTAGTCGATTTTCTCGGGATGACCGCGCCCCGCAATGAGCGGCTCCGGCCCCGAGTGAGTCATCAGGTAGCGAATATCTCGACGCACGCCTGGACCCGCCTTCCGAGCTGCCACGATATGCGGCGACGCCTTTGCGGTGTAGTTATCGAGCGAGCCCTTGCGCAGGTTTTTGTGGATCACCAGGTCGTGATCACGCTCGCCGGCCTGCATCGATTTGACCAATTCCCGCACGAAGGGTGCAAGCGGTTGATCCTGAAAGACGCGAGTCAGCATGCCCCGCTGTAATTCGCCGGTGATTCGCGGCCAGTCCCGTCTCACCGCTTCTAGACCGACGATGCGCAACTCTCCCTCGACCCAGCCGGCGTAACGCTTCTTGCTGCCTTGCGTGCCGCCTCTGACGCTGGGCTGAAAAAATCGCTCATAGATCCGTTCAAGTTCCAGTTGAAGACGGGACTCGACGCCATACTGCTGCTGAATCCGAACGTCCAATTCATGCTGGACATGTTCGCGTAGTACGAGGGCTGTTTCACGCGCTTCGTTAGCACTTCGTTCCGGCTCCACCGATACGAAAAGCGAATCCGTATCTCCGTAAAGCACACGGTATCCAGCAGCCTCAAATCGTTCTTGAGTCCACTGAAGCATCTGCTGACCAAATCGGGTAATCGCATTCGCAATGCTCGGATCGAAGAAGCGGCAGGACGAGGCGCCGAGAACACCGAAGAGTGCGTTCATCATGATTTTGATCGCGAGATCGCCATGTCGATCTCCGCGAGCCTTCGCCGACGCTCTGCGTTCAAAGAAGCGATCCAGAATGCCTGCCAGAATCGCGGGTTCTCGATCAAAACGCGCGTTGTTGGGGGCTTCGATCACATCCTCAGCTGCGAGTGCATGCGCAAGCGGGTCCAAGTTAAACGTGCGAATCAAACTCGGATACAGACTCTTGAAATCAAAGACCACGACGTTTTTGTAAAATCCGGGGGCCGAGTCCAAAACCGCACCACCCGAAACGCCACGTCCAATGGAATTGGATCCCACCGACGGTGCAACGTATCCGCGTTTGCGAAGTTCGGGCAGGTAAAGTCGATCAAACGATGCAATGCTACTGCCGACGCGATCCAACGGCATGCCGGATAGCAGACTTCGTTCTATCGTGAGCTCGATCAGTCCTTCCTGTTTTAGGATATCGAGTACCAAGCGTGAGTCTTCGCGATTGTACGCCGCCAGCGCTGCGGGATCTTCTCGGTAAAGGCGGGTGATCTCAGCGACCGGGTCCACGTTGGTATCGATTTGCTTGCCGCGGCCAAGAAGCGTCTGTGCAACCGTTTCCAAGCGATAGTCCTGGACCGGAATAAACGCATCGCGAACCAGAGGGATTCCATCCAGAACCTGCCGGCCCGGAATATCACAGCGTACGTTGCGCGTGTATCCGGGATCGCGTTGAATATAGATATCGCCTGGAACACGGCCGAATTGAGTCGGAACGCGAAGCGCCTTCGCCCGCTGATCAATCACGCGAAGATCGAAGTCGACGACGTTCCAGCCAAGGAGCACGTCGGGATCAATCTCCCGAAGTCGCTCAAAGAAACTCCGAAGCAATGTTTTTTCATCCGCATGTGCCACGGCCCCAGGAACCTCAGCTGAGGAAACGATGTGGACTTCATCGACGTCGTCGCTCACCAGACTGATGGAATATATCTCGCGCGCATTACCCGAAGTTTCGATATCGAGCGATAGCAGGCGCAGCAACGGCCGAAATTCAGCGGGTTTGAGCTCAGGGTTTCGATACCAAGCGAGTTTCGAGTCGGAGCGCGTCGGCTCAGCATCGACCTCAATCGCTGCGCGAATTCCACGATCGATCAAGTATCGATAAGCAACGCGGACATCTGCTTCGAACGCGACCGGGACCTTCTCGCGAAGACTCACGACCGCACGAGGGTTCGGCGCCACGACTTTCAATACCGGCCTACCATTGAGCGCACGAAGCTCAGTGGTCGTCACCTCAATCACGTCTTCCTTCTCCATTCGATTCCGGTCTTCGGGCCGAATAAAAAAGTAGGGGCGGAAACGATCGTCCTCGATGATAAACGGGCAACCATCCTCACGCGTACCAAAGAGCATAACGACAGGTTGTCCTTCACGAAGCCGCACCGTCGACTGCAGGATGAAGCCTCTCCAAGTCATGACGTTTCCTTGGGGCCGAAGCCGCCGCCCCCGGGTGTCTCGATCCGAACCGTATCGCCCTCTTCTACCTCGAACGACGACTTGCCCGCGATCCGAACATCGTTATGAAAACACCGACCTTCGGCGCCGGGTTCTCCGCCAGCGAGTCCAAACGGTTGCGTATCGCGTCGCTCGGAAATGATCGATACCTGAGCCGTGTCTAGAAAACGCAGCTCACGCACGACACCATCACCCCCCGGCCATTGCCCGCTACCGCCCGAGCCGCGTCGAATCGAAAACTCCTCTACGCGCACGGGAAATCGCGATTCGAGCACCTCAGGGTCAGTGATGCGCGTGTTTGTCATATGTGTGTGGACCGCGGATGCGCCGCAGAACCCCGGTCCAGCACCCGCGCCGCCCGCAATGGTTTCGTAATAACCGAATTGGGTGTTACCGAAAGTGAGATTGTTCATCGTACCCTGCGAAGCCGCTTGACGCTTTAACGCACCCAAGAGGACATCAACAACACGCTGAGAGGTTTCCACATTCCCGCCCGCAACCGCGCGATCCGGGGATGGCGATAGCACACTCCGCGCGGGAATCTTGATCGTGACTGGCCGCAGGCAGCCGCGATTTAACGGGATGGTTTCACCGACGAGGGCACGGAGTACATAAATCGCCGCAGCAATCGTGACCGCGCGGGGGGCGTTCAGGTTCCCTTCGACCTCGGACCCCGAACCTGCAAAGTCGATCTCCATGCCACGGCCATCCACTCGGATACTGACGGCGATTGGCGTGCCGTCGTCCATCTGATCCGAAAAACGATACTCACCGTCATCGAGTTTTTCGATCTCGTCTTCCACCTTTGCGGCTGCATTATCTTGAACATGCGTCATATAGGCGGCGACCGTTTGGTTCCCATAACGATCGACCATTTCTAGCAAGAGTTCAGCACCCTTTAGGTTGGCTGCAATCTGCGCCTCCAGATCCGCGATATTTTCGTCGGGCTTCCGTGCGGGATAGCGCGCACCGAGAAGTGCCGCGCGAATTCCCGCTTCGTCCAGAACACCGCCACGCACGATCCGAAGCGCACAAAGCACCACGCCCTCCTCTTCCAGCGACGTAGAGAACGGCGGCATAGAGCCTGGTGTCGTACCCCCCACATCGGCGTGATGGCCGCGGCTCGCGGTAAAGAAGCGCAAGGTCCCCGATGTGTCATGCACCGGTGTCACAACAGTTATATCGGGTAAGTGCGACCCGCCCGCCGCAGGGTCGTTCGTGACAAAGACGTCTCCAGGGTGCATTTCGGGATGGGCCGTGTAAACCGCCCGAACCGATTCCCCCATCGCACCCAAATGAACCGGGATATGCGGTGCGTTCGCCACCAAGCCTCCCTCGACATCGAATACCGCACAGGAGAAATCCAGACGCTCCCGTATATTCGTTGAAAGTGCGGTGCGTCGGAGGACCGTCCCCATCTGTTCGGCGATCGACATGAAGAGATTGTTGAAAATTTCGAGTTGTACTGGGTCGACGACCGCATCTACTGTCGCATGCTTCTCAGGCCCCGTGCGATCACGCAGTAGCAGCGTGCCATTCGCAGCAACTTCGAGCTCAAAACCTGTATCTACCACAGTCGTTCCGGTGGCTTCCAATAGCAACAACGGACCTTCAAGCATCCGACCGGATCGCAAGGATTCTCGTCGATAGACGGGCACATCGTGGCGAAACTCCGTTCCCGTCCACACACGTGAAAGGCGAATCGGCTCCATGTCCGGCGCAGTCGATTCGACCGATGGCAGACTAGGGTGCTCACTGCGTCCTATCACTTCCACCCGCGCGACGGCGATCTCAATCGCATGACCCGGACGTATGTAACCGAATTGACGCCGATGTAGTTCTTCGAATGCTGTGCGCCGAACGACACCATCGTGTTCACGCAAAGTCAGTGAGGTTTCGGTGCCCTGGTAGCGCAGGTCAAGTCGACGAATACTTTGAATTTCGGAATCGCCGAAACCCTCCAAGCGCAATGTTTCTCGGCCTTGCACGTCAAGCGCAGCAAACACAGCTCCTAAATCCGCCTCAACCAGCTCCGCTAGTGGTTGACGACCCAAATCGCGTTCTCCGTTCCAAGAGACATCCGCCAAACCCATGCCAAATGCAGAGAGAATTCCCGCGTAGGGATGAAGGATCAGAGTCTTGATCCCCAAGCGTCGTGCCAGCACACAGGCATGTTGCCCGCCCGCACCGCCGAATACCGCAAGCGCGTAGTCACGAACATCGTAGCCTCGCGCAACACTCACCTGGCGGATCGCCTCGGCCATATTCTCATTCGCGAGCTGAAAGAATCCCACGGCGATCTCGTCAGGAGTTTTCTCGATCCCCTGCCGATGCAAATCTTCGGAGAACGTGTTGAGTGCGTCATGCACGCGGAGTGGATCGAGTTCGAATGGAAAACGATCGGGCGCCAGGCGACCGAGGGCGAGATTGATATCGGTAACCGTTAGTTCCGTCGCGGCGTCGTCGCCATAACAGAGCGGCCCCGGTATCGCGCCAGCACTCTCGGGACCGACGGTAAAGCGATAACCGTCAAAGCGACACAGCGACCCACCTCCCGCCGCGACGGTGTGAATCGCCATCATGGGCGCGCGAATTCTCACGCCGGCAGTTTCCGTTTCGTAGGTGCGTTCGAATTCACCATCGAATCGAGACACATCCGTTGAAGTGCCACCCATGTCGAAACCGATCGCACGTTCGTAGCCCTGCTCAGCAGCGACGTGCGCGTAGGCCACAACCCCTCCCGCGGGACCCGAAAGAATGGCGTTCGGACCGCGGAAACGTTTTGCATCCGTCAGTCCCCCGCTGGACTGCATGATTTTCAGCGCGCTTCCCGGCAATTCAGCCAACAGCGTCGACACGTAGCCATGAATGAGCGGCGTGAGATACGCATCCACGACGGTCGTATCGCCGCGACCCACCATACCGATTTCAGCTGCGATTTCGTGCGAGAGTGCAACATGCGTGAAGCCTGCCGACCGGGCCCAGGCACCGAGCTGCTGCTCCAATTCAGGCGCGCGGTACGCGTGCAAGATCACGATTGCAATGCTTCGAATCCCCGATTCCAGCAAAAGGCGAAAGGCCGCATCGACCTGAGAGCGCTTCGGGCTCTCGATCAACGTGCCATCGGCCGCGACCCGCGCGTCGATTTCGACAACAGAATCGTAAAGCAATGTTGGCTTCTTGATCTCCAGATCAAAAAGATTCGGCCGTGCCTGTGTGCCGATCTCGAGGATGTCGCCGAAGCCTCGTGTTGTGATCAACGCACAACGTTCACCCTTACGCTCGAGCAACGCGTTGGTCGCCACCGTCGTACCCATGCGCAGATCGCAGGCGGGAATCGGATCGTCTTCTTCAAGACCTAAGATCTGACGGATTGCGATCAGTGGCGCGCGGTCCGAAGACAGAACTTTCGCGACATGAACCTGACCCGTCTCAGGGTCACGACCGAGGCAATCGGTGAAAGTGCCACCACGGTCAATCCAAAATAGCCAACGCGTGGGTGCCGCCATGCGAGGAGTTTACCGATATCCCTCGGCCACTGGCTGCCGTGGCAGGCGCCACCAGATCGCATCGCAAACTTCGTTTAGCGCGGGGTCCAAGTCGATACTAGGGGCCTTCAGCGCAGCGTCGAGTTGCTCGGGGCGACTCGCCCCAAGAATCACCGAGCTAATCTCGGAACGTTGCAGCGCCCAAGCGATCGCAACGCTCACCAATTCAAGACCGCGACTCTCGGATTCTTTCTGTAGCTCGGACACGGCTTCGAGTTGGATATCATCCCAGTAGCGTCGCTGGTACATCTTCGCCGCGGTACCCAGCGTAAAACGCGTGCCTTCGTGAGGTGCTTCACCCTTGCGATACTTGCCTGAGAGCATGCCACCGGCGAGTGGGTTGTAGACCAGGACTCCGATGTCCTGCGCTCGGCAATACGGCAGGAGCTCGGTTTCGATTTCGCGATACAGCAGGTTGTAACGCGGTTGCACCGATTCGTAGCGACCGATGCCCTGTGTAGCGCTCGAGGCCAGGCTCTCGGCAAGGCGCCAGGTTGGATAGTTGGAACAACCGATGTAGCGCACCTTCCCCGCGCGCACGAGATCCTCAAGCGCGCGAAGAGTTTCATCGATCGGCGTCTTGGGATCGAAGAAATGGGTTTGGTAGAGATCGATGACATCTGTCTGCAGCCGACGCAGGCTCTGATCTACCGCATCAAGGATATGTTGGCGCGACAGACCTTCGTCGTTCGGCCCATCGCCCATGCGACCGCGGCATTTCGTCGCCAAGATAATTTGATGACGATTGCCCCGCTCCAACATCCAGCGGCCGATGATTTCCTCGGTACGCCCCACCGTCGAGAGGTCTCCACCGATCGGATACACGTCGGCCGTATCGAGGAAACTCAGTCCTGCGTCGAACGCGCGATCGAGAATCTGAAATGACGTCGACTCATCCGTTTGGAGGCCGAACGTCATGGTTCCCAGGCAGAGCTCGGGCACACGCAATCCCGTGCGCCCGAGCCGCCTGAAATTCACCTATGCCGCCTCAAAGAGTGAAGCGAGGCCCTGACCACCACCGATGCACATGGTCACGATGCCGTAGCGCTTGCCCTGGCGCTTCAACTCGCGGAGCAGAGCGCCGGTCATGCGCGAGCCCGTCATGCCGTACGGATGACCGATCGAAATCGAACCGCCGTTGGGATTCAATTTCTCGTCGGCAATCCCGAGTGTTCGCTGGCAATACAGCAACTGCGATGCAAAGGCCTCGTTGAGTTCGACGATATCGATATCGTCGATCGTCAGTCCGTGTCGCTTGAGCAGCTTCGGCACCGCGAAGACGGGACCGATGCCCATCTCTTCGGGACCACAACCCGCAACCGCGGTACCTCGGTAGTAGCCAAGCGGCTGCAGACCGAGTTGCTTCGCACGATCCGCAGACATCACCAACGTGGCCGAAGCACCGTCGGAAAACTGCGACGCGTTACCCGCGGTGACGGTTCCCTTTTCCTTATCAAAGGCGGGTGCCAATCCGGCAAGGCCTTCGAGTGTGGTGCCCGGACGGTTGCATTCGTCGCGATCGACGACGCAATCCTCTTCGTACGGCTCTTCGCCCTTCTTGATCACATTGCGACGCGTCTTCATCGGCGAAATTTCGTCGTTGAAGGTGCCGTTCTCCTGAGCCGCCGCGGTACGCTGCTGGCTCTTCAACGCGTAGGCGTCCTGATCTTCGCGCGAGACGCCGTAGCGCTGCGCCACGATCTCTGCCGTCTGCCCCATACCCATGTAGATGCCGTTGTACATCTCGGCAGCCTTGGGGTTGAGAATGCGGGTCATGTTCTGCGTGCCATCGGCCATCAGCGAGATCGTCTCGACGCCGCTACCAATCGCAACATCCGCACCCTCGTTGATGATGTGATGGGCAGCCATCATCACGGCCTGGGAGCCGGAGGAACAAAAACGGTTCACCGTGGTCGCGGCCACCGTCTGTGGTAGGCCGGAAACCAGCGCCGCCACGCGGGCCACGTTCATGCCCTGGGAGCCTTCCGGGAAGCCACAGCCCGCGATCACATCTTCGACCTCGGCCTTATCGACGTTGGGGTTTCGCTCGAAGAGAGCGGCGTAAGTATGCGCCAACATGTCGTCAGGGCGGGTTATGTTGAAGGAGCCGCGGAATGACTTCGCGAGTCCGGTTCGAACACTGTCTACGATCACTGCCTCTCGGGCCATCGGGGAACCTCCTGGTCCTCTAGGGGTTTAGGGGCCGCATCATACGCGCATTCGGCGCTAAATGGCGCACCCGCAGGGACTCGAACCCCGAACCCCCTGATCCGAAGTCAGGTGCTCTATCCAATTGAGCCACGGGTGCGTGGCCCGGACTTTAGCAAGACCGGGGGGTTTTGCAGCCTGGAAACGCCACCCCCAGACGGGATCCGCACACTATATGGGTGGATGGGCAAAAATCGCTGCAAACACGAATCGCTACAGGTAAACCCAGGCAGATGGCCGGACCTCGTTCGTCAATGTGCCCATGCACTGATAAAGTCGTGGTGGTGGCTGAGTAGGAAAAGCTGACATGCGTAGGTTCCGGATTTCGTTACTGATCTTTTTCGCCCTATCGACGCTTGGCGCGGAGTATCGCTTCTACCACCCGGATGCGTTGGGTTCGAACGTGGTCGTGACCGATCGATCGGGCAATGTCGTGCAGCGGATGGTGTACGCGCCATACGGCGATCTCCGCAAAGTGATTAATGGCGAGGGACAGTCGATCGCAGCGTCAGCTGACGATGTGCGTCACCGGTTCACGGGCCAAGAATTCGATCCGGAAAGCGGCCTTCATTACCTCGGCGCGCGCTCCTATGATTCTTTCGTGGGACGCTTCATGTCGTCCGATCCCATTTGGATCAACGGTGACCATACGAAAGCGCTCACGGCGCTGAGCGATAACCCCGCGATACTGAACACACATGCGTATACGTTTAACCGCCCCACCGTCTTCGTAGACCCAGGCGGCGAATTCGCTTCGCTCGTCGCCAGGATTCTCATGGGGATCGCGGCTGCCGCAAGCAACCCGGCGTTGACCGCGCACGTTGCAACCGAAGCTGCGGATGGTTTCGAGTCGTTCATGCAGAGCGGCGAAGCCACCCTTGAGAATCCGAGCGCAGAGAACCTATCCGCCTTCGTGGGCACGGGTGTTCTTGCTGCAGCCGGGACGATCGGGGGTCCCGCGGGTAAAGCGGGTACGAAGTTGCTAATGAAAGGCGCTGCGAAGACGATTTTGCTCGGACCCGCGGTTACACGTAAAACTGATGACGTAGCCGGCGCACTGGTTGCAGCGATCAAGAAG
>JAJDAK010000085.1 GCA_029261895.1 Deltaproteobacteria bacterium
CCTATCACTCCCCCACTCCTCTTGGGCTGCCAGATGAAACACCGACCTTTCGCTCTACCCTCTCGTATAGCGAACGTCGCTGGCGCTGACGGGGTTGTCACAGTGGCGGCAGCACACCTGCATCCGCTTGATTCCAAATAGACTTGACCTGGGCGAGTTGCTCAACAGCGAGAGATATTTAGCGATAAAATTAAAAATGACGACTACTACGTTTATAGCAATACAACATTTTTCAAAGCTGATGACGATAACTTCAATCAGCCTGCAGCAAGAAAATCATACGTCGGAGAGGTATCTATTAACATGCTAAATATGAATGCCAAATAACGATTTACCGACGTACGGGCCAACAACAAAACGTATACAATTGTGCTGTTGATTGAAAAGTCTGCGCACCGCGATATGACCAGTTTACGTGCTTGTTCAACGTGTTGATTGGTGCTTGTCTTTATTCCTACAAACAAAGAACTCGTATTGAGTGTTTTGAATTGGAGGAAACGCATATGTCGTTACGTATGATGTGGATAACCGTACTTGTGCTTGGAACGCTAGGTCTGTCCGGTTGTCAAAAAGAGGAAGAACCGAATAACTCGTTTGTAGATGCCCTTGTCAACAATGAGCTGGAATTCACTTTGAATCCAGCGGGCACGAAGAACATCGCGGGCGGCTACGGTACGTTAATCGGTGCGGACGATGAAGATCACTGGATTATTTACCCACCGTCCAACGAAGATCAGCCGGTTTCGTTCACAGTTCTTGTTAATCCAGGTGGAAATATTGATATCGAGCTTCGCGCAGCACAGACCACCGTTTTTAGCGCGGATGATCTGAGTTGCCCGGCAAGCAATGAAAAAGGCTGCATACATACGCTAGGATTTGTATTTCCAAGCGATCTCGTATTGTGGGGTCAGATTAAAGGAAGTGCGCCGTTTTACGGCTTCCAAATCATAGATCCAATTTAAGGATAGCTTTGCTGTAGCTCGGCAAGCCGTGCATAGACCTCTACGGTTTCTGCATGCGCTTGCTGGGCGCAGACGTCTCGTCATCAAGGATGCGGTCGTCTACTCGTATGTGCTTGATACCAAGAAGCCGTAGGCGGTTTTCGGTGCGGCCATCATGTCGAACAGTAGGACTAAAGAGTTCACACCGACCTTCGGATCCGCCAACACCTGCACGGCAGCTCTGCACTGCGTTCCATCGGGCTGGCATATAATCGGGCCCGAGCTGCAACCCTCAACCGGGTTCTGTTCCGGTCCCCAACCCTGAAAGCAAAGTTCAACAGAGCCCTCCGAAAACGGGGGCGCGGAAACGGCAAGCGTATGAGCACCGCCGCCGCGGGCTTGCAACAGATCAAGTACCCAAACATCCCTGTCTTCGGGCAGATGGAGGTAGCCAAGGCCCAAGAAATTGGTTCCGTCATACGAGAACGCAATGGGGTCTTCGTTGGGATCGCCAGCCAGGTCGAAAGTCTCAACAACACAACCTACAGATGTGAGCAGAAAGAGGCTCAGAGCAGCGCGTAGAAGCATAGTTCAATTCTCCAACAGTTCAGGACCAAAGTATCAGCCAGCGCTCATCGAGAGGTATCATTTTCAATCTATTATAATCGTGTTACAAAATTCGAGACATCTAAAAGCAGCGCATCGGTAAAGCCATCTTGAGCCAATTTGCCTAGTGTTTGCCATTTGTTATGCAGATAGCTGCAAACTAAATTCACTGATATTTACCGAGATTTCAAAACTCGAATCGACTCGGATCGCGTTCGTGCTCGGCACCGCATACAATCGGCTGTTGGAGTCCGCGTTTGTATAGTTCGCCACAATCTATTCCAGCTGTTCCGATCTTACCGGTCCCGATCCGTATGGTTAATGGACTCGGAGTGGTGCTTGATCGTTTGGGTATCCACACGCTTGAGCTGGATGCCGACGCGTTGATTGCTGCGGCCCGCCGGAAGACGGGACTCGAAGACTTCGGTGGGTCGACTTGGCGAGAACCTTTGCAACATCTGCTCAATTCCTTGAATGACGAGGCCAATCTAAATCTTTTCGGGCGAATGCTCACGCGTTCACGGATCCTCATACACCTTTCGAATCGTCTGCAGCTGCGCGAAGACGAAAAACGGTTCCCCGAACTTACCAATGCTCCGATCAGGGAACCGCTCTTCATTGCGGGAATGCCCCGTACCGGCACCTCGATCCTCCACTACCTACTCGCACAAGACCCCGATACGCTTTCCCTCATGCAATGGAAACTCGAACATCTTTCTCCTCCCCCGGAAGCCGAGGCGGCTTCGGATGATCCTCGAATCATCGCGACGCGACGCAAGGTCGATATTTTCTATCGGATGTTGCCTGCGTTTCGTGCGATTCATGAAATGGGCGCAGAGCTTCCCAACGAATGCGTCGTGCCGAAAGCCCACGCGTTCACCACTATCACCTACGCGATCGGCTTCTACGTGCCTTCGTATCAGAAGTGGCTCTTCGACCAGGATCAACGCGATGCGTACCGCTATCACGCGCGAGTCTTGCGACAGCTCCAGTTCAATGCACCCGGACGAGGCTGGGTGCTAAAGACTCCCGGCCATCTACTTGCACTCGACGCGCTTTTCGAAACCTATCCTGACGCGACCGTGGTCGTAACGCATCGGGATCCACTCGAGGTCGTTGCCTCGCTCGCCAGCCTGACGACGCATCTGCGCAAGCTCAATAGCGAGGCCATCGACCCGCTTCAAATCGGCGAAGAAACCGCAGCCTTCTGGGAAACCGCCCTGCGCCGCTCGGAAGAGTTTCGCGCGGCGCATCCGGAACTGGCGGATCGGTTTATCGATGTGAACTTCGATGCCATCTGCCGCGATCCTGTTCAAGTCGCTCAGGAGATCTACCAGCGCCGGGGCAACTTGCTCGATGCGGCTACAGAAACCCGTATGCGCACTTTCCTTCGAGACCATCCGCGCGATGCGCACGGGACCCATGACTACACACTCGAAGCGTTTGGCCTGGACGCGAAACGCGAAGCCGAGCGCTTCGCCTGGTATCGCGAGTGTCACGGCTTTGGAGCCGCCGCATGAAGCAACCCATCGCCATTGTAACCGGTGCCAATTCAGGCATCGGTCGAGCGACCACAGAGGCGCTGACGCGGAAGGGTTTCCATGTGATCATGGTTTGCCGAGACGCAGCGCGCGGCGAAGCCGCCCGCCAAGCCATCTCGTCCGATAACGACCTTGTCCTCTGTGACCTCTCTTCGTTGCGCGATGTTGCGCGCGCCGCTTCAGAGATCCGCGAACGGCATCCCCGAATTGACGCGCTCGTAAACAACGCCGGAGCGGTCTTTGATAAACGCGAATTCTCAGTGGATGGTTGGGAGATGAGTTGGGCCACCAACTACTTAGGACCCTTTGCCCTGACTCACGCCCTGCTTGAAACGCTCGAGAAGTCCGATGATGCTCGAATCGCCAACGTCATCTCATCGATTTATAAGATCGGCGAAATTCGATTCAGCGACCTGAATCGTGCGAATAATTTCCGGCTCTTTCGAGCCTACGCACAAGCCAAGCTCGCGCTTGTTCTATTCACCTATGAGTTGTCGCGCCGTCTTAGCACAACAACGGTGTCGGCCCACTGCGTGGATCCAGGTCTGGTCCGAACCAACATCGGCACACATACGACCGGCTACCAACGCTGGGGCTGGTCCGTGATCAATCGATTCGGCCGCCCGCCCGAACATGGCGCCGAAACAACCGTGCACGTCCTAACAGATAAGGGCCTTGCAGGCGTGTCTGGCGCACACTTCAAAAACCTGCGCAGGATCAAGGCAGCCCCTGTGGGTGTCGATCCAGAACTTGCGGCGCGCGTTTGGGAGATGAGTGTCGACATCATCGAAGGACGCGTTCAGGCTCCTCAGGAAAGGTCACTGTAGAGGTGGCGCGCATCGTTATCACAGGGGCCGAGGGACATTTGGGCAATACCCTCTGCCGTCGCCTACTCGAGACCGACCACTCGATCTGTGCACTTGTCTTCGATGAGTCCAGTCCTGCCCTCGAAGACCTGTCCCTTGAGCAAGCCCGGGCAGATGTCACCGATCCAAGCACCCTAGACGGCCCCTTCGCATCTGCCGACATCGTCGTGCACCTCGCGGCGGTGATTTCAACGGTCGGCGACCCGGACGGATACATGCAACGGGTCAACGTCGAAGGTACGCGAAACGTCGTTCAGGCGTGTCAGAAACATGGGGTAAAACGCTTGATTCACATGAGTTCGATTCATGTGTTTAAGCAGCAACCGTCGGACTCCCCTCTCGATGAGTCGCGTGCGTACATCGGAGACAATGCGCCCGCCTACGATCGTACGAAGCGCGCCGCCGAAGAGGAAGTGTTTTGCGGTATCGAGTCGGGACTCGATGCGGTCATCCTGAATCCAAGCGGCATCCTCGGCCCAAATGACTTCGGACCATCGATCATGGGAAAAAAGCTGATCGCGTACCACGGAAAGCCCTTTCCGGCGTTATCCGACGCTGGCTTTGACTGGGTCGATGTTCGAGATGTTGCGGAAGCCATCGTCAGCGCCATGGAGCGGGGTCGCAGCGGCGAACGCTACCTGCTATCGGGTCGTTTCTACAGCATGATTGAGATGGCTCAAATCGTACAAGCCACCTCCGGTGCTGGTGAAAAGATTCGCATCATCCCAACCTGGGTCATCCGCTTATACGTCCGCGCACTTCCCCTGATGGGTCGGCTTTTCGGCGTGGAACCACAGTTTACAGCGGAAGGCCTGCACGCGCTCCTGCAGGGCAACCGATATGTGAGTCATGCGAAGGCTGCACGCGAGCTCGGTTTCTATCCGCGCCCGTTAGATGAAACCATTGTCGATGCTTACGCGTGCTTCCAACGCCGCGGCATGTTAGGGCTTGATCGTGTTTGACTGGGAAACCTGGCGACGGGTGCTCGGTCGCGTGATGAGCGGGCGAGCGGGCCCCATCGGCGCACCGCTCAGCTTTGCAAACCTTTGCACCTTTTCGTTGTGGAGCGCAATCAACAAGGCCGCTCTCGCTGCGGACCCTTGGATATTTCCTGCATTCGAGAGCCACGAAGCCAAAGATCCGGTTTTCATCGTTGGCAATGCGCGCAGTGGAACGACCCTTGCCCACCGCTTGCTATGCGCGGACGAAGAGCGCTTCTTTCACTTTGACACTTGGGAGATCTTGATGCCCTCCCTCTGTCAACGACGATTGATTCACATGGCGGGCCAACTCGATCACACGTTGCTGCAAGATCGACTCGAACGCCTTGTAGACTGGCTCGATGCGCGCGCCTTCGGCAGCGTTCAGTCGATGCATCCGATCGGATTCACCCAACCCGAAGAAGACGAGCTGCTCTTTGTCAACTGTTTTGCCACTCCGGTACTCTTCATTCTCTTTCCGTATGCGGACCCGCTCGAGGAACTGACGTTTTTTGACGGTCGCCCAGAAAATGAGCGGATGAAGATGATGGCCTGGTATCGCGATGTGGTGCGAAGACGTTCGTTCGAGGCCGGATCGGGGCGTCAGCTCTGCAGCAAGAACCCATCCTTCGTGAGTAAGCTTCGCTCGCTGAAGGCGGAGTTCCCACGCGCGCGCTTCATCTATTTGGTACGCGATCCTCGTGAATCACTGCCAAGCCTACTCAAGGCCCTGCGCAAAGTCTGGACCGGTCTACACGTTGCTGAACCGCTGCGCCGTGAAGCGGAGGCCGCGATCGCCGAGGGTTGCATCAGAGACTATCTTTACGCGGAAGAAGTTTTGAGTTCATGGGATCCCGCAACATGGTCCTCCATCCGCTTTCAGGATCTGACCACAGATCCTGAAAAAGAAATTCGTCGCGTCTATGACCATTTCGCTTGGGATGTATCCCCGTCGCTCGCAGAAACTCTGGCGGATGCGCGCCAGTACGCACCCGGGCACGAAAGTGAGCATTCCTACGGCCTTGAAGAATTTGGGCTCGATGCAGATGCGCTCCGGTCGCGACTTCGGGCCGTGTACGAACGCTATGAGCTCGAATAGCAGGGCCAGGAGCCGACGGAATAACCCAACAATGACTTGCTTGAAATGGAAAACGTATGCGTCTATCTGACTATCTGATCACAGTCCCAACTTGGATGGCTGTCTTCGCCGATTTTTACGGGCACGGAAAAAAAGGCGGCACGCTCGATCGGCTCAAATGGCATTGGTTCGAACGCTTGGAATCCGTGAAATCCTCTCTTCCGCCTCCCGTTCCCGAGCCTCTACCCGAAATCGCTGCAAAGAACTACTCGTTCCAAGCGCTCCAAGAGCTAAGTCTGAACTTTCAAAGACCGGTCGTCGTGCGTGACTTGTTCGCTGATGTCCCTGCAATCGAAAAGTGGAAGTCTCCGAATTTCTTCATCGAGAACTACGGGGACCAGGAATATTCGATCATGACGAAAGGCAACCCCAGGGCGACCTACAAAGCTGCTGAGAATGCGGAGGATCTCAAGGTGGGTGCTGAGCCCTTCACCGATCGATCCACCATGTCGATGCGCGAGTTCCTGGAGCGATCCATCGCGGGAGAACCACTCTACCTTTTCGTTCACGACATCCTACTCCATGACAACCCAGAGCTGCTCGATGACCTTGATATTCCGGGCGTGATGGATGAATGGTGGGAGGGGCCGGATGTGCCGCTCGACCCGTTCTTGGTCCAAATGTTCATGGGGATCGGTCGTGAGAGTGAATTGAAGACTACTGGCTTGGGTCTGCATTGCGCCGCACACCTCAATGTGTTTGTGCAGGTTGCCGGGCGCAAGCGATGGACGTTTGTGGATCCCAAGTACTCTCTTTTTCTTCATCCCAGTATGGACTACGCCAAGCCGGCCTGCCTGGCGACGCCTCCGTTCGACATCGAGACCCTGCCCAGACAGCAGGTCATGCTCAACCCCGGCGACATGCTGATGAATCCTCCGTGGGTGTGGCACGCCATCGAGAATCTCGACGGTTTTAACGTGGGCATCTCAACGCGGCAGCTAAACTTTTGGGGCACACTTCGCAATAACCCGCTCTTCACCGTGATACCGGAGTTTGCGTTCATGTGGTTGAACAATGAGCAACTCAATTTGGTTCGAAGCGGAGGACGCGTGCACCCGATCGGCAAAGCGCTGCGGAAAGTCCCTTTCTTCATTCTTGCAGCCGGCCTTGCGTCGGAGGCGCTGCGTGGATACGTGGAACCGCCCTTTCGTGCCTACCGCGATGCGGGCAAACGAGCCGATATCGAGCGATCCGAAACCGTCTTTACCAAAAACGACAAGCGCCAACGTGCAAACTGATTTCGAGCGCCTCCCTCGCCCGAAGGAGATACGAGGTCTTCCGTTGCTGGGGCATGCGCTCGCAATGCGCGGCGACGGACTTCGGCATTTGGTGAAGCTGTATCACGAGCACGGACCTATCTTCGATATTAAGGCAGCACACCGCGGCTTCACCGTCCTCGCGGGGGCCGATGCCAATCGGCTCCTGATGAAACAGGGGGATGAATATCTGTCCAGCCATCTGCTTTTCGGGGGCGTCGCGCGGGAAATGGGATCCGACTATCTCCTCGTCGCACTCGACGGTCCTTCCCACATGCATTTGCGCAAACAGATGCGCCGTGGCTTTTCGATGGCTGCCGCCAAGCCCTACGTTTCGCGCTTCATCGATATCGTCGATGAGCTGACGCGCGATTGGCGCCCCGGTCAACTCATCCCCGCCTTTCCCTTCATGCAAAGGCTCGTCACCGAGCAACTCTCAGAGTTTCTCATTGGACGTCGCGCCGCTGAGATGTTCGATAACCTGCTCATCTACTTCAACACGTTGATGAACGTCGAGGTACTTCGCATTTGGCCACGCTTCATGTTGCGCCGTCCCAAGTACCGGCACGCCAAGGCACGATGCCTCGCCCTAGGAGAGGAAATTCTCGCCGAGCGCGACGCATCCGGCCCGAACGATCCTCCGGATCTCGTCGACGATCTGATGAAAATGATCCGCGCCGACGGCACAGCACTATCCCAACAGAGCAAGATCGGCAGCGTCGTCGGAAACTATTTCGCAGGCATGGACACGGTCGCGTCGACGCTCGCGTTTCTCATGCACAGCACCATTCATGATCGCAAAGTCCATGAAGCGGTCCGCGCCGACGCCGACCGCGCGTTAAACCTCGGAGATCGGCTCTTTGACGAGCTCGGGAGTCTTGAAGATCTTCGTGCCTGCGTACTGGAAACACTCCGCCTCTGGCCCCCGGTTCCGTACGTGCCGCGAGTAGTCACCGAGCCCTTTGCCTTTGCGGGCCATCGTCTCGATGTGGGTACCGAAGTCATGATGGCCCAGTGTGCGACGCATTTCCTCGAGGAATACTTCCCCGACCCCTTCCGCTTTGAACTCGCGCGGCACAAAGCGCCGCGCTTCGAGGCGCAACAGAAGATGGCGTTTGTCCCCTTCTCCTTGGGAGCACACACCTGCCTGGGGTCCGGGCTCGCCGAAGTCCAGATCATGGTCACGCTGGCGACCCTCTTAAACCGCTTTGACCTCGAACTCGCCGTTCCAAACCAGCCGATATCGGTGTTCTCTACACCGCTTCCGAATCCCGGAAAGAAGTTTATGTTTCGCGTCCGCGGCCGACGCTAGCGGGAAACCGCACAGACTAGTCGACGATGCGTTCCCATACGATCGCGTCCTGATCGCCTCCGAATAACACCTCGGCAGGCGATCGTTTGTCGATGTGACCAATCAACCCATTGTAGATGCCGAAGCCGCAAAGCCTCTGCAGTCGCGGCTCGAATCCTCGAACGCGCTCGAGATCGATTCCGAGCTGTTGATTCTCCTGCTGTCGAACCCAACCCGCGCAGTAGTTCATCGCGATGCCGACACGGCGTTCGTGCGTCGTGTTCGCGCCGCCGCCGTGCCACAGACTGCCGTGCCAGATCAGCACGCTACCGCGTGTCATTTCAGCCGGGATTGAATCGTAGTGCTTGCCGAATTCAGGTGAGTGATCGGCTTTATGCGAGCCCGGGATGATACGCGTTGCTCCGTTAGCCTCGGTGAAGTCGGTAAGCGCCCACATCGTGTTGCACACAGTAGCGACGTGTGGCTTCGCGATCGGTAGAAGCTGATCGTCCGCGTGGATGGGCTGCGGGGTCTCAGCAGGCCCAATCGCGATCGACGAGAGCGAAGAGATGAGACAGCCCGGATCGAGCACGCTTTCGACAATCGGCAGCACAATCGGATGCACCGGGATCGCCTCCCACAACGCGCCGTGCGCGAGCAGGTTGTAGGTTCGCCAGGTGCGCTTGCCCTCGAAGAGGTTCCCCGCTGGCTCGATGCCGAGCTCGCGCTCGAGCCGATCCAGATCAGCGAGCAGAGCCTCGACCGCGTCCGTGTCGATCGCGCTCTCGATAATCGTGTAGCCGACGTCATTTATCTCTTGGAGATGGGATTCATGTGACATGTGGAAGAGTTTAGATCATCCGCCGAGCTCACGCGCGGGCCGCGAGTCGCTGATTGATCCAGCGATACAGCCCTGGAACGAAACGCATTCCCCAGTACATAAGCCATGCCTCCGGTGAGATCGGTGCGACGGCGCGGTTGCGTTGAACGGCCTTCAATATGTTCTGGGCCACACGCTCGGGCGTGTAGTTTCTGCGCCGGTAGAATGCGATCGCTCTCTCCCGATTCTGCGGTTCCGCGGCAATGCCTCGCAGCCGTGAGGCCTCGACGATCGGTGTGTTGATGAAGCCGGGACAGATCGCCGTGACCCCGATGCCAACAGCCGCCAGCTCCATTCGCAATCCCTCCGAGAGACCCAGTACTCCGAACTTGGTGGCCGCATAGGCGGATTGCGCTGGAAGCGGTGCGTAGCTGGCCGCGGAGCACACGTTAACCACATGCCCGCCACGTCCGCGTTTCACCATCGCCGGGATGAAGAAGTGGCAGCCGTGAACCGCGCCAAAGAAGTTGCTGCGCACGATCCACTCCCAGTCATCGAGCGTAGTCTCGAGAAAAAATCCTCCCAGGCCCACGCCAGCGTTGTTGATCAGGAGATCCGTGCCTCCATACTCTCTGTCTACAAGCTCGGCAAACTCGCGCATTTCCTCCCGCTGACCGACGTCGACACGTGCAGCCAATACACCGTGTCCGAGGGCTCGGAGCTCCTTCTCGGTCTGGGCGAGTTGAATCTCGTTGACATCGCAAATCGCTAAATCACCACCACGGTGAGCACAGGCAAGAGCGATTGCGCGGCCGATGCCACTGCTCGCGCCGGTTACGACAACGACCTTGCCCGATAGACTGCGAGCGTCCATCGTCAGGACTCGAACAGCCGTGGCTGTTGCACTAGGAAGGATCGCTTTGCAGTTTCTACCATACCTTTCGGAAGCGCTGCGATCTCTCCCGCAATCGTCCGAGCGTTGTCCATGAGCTTCTCCGGTTCAAATACACGGTTGACCAGGCCGATCGTGAGCGCCTCCGGCACTTCAACTCGACGTCCGCTGAGACAGATCTCGCGCGCCGCGCCAGTTCCGATGACACTCCGCATCAGGTCGTAGGCCGCAGGCGCACCGAAATGAACCTGCGGTTGTCCGAACACCGCGCTGCGAGACGCGAGGCGGAAGTCGCACATCGCTGCTAAGTCGCAGCCGCCTCCGAGAGCCGGTCCGTTGACCGCGGCGATCAGTGGCTTTACGAACGTGTACACGCGTCGGTGATATTCGGTCGCATCTGCGAAGACTTCGTTCATGCCTCCCTCGCCAGAAAATTCTTTTCGATCGAAACCTGCGCAGAAAGCGGGCGGCGCACCAGTGAGCACGACGACTCGCACCATCTCATCCTTCTCGAGGTCCTCGAGTCGTTCTACAAGCTCAGCGCGAAGCGCGCGCGAGAGCGCGTTTCGCTTTTCAGGTCGGTTCAGCGTGAGTACCGCCACACCTCCGCCCCGCTCTAAGAGAGTTAATCGGTCTGCCATGCGCTCTCCCCCTCTCCCTCGGGCAGCATCGTACCTAGCAACCAGTCAAAGAGCGGGAAGGAGACGTTGAAGTTGCCCTTCTCCATGCTCGCCAGTACATGGTGACGCGTGTGATGCGTACGAAGCCATCCGACCAGTGCTCGCCGGCCCAACCAAGAGTCTCGCCGCAGGTGATGCACATAGTGGAACCATTCGTAGACGAAGTAGTAAGCCAGGACACTCAAGAAAAAAAGCCACGCGAGGTTCGCGGAAACGAAGGTGCCTAACAAGAGTGGAATCGGCAGGTTTACGAGCAACAGAACCGGAAGAGCAAACGGCGGAAAAAGCACGTAGAAGAGTTCGCGCGGGTCACGGAAGGCCATGTCGTCGGCCGGGTAGAAAACATGGTGTTGGAGCGTATGGCGTTCGTAGAGAATTTTCAGGCCACGCGTCGGATGGTGCATCGGCCCTCTGTGGATCCACCACTCGAACGCGTTCGCGAAAACGAAAAAACCCGGAACGAAGAGCCACTCCCACCAGACGGGGCGCTCGACCATGACAAGGCAGAGTCCAATCCCCAGAACGGTCGTCAGGTTGATAAAAGCCCAGTGGGCACGCCCAGAGTAACGTACCGGGACCTTGGCCATCATCTCCTGACGCTTCATCTCTCGATGCGCGGCTGTTCGATCTGGTAACACTTCGCTCATAACTCTTCTCCCAGTATGAGTGCCAGCCGAATCGGGTCGCCTCGCCTTGCCGCAAGGTCATCGAGTGCTTCAGCCGCTCGCGCAAGGGGATAGCGTGCGGTAATCGAGTGAGAGAGATCCAGACGGCCGGAAGCCGCAAGTTCAACCACGCGGTCCAGTTCGTCACGCGTGTAGCCCATTGAACCCGAAACGGTGAGCTCCCTTCCGACGAAGGACATCAGTGGTGGAAACTGTGGAGACTCCATCCCCACTCCACCCACAACGACACGGCCACCACGAGCGACCGACGCCAGCGCCAGCTCGACCGAGGCCTTCCGGCCCGCGTACTCAATCACGAGATCCGGACCCTCGCCTCCGGCAGCGCGGCGGATCAGCTTACGTGCTTCATCGGCACGCGCATCGACGACGGCGTCTGCACCCGCTTCAGTCGCCCGTCGCAAAGCGCCCTCGCTGGCATCGACAGCAACAATGGTCTTCGCACCGAGCAAGCGTGCGAGCAGAATGGCGTGGTAGCCGACCCCACCACAACCAATCACGGCCAAGCGCTCGCCCGGCGTAACCCCTGCACGTGTAGCCACCGCGTGATATGCAGTAGCCACCGCATCCGCCAGGATGGCACCGTGTTCGAAGGAAATGCTCGCGGGAAGCGCGCGGATACATGTGGCAGGTACAACGATCTCT